>DATINM010000098.1:0-6597 GCA_035474235.1 Pyrinomonadaceae bacterium
GAGCAGGCGGGAGAGGAAGGCGATGCGCCGCAGCAGGTTGTTTTAGGGACTGAGAATCCATCGCAGATGCCAGTGGTAGACAGGATAGCCTTGGACAAGGCTGTATCGCAGTTGCCGCCGGGGTATCGTTCGGTCTTCGTGTTGCACGATGTCGAGGGGCACGAGCACGAGGAGGTGGCGAGATTATTGGGTTGCTCGGTGGGCACGTCGAAGTCGCAACTCCACAAGGCCAGAATGAAATTAAGGCAACTGCTGAGGCAACAGAACGAGCCGAAGTAGGCTTCAAAGAGTGTCGCGCACGCTTCCGAGCCGGAGGCAGCAGCAGCGGCGCGGCGAATCGAGCGCGAGAGGTTGATTGAAATGAACTGCGAGGAATGTCTTGAATTGCTCAGCGAGTTTCTCGATGGCACGCTCGGCCATCGAGAGCACGCGGCTGTGAGTGCGCACCTGGCGGCGTGCCCCGCCTGCGCGTTTGAGCGTCAGGATTTTCACGCGATCATCAGTGCCGCGCGCGACTCGCGCGAGCACCTCTACGCCCCGCCGGACGAGCGCGCTCTCTGGCTGCGCGTCCGCAACGCCGTCGAGAGCGAGACGCGCGCGGCGGCGGCCCGCCCGCGTGAGAGCCTCTGGCAGCGGTTGTTTCATAAGCGTTGGGAGCTTTCGCTCCCGCAACTCGCCGCCGGCGTCGCGGCCATCGCCGCGTCGGTCGCGTTCGTCACCGCGTTCGGAGTCGGTTACGTCGCGTCAGACCGGAGCGTTCCTCGAACGGAGCGCGCCGTGCGCCGCGTCGTCTCCGACGAGACGTATCCGAACGCTTACGTCGAGCCGAACGAGGCGAGCCTGCGCTACTGGGAACAGCGCGTCGAGGCGCGCAAGGCGAGTTGGAACCCGCGCATGCGTGCGTCGTTCGACCAAAGCCTGAGCGTGCTCGACCAGACCGTGAACGAGTCTTTGGAAGACCTTCGCCAGAATCCGCACGACGAGGTGGCGGAGGAGGCTTTGAACTCGGCCCTTCAGGACAAGGCGGAACTTCTAAGGGAGTTCGGCGAGTAGTAGCGACGCGCCCTCAAGCGGAGCCGCAGACAAAAAACTTCTCGCGCACGCGCATTCGCGCGCCGACGGGCGCGGGCGCTTCCGGCGCAAAGAGCCGTCCGCCGCTTTTAAGGATCGCAATCAATTTTTAAGTTCGTAACCCGATGAAGACCGAAGCACGCAACGAAACCCCCAACGCCACAGACTCGCGCTCGCGACCACGGCGCGCGAGCCGGTCGCGTCTCGTCTTCGCCTCAGCGCTCTTCGTCTTCGCACTCGCCTGTGCGCCCGCCGTCCTCGCGCAGCGGCGCTTCACGCGCGAGTACCCCGCGCAGCCGAACATACGCGTCCAACTCATCAACCGCTCCGGCACGATTGAGGTCGTCTCTTGGGACAAGAACAGCGTCCGCGTCTCGGCGACGATGGAGTCTTCGTCGGCGAAGATGACGCCGGAGGTGAGCGGCGGCGGCGTCACAATTGACGTGCGGCGCGATAATCGAGAGGACACGGGCGACATCAACTTCAAGATTCAGGTGCCCGTCAACTCGACCGTTGACATCAGCACGATGAGCGGCAACATCACGATCCGAAACGTACACGGCGAGATGGTTCGCGCACACGTCACGAGCGCGGGCGACATCGAGTTGACCGGCATACGAGCGCAGACCGTCATGGCCGAGAACACGGTCGGAAACATCCTCTTCGACGCCGAACTTTTGCGCGGCGGAACTTACGTTCTCAACTCGACGCAGGGCGACATACAACTCCACATCAGCGCCGAGGGCGGCTTCCGTCTGATGGCGGTCGCCCCGCGGACGCGCGACATCGAGCTTAACGGCTTTGCGCAGATGGGCCAGTTCGAGTTCATCAACGAGAAGCGCAAGGTCGTCGGCAAGGTCGGCGACGGCGCGGCTTCGCTCAGCACCACGAACGGGCGCGGCTCGATCTCGCTGATGCCGCGCTGACCGCTCCACGAATAATCCGCAACCACACGCCGACAGATAATCACCGCCCGCGTTTAAATTCTTCAGCCGCGCTCGTCCCGCGCACTCGTCCCGCACGAATCAATGGCGTCTCGCACGGACGGATGTTTGTTGCGACGACACTGCTGCTGGTGTAGCCTGCAAAGGATGAGAATCACGCCAACTAAAAATCGAATGCCGTCGAGATTCGTCGCGTGCGCGTTTCTTCTCGCGCTCGCCTCGAACGCCCTCGCGCTGCCGTCCTCCGCCGTCGCCGCGCGCCAGAGCGGAAGGCAGTCGGTCGCGCAGAAGAACGCGCCCGAGCCGCCGTCCGAGCCACTTCTGAAACGCACGACGACGAAGCACGAAGTCAGACGCATGGGCTACGGCGGCTCGCTCACGATTTACGGCGCGCCGGTTGGCTCGATCACCGTCGAGGCTTGGGATAAGAGCGAGGTCGAGATCAACGCAGACATCGAGCAGAGCGCCGCGACCGAGGAAGACCTCGCGCGGCTTTCCGCTCTCAACGGCTTCACGCTGGACTCGGACGTGAACCGGCTGCAAGTGACGACCGTCGGCGTGCACGACCGCAAATACCTGAAACGCGTAGCGCGCGACCTGCCCAAAAATCTTCTCGCTATGCCTTGGAAGATAGATTACCGCCTGCGCGTGCCCTCGTCTTGCGACCTCGAAATCTATTCCGGTCAGGGCGCGCTCAACGTAAGCGGCGTAGAGGGCGCGCTGCGACTCAACGCGGGCGACGGCGGCGCGGGACTCACTCTCGCGGGCGGCGACGTTGAGGCGACGCTCAGGAGCGGCCCCGTAAGCGTGCGCGTGCCCGCGCGGAGTTGGCGAGGGCGCGGGATGAGCGTTCGCCTCGCGAGCGGCGACCTCACGGTCGAACTGCCCGCGGGCTTCAACGGCGACGTTGACGCAGAGGTGTTGCGAACGGGTCGCGTCGAGAACGCTTACGCCGGACTCGCGCCGCGCGAGGATACGAAGGCGACCGAGCGCTCGCTGCAAGGACGCGCGGGCGCGGGCGGGGCCACGCTCTCCTTCACCGTCGGCGACGGCACGCTGCGAATAAGACAGGCGAGCGGCGGGCAGTAATCATCGTGCGGTAAAACTATGGAACGCGCGACGCCCGCATTTATTAGACCTGTTGCGAAAGTTAGTTCGACTGAATGCGGAAGCCAGCAATTTAGCGGTCGATATTTTCGTCGATCCCTACTTTCGCAAGAGGTCTATTAATTGCCGCGCACCGTTTACCGCTCGTCATCCACTCTCTTCTGGACTTCAAACAGCGCGACCGCTATGCTTCGTCGTCGCGCTTTCAAAATCAACATTCAAGGTAATCGAATATGACCGTCAAGTCCGACCGCTGGATTCGGCGCATGGCCGACGAGCAACAACTCATCCGACCGTTCGACTCGTCGCTCGTGCGCGAAGACGAAGGCCGCCGCATCATCTCCGCGGGCGCGTCATCCTACGGCTACGACATGAGGCTCGCCAGCGACGGCTTCCGCGTCTTCTCGCCCATCCACGGTCGCGAGATTGACCCGAAGCGCTTCGACGAGGACACGCTCGTCGAGCCGCCGCTCCGCACCGCCGAGGACGGCTCGCGCTACTATCTTCTTCCGCCCCACTCCTACGCGCTCGGCGTCACGGTCGAGACCTTCCGAATGCCGCGCAACGTCACTGGCATCTGCATGTGCAAATCCACATACGCGCGCGCCGGACTGATGCTAAACACCACTCCGCTCGAAGCGGGCTGGACGGGTCGCCTCGTCATTGAGCTTGGCAACCTCGCAGACCTCCCGCTCCGCGTCTACGTCGGCGAGGGCATCGGCCAAGTCATCTTCTTCGAATCGGACGAAGACTGCGCCGTATCCTACGAAGACCGCGGCGGCAAATATCAAGGACAGACAGGTCTGACCTACTCGCGGCTGTGATTGTTATCGGGTGTGCGACTGGAACCATCCATTGGCCGCTGCGGACAGTGCGACTGGAACCATCCATTGGCCGCTGCGGACAGCCTATGCTTCCAATAAGGCGCGGCCAATGGATGGTTCCAGCTTGATTAGTGAGGAAATTCACACCTCAGAGTCGAACCCTTTACTTGATTAGCCTCATCTCCAGCTTCACTTCACGGAAAGCTTGTTTGAAGTGGCACTCTCGGCCAACATTCTTTAGACGCTCTCGCACATACTCTCTTACTTTTGCCTCTGAGACATATTGTCCAGAAGCAATGATTCGTTGTGCTGCCTCTCTGATCGAATGGCGAAGGTTCTCCGCTCTCTTTTTGCGTAAAGCCATTTGATGACAGAAATGGCGTAGTGTGATACTGCCTGTAAGTTCGGGGAATTTTCGGCGCAAAAATTCTCTGCTGTGGCCGAGACGTTTGGCGACCTCGGAGAGAGAGGGTGGTGGTTCTTCTTTTAGAATCAAGCGCAGGCGTTCATTATCAATATTCTTATTAAAAGGTTTGTTACGGTATTCCTTGTAGCGCTGTGCAATCGCATAGCACATCTCAGGATAGTTACTGTAATAGTAATAGCCCGTACTCTTACAACCTAAGCGACGCACCACTCGCTGTAAGGACGGAGGTGGGTGCTCCTTGAGAGCAGCTCGGAATGCCTTCCTTACCTCGCTATCTGATGGGTGCCTACCTTTAACATACTTCCAGTAGCGTGAAATAATCTGCTCACACTGTTTTGGGAAATGCCTTTTAACTTTTGGCGGGTAGTATCCCATCCGACGTGCAACGGCTTCCATTGACGGCGGTGGTGTCTCTTCTAGTGCAGCACAAAGTGCGCTTTCAACTTCGTCCCAAGGCGTTACTTGCTTCGGTAAAGGAATATCTCGCTCAAGCATAAGATGACGCTTTTCGAGCATGGCGTCATTGCCTCTGTTAGACAGCAAATCTTGTGGTGAAATATTCAATCCTGAACAGAGCAGACATAACATTTTGAGGCTGAGCTTTGTTTCTCCTAACAATAGCCGCCGAATCGTACCGCTCCATATATTCACAAGAGCAGAAAAAAGGTTGATGCTATTACCAGCGCTTTGATTAACGTACTTGGAAAGGTTGGCAGTGAAATCATGTAAGACCGGCGCTGAGACAAAATTAACCGTGCATGATAAAAGCTCGCCGATTGTATGAGCCTCCGAAATTTGTTTCTTCACTGAAGAAGGAACATCTTCTTCACAATGCTCTTTGCTTTCTTTTAGACTAGCTCCGAGCCATGCCTTACACTTTGAACAGAAGCCGGGGTAGGAAAAAGTTGTTATAAAAGGCAAACTCCTCCGGCAAGATGGACACACTTGGCATAAAGGCTCACGGTGGCGCGGGCAAAGCGAAACAATCTTGAATGCCCATATTAAAGGATCATAGATAGGTCTTCCGTCATTCAGCCGTTCCTCATAACAAATAGGGCACCAAGCTTTCGTTGTTCGTAGAAGTAGATGCGTGGAAAGAATCTTATCCCAGAGTAACGTGGTCGTATATTGAAGATCGTAGCGTATGGTTAGTTGTTCCAGCGCATTAACAGTCAGACCTGCAAGACTACCCATCCCATTAATAAGTCTTGCGGAAAATTCAGAAGACGTAGCGTAGTGAATCGTGTTCATCCCTGCTGGCGCAAGGACTTCCTTGTAAAGTAGCTTGCGGGGAGAAACACAATGTTCAGCCGCAAGGCGGGCAATGTAACTCGTTAAACATTCTACTTCCGGTGTCCCTACGCCGATTGGTTCTAATCTAGCAAGTCGGCTGCGAGCAGGTAACGGCGATGTCTCAAGGCTCCAGTGAGGATAAGCTTGAAAGGTTAACTTTGACGAGGCACGCATATACTTAGCCATGTGAAGCCTTACCAACCTTATCACGCACTGGATTGCGTTTCCCTACACGATGTTTATGGCGTCGTGTGTTTGCCTTTTGTATTGTCTCCACCTCGCTAATAGAAACAACTTTTTGCTCCCCGCCCGACGAGTCTGGTTCAAGTCCTAGATTCATTCGTAGAGTGGCCCGCGCTTCATCTTTCTCTTGAAACTCCCTCTCGCCATCAACCGCTTCTCGGAGCATTGTGGCGCATTGTGAGACAGAGAGCGCCCGGTGTTCTAAATGCTTAAGTGTTAGGGTCTGACTCTCACTCTCTAAGGCAAGTGCAAGTGAGCGTGTCAACCAATCTTTAAGCACGCCGACGCAGCCAATACTTCGTTCATAGAAATAATCCCACCTTGATACCAGATCGGGCGTCTTAATGAGCGGTAGGTGCTCTTGAAATGTAAATAAGACGTTAATGAACTCTTGCCGCTGTTCTTCATCTTGGGCATTGTATCGGCCAAAGTGAATATCTATGCTTCGGCGACTCAATTGACCGTTTAAGTTGCGAAGGGGCATAAGTTCATAAGTGCCGCAGAGACAATGCGTAGTTAGTGATCGATCAGCTACTGACTTAATAGTATTTAACTGGTCGAGCAGTTTCCGACCTGAGCTGATGACACCCAGATGCTGAGCATCGTCTAAGAGAACAGCCAAAGGCTTTTGACCTGCACCCAATTACTGGACAGTTTCGAGAGTTAAAATTTCAGCTTTTGGAACGGT
>DATINM010000099.1:0-34171 GCA_035474235.1 Pyrinomonadaceae bacterium
CGCCGACGATCAACTACGTCAACCCTGACCCCGACTGCGACCTCGACTACATCCCGAACGAGCCGCGCGAGGCACGCATCAACTATGCGCTCTCCAATAGCTTCGGCTTCGGCGGCACGAACGCGGCGCTTTTGTTCAAACGATTCGAGGAGTAGAGCCGCTTTTCATTCGAGGTTAGATTTTATGAGCAGAAGCGTGGAGACTCTGCTAATCGGTACTTCATTATCTATCGCCATTGCCGTCGGCTGCGGAATGGCATAGGTGGTTTTAGGGTTGTTTACAGGCATCGTCGGTTTGTGCCAGACCGCGCCTGTGCGGTGGGTAAAGACGTACTTGTTAATTGGATTGACAATCCCCGTCGGCTCGGTAATCGCCGGATGCTACTTCGCTAAGAAAGTGACTCGGCTTCGATGAGTTCGTTATGAAGATTATTGTTCTAATGAAGCAGGTTCCCAACAGGGACGCCATACTTCGCGTTAACAGGGAAGAGAAGTGGGTCGAGGAGGGCGATCTCTCGTTCGAGGTCAGCGAGTCGGACGGCTACGCGCTCGAAGAGGCGCTGAGACTCAAGGAGAAGAAGGGCGGCGAGGTCGTCGTCTGCTCGCTCGGCCCGCAGCGCGTCAAGAGCGTGATAAAGGACGCGCTCGCGCGCGGCGCGGATCGGGCGATTCACGTCGCGGGCGAAAACCTCGAACACGTCGGCCCCTTCGCGACCGCGCAGATTCTCGCCGACGCGCTTCGCGGCGAGCAGCCTGACCTCGTGCTTACGGGACTGCAATCCGACGACTACGGCTACGGGCAGACGGGCGTCATACTCGCCGAGCTTCTCGGACTCCCGCACGCGACAATCGTCATCGAGGTTGATTATTCGGGCGAGCAGTTGCGCGTCAAACGCGAGCTTGAGAGCGGTTGGTACCAGTGGTACACGATGCGTACGCCCTGTCTGCTCACGATTCAATCGGGCATCAGCCAGATTCGCTATGCTACGCTCAAAGGCATCATGGCGGCGAAGAAGAAGGAGATTCGCGAAGTCCAGCCCTCGGCGGACGCGCTCGCGGGCGCGGGCGAATTTCAGAGCGTGGCGCGAATTTACCTGCCGCTCAAACAGAAGCAGACGCAGTTCCTCGGCGACGGCGACGCAAAGCGCGGCGCGGCCCAACTTGCAGAGAAGCTGCGCACGGAGGCGAGAGTGGTTTAGAAGCTCCCGGCGATCAGCAATCAGCATTCGGCTTTTCCTTTCTGCGCCGCGGGCGCTTGCGAAAAGCACGAACGCTGAAAACGGGAAAAAGCTGACCGCTGGAAGCTTCACCGCTGAAAGCTAAAAATGAGTAAAGGAATTCTTGTATTCGTCGAACACCGGCAGGGTTCGATAAACAAAACCTCTTTCGAGGCGGTCGCGGCGGCGCAGCAGTTGGGCGCGAGCCTGGGGCAGGACGTGTCAGCCGTCGTACTCGGCGCGGACTCAGGCTTCGCGGATGAAGTCAAGGCTTACAAGCTGAGCCGCGTCATCTCGGCTGAGAACGCCAAGCTCGCCGACTACACGCCCGACGCTTACGCCGACGCGTTGGAGCAGGTCGTGCGCGCGGTCGAACCGCAGTACGTCGTACTGCCGCACACGTACCTCGTCCGCGACTTCGCGCCGAAGCTCGCCGCGCGTTTCGGCAAGGGACTCATCAGCGACTGCATTCGCATGAATGCGGACGGCGGGCAGGTGACATTCACGCGCCGAATATTCTTAGGCAAGATGGACGCAGACGTGATCGCGAAGGGCGAGCCGCCCGTCTTCGTCTCGTTCCAGTCGGGCGCGTACCGCGGCGATCAGGCCGAGCGCGGCGACGGCGCACAGGTCGAGACGATGCCGGTCGAAGTCGGCGAGGTTCGGATGCAGCCGGAATCGCCGTTCCAAGAGGTGAAGCAGGCCGTCGATCTGTCGAAGGCCGACGTTATAGTCGCCATCGGTCGCGGCATCAAGAGTCAGGAGAACATCGCGCTCGCCGAGAAACTGGCCGAAGCTCTCGGCGGAGACATCGCAGCCTCGCGTCCGATTTGCGATGCGGGCTGGTTGCCGATTGACCGTCAGATCGGTTCTTCGGGTCAGACGGTCGCGCCGAAGCTCTACGTCGCGCTCGGCATCTCGGGCGCGATTCAACATCTCGTCGGCATGAAAAACTCTTCGACTATCGTCGCCGTCAACAAAGACCCGGAAGCGCCCATCTTCGACATCGCGGACTACGGCATCGTCGGCGACCTGTTCGAGGTCGTGCCGGTTCTGACCGAAGAGATCAAGAAGCTGAAGGGCTAACGCGAGAGATTCAGCCCTTCGCCGCAGCGTCTTTCAAGTCGCGCAAAACTTCTTCAGGCTTCCACTCGTTGCCGCGATAAATTTTGTATAGCTTACCGTCGGGCGTGACGACGGCTGTACGGAGCGAGTGGATTAGCTGCCCATTGTCGCGCTTGTACATCAGTCCGAAGAATTCCGCGAACCGCCGCACGTCAGCCGGTTCTCCGGTAGCGAAATCCCAGTCGTCGAACTTCCCGCCCGCGTAGGCCGCGCCGTAAGCGTGCAGAACCTCCGGCTTGTCGTATTCGGGGTCGAGCGTGACGCTAAGCAAGTGCGCCTTTTTCTTTAAATCAGGATCGCTTTGAAGCGCGGCGTTGACCTGCGCGAAGTTCGCGCTCATAAGTGGGCACTGGTCGGGCTGTGGACAGCGAGTGTAGACGAAGGTGACGAGCAGCGCGCGGCCCCTGAACTGTCCGATACTTATTTGCCTGCCGTCCTGATTGACTAACTTAACGTCGGGGACTTCCGCGCCCGTCTGCGGCTCCGTGCCTCCGGCGGTCGCCGAAGAGTTGTTCGCGCCCGGCAGCGCCTTCGTGATGATCGGGTCTTCGAGCCAGTATGTGTTGTCGTCCGCGACGACTAAAGTGGCTTGCAGCCCGTCGCCCGCCTCGACGATCTTTAGCGCGTCTTCGTCGCGGAGCGGGTACTCCATCGTCATCGCGGGCATGTATCCCTTGATCTCTTCGTGGTCAACCGTCACCTCCTGCTTCGAGCGGTCAACGGCGACGACCTTGCCCTTCAAATCGTATCGGTGCCCGTCGCCCTTCTTCGACGAGCAGGCGGTGACGAACGCGAAGGCTGCGAGCGAAAGAATCAAGGCGGCGTGTGTGCGACGAAAGCGTCGGTCGTCGGAAGCTTGTGTGCGGCGCATGGTCGAATTGTGTGACAAGCGCCGCGCGACTTGCAACCGCGCGCGCCGAGTCGTGCGAGAGCGCGGGCGGCGAAAACTGTGCTACGATGTTTGAAATCTCGATGGAAGCAACAAAGCAAGACGAAGGATTCGCGAAGGCGCAAAAGCTGGACGGCGCGCGCGTCGCCGCGGAGATTAAGCGCGAGGTCGCCGAAGAGACCGGACGGCTGAAACGCGAGCACGGCGTGACGCCCCGGCTCGTCACCGTGCTCGTGGGCGAAGACCCGGCCTCGGCGGTTTACGTTCGGAACAAGATTCGCACCTGCGAAGAACTCGGCATCGCATCGGAGCATCATCACCTCGACGCGGAAACGACGACGACGGACTCGCTGCTCGAAATGATCTCTTCATTCAACGGGCGCGCTGACGTTGACGGCGTGCTCGTTCAACTTCCACTTCCCGCGGGCGTCGAAGAGTCGCGCGTCATCGAGGCGATTGATCCAGAGAAGGACGTTGACGGCTTTCACCCGGTCAACGTCGGAAGAATGATTTTGTGCCGCCCGTCGCTTCTTCCGTGCACGGCGGCAGGGATTATCGAACTGCTCGTCCGTGAAGGCGTCGAGATTTCGGGCGCGCGCGCCTGCGTCGTTGGCCGTAGCAACATCGTCGGTCGCCCCGTCGCCGAATTGCTTTTGCAGCGCGATGCGACCGTGACCGTCTGCCACTCGCGCACGCGCGACCTTCATACGGTGACGAGTGAGGCGGACATTCTCGTCGTCGCAATCGGGCGCGCAGGACTTGTGCGCGGCGAGCATGTCAAGCCGGGCGCGACGGTCGTTGACGTTGGGATGAATCGCGTAACGGACTTGGACGAAGTGCGCGAGCTTTTCGGCGCGGACGCCGGAAAGCGTCTGAAGAGTTTGAGCGAACGCGGCTACACGCTCGTCGGCGACGTTCACCCGTCTGAGGTCGAGCGCGTCGCGGGCCGCCTGACGCCCGTGCCCGGCGGCGTCGGCCTGCTCACCGTCGCGATGCTGATGAAGAACACGGTCACGGCCGCGAAGGGAAGACAACAGCTAGCGGCTAACGGCTAACGATTTTTTGCTTTTGATTTATGTTGCGTGCCGGACTGACAGGCTCGATTGCTGTCGGTAAAAGTTTCGTCGCGGGCGTTCTGGCTGGACTCGGCTGTCACGTGTTGGACGCGGACGAGTCGGCGCGTCGCGTCGTCGAGCCGGGGACGCGCGGACTCCGGGCGGTCGTCGAGGCTTTCGGCGCGGAAGTCTTGCGCGACGACGGCACTCTCAACAGGGCGAAGCTCGGCGCCGTCGTGTTCGGCGACGGCGAGAAGCGAATGCTTCTGAACTCGATCCTGCACCCTCTAATCATCGCCGAGCAGGATTGCGTGTTGAAGAATTGGGAGTCGGAAGACCCTCGCGGCATCGCGGTCGTTGACGCGGCGTTGATGATCGAGTCCGGTGGTTACAAACGCTTCGACAAGTTGATCGTCGCGCACTGCCGCGCCGGGGTTCAACTCGAACGGCTGATGCGTCGGAACGGCCTTTCGCGCGAGGAGGCGGAGCGGCGAATCGCGGCGCAGATGCCGCAGGAAGAGAAGCTCCGCTACGCAGACTTCTCGGTTGACACTTCGGGGACGTTCGACGAGACGAAGCGTCAGGCCGAAGAAGTTTTCAACGCGCTGCGGGCGATTGCGGAAGATGAAAGCCGTCGTGTCAAAGATTGAAGGGCGAAGTCGTTGCGCGCGCGTCCGCCCCGTCGGGCGGGAACGAAGCAGACGTGGAAGAGGTGTCGAAGGCGTCTGCGCACGTCGTCGCTTCGCCGCGCGGCTCGTCTATTCGCTCGTGCTCGTCGCCTCGCTCGTCTTCGGCGGCTGTTTCAGAAGGGAAGAGGGCGAGCAGTTTTACGGGAAGGTCACAGTGCCCGCGTTGCAGGAGTTTCGTTGGAGCGACGGAGGACTGCCGAAGGTCTTTGACCCCGCGCGCGCGGCCGCGCCGCCCGACACGGACGCCGTGCGCGCGCTCTTCGAGGGGCTGACGGATTACGAGCCGGGGTCGCTCCGGCCAGTCCCGGCGGTCGCGAGTCGCTGGGAGACTTCCGACGACGGCGGCGTTTGGACTTTTCATCTAAGACCCGAAGCGCGCTGGTCGAACGGCGACCCCGTGACGGCGCAGGATTTTGTTCGCTCGTGGCAGCGAACGCTCCGTCTCGGCGAGCGCGCGCCGCACGCACGACTTCTCGCGAACATCGAAGGCGCGCGGTTGCTCGGCGCTCCGTTTCAGACGCCCGCGCCGGGGGCTGCGTTTGACGAAGCGGAGCGAGGCGGTCGGGCGGGCGCGAAGTCAGCCTCGCCGACGCCGACGCCGCAGCAGTTCGGCGTCGTCGCGCTCGACGCGCGAACGCTGCGCGTGACTCTGCAACGTCCCGACAAAAATTTTCCGGCGCTCGTCGCACACCCTGTCTTCCGTCCCGTACACGAGTTGAATCCCGGCGTTGACCTGCCGGAGCTTCGAGGTGAGCAGGCGCAGGGCGGAGGCTCATCCGATGAGACGGCAATCATCACGAACGGCGCGTTCGGCCTCGCGCAACTCGCGGGCGACAGCGTCGAGTTAAGACGCGCCGAGAGTTACTGGGACGCGACTTCGGTGAAGCTGGAGCGCGTTCTTTTCGTTGACAAGAGCGACGCCGACGGCGCGCTCGCCGCGTACCGCGCGGGCGACGTTGACGCCGTGACGAACGCTTCGGTCGAACCGCTCGCCGTCAAGCTGCTCACGCCGTACAGGGATTTCCGGCGTGGAACGTTCGCCGCGCTGAACTACTACGACTTCAACACGGCTCGCCCGCCGTTCGACGACCGACGCGTGCGCGAGGCTCTGGCCTGCGCGCTCGACACCGTTCGACTGAGCGCCGACACGCTTGGCGGCGCGACCGAACCCGCCGACAGATTTTTGCCCGTCCCTCCGGGCGGCGACGGCGGTGACGGCGATTCGGACTCGGCTGCGAAGGGCGGCCCGGAAAAAGACGGCGGCGCAGTGAAGCCTTTAAGGCACGATGTCGCGCGCGCGCGCGCCTTGCTCGCCGACGCGGGCTATCCCGGCGGCCAGAACTTTCCGCACATACAACTCATCGTCAACCGAAACGAGCAGCAGCGCGCCGTCGCTCAGGCGGTCGCGCGGATGTGGCGCGACGCGCTCGGCGTCGAGACGGATGTCGTCGTTCGCCCCTGGGAAGAGTACGAGGCGATGCTTCGTGCGGGCGACTACGACGTTGCGCGTCGCAGCATCGTGATGCAGACGACCGACGAAGAATCGAACATGATCGAACTCTTCGGCGACGAGCCGCCCTCCGCCGAACTCGCCGGGACGCCCGGCGCGACGCCGCAGCAATCGCCCGCCTCGACTCAATCAAACACAGGCGCTTTGGCGGAGCGAAGCGGCGCGACGCGACGCGGGTCGCCCGTGCTGACCGAGGCACAGGCGCTAAACGAGTTGCCCGCGATACCGCTTCACTTCGCGTCGTCCTACGCGCTGGTGAAGCCATACGTCGAAGGGTTCGAGTCTAATTTATTGGACGCGCCTTCGCTCAAGAATGTACGCATCAACACGGGATGGCAGCAGCCTGTGCAATCTCAGGCGACGTTGACGCGGCGCTAGTTGTAAAATCGGGCGCGCGCCGTGCAACTGTCGTCGCCACGCGCGGCATCGTTTAATCGTTTGGCAGTTCGGTCTTGATTGACGAAGCGCGGGCATGATAATTTCGGGTCAGGGTCGTGCTCGCGTTTATTTTTTTTGATAGCCACCGAACTCCCTCGTAACGGATAATCGTTTCCGTCGGACGCTGCCCCCGCGCCTAGCTCAGGGTTGTGAAGTCTCAAAAAGGTCGTCAACATTCCCCCGCGTTCTTCGCAAAGGCCGAGCCGCTTCAGGTTCAGCCGGAGCAGGAGTTTTATCCGCTATGAAAAAAATAAAGATCGCGCGCTCCGTCGGCCTCGTCATCGTCGCCGCGCTCGTCGCCGCGAGTTGCACGACGCACGCGAGCAAGTCCGAGTTCTTCGGCAAGATCAGCCCGCCCGAAGGCCAAGTCCTGCGCTACGTCACAGGCTCCGAGCCGGAGTCGCTCGACCCGCAGATGAGTTCCGGTCAGCCCGAAGCTCGTATTGACATGGCCCTCTACGACGGTCTGGCGGAGTACCAGCCGAAGACGATGGAGCCGATCCCCTCGATTGCCGAGCGCTGGGTGACGAACGAAGACGCATCGGAGTTCGTCTTCTTCCTACGCCACGACGCGAAGTTCTCAAACGGCGACCCGATAACTGCAAACGATTTCGTTTACACGATCCGCCGCGGATTCCGCCCCGAACTCGCATCGCGTCTCGCATACCTCGGCTACGACATCAAATACGCGGAAGCCTTCAACAGCCTCGACTCCTTCGTGCGCGACCCGCAGACCGGCCGATTCCTTCTCGCGTCCGAGGCTGCGCCGCCGAGCGACGGCGCGAAAGGCGATTCAGCCGCGCCGTCGAATGCACAACCCGCAGCCCCTCCGACGGCTGCGGAGCAGGAGGCGCAGCTTCAAAAGAGGCTCGCGATGAAGGGCGAGGACGCGGCGCGCGACACAGACTTCCACAAGTTCATACATTCGCCCGAACGCCTCGTCGTTCCCTCCGACGAGAAGGAGCGGCAGAAGGCGTTTAAGGCGAACCCGAAATTGGAGGCGCTCGTCGCGGGCAAGGAACTCGTGCCCGTCAGGGCCGAGGACATCGGCGTCGAGGCCGTTGACGACTACACGCTGCGGATAACAATGCGCCAGCCCGCGCCCTACTTTCTCGGACTCGTCCCGCACCAGTTCTTCCGCGCCATCCCGCAGAAGGTCGTCGAGAAGTACGGGGTCAACTGGACGAAGCCTGAGAATTTTGTCGGCAGCGGCGCGTTCAAGCTTCAGGAGCACAAGCCCTACAACGATCTGACGGTCGTCCGCAATCCTTATTTCTGGGACGCCGCCAACGTCCATCTCGACAAGATCATCTTCTACCCGCTCGAAGACAACACGACGATAATGAATCTCTACAAGGCGGGCGACGTTGACGCGACCTTCAACCACACTGTTCCGGCCTCTTGGCTCAAGAGCGGCGTGCGCTACATGAAAGATTACATGGACGCGCCGGAGAACGGCTCGGCCTACTGGCAGATAAACACGACGAAGCCGCCGATGAACGACGTGCGCGTCCGCAAGGCGCTCAACATGGCGATTGATCGCGACGCGCTCGCGGATTATCGCGTGGTTTCAAAGCCGAATAACACGTTCGTCCCGAAGGGAATCCTGCATGGCTATCCGCTTCTGCAAGGATTCAACCTCGATGTCGAAGGGGCCAAGCGCCTGCTCGTCGAGGCGGGCTACAAGGACGCTGCGGGAAATTACGACCCGAAGAAGTTTCCCGCCGATCAGGTCGAGGTCACCTACAACACCAACGACTCGAACAGGCAGATCGCAGAGTTCGTCCAGTCGCAGTGGAAGCAGAACCTTGGCATCACGATCTCGCTCCGAAACGTCGAGTGGAAGACTTTTCAGGACTTGCGCTCGAAGCTTCAGTACAAGGGCATCGCGGGCGGGGCCGGCTGGACGGGCGACTACATGGATCCTTTCACGTACCTCGGACTCTTCACGACTAACGGCGGCGACAACGGCACGGGTTGGACTGATAAGAAATACAACGCGATGCTCGACGAGGCGAATCACGAGCCGGATCAGGCAAAGCGCTACGAGATGTTGGCGAAGTGTGAAACTTATATGCTCGACGCCGCGCCCGTCATCCCGCTTCTCAAGCCCGCGACGAGTTGGATGAAGAAGCCTTACGTCAAGGGGATGTACCCGAATCCGGGGACGCTCCACGCCTGGAAGTACGTTTACATCGAGCACGACAGCGCGAAGTGGGATCAAGGGATGCCCGACATGACGACCGACCAGTTGGCCGAATTGAGCGCGAAGGAGTAGCCCCAGAGATGTTCCGATTCATCGTCCGCCGATTGATCGTCACCGTGCCGATGGTGCTCATCGTCATCACACTGACGTGGGGTCTCATACGGCTCGCGCCGGGCAACTTCTATTCGACCGACAAGAAGCTGCCGCCCGCCATCGAGAAGAACATACGCACCAAGTACGGACTCGACCAGCCGTGGTACGTGCAATACGGCAGGATGATGTCGAACATCGTTCGGCTCGACTTCGGCAACTCGCTCAAGTACGAGAACGAGACTGTCAACGACATTCTGAAGCGCACGCTCCCGGTCTCGGCGACGCTCGGCATACTCGCCTATCTGCTCGCGCTCGTCGTCGGCGTCTTCTTCGGCACGCTCGCCGCCCTGAAGCCGAACTCGAAGCTCGACTACATCTCGATGGCGCTCGCGATGCTCGGCATCAGCGTGCCGAACTTCGTGCTCGGCCCGATACTCGTCCTCGTCTTCTCGCTCTCGCTCTACTGGCTTCCGCCCGCGCGCTGGGATGGCTTTCCGAGTTGGAATCTGGTTCTGCCCGTGCTGACGCTCTCGGCAATCTACATGGCGTACATCGCGCGCCTGACGCGTGCCGGTATGCTCGAAGTCCTGCGCTCGGATTACATCCGAACGGCGCGCGCCAAGGGACTCAGCGAGCGGCAGGTTATCGTGCGTCACGCGCTGCGCGGGGGACTTCTGCCGGTCGTCTCGTTCACGGGCCCCGCGCTCGCGATCCTGATTTCCGGCACGGTCGTCGTCGAGCGCATCTTCGCGATGCCGGGACTCGGCAACTACTTCATCAACGCGAACCTGAACCGTGACGAGCCGCTCATCATCGGCATCGTCGCCTTCGTCTCAATCGCGGTTCTGATATTCAATCTGCTGGTTGACGTTGCCTACGGCTTCATTGACCCGCGCATCAGGTACTGAAAACATGAGCGAAGAGAGAACGCCGCAAGTATCGACCGAAGAAGGACACACGCAGTACGAGCGCGCGTCGTCGCCGGCCTCCGCGCTGACGCCGCGCGGCACGCCGCAACGCCCGCCCGTTCGCGCGCGCGCGGGCGACGAGATTCACGCCTTTCCGGAGACGGCGGTGGGCGAGGGCGACGTTCGCACCGCCGAAGCGGGTTCTGAGTTCGTCCGCGGGACTTCGCTTTGGAGAGACGCCTGGCGGCGTCTCATTAAGAACAAGCTCGCGGTATTCGGGATGGTCGTCGTCGTCGCCATCGTCGTCGCCGTCCTCATCGGCCCGGCGATAATCAAAGCCAAGACCGGCTACACCTACGACTTCATCCCGCCCGACTCGAAGCTTGTTCAATCGTTCCCGCCGCTGACCGCGCCCGACGGCAGCTTTTCGTGGACGCACCCGATGGGCACGGACAGCGAGGGGCGCGACATGCTCGCTCGCGTCCTGCTGGGCGGTCGAATCTCTCTGATGGTCGGCATCATCTCTACAATCGTCTCGTTGATAATCGGCATCTCGTGGGGCGCGACCGCGGGCTATCTTGGCGGGAAGACCGACGATGTGATGATGAGAATCGTTGACGTTCTCTACGCTATTCCCTACATGATGATCGTCATCGTGCTCCTTGCTTTCTTCGGCGCGCAGTCGCCTCTGAAACAGATTTTCCTCCTGTTCGCGGCACTCGGCGCGGTATCGTGGCTGACGATGGCGCGCATCGTTCGCGGGCAGATCATCTCGCTCAAGAATCAGGAGTTCGTACTCGCCGCGCGCGCGGGCGGTGTCTCTACGCCGAAGATAATCTTTCGCCATCTCGTGCCGAATGCGCTCGGCCCCGTCATCGTCTATGCGACGCTCACGATCCCGACGGTCATGTTGTCGGAAGCGTTTCTTTCGTTCCTCGGCCTCGGCGTCCAAGCGCCCTACGCCTCTTGGGGCAGCCTCGCGCAGTACGGCATACAGAACGTCGCGATCTTCCCGTGGCAGCTAATCTTCCCCGGCGTGACGATGGCTCTGACGCTCTTCTCCTTAAACTTCCTCGGCGACGGGCTGCGCGACGCGCTCGACCCGCAGATGAGAAAGTTTTAGAAGGTTTTGGGTTTTAGGGTCTGGGTTTTAGATGAATGAAGAAGGACTGCACCCAGCACCCAAAACCCAGCACCCAAAACCTATGAATGAACAGAACGGCAATCTTCTTTCGGTTAAAAACCTTCGGACGTACTTCGAGACGGAGGACGGGACGGTCAGGGCCGTTGACGGCATCAGCTTCGATTTGAAGCGCGGCGCGACGCTCGGCATCGTCGGCGAGTCGGGGTCGGGCAAGTCGGTCACGAACCTCTCGATCATACGTCTGATTCCGAGTCCGCCCGGAAAGATCGTGTCGGGCGAAGTGCTCTTCCACGGGCAGGACATCATGAGCCTCACGCAGGAAGAGGTGCGAAGGATTCGCGGCAAGCGAATCAGCATGATCTTTCAAGACCCTATGACCTCGCTCAATCCCTTCATGCGAATCTCAAGGCAGTTAATGGAAATCACTCAATTGCACCTCGGCCACACGAAGGATCAGGCATACGAGCACGCGGTCCGCATGCTCGAAACCGTCGGCATACCCGAAGCTCGCGCGAGAGTTGACGACTACCCGCACGAGTTCTCAGGCGGCATGCGCCAGCGCGTGATGATCGCGATGGCTCTCTCGTGCGAGCCTGAACTCCTGATCGCCGACGAGCCGACGACGGCGCTCGACGTGACGATTCAGGCACAGATTCTCGAACTCATCAGGAAGCTCAAGGTAGAGACCGGCACCAGCGTCATTCTCATCACACACGACCTCGGCGTCGTCGCCGGCATGACCGACGAAATCATCGTCATGTACGCGGGCAAGGTCTTCGAGCAGGCATCGACGCCGGAGCTTTTCGCCGCGCCCGGCAACCCTTACACGAAGGGATTGTTGAAGTCGGTGCCCGACCCCACGAGCGAAGAGGGGACTGAGCTTTACCAGATTCCGGGCCTCCCGCCCGACGTGGTGCAGCTTTCGCCCGACGAGTGTCCCTTCGCCGAGCGATGCTACCGCGCCGAAGAAGTTTGCCGTCGCGAGTTTCCGCCCTTCGTCCAACTCGACGCCGGACACTTCTCGCTCTGCCACTTCGCCGAAGAAGTTTATGCCGAGTCGCGCGCCGTGCGCGCAGGCGCTCCATCGAATCCGACGCAGAGAGGTGACGCGCGTTGACGACCGGCGGTGCTGAGAACATTACTACGGCGGCCCCGCCCGACGTGCTGCGGGGCGAGGGGCGAGAGCCGCTGATTTCGATTCGCGAGTTGAAGGTGCACTTCAAGCTCGGCGGCGGCACGGCCTGGGACAGACTCGTCGGCGGCTCGCCCGTCCCGCGCGTCGTCAAGGCCGTGGACGGCGTTTCGTTGGACATCTTTCCGGGCGAGACGCTCGGACTCGTCGGCGAGTCGGGCTGCGGCAAGTCAACTCTGGGGCGCGCGCTGCTTCGTCTGACCGAGCCGACCGGCGGTCAGGTTCTCTTCCGCGGTCGCGACCTCGCGCGTCTCTCGAAGGGCGAACTGCGCGGGCAGCGGCGTCATCTTCAGATGATCTTCCAAGACCCTTACGCGTCTTTGAACCCGCGCATGACCGTCAGCCAGATCATCGGCGAGCCGGTCGAGACGTTCGGACTCGCGAACGGGCGGCGCGGGCGCGACGAGCGCGTGCGAGAGTTGATGAAGACCGTGGGTCTGAGTCCGCGCTTCATCAAGCGATACCCGCACGAATTCTCAGGCGGCCAGCGACAGCGCATCGGCATCGCGCGTGCTCTGGCGGCAGACCCAGACTTCGTCGTCGCGGACGAGCCTATCTCGGCTCTCGACGTTTCCATACAGTCTCAGATAATGAACCTTTTGGATCGCCTTCAGCGCGAGCGAAACCTCACCTACCTGTTTATCTCGCACGACCTGCGCGCAATACGCCACGTCTCCGACCGCGTGGCGGTGATGTACCTCGGCAAGCTCGTCGAACTCGCAGACGCGAAGGTCACCTATCGCGACCCGCTGATGCCTTACACGAAGGCGCTAATCTCAGCCGTCCCCGTCCCCGATCCGCTGGTCGAGGCGACGCGCAAACGCATAGTCTTGCAGGGCGACGTGCCTTCGCCGATCAACCCGCCACAGGGCTGCCGTTTCCACACGCGCTGCCCCTGGGCAATCGAAGCCTGCAAGGAGGTCGTTCCCCCGCTCGCGGAGATAAAGCCCGACCATTTCGCGGCCTGCATCCGAATAAGCCCCGAACAGCCCGACATCGAATCGGTCGCGCCGAACGATGCGCCCGGACTCAGAAACACGGGGCGAATCATCGCGCAGTGAAACTCCCCTACGATTAGTAGTATCTAAACAAATGGAAGCATGGCCGAGCGGCCCCTCCGGCGTGCAAGGGCGGGGTCTTGGGGCCTCGGAATCTCTTGTTTGTTGGCGTGCGGACAAATATACTGCGGTCGGAGGACGGTCGTTTGAGGAGCGCGTTTCCCACCTCTCAGTGCGAGAGGTCGCTCCCATCGCGTGCCGCCTGTTCGCTCACGAGCAGAATCTCCCGCCGCTCTAATTTCGAGTCCGACGAAAGTGTCCCGACTGTTGATGGACAACACCGCCCCTGCCTCAGAGCGTGCTGCCCAGCAGGCTCCTTCCGCAGAACTTCCGACCGGCTGGTTTGAGGTTCAGGAGGGGCTTGCCGCCGCGTCGGGCCTCGCACTCCTTCTCGTCGAAGGCCGACAGCCGCCATCGCTCGCAGTCTCGAACAACAACTCTATCTGTCAAGCGTTCCAGTCTTCGCCGACTCACGCGCATCTTTGCCAACCCGACTGCGGCGAGGCGTTCTTCCGTGCCGAGGGCGCGGGCGGCCCCGTACAGTATCGTTGCCACGCCGGCCTCCATTGCGTCGCCTTGCCCGTGCAGATCGGGACTGGAAAACCTCTGGCCGTCATCGGCGGTCGCAGCTTCCTGCGCGTCGCGGACTACAGGGCGCTGGCCGAACGCATACGCGCCGGAGACCTCACAGACCTTCTCTCGGCAGACCTCTTCTCGAACGTCATCTTCGGCGCGCACCAAGACCTCGAAGAATTGGCGGGGCGTGTCGCCGAGTCCGCCGAAGAGTTCGCGAAGCATGGGCGCGAGTCCGAAGCCCTCAACCGCGCGGCGACGAAGGCCAAGGCTTCGTCTCCGAAGCCCGTCGCTTCTGAGATGACGGCGAGCGCCGCGCCGGAGACCGGCGAGCCGCAATCCCCGGCGTCGTCCGCGCCGACCGGCGAGCCTCCGGCGTCAGGGTCGGAGGCAGTCGATGAACCCGCGACCGGATTCGCGGGCGGAGCGGGCGCACAAACGGCGAGGCCGAAGAAGTTCGTCGCGCACGGAGGCTTGCTCGAAGAAGCATGCCGGAAGGCGATTGGCGCGCTCGTCGAAGAGAACGGCTTTGAGTCTCTGGCGCTTTTGCTGCGAACCGACGATAGTTTTTTCGAGACCTGCGCCACCGGCATCTTCGAGAAGAGTCCGCCGCGCGTCGCGCTCAAGCCGAAGGAGATCAAGCTTCTGCTGGCGGCGACGGGCGAGGACTCGGTCGCCGTGCCCGCGGGTGGTCGCACGTCGTCGAAGCACGAGGCCGCGGTCGAGTTGTTCCCGCTCAACGTCGGCGAAGAGATGAGGGGCGCGCTCCTCGTCGGCGACGCCGACCTGAGCGACGAGCAGCGACGCACGCTCGCAGCCTTCTGCCGCGACATCTCGATGCCGCTCGAACTCATGCGCCTGCGCGAAGAGCTTGAGCGCCGCGTGCGCGCGGCCACGCAACAGCGCGCGTTCACAGAGGTCGTCAACTCCGCGCAGCCCGAAGACGCATACACGACCATACTTCGCCATTCGGCGGAACTCCTGCACGCCGAGCGCGGCTCGCTTCTGCTCTTCGACGAGCGCGCGGGCGAGCTTTCCGTCAAGGCCGCCGTGGGCCCGCGCGCTGAAGTCGCGCGCGAGGCCCGCGTGCGTCTCGGCGAGGGCGTTTCGGGTCAGGTCTTGCGCGAGGGACGGCCGGCGGTTGTCCGAGACGTTTCTCGCGCGCCCGGCCTTCATCCCGCGCCCGCCGAGCGGAGTTACAAAACCAAGTCGTTCATCAGCTATCCGATTGTCGTCGGCGGTCGGAAGGTCGGCGTGCTCAACATGACGGACAAGGCGGGCGGCGGCCAGTACGACGAGTTCGATCTGAATCTTCTCGACATGATCGCGCCGCAGATGGCGCTCGCGATAGATCGCGTCGAGTGGCACAGCAAGGCGACTCAGTTTCAACTGCTCTCGATCACAGACCCGCTCACGGGACTCGTCAATCGCCGCTACCTCGAAGAGCGCTTGCAGGAGGAGCTTGACCGCTCGAAGCGACATCGCTTCGAGATGAGTTTCATGATGGTGGACATCGACGACTTCAAGGCTTACAACGACACGCACGGCCACCCGGCGGGCGACCTCGCGCTGGAGATGACGGCGCAGTGTTTGAAGACCGCGCTTCGGTCGGCGGACGTTGCGGCGCGCTACGGCGGCGAGGAGTTCAGCGTACTGCTCCCGCAGACGGGGCTGTCCGAGGCGCGCGTCATCGCCGAGCGCATACGCCGGCGCATCGAGCGCACGCACTTCCCGCACGACGACTCGCAGCCGCTCGGCTCGGTCACGGTCAGCATCGGCATCTCCTCTTTCGGGCCCGAACACGATTCGCCCGCGAAAGTCATCAACGCGGCTGACCGCGCTCTCTACGTCGCGAAGAGCCACGGGAAGAATTGCGTCGAGGCCGTCGAGCCGGAGCGTGTGAAGGGCGAAGGCGCGGAGAAGGGCAAGACGGGAGGCAGGAAGAAGGGCTGAGGGGCGGATGCCTTCGATGAGCACAAGGCCGAGGCGGATACTCGCGCACAGCGCGCCCGAAAATTTTGTCGGGCGCGGTGAACAACTGCGCGAGTTGACTTCGCTCGCCGCGCCGAAGGCTATCTGGCAGAGCCTCGTCCTGCTCGCCGCGCCGCAGTCGGGCGCGTCCGAGCTTCTACGGCAGACCTTCGACGAATTGTTCCGGCAGCGCGGCGGCGCAACCCCCGTGTACTTCGCCTTCGAGCGCGGAGAGCACGCGGCGACGGCTGCCGCGCGCCGCTTCATGCAAACGTTCATCACGCAGGCGGTCGCGCATCGCCGCGACGACACCTCGCTCGTCGGCGCATCGCCGACGCTACGCACACTCGTCGATCTCGCCGCGCCGCAGGATTACGGTTGGGTCGAGAGTCTCGTCCAAACATTCGAGCGCGCGGTCGGCGACGCGGACGAACTCATGCTCATCCGCCTCTGCCTCGACGCGCCGCGACGTGCCGCCGCGCACGGAGTCCGCACGCTCGTCCTCTTCGACGACGTGCACCTCGCCCAGCGTCTGCGCGGCGAAGTCGAGTTCGGGCCGGAGCTTGCGCACGCAGCCGTCCAGTCCGGCGTGCCGTTCGTTCTGGCGGGCCTCCGCCGGAGGATGCTCGACATCCTGAACGGCACGGCCTCGCGCGTCGGACTCGACGGGTTGCGGAGGCTGCACCTCGACAGGCTGAAAGAGCCGGACGCGCGCGACTTCCTCGAAGGACTCGCGCAGAGGCACGGCGTCGGCCTGGGCGATGAGACGCGCGACCTCGTCGTCCAGCAACTCGAAGGCAACGCATACCTCATCGCGGCAATCGTCGAGGCGGCGGCGGCGCGCGGCGCGAAGCTTTCAAGCTTCCGCGATTTCCAGAGTATCTACGTTGACGAGCTTTTGGGCGGGCGCATACACCGGCGCTTCGCAGCGGCGCTCGAAGAGATCGCGCCCGCGCCCGCTCTGCGCCGAAATCTCCTGCGCGTGCTTCACGAGTCGGCGTCGCAGCAGGGCGGCAAGTCGCCCGCGGAAGTCTGGATGAAGCGGCTCGGACTCGACGCGCTTGAGTTCGAGCGTGTGATGCGGCTGCTCCACATGCACGAGCTTGCGAGCTTTCAGGCGACCTTCGTAGAGACGACGCCGCAGCAGGTCTGGCGCGATTATCTGAGCGTGAGTTACCGTCTTCACGTAGCGGTCGAGCCGCGCGCGCTCGTCGTCGCCGACACGCTCGTCGAATCGCTCAAGCGCGCGCCGCAGACGATGGCGCGTCACTATCGCAGAAGCTCCGCGCTCAAGCTCGGCGACCTGATGAAGCGCTTCGACTTCGAGCGCGTGCCGTCGAGCCTTTTTCACTACGACCGTTTCGCGCGGATGTACCGCGGCGTCGCAAGCGACGAGGTTGAGGCCGGACTTGAGACCGAGACGGAACTCGTCGCGCTGCCACAGGTCGTACACACCGCGAGTTGTGCCTCGTTCCACCCGCCGGTTCTACAGTTCTGCGACGAGGAGCGCTGCGCCGTCGCGCACGGCTTCGACGCGCCGGCCTACGCCGAATCGGGCGAAGTCGTCTGGGTCGCCGCGGAGGTCGAGTCGAAGCTCGAAGCAGGTCGCGCGCTGACCGAGCTTTGGCTCGACCGTCTGGAAAGTCTCGCGCGCTCATGCGGCTTTGGTCGCGTCAGGTTCTGGCTCGTCTCGCGCGAGGGGTTCACGGCGGACGCGTCGGAGCTTCTCAACGAGCGCGAGGCATACGGCTCTTGCCGCGAACAGCTTGAACTTCTTTCGGCGCGGCTCGGTCGCGGCGAGCGCGAGGCAAAGGATCAGGCCGACGAGTTCGCTATCGAGCTTCCGATGGGCGAGGACACGGAGTTGGTCGCGGCACACACGGTCGAGCAGATAGCGCGGCGGATGGAGTTCCGTCCCGACGCGATCAACCAGATAAAGACCGCGCTCGTCGAGGCGTGCATCAACGCCGCCGAGCACTCCTTGAGCGCCGAGCGAAAAATCTATAACCGCTTTCGCGTGGAAGGTGATAAATTAGTCATCACCGTTTCGAGCCGTGGGCTGTCCGTCCCAATCAACAATTCAGAAAACGGCGCGTCGCCTGCCGACAAGGGCGAAGGCGCGAAGAGCAGAAGGGGTTGGGGTTTGAAACTCATACGAACGCTGATGGACGACGTTGAGTTTGAGCGCGTTGACGACGGCACGCGGCTGCGCATGACGAAGTATCTACGCAAGTAGAAGGGGAGATCTGCCTAAGATGCAAGAACCATTTGCCGCAGCGCCGCCGAACCCCCTCGGCGGCGACGGGGTCGCAATCGTTTACGCGGGCGATTACGTCAACAAGCAGAGCGGCCAACGCATCGAGCGCGAATGCCTTCTGCGCATAGAGGGCGGCTGCCGCGCGCTCGTCATAAATTTCCGCGACACGGAACTGGTCAACAGCATCGGCGTCTCGATACTGCTCGGAGTCATCGACGCCGCCGAGCAGAGTGGCGCGCGCATCATCTTCTCAAACGTCAGCCGCCACACGGTCAAACTCTTCGAGTTGCTCGGACTCACGCGGCTCGTCGTTCTGGCCGACAGCGAAGAGGCCGCGCTCGCGACGCTCAACGAATTCATCCCGACGCCGAACGGACACTGAAAAGCGCGTGAACCGCGAATCGGAAATCGCGACGAGGTGAGAGCCTTCTTGAGCGTGGCTCCGAAATTCAACGTCGCGTCGCTTCCCGTCACGATTTCCGGCTCACGATCTAAGAACAAATGCCTGACAGGATGCGCAAGATTCTGCACGCCTTCGCGGCGCTCGCAGACCTCGGCGAGGAGATCGCCGAGAACGACGACTTCGAGGAGATGGTGCGCTCTGCGCTTCACATCGTCCTCGGCGCGCTTGGCATACGCCGTGGCGTCGTCGCGGAGTTCGACCGCGACGCTGCCGCGTTGCGCGTCGTCGCCACGCGCGGCTTCGGGCAGAACTTCCCGCCGGAAGTTTCCACGGTTCTGAATATCGAACACGCCGCCTCATCTCGAACGGAAGGCTTGCGCCGACACGCCGCGACGGGCCGAGAGCTTTCGCACATCGAGCGCGAGATAACGAATCACTTCGGCGGCGAGGTCGAGTTCGTTATGCCGCTCGTCGTGCGCGGCGAACTCGTCGGCGCGATCCTGCTCGGAGGGAAGGCGAGCGCCGAGCCTTTCACAGATGAAGACCGCGAGGTCATACGCTCGCTCGGACGCCACATCGGCGTCGGCCTGCACAACCACCGCCTGCTCCGCGAGGTCGAGCGGCGCGCGGAAGAGAATCGAAGGCTCTACGAAAACCTGAAGGGCATCTACAAAGACACCGTGCGCGCCTTCGCGGCAGCGATTGACTGTAAGGACAAGTACACGCAGGGGCATTCGGAGCGCGTGGGCAAGTACAGCGAGATAATCGCGCGCGAGATGGGTTGGGGCGAAGAGGAGGTCGAAGGGATAGCGGTCGCCGGATACCTCCACGACATAGGCAAGCTGGTCGTTGACCGCGACATCATCAACGCGCCTTACAAGATCGACGCGAAAAAGTCTTCGGAGCTTAATCGACACCCTGCGGCGGGCTACGAGATTCTGCGCCCCATCACGCATCCGTTCGCGGACATCCCGCTTCTTGCGCGCCACCACCACGAGCGCCCCGACGGTCGAGGCTATCCCGACGGTCTGAAGGACGAGGAGATTCCCGTCGGCGCTAAAATAGTCTCGCTCGCAGACTCCTTCGACGCGATGACGACCGACCGCCCATACAAGCGCCGCCGCGAGTTCGCCGAAGTCATCGAAGACTTCCGACGCAACGCTGGCAAGCAGTTCTCGCCCCCCGTCGTCGCGGCCTTCTGCCGCGCCCTTCTCAAAGAAGCGCGCGGCGAGACACGCTCCCGCACGATCATCAGATTGCTCGGCAAAGACTACGTTGACGAGCAGGCGCTCCCCGCACTCGAACAGCTAATCTCTGATTTGGAGTCCGGTACATACATGGTAGCGGAGGGTTAACGCTCGTTGCCGCAGGCTATCTCTGTTGAGGACAGGGTATCGTTTGAGGTGTGACGAACTGAGCTACTTATCAACTTTCACCGTGTGGGGTATTATGCGGCAAATTCATAGACGGGGGTTTCGATTACTTTCTTCTTAGCACTCATCTCTGCTACCTCTTCAACTTAAAATCAACGCGGAGGCTCGCGTCCGGCTCGTAGAGGGTAACGATCTTCACCGGTGAACGTCGAGCAATTTGTGCGGGAGTCCGTATAAATTGCTCGGAATGCCGAGAAATTTGCCCGACACTCCGAGTTATTTTCTCGGAGTTCCGAGCAGGAAAGGTGAAACGTTCGAGAAAATTACTCGACATTATCGCGACGTGCATTCGCTCGCCGCGCTCGAACAACTCATCTCCGATCTTGAGTCAGGCGCGCACGGGGTTTTGCTGGCAGACATAAAGGCCCGGCCAACGGGCCCTAATGCCTGCCAGCGTTTCTCAAATCACAGATTGTTTAAGATGGAGGTTCCATCAGGTGTACCAAGCCCTGTGCACGCGTCCCATCCGGTTCCGGCCTTATATCCCTTCACCGTGTTCTTGATGGCGTTTGTGCCTGAAGTAACGTCGCGAACCACGCCCTTAGAGACGTTGGCGTAGAGGAACGGGTTCAGGAAGCCGACGTTCTTCTGCTTGGCCTGATTCAGCAACGCGACCAGCGCCGCCATCAGCGGAGCGACGGCGCTGGTACCACCGCTTGCTCCCTCTAACCGATCCACGCGCGTGAAATAATCGGTTGCGCTCATGGCGATGTCGGGTACGCCGCGACCGGGCTTGTTGGTAGCTATTGAGGCGGGCAGCTTGGCACTCGCCTGATAGGCGGGCACGGCGAATAGCTCGCTGATGCCGCCGCCGCCGGCCCAGCCGCCTCCGTCCGCCACGCTCGTGTCGAAAGGTGTCCCCTCGTTCCAGACGACATCTTTGCCTTTGCCGTCTATCTGCGTGCCGCCGCAAGCAAGCACAAAGTCGTCCGATGCCGGATGATCCACGTGAATTTTCCCGTCCCAATGCTGCGCGTCGAGATCGGCGGTTCCGTGGTCGCCGGAGGCGACACAGATCGTAACGCCCATCGCCGCCGCTGCCACGAACAGGTGGTGGAAACTGTCAACGCCCTGCTGGTCGGTCGAATCCTCCGGCCCGCCCCAACTAATTGATATGACGCCGGGCTTGCGTTGCGTATCGTGCAGCGCGGCGCTGATGGCGTCAATGAATCCCTGATCCCCGTTGTTCGGTGCGAAATAGACGGCGAATTTAGCCTTGGGAGCTACCGCGCCGGCGACCTCTATGTCGAGCATGACTTCGCCGTCGTCGGAGTCAGCCGTAGTAGGTTGATTGCCCGCATGATCCACAGAGACCGAGACGACGTTCGGACGCGGGACGTGAATTTCGGTAAAAAAGACCGTGAGGTCGCTGGCCCGGAAACCTCCACCCAGTTCGATAATCGCAACGGTTTGACCGGAACCGTCCAGCGTCTTGCCCTGAAACGTGGTAGGGAAATTGTAACGTTTGGCAAACTCGGTTGCCGCAACGCCGTTGCTGCCGCCCGGCCCTGCTGCTGCGGCCATCATCGCCTTACGACGGCTCGGCGAACGGTGCCTGGGGCGCGTGTCGTAGCCGTATACTCCGGTGATGATTCCCTGAAGGTATGCGGGTATAAGAATCTCGCCCTGCCTGCCCCGATACGTACCCGACGCGTGATGATACATCTGGACGTAAGCGGGGAATGCGGCCAGCAGATCGCCCATGCTACCGCGGAGCACAATCGAACGCTCGGCTGCGTCGCGATGGACGACCATCAGGTCGTGTTCATGCGCTAGCTCTTCTACAAGGTCTAAGTCTGCCGCGCTCGCGCCGTATTGTTGAGCAAACTCCTCGCGACTGAGGTAACTCCTTTGCTCAAGCGGCAGTTTGCTTTGCTCGTACACCCGCTTTTCGAGTTCGGCGAGGTCTCCGGTCGAGCGCACGTGAACGGTAAGGCTGGCAATCTCCGATTTATCAACCGGGCCAGCGGAGCGGGAATTTGGCAACAGGGTGCGCTTGCTTTTTGGAAGTGGAACGTAAGTAGCCATGATTTTCTCCTCTCAATGACGCGCTCATTGGCGCGGGCGGGATTAATGTTTCGTGATTCTGTCGGCTTCGGCGGACGGTTTCACGATGCGCGAGGCTACCCCCTTGTCAGGTCTGTGGGATTATTCCATCGAGCCTTTGGAGTTATGCGGCGGCGGCATCCGTCCTTTTTGAAGAAGTCTGCTTCATTCTCTCCGCCGTCCCTGCTCTCCTGCTTCACGCTTCCGGCGCAAGTGACGGCAGCGAGCGCGGTTTGGCTGTCAGCCTCGACGAGTTGGGCGCTTACTCTGTTGCCGGGCATGAACTCTCTATCTTAAATGTAGTTCAGGCCAGAAACATTTCAACTGGCTGCCGGCCTCGTCGATTTAAACGCCGATTTAAGCTCCGACTCGATTGCCCTGAATGAAGAAACTTGTTATTTGACGCTGGCGTTTGAGGTGGCAGAGCGAGCGTGCGACCGCAGTCGCTGCGCCGGAAAGTGGTTGATGAGTAGCTGACGAGATTGGCCCGCCAGAGGTTACGAACCGCTTGAAAAGGGAAGCGAACCGCTTGAGCGCCGACAAAGTATTACCGGCACGGCGAAATGTCAATCGAAATTATCGCGACATCTGCTCATCGCAAAGCAGTCTCACGCGCACAGGACGCCCACGCCGTTCATGCGCGCCCGGCAAAGGCTGCGTCGGCGAGAGCGTCCTCCATGCGCTTGTCCAAATGCTTCCTCTTTACTTCGGCTTAGGAGGCCCCAGCGGCGTGACCGGATTGATCTCGCCGACGGCTTGAAGTTTTGTCCCGCTCGCATCCGCGTAGAGATGCGTTATCCAGAATCCGAGCTTGCCCGGCTCGGCTGCGCCGCCGATGTCTCTGTCGCCGATGAAGGTTTCCGCCTCCGGCTTGTCGCTGAGGCGAAGGACGGCGCTGTCCCGGAACTTGCTCTCGTTCGGATACAGAACCTGATAGCGTGCCGACTGCGCTGTGCCGTCGGTCGGGAATTGCAGATACCAGACGATGGCCGAGCCGTTCTCTTCGATTATCGTGCCCGGCATGCGTAGGCTCGCGTTCTTGTTTGTGAGCGCGAAACGCTCGTCGGAAATCGCTCCGACCTTCACAACGGGCGAGCCGTCGAGCGCGGCGCTCACGCGATGCACGTCAACGCGATGGCGTGTGCAAGGCGTGTCGTCGCAGATTTCATCCGTGAAGTAGAACTTTGAGAAGCGATACACGGGCTGCATCATCCAAGTCGGCGCGACGCTCAGCGCCTTTGTATTCTTGACCAGAGCCTTGGTCGGGTCTTTGAAGGCGTAGACGGTGAGGTTTTTGCCGGAGCGTCCGAGCACGAGGCTGAGTCCGTCGGCGTCGGAATACTGCGTCACAGTGCTTATCTCGTCGGATTCGGGGAACTTGTCGTCGAGGTACTGGCCGAGGAACGGGTCGGTCGTAGTGCCGTTGATGAGCTTCTTCGCGTCGAAGACGTAGAGCCGCTTACCGCCCTTATGGGAAATCAGAAGCCTGTTATCCCTCACAGAGAACAGAGGCCAGTCGGCGTAGTCGCGCACGAGCACGTACTCCCAGAAGCCTTTGCGTGGGTCTTCGTCCTTCGAGACTGCAACGAAGACGTAGCGCCGCGCGTCGTCGCCGCAAATGCCGGTTGATGGACACTGCGCGATGTGGTTGCGCGCGGCGGCGATGATCCAGAAGCGATGCGTGTCGTAGTCGAAGTATGCGCGCGCGTCGTAGTTGCCCTGAACGCAGCCGCTCGGCGGGGCCGGAGCAGGAGGGTCGAGAAAGTTTTTCGGATCGCATGGATAACTAGGCTTACTGCTGGATTCGAGTTGGTAGTTGATGTCGCCGGCGTTCTTGGCGCTGGTGGCAGGGTCGGTCGGCAGCAGCAGAGGCGCGAACAGGTTGGAGAATTCGTCGTTGACTGGCACGCAGCCCTCGGCGGCGAGCGGCTGATTCGTGGCGCGGTCGTAGAAGACGTAACGGTGCGCCTCAAGCACCAGCAAATACTTAGGGCTGACAGCGAGTTGAGGGTCTGCGCCCATCTGCGTTATGCCGTCCCCGAAAATAGACAACGGCGGACTCATGTTCGATGCAATCGGCCCGACGCTCTTGGTCGTCATGGCCGGGGCCGTTCGTGGGCTGGCGGTGATTGACCAGCAGTGCGTCTTGTCGAAGTCGTTGTGTAGAAACTTGTGCGTGTGGTCGGCGGCACGCGCTACAGTCGAGCACAGGAGCAGCGCAACAGCCAATGCGCATAGGCTCGCTCGAAGCCTCAATCCACTCTTCACCCCTTCGAGACTCCGGGAGGCTTGCACCAACGGGGCCGGAAAGAATCCGTACTGTAGGTTCGTCCATATCATAACCGATTCTCCTCTCACGATTAGTTGTTCCAGAATCGTAGAAATGCAGGGACACCTCGGTAGAGCTATACAGCCCGAGGAAGTTGACGGCGTGTATTACCGGGAATTGCTGCGAGGTGCGGCGTATTATAATCCAGAAACGGCGTTTGGCAAGATGCCATTTCTATCGTTCCGAAACAGAGACAGTCGCCGCTGTTCTTTCAAAGCGAGCAGTCGTCAGTGCGGGACGGGTTCGCCGGGTTTGACGATACGAATCCAGTGGTCTGTGAACTCGTAGTGCATTCCGGGTATCTCGATCTTCGGCATGTGGCATTTCGCGCAACGGTCTCTGGCTACGGGACACGCAGGCGCTTTGCGCGCGTCGGTCTTTGCCTCCGCCTTGTCGGAGAGATGGCAGGCGAGGCACTTCGTGTCGTAGAAGGCTTCGGAGCGTTCAAGCTTGTCGTGCGGGTCGTGGCACGCCACGCAGCTTATGCGCGTGTCTGCGCCGTTGTGGCCGGGGCTGTTGAAGATTCGGTAAGCCTGAAAGCGTATGTTGTTCGCGCCGCCCTGCTCCGGCAGGAGCATCGCCTGCTCGAAACCCATGTGGCACTTGCCGCAGAACTCCTGCGATAATTCCAGCCCGTTCAGTGTGGCGGGGTTGAAGATTTGCGGGTCTCTCAAGTCCTTCGCGCGCGCCGCCGCGACGTGTCGCTCGCCGGGGCCGTGACAGCCTTCGCAACCGACTCCCGCGCGCAGAGGGTCGAGTTGAAGACGCGAGCCTCTGACGGCGGCGGGCGCGTGGCATCCGAAACAACTCTGCGTTTCTTCGTCGCCGATGGGTCGTCCCAACGCGTCCTCGACCGAAGACGGGACGGAGTGCGCGTGCCCGACAGTGAAGTCTAATTTTTGAAGCGCGCGGAAAAAGCTGACGCGTGTTTCGTAGAACTTCCCGCCGTGCCTGAAGACGTATGTCTGCCCGACTTCGCCCTGCCCGAAGCAGAATTGCAAAGGTTCGTTAATGGTGTTTACGCCGTCAGTGACGCTGTAGAGGCTTTGGACGCCCTGCCGCGTAATCCTGTACGTGAAGGGGCCGTTTCGGAATTCGAGCCGAGTGTGCGTGGAAAGGAGTTCGCAATCCTCGACCGTCGAAAGCGCGCGGGCCATCGGGGTCGAGTGCTGTTTCGCCGCCTCGCCCTCGTGGCACTTCGCGCAGGCTGCGTCGCCGACGTAGCCGACGCCCGCGTAGTCGTGCGCGCGCCACCTCGAAAGGTCGTCGCCCGTCTGCGCCAGCGCACGGCCTTTCCGCGAGCGTTCGCCCGCAAGGTAGATGAAGGCGCACGACGCGATCAAGGCTGTGGCGAGAACCCTTTTGATAAAGCCGCGGCTCATTTAACCTGTCTGGAATCGTCCGGCGGGGCGACGCAAATCGCTCGGACTTTACTTCGGCTGGATGCGTAGAGTGAAGCCTGCGATCTCGATCTTCTCGTCGGGGCGGACTTCGACGCGCTCCTCGCGCGGAATCTCTCGACCGGCGACGAAGGTCGCGTTTCGACCGCGCGGCGTGAACCAGTAGCGCCCTGTGTTGTCGAGTTCGAGCGTGGCGTGATTGCGGCTCACCTCCGGGTCGCCTTTTATCGGGAGGTCAACCGAGACGGACTTCGAGCCGCGACCGATGCTGATCTCGTTCTTCGTGACGGGCACGACCGACTGGCGCACGCCGCCTTTCCAGACCTCTACGTTGTAGAGTTCCTGCGGGCGGACGGAGACCTTCGTCACTTCGCTTTCGGGCTGCTCGGTGTTGTCCGCGTTCGACGTTTGTTGTTTGGCGTCGCCGAGTTCCGCGGGTCGAGCCGTGACCATCGTCTGTCCGCCCGACTCGTTCGACTCCCAGACCGGCTGCACGCGGAACTCGCCCTTGTTGAGCGTGCCGTCAACGCGAAGCTCGACGGCGAAGGATTTTGTCGCTAGCTGCGTCTGGCCGCTGAGTTCGCGCGCGCGCTCCGAGAGGACGTAGAAGAGTCCCTGCTCAAGTCCACGCCGCTTCTCGCCCTGCCATTCCTTGTCGTCGTCGTTCGAGAGATAGACGACGTACTCCGGCGGGATGTACGTGGGCCCGCCTGGCGGCGTGAACATCTCGCGCTGCATCACCGACTCGACCTCGCGCGCCACCTTCACGAGAAATTCCTCCCATACGCGGCGCGGTCGCGCCTTCTCGTCAACAACCGCCAGCGGGTCGTCCGAGACCTCGCCGTCAATCCAACGCCGCATTGATTCGAGTATGCCCACGTTCTGACTTCACCCTTTCAAACGAGAACTGTCGTCTACGGAAACCTTAAAAGCGTGCTGTTAACCCAACCCTGATCGTCCGAGTCCGGGTCTGTCTTCTGGCGCGCGTGCTGAAGAACACGAACCTGATACCACCTGCCGTTGATTTGCAGAACCTTGACGCGCGAGCCGTTCTCGGCGAGTCCGACCTTCGAGTATGAAGTGTCCGGGCCCTCGCGCAAGTTTACATCGGTCGTCGCAAGGAGTTCCCGCCCGACCGGAGAAGCGCTCGCGCCCGCGTTGCCCGCCTGCTGTTGCTGCTGGCGCGTGCCGCCCGTCTGTTTGAGAGTGTTGACGTAACGATAAGTTGCAAACAGCATCCCCGAAAACGACAGAAGCAGAAGGAGCGCGACGAGCCAGCGGCGCGCGCGCGACGAAAGGCGCGGCTCGCGCTCGAAAGGGTAAGAATCCGGTTGACCTTCGGCGCGCGAATAATCTTTCGACGGGTAAGCTTCACGCGCGTTAACGGCGGGAGGCTCGCGGGCCTCGTCCGCGTTAACCAACTGAGTGTGCGACGCGCGATTGATGGGCACGACGATGCGGTGACGCGCTGAGTCGTTCGATGCGCGCGATTCGCGGTCGAACGTCGGGGCGGGCGGGGGCGTCGTCGTGAACCCGCGCGGCTGAGAGCCGGAGGCCGCGCCCTCGCCGCCGTCCTGTTTCAGCGGGCGCGTCTTCTCCATCGTCGCGTCTCTGATCTCGCGCCAGAATTCCTCGACGGTCTGCTGTCGCCTTTCGGGGTTCTTCTCCGTGGCGCGCTCTAACACGCCGAGGACGTATTGCGACCACTCGAAGCTTCTGAACTCTTCGGGAAGCGACGTTATCTGCTTCTGCGAGAAGCGTCGAGGGGCCTCGCCCGTCAGAAGCATGTAGGTCGTCTTCGCGAGCGAGTAGATGTCCGCCGCGGGCGTCAAGATAGCGACTCTTCGCGTGAGCGAAGAAGTGTCGAGCGGGCCCGTTGTGGCGAGCGGGTGGTGCTCAGGCGCGGCGTAAACGTCCGTGCCGACGCGCGTGATCGCTCCCTCGGCGGCCTCTATCTTCGCGACGCCGAAGTCTGCGATCTTCGCCGTGCGCTGGTCGGCGGTTAGAAGAATGTTCTGCGGCTTTACGTCGCGATGTATGACGCCGTGCTTGTGTGCGTTGGAGAGTCCGGCGCAAATCTGTTCGAGATAGAAGAGCGCGCCTTCGAGCGGCAGAGGGTGCGAACGCACGAGCGCCTGTAGATCGCCGCCCGGCAAATATTCGAGGACGAGGTAGTGAAACGTCCGCCCCTGCAAGTCAATCGCGGTTCCGTGCCCTAGACGGCTGATGATGTTCGGGTGGCGAACGCGGTCGAGCGCGACGGCCTCGTTGCGAAAGTTCTCGATGAGCGTGCGCTCAAGCTCAGTGTCGGGAACACCCTGGAGATGCGTGTTGAGCGCCTTGATGACGACCGTGCGCGGCGAGCCGTTCGACGCAGCGCCGTCGCGCGCGACATAGACCTCGGAGTAGCTGCCGCGTCCGAGGCAGTCGAGCACGTCGTAGCGACCGTCGAGTCTGCATTGTTGAAGCTTAAGCTCGCTCATCTCTCTCTGAAGTCTGAAGTCCGGAGTCTTGTGTCATGAAGTTTGGTTTTGACTCAAGACTCAAGGCTCAAGACCTTCAAGGCGAAGCACCCGGCGACGGCTGCGCGCTTGCGTTTGAGTTAGAGGCGGAATTCGCGTTCGCGTTTGCCTCGCTCTGCTGCGGGCGTATGACCTGTCCGAGATCGTTTGCGGCGACGCGCGCCGCCGCAACGTCGCCGCCGCGCATTTGCGCCGCGACTTTTGCCAGCCCCGCGTCAATCATCAATTCGCCGTTGCGCGGCGTCATGTTCTCGTTGATCTTTTGAATCGCGCGGTCGAAGGCGGTCGCGGCCTCCTGCTGCCTGTCCGTTAGAAGCATCGCGCGACCGTAGAGATATAGAAATTCCGGGTCGTCGGAGTTGAGCGGCTGGTTGTTCGACTCGGCGGTCATGCGTATGGCCTCGCTCGTCGGCGAGAGGTCAACCGCGCGTCGAAGCCTGTCGAAGCGCGCCTCCGGGTCTTCGAGCGCGGCGGCTGTGGGCGACGCGCTCGGCGGAGGCGTCGCCGCGGCGCTCGCCAGACGCTTCATGCCCTTTCGGTCGAACATCATGCCGACGTAGAAGGCGAGCGCGACCGCCGCGAGGACGAGGAAGAGGACGCCGACGCCTCGCAGAGCGCCGCCGCCGGAGTTCGCCGCGACCTTCTTATCTTTGGAAAGATTGCCGGCGGTCGCATTCCTTTCGACGCGCGCCGACGCGGCGGTGCGTTCGTCCGCGCCCGCGCCGTCGAGCGGCCTGTGCAAAAGGGGCGAAGGTTTTTCAGGGAGCGTCGGCGCGTTATGTAAAGCTTCTCGCTCGCGCACGAGCGTTACCTCGTCGTCTTCGTCTGGGAAGTCCACAGCGCCGCCGACGCGGACGAGCACGGCCGTCAGATTGTCTTCGGCCCCGCGCTCGTAGCAGACGCGCTTCATCTCCTCGCAGGCCGAGGCGAGCGACTGCGCGTGTCGGATGAGCGAAGAAAGTTCAGGGTCGGGGATGTGGCGCGTGATGCCGTCGGAGCATAGGAGAAAGATCGAGCCGCTCTCGACCTCGACGGTCTTCATGTCAACCTCGACCGCCTCTTCGGCCCCGAGCGCGCGACTGATGACGTTTCTGCCGGGGTGGTTCGCGGCCTGCTCGGGCGTCATGCGACCGGCCCTGACCTCTTCCTCGACGAGCGAGTGGTCTTCGGTCTCGCGGCGCAGGTGTCCGTCGGGCGTCAGGCGATAGAGGCGCGAGTCGCCGACGTGGCCTATCGTCGCGCGCAGTCCGTCGAGATGTAGCGCGACAATCGTAGTCGCCATCATCGCGAAGCGCGGCTGCTCGCGCGACAGACGATAGATCGAGTCGTTGGCGCGCTGGATGGCGATCTCCATCAGGTCTTCCACGTCCTCGCCCGTGTCGCGGTGCGTGAACGCTTCGCCAAGGACTTCGATTGCGGTCTGCGACGCGACCTCGCCGGCCTGCGCGCCGCCGACGCCGTCGGCCACTGCGAAGATGCGCCGCTCCGGGTCGCTGAGCATCGAATCCTCGTTGAGCGGTCGCTTCTCGCTCAGGCCGCGATCTGTGACCGAAGCCGTCTCGACGGGGACGGCAGCGGGGTTCTCTGTCATTGAACAGCCTCCGGTACTCTGATCTCTTCGTCATCGGCGCGCGGCGAGGCGACGGCTGTCGCCGAGGGGCGCGGGAGCGCCTCGGCATCGCTCGCGTTTCGGTGAGAGAAGGCCAAAAGCATTCCGAGCATTGTAAAGCTCGTGATTAAGCTGAAACCCCCGTGACTGACGAAAGGAAGCGTGATGCCCGTCATCGGCAACGCGCGCGTAGTGCCGCCCATGTTGACGATAGCCTGAAAACCCATGAACGCCGTAAGCCCCGCCGAGCAGAGCTTCGTGAACATATCGCGCGCCTCGATTGAAGTGCGGACGCCAGCGTTGACCAAAACTATCAGCGCGAGAATCAGAACCGCGCCGCCGAAGAGTCCGAGTTCCTCCGCGACCGCGGCGTAGATGTAGTCGGAGTCTGCGATGGGGATTACTTCGGAGAAGCCAAGTCCGATCCCGCGCCCCGTCGCACGGCCCGCGGCGAGTCCGAAGGTCGCCTGCGAAGGCTGGAATGCGATGCGGTCGAACCATGCGTCAACGTTGACGGTCTTCTGCATCGCAGGACTCTCTTCGGCAAGCTCCTTCATGCGCGGGTTCTTCGCAAGCTCTTCATCGTAATCCTTCTTCCACCAGTCAACGTCAGGCGCGGGCGGGTCGAAGCCGTCGAGCCAGAGGTGGAATCGCTGCTTGATTCGGTCGGGCAGCACTGCGCGCACAGGCATCGCGAGCGTCGTCAGTGTCGGGACTTTCTCCTGCACGTCGGGCGGCAGCGCGCCTACGACGAGCACGACGACGACGAGCACGAACGAGCCTACAAAGACGAGAAGCTGCGGCCAGCGGCGCACGGCGACGAGGTACAGAGTAGCGTATGCGCCGCTGAAGACGAGCATCTGCCCGAAGTCTTTGAGCGCAAAGAAGGGGATGAACGGAATCAAGCCCATGACGACGAGCGGAATAACGTTTCGCGCGCGTGGCATCCCCCAGTAAGTTCGCGCAAGCTCGCGGTAGTGCGCCGTGAGAATCCCCGCGAAGCCGACGAGGAAGGGAATCTTTGAAGGCTCCCATGGCGTCATGTTCCCGCCGAACTTTCCTGCGCGCGACCATACGACCGCGCCGAAGAGCGGAACGAGCGTGACGAGTACGATCAGAAAGCTGTGGCGCTGCATCCAGTCGAGATACCTGTCCTGCACGCAGAACCAGTACGCGACGGCCATCGCCAGAAAAGAGAAGAGCGGAATCCACGTGAACGAAGACATCAGGACGCGACCGACCGAAACCTCCGAGCGACGGACGACCTCCGGCGTCGCCGATGTTTGCGGCGCGGTCGGGTTGAGTCCGAGCGCGGCCTTCTTGTCCGGGCCGTAGTATTCGTTGATGAAGCGCATGCGCTGAACCTGTGTCTTCTCGGCGCGCGCCTCGGCCTTGTTGCCTGAACCGTATTCGGGGTCGCTGTAGAGCCTGTACTGAACGAGCAGGCCGATAGAGAAGAGAAGTATCGCAGAAGTGAAGAGCGTCCAGTTGCCCTTGAAGCGCATCACGCGCGAGAGCCAGAAGAGAATCGCGACGAGCGGGACGTAAAGCAGAAGGTCGCGCACAGCGCCGACCATCGAAGGCTCGTAGCCGCGCAGCAGCGCCGAATCGTAAACGGCGACGTAGCCGACGACCTCGAAGCCGACGATCAAAAGCAGGATCAGAAGATGTGTCGAAGCCCTGTTTCTCATCTTGCGAAGTTCGCCCCTTGCACGTTACCTGTTCGACTGATTCGCCGCCCTGTTCCTCGCCTGAGCCGCCGGAGTCGCGTTTGGCTGCGGAGTCGCGTGTTGGCGCGGTTGCTGTCCTCTGGACGGCTGCGGCTGATTCTGTTGCGGCGACTGCCCGGCGACCGTCAGCAGGCCGAGGTCGCGCGCTTTGAGTACGAGCGCCGACGCGATTGGAGCAGCCGCGCGCGCGCCGTAGCCGCCGCCCTCGACGATGACCGCGATTGCGAGTTGCGGTCGGTCGAGCGGAGCCATGCAGAGGAACCAACTGTCAATCCGCTTCTCAGGCGAGATGATCGGCACCTCGTACTCGCGTATGACGTTCCCTCGACGGTCGCGCTCGAACTTCTTCTCCATCTTCATCTCGCCGGTCTTCGGGTCGTATTCGGGCACCTCCTTCTGCGCCGTGCCGGTCTTGCCGCCGGACGTGATGCCCTGCGCCGTGATGGGCCCGAAGACGCTCGTCGCAGTGCCCGAAGGCCCCATCGTTACGAGTCCCATGATGCGCCGCTCTTCGGCGGCTATCTGCGGCGGCATCACCTGACTGAAGACGGCGGGCGCGAGGTCGAACTCGATCTTCGGCTTCATGAGTTGTCCCTGAAGGTTGCCGATTGCCGAGACGATCATCGCCATCTGAAGCGGAGTCTGCTGCCCGGCGTAGCCTTGCCCGAAGCCTTCGAGCGCGAGGTCGTAAGTCCGCATCTTCGGACTCGCAAGGATGGTTGACTCGCGCGGCGCGAGCGCGCGACGAACGGCGTCGCTGCTCGCGTCCCAGATGTCCGGGCGCTTGCGACCGCGCAGAAGGTCGGTGGCGTCGTCGTAGGTTCCGATGCCGAAAAGCTTGGCCGCCGCCGCGAGACGTTCCGGCCCGAGCTTGACGGCCATCTGTGCGAAGTACTGGTTGCTCGAAATCATCAGCGCCTGATCCATGTGCATCGGGCCGCAGACTTCGCACGAGCCGTTGTCGTCCGTTATCGGCTTCGCGCCCGGCTCGGCAATGTAGCCGCCCGGGTAGCCGGAAAATATCGCGTCCTGCATCCCGTTCAGGAACGCAGCCGTCATCACGACCGTTTTGAACGTTGAGCCGGGGACGTAGTAAGCGCCGAGCGCGCGGTTGACGAGCGGGTTGTCGCGCTTATTGGCTTCGAGCTTTATCCAAGCCTCTTCGTCCTGCGCCGCCTTCAGGCTGTACGAAGGGTTGCTGTACATCGCGAGCACTTCGCCCGTCTGCGGGTTGAGGACGACGACGGCTCCGTGGCGGTCGTGCAACTGCGCTACCGCCTCCTTCTGCAACTCGCTGTCAATCGTCAGGCGCACGTCGAGGTTCGCGGGCTGCTTGATGTCTTTGCCTTCGACAACGTCGAGCGCCTCGGGCGCGGCCTCGCTCTGGATGCCGAAGAGCGCGCGCTCAAGTCCGGGGTCGCCGCGGTCTGAGCCGAGCAGTTGCGCCACCTCCGTGTCGAGCGGGTAGTCGCGCACGATCTGGCCGTCGGGCGCGCGGCGGTAGAGCGCGAGCGCGCGGTCGAGTTGTCCCGTCCGGTCGAGAATCCAGCCGCGCAGCGTTGACTCGGCGAGACGACGGTTGCGAAGGTCTTTGTAGCTCAACTCCTGAAAGCGGTCGTTCGTCTCGGCGGCGTACTCGGCCCAGTAAACGTGGAAGCCGAAGACCGCGAGCGCGAGCAGTAGGAAGAGCCAACGCAAAGCACGCAGACCGTGGTTGGCCGAGGTAGTGCCGAGCCTTTCACGAACCTCCGGCGGCAGGTCTGCCGGCGCGACCGCATCCAGAGCCGAGCGTCTGCGCCTGCGCGCAAGAAGCAGCGACAGGAACAGCAGAAGCGCCAGCAACGCGAAGCCGCCGACGTAAACCAGACTCAGCAACGCGGGTTGCTTTTCGGGAATGTCCGCTAGAAACATAATTCCTTCGAGTGAAAGTGATGAGCGATAAGCGATAAGTTAAAGCAAAGCGTTATCGTACTTTCTTATTACGCATCACTTATCACTGCCTTTTAAATCTGACCTCAACGTCGCCGAAGCTTACGACATCGCCGTCTTCGACGTGCCGCGCCTCGCCGTATGAAATACGCCGCCCGTTGATGAACGTTCCATTGGTCGAGCCTGTGTCGGCGACGAGCAGCGTCCCTTCCCGGTTCATCACGAGCGCGGCGTGAACCTTCGAGACGCTCGCGTGTTCGAGTTGAAGCTCGTTGCCGTTGACGCGCCCGACGTTGACGCGCCGACCGCCGGGCTTAAAGGCGAGCGGCTTCTCGAACGAGCGCTCCGGCATCGTGACGCGAGCCGAGACTTGTACGTCGGGCGACACCTGCGACTTCGGAACTGCGTCCTTAAAGTCTTCGGCGTGGCGCGCGGCCTCGTCCCTG
>DATINM010000100.1:0-2352 GCA_035474235.1 Pyrinomonadaceae bacterium
CTTCAGTTATTCGTGAATGGGCGTCTGCCAGAGGCGCTCCGGCCAGACTGTGCCCTCGCTCGAAGTGCGCGCCTCGCGGCGTGCGTGTTCGCGGCTGAAGGCGCGAACCTCCGACTGACTTCGACTTGACCATCACCGCTCGAAGCGGGCCGCGAGGCACGTCCCTCCGTGCGGTTCGGTAGGCAGGTGAGGATGATGTTCTAAAACTTACCGAATTGCAAGTTCCGAGTGGTGAAAGTCGGCGACGCCGCAGCGCGACCGCGGAATTGCACGCGAAGACTTTTAAAGAGCCCGCCGGGGCGCGAGGAGAAAATTTTTCAATTTGCCCGAATCAACCTCGACAGAACCTTTGGAGCACATAGTCACGGCGGGCTTGAGGCCGGACTTGCTCGGCCACCTGCACCCGCGCCGGTTCAAACGCTCGTCGCTCGCACTGATGCTCGGCGCGCTCGTTCTCTTCGGACTCGCCTTCCGCGTCGCGGGCATCGGCGGCGAGGGCTTCAGCGAAGACGAACTCAACAAGCTTCAGGCCGTCGAGGACTACCGCGCGCACGGGCTGACATCGGCCAACGGCGAGCACCCGATGTTGATGAAGGCGCTCCTGACGTTGAGCCTCGCGTCAGCCGACTTCTGGAACTCGCTCGCGCCCGCCTCGACACATCCCGACTCGCTTCGCGTCTCGCCCGAGGCGGCGCTCCGATTCCCCTCGGCTCTCTTCGGCGCTTTCACCGCAGTCCTCATATATCTCGTCGTCGCGGAACTTTTCGGCGCGGAGGTCGCGCTCGTCGCCGCGGCGCTCTGGGCCTTTGACCCGACGGCCATCGGTCTGAACCGCATCGCCAAAGAGGACACGTTCTTCCTATTCTTCTTCGCGCTTGCAAGCGTCTTCTGGCTGCGGAGTCAGCGCGTTGCCGAGGGCGGGTCGGGCAGGAGTCCAGATCCTTTCTACTGGGCTACGGGCGCTGCGTTCGGCGCGATGGTCGCGTCGAAGTACATGCCGCACTTCATAGCCGTCTGCGTCAGCTACAACTTCGTCTTTCAGGGGCTGCCGCACAGGCGCTGGCGGATCGGGCGACCGCGCTACCTTCGGCTTCTCGTCTGCATGGGCGTGGTCTTTCTCATCTGCAACCCGGCGATACTTCTGCCGGAGACGTGGCGACAGATGAGCGCGTTCGCGAGCTACAAGCTTATCGGGCACGACAGCTACGAGTTCATGGGCAGGCTCTACTCGCACAAGTTGACCGACTGGCTGCGCGGCGTGCCTTGGTACTTCTATCCTTTCTTCACGCTCGTCAAGCTGCCCGTCCTGACGGTCGTCGCCTTCGCCGTCGGGCTGCCGCAACTCTTCCGTCGAAAGACGGGCGACGGACGATACTTCATACTCTTCTGGCTCTTCTACTGGGGCATCGCCTTTATGTTCGCGGGCGGAAAGTTCACACGCTACTACACGACCGTTCTGCCCTGCGTCCTCGTCGCAGCCGCACTCGGCATCGAGTACGCCGGCAACCTCTTCGCGCGCCGCCTCGCGCCCATCTTCGGCGGTGCGACCACCTCCTTCGGCATCAGCGCGTACACGCGAATTGCATTGATCGCTCTCGTGCTGCTCGCCTCTGCGGTAGCGTCGGCGAAGGTCGCGCCGCACTACAGGCTCTACGTCAACCTCTTCGGCGGCGGCGCGGCGCGCGCAGGAGACTATTTCCCGCACGACGAGTTCTACGACGCGCCGGTGCGCGACGCCATGAACGAGATTGCGCGACGCGCACGCCCCGGCGCGCGGGTCGCGAGCGAGACGCCCGGACTCGCAAACTACTATGCCCGGCGCGCAGGTCGCGACGACGTAGAGTGCGTGTCGCTTTCAGACCCCGCGGCGCTCGCAAAACTTCAGGCCGGAGACTTCATCGTCGCCGCGCGCGGACGCCGCTACCACAGCAACGAGTCGCTGCTCTCCGCGCTCGAACGTTCAGCCGCGCCCGCCTTCTCCGTCTCGCTCGGCGAGACGAAGGCGATTGACGTTTACACGCTCGACGACTCGACGCTCCGTCTAATAAGCGGCGTGACGCGCTGACTCGCGCCTGTCTTCGCCGCTTCGGAGCGCAGATCACTTCAATCGTAGGAATTCTCTGACCGCGCTTCGCGCATGAATGCGTGTGGTGTCAAGGATTAGGATGTCTTCGTCGTCGCCGTCACCTAAAATCAGAGACAACTCCGTTCCGGAGCGCGGGCTTGTTTTTGCTGCACGACAGTGGTGGCGTAGAATATCGTGCGGGCACGAGAGGTCGAACGATGAATTCAGACACGAATAAAAAAGCTCTCATCGTCGTTGACGTGCAGAACGACTTTTGTCCGGGCGGC
>DATINM010000101.1:0-158897 GCA_035474235.1 Pyrinomonadaceae bacterium
CCATAGTCGTGCAAGCGTTCTCATGGAGTCCTCCCTCAATCGTCTTTGGAATCGGGTCGCGACGGGGCGAAGCCTCAAGAATTTCCCTGTCGAACCTTAAAGACGCGCGGGAAGGGGCGGGCGTTAACGACTTATGAAAGCATGACACTCACACCAAACGGCTGGATTATCTTTTCTTTTTTTTCGGCTTCGGGGAATTACCCAATACTGAGCCAGCAAAACTTCTGATCTCTTTAGGAGCTTTGGTTCGGAGAATGCTGCCAGAGACGCTTCTTGCGGTCTCAGATTTAGCAAGCGCCTTACTAACTTTCGTTTTTACGCTCTGTTCTTTAGCCATAATCTTTCCTTCAACTATGCTTTCTCCCACCTATTTCTCTTTTCATTGAAATCGTAAAGAAGCACCTCAGAGCCGCACTTTCTACACTCGCGTCTAGTACGGCTTAAGAAGCCACCGCTTACGTTCACGCAATCACGGCAGATTTCTTTGTGCTTGCTACAGCGGTATTTGCTTGTAGGACGCCCCCAGCGGTCAGAGCCAGCAACCTTTTTACAGATGCCGCATATGAAGTCGCTTTTTGCCATGCGAACATCCTCCAGAAAATGAGGTGATTAGACTTTCAAGACGGGCAGACTCTATTACAACGACCGAGCCAAAGCAAACAGTTTCTCCCTTGTCTCCCGCCATCCGAAAGAAATCTAATGCATGTATTGGTCGAACCAAGCGGCGGCGCGCGTGAGCACGTCGCGGCGGTGCGCGGGCCGTGCGATGCCGTGGCCTTCGCCCGCGTAGATCATCAACTGCGTCGGAACGCCGATGGTCTTCAAAGCGTGCCAGAACTCGAAGGACTGAGGCGCGGGGCATTCCTTGTCGCGGTCGCCGACCATGACGAGCGTCGGAGTGCGCGCGTTCTTGATGAAGTTGATGGCAGAGCTTTTCGCATAGACCGAAGGGTCGTCATAGACAGACGCGCCGAAGAAGGGAATCATCCACTGGTCAATCTGGTTCTCGCCGTAGTAGCTCTGCCAGTTTGAAATTCCAGCGCCCGCGACCGCGGCGCGAAACCGCTGCGACTTCGTCACCGTCAGCATCGTCATGAATCCGCCGTAGCTCCAACCCGTGAGTCCTACGCGCTTGTCATCGACGGGCGCGTTCTTCAAGACTTCATCGACGCCCGAGAGTATGTCGCGCAGGTCGCCGCCGCCGAAGTCTTTGACGTTGGCGCGCGTGAACTCTTCGCCCTGCCCGTAGCTGCCGCGCGGGTTCGGGAAGAAGAGAAAGTAGCCCGCGCTCGCGAGCGGCAGAGGAAGACCGAGGCCGCTGCCCCAACGCGGCGCGAGTTGCGAAGACGGGCCGCCGTGGACGACGACGACCAGAGGATACTTGCGCGACGCGTCGAAGTTCTGCGGATAGACGAGCCACCCTTGAACGCGCCGCCCGTCGCTCGTCCAGTGCAGACTCTTTGCCTCGCCCCAAGCGGGCTTCCGGTTCGAGTTCACGTCGGTCAACTGCCGCCAGGCGCCCGTCTCTCCGGCCCAGACTTCGGGCGGGCGCGTGAACGATTGACGGATGATGGCGGAGGTCTTGCCGTCGCTTGCGAGCGAGAGGCTGACGCCGCCGCCCTGCGTGATTAATTCGTCGCCCGTCCAGAGCGTTTCAATTCTGCCGCTCGCCGTGTCGAGACGCGCGAAGCCGCAGCCGCCGTCAACGTGCTCGGTGAAGAGAATCCGCGCGCCGGCGGAGTCCCACGCGAGCCAACTCGCCGAAGCCTTCATGCCGCTTGTGAGGTCGCGCGCATCGCCGCCCGAAGACGGGACGACGTAGATGTCGCCGCCCGTCACGCCTTCGTCGCTCATCAGTCCGCCGATGAAGGCGACTGTTTTTCCGTCGGGCGAGAAGCGCGGCCTCTCGATCTGCATCGAAGGTTTCAGAATCGAAGTCGTCTCGCCCGTCGCAACGCTCACCGTGTAGAGTTGCGCGACGAACCAGTTATTGTCGCCGTTGCCGTGCGCTGCCGTGGCGACGATGCGCGTGCCGTCGGGCGACCAGTCGTAGTCATAGAAGTACATGTCGGCGGGCGTGATTTGTTTGACCGCGCCGGTCGAAACGTCAACAACCGCGATGCGTTGCTCGTCAGGGTGCTCCTCGACGAGACCGGCGGGCAGTGCCGCGGCCTGCGTCGGCCCTGCGGCTTGCGTCGCGTTCTCGGTAAAGAGAAAAGCGACGCGGCTTCCATCCGGCGACCACTGCGGCGTGGAGAGGAGTCCGACGAGGTTCGTCAACTTCCGCGCGTCGCCGCGCGCGATGTCCGCGACGTAGAGTTGCAGTTGGCCGGGGCCGTCTTTGTCGGAGAGGAAGGCTATGCGCGTGCCGTCGGGCGACCACGCGAAGTCTTCCTCGTCGGAGTCGCCGCCCGCCGTGACGCGCGAGGGCGTGCCCTTGCCGTTCGTCGATTCGACGTAGATCGCCGCGTCGCCGCCCGGCATATTTTCTTTGTCGAGCAGCGCGACCGACCATGCGACGCGCGAGCCGTCGGGCGAGATCGCGACCTCGTGAATCGTGCGCGTTCGCATGAGCGTGTCAATCGCCTGATTCAACGATTGGGTTTGCGCGGCGCACACGACCGACGCGAACAAGACCGAGGCGCACAACGTCGCCGACGTGAGAACTCTTCTTCCGAACATCGAAGCCTCCACGACCGCCGAACCGAATTTGAAAATCGAATCAGATGACTTGTCGCATGAGGAGGTGGCGCTCGTCAACGACTCGCCGGAGCTTGCGCGCCCGTCGAAGGCTGCCGCGCGGGCACGCGACGACTTGCAGTTCGTAGAGTCGCATTTCGTGATTCTTCCAGAAGTCCGCGAAGCGCTCTCGAAGGTTCGCGCGAACCTGTCCCTCAAGCTCCAACTGCCGCGCCGCGTCGTCCGTCTCGACGTGAAGCTCTACAACGTCTCGACGCCCGTCGTTCTTCACAACGGCCTGCCAGTCCGCGCCCGCCGCCGCGACGCCCGCGAGAATTTCCGCGAACACCCACGGGCCGACGTTGCCCATCCCGCACACGACCATCTCGTCTGCGCGCGCGCGAACCTTCGCGATGCGGCGGGCGAAGAGTCCGCAGGGGCAAGACTCCTCGACGGCGCGTGTGATGTCGGTCGAGCGGTAGCGCAGAAGCGGCATCACCTCGCGGTTGAGCGTCGTGTAAACAAGCTCGCCGTAGCCTTCCGCGTCGGCGTCTGCGACCTCGAAGAGAAAGTTAAGGTCGTTACGATGATAGCCGTCGCGCTCTTTGCATTCCATACCGAGCGCGCCGAACGCCTCGGTCTGCCCGTAGTTGAGATAGAGCGGCGCAGACCACGCGCGCTCGACCGACGCGCGCGCCGTCTCGGCGATGTTCTCGCCGCCCGCGAGCATGAACTTGACGGGCCAAGAGCCTCGCGCGTCGGCGATCTCCGAGAGTCGGACGAGCCACGAAGGCTCGCCGAAGATGACGTTCGGCCTGTAGTCGAGCGCTCGTTCGTAGAATTCCTGCGGCTCGATCTTCCCGGCCTCTGCGTGAAAGCAGCCGATGTACTGGAACGCCGCGCGTACGACCGCGGGCGAGACCCAGAATGAGCAGTCGAACGCGCTCAAAACTTTGTCGTCGCGTGCGAGTCCGAGAAACCGGAGCGCGAGAGCGCAGACGCGACCCACTTCATCAAGCTCCCGGTTCGAGAAGAAGACGCGCTTCGGCACGGGTGATGTCGTCCCGGTCGTCTCGAAAGCGGTGTCGGCTCGTCCGACGGTGAAGGCTTCGGGGCCGTTGCGTCGCAAGTCCTCGCCCGTTGTGTAGAAGTCGCCGAGGTCTTCGGGTCTTCGGACGCGGCGCGCGTCAATCCGGCGGCGCTTGAACTCTTCGCGATAGAACGGCGAGGCTTCGGCGACGAGCCTCACGGTCTGGCGGAAGCGCGCGGCCTGCATCCTCTTCAGAAGCGCGTCGGGCATAAGTCCGAGCAGACGCTTGCCGCGCTCCGGCGGCAGATGCAGAGCCGCGCGCTCCGTGCATTCGATGAGTTTCGAGATCATTGAAGTGGCTGTTCGTCTCTACAATCTGTCGGGCGCGCAGCGGCGAATCAGTTGTTCGAGAAGCTCGACCGAGATGTCGATCTCCTCCTCGGTCATGTCGAAGCAGGGCGCGAGCGTGAAGACGTTTTTGTAGTAGCCTCCAACGTCGAGCACGAGTCCCATCCTTCGGCCCCGCGCGTCGAGGTCGCCCTTCATGCCTTCGGCGAAAATCCTGTCGGTCAACTCGCGGTCGGGCGCGTAGCCGTCCTCGCCGCAAATCTCGATGCGAAGCGCCATACCCATTCCGTCCGTGTCGCCGATTATTTTCGGGTAGCGTCTTTGCAGTTCGCGTATCTGCGCGAGGAAGTAAGCGCCCTTGCGCCGCGTGATCTCTTCGTAGTCCAACTCCTCCATCATCCGAACGGCTTCGAGTCCGACGGCAGTGCCGAGCGGGTTGGATGAAAAGGTCGAATGAGTCGAGCCGGGCGGAAATTTCTCCGGCGAGATCAACTCCTCGCGCGCCCACACGCCTGAGATCGGATTGAGTCCGTTCGTCAGAGCCTTGCCGAAGACGATGATGTCCGGCTCGACATCGAAATTCTCGATGCCCCAGAATTTTCCCGCGCGATAGAAGCCCATCTGTATCTCGTCGTCAACGAGCAGAACCTTGTGCTCGTCCAAAACTTTTTTGAGCGCGGGGAAATAGCCTTCGGGCGGGACGACGTAGCCGCCCGTGCCTTGAATCGGCTCGACGTAGAAGGCCGAGAACTCCGACTCCTGAGCCTTCGCGTCCCAGAAAGAGTTGTACTCGGTCTCGAAGTTCTTCGCGAACTGCTCGACGCAGTAAAGTCCGCAGTCCTCCTTCTTCTTGCCGTATGGACAGCGGAAGCAATAAGGGAAGGGGACGAAGTGCGCGCGGTCGGAGAAGTGCCCGAAGCGCCGCCGGTATCGGTAGCTCGAAGTGATGGCCGACGCGCCGAGCGTGCGACCGTGATAGCCGCCCATGAACGCGAACACAAGGCTCTTGCCCGTCGCGTTGCGAACGATCTTCAGCGAGTCTTCAATCGCCTGCGCGCCGCCGACGTTGAAATGCACGCGACCTTTCAAACCGAACTTCGACTCGTTCAGACGCGCAATCGCAGACGCAAGCTCGACCTTCTCGGCGTGCAGGTACTGGCAGGCGAGTTGCGGAAGCCGATCAACCTGATCTTTCAAGGCTTGATTCAAACGCGGGTTCGCGTAGCCGAAGCTCGCAGCCGAATACCACATCTGCAAGTCGAGGTACGGCGTTCCCTCGCGGTCGTACAGGTAATTGCCCTCGCACCGCTCGAAGAATTTCGGCGGGTCGAGATAGTGTACCGTGTCGCCCCAAGAGCAATACTTCCGCTCCAATTCGCGCAACTCGTCTTCGTCGGTGACGCGCGTCAGGTTTACGAGGTTTTCAATTTCCGTGCTCATAAAATTCGTTTTGCTTTTGCTTCGTCGTCCTTTGCTTTGAAGTTTCAGGCCGTCGCGGGCAGCGCGGCGAGCGAGCCGACCGGCACGGTCGAATCCAGAATCGAGTCGAGCCGCGAGGCGACTTCACGCAGCCTCTCATACGCGACGTGTTCGATCTCTTGCTCGCGGCAGTACTGCGCGAGCGAGTTTTTTGCGAAGACCAGATCGGCGCAAGCCGCAGCGTACCTGTCCGAAAGCCCGTCGCCGACAAAGACCGACGGCGCGCGCTCCGCGTTGAGAAGTTCGAGCACCGCGGGCTTGCACGTCGCGCAGCCGTGCTCGCAAGTCTCTCGGAAGTAGGGGAAGTCGAGGCGCATCTCTCCGCGCGAATCGAATTCAAGATGGCTTGCGCAGACGCGCACGCCGCGCAGAAGACGCGCGAGTCCGAGTCGCGGTCGTTCGAGTATGCGGCGTATAAAGTGGTCGAAGCCGTCGCTGATGACGAAGACGTGAGCGCGCCGCCGCGCGCACGCTTCGAGCAATCCGGCGAAGCCTTCGTCCACTTCAATCGTGTCAACGAGCGCTTCGAGTTGCGCGCGCGTCGCGCGCACGAGAGACATCTGTGCGCGCAGGCATTCGCGCGAGCCTATGCGCCCCGCGCGCCAACGTCTTTCGACCTCAAGCCAACTCTCGTCGGCGTAGGATTCCAAAATCACGTCGGTCACGTCGCGCCGCGTGATCGTGCCGTCGAAGTCGAGGAAGACGACCGGAGTCGTCCTTCTGTGTTCGCTCATTCGCTTCCTTACCATCCCTTTGATGTTTGGCTGCTTCCCGGTTGCCACTAGCCGAAGCCGTTGACAACTCATCGAAAGCAACTCATCGAACTTCAGCCGCGCCCTCTTCGATACCGAGCAGGCGCGAGAGCGGCGCGACATTCAAACCTCTTTCGCTCAGTCCATCGAGGATGAGCGGCAGCGCGGCGACCGTCTCGGCGCGTCCGTCTCGGCCTTCGCTGTCGCCGTCGTGGAGCAGGATGATCGAGCCTGCGCGCGCGTCCTTCAAGACGTGTCGCGCGATCTCGCGCGCGCCGATACGCTTCCAGTCGAAGCCCGCCACGCTCCACTGAACAGTCCGCAACTCAAGCGCACGCGCCGCGCGGAAGTAGGCCGGCGAACGCACGCCGCACGGCGGACGCGAGAAGCGCGGGCGCACGCCCGTCGCGCCTTCAATCGCGTCCTGCGCGCGCGCCAACTGCCTCCGCGTCTCGCGCGCCGAGCGGTAGAGATAGATCGGGTGCGAGTAAGAATGATTCCCGACCTCGTGACCTTCGGCTGCGACGCGGCGGGCCGTCGTCGCGTATGCTTCAGCCTGCCTGCCGACCATGAAAAAGGTCGCGCTCGCACCGCGCGCGTTGAGCACGTCGAGCACGCGCACTGTGTCTTCGCCCGGCCCGTCGTCGAACGTGAGCGCGACCGCGGAACTGTCTTCGCGACCGCGCCAGTCTGCGGGGCCGAGCCACTGCGAGCGGACGGCGTAGGTCGCGTAGTATCCGCACGAAGCCCCGGCGGCGAGCACGCACGCGCCAGCCGCGAGCGGCGGAGCGTATGAGCCGAGAGTTGTCGCGAAGGCTTCGAGCATGGAACTCAAGCGAGAATCATTTGGAACTCAAGCGAGAATCATACGGTCGTTACGTTCGTGTCCGAGCCGGTCAATTCATGTCCGTCCTGACCGTGCCGCCGCCGTGCCGTGAGCATTGCGGCTGGCGCTGCTTTCGGAATCTTTGTCAGACGGCCACCGCGTCGAAGTCGCTTTTCGGATCGCGCGCGCTCGACTCTTCGACGAGCCAGCGCGCGATGCGGCTCGCGGCGTCGAGCTTTCGCCTGCGGCGCGCGCGCGCGCGCATCGCTTCGATCTCGTCGGGTCGCGAGAGCAGTCGAGCGACCTCGCGGGCGGCCTCGCCGGTCGTGCGCACCGCGCGCCCGACGCGCCACTCTTCGAGCAGGCCGTACTGCACGCGCTCTGCGCCGGGCGGAGGCTCGGTCGCGACGACGGGAAGCCCGGTCGCGAGCGCTTCGTTGAACATCCCGCCCAGCTTCGACACCATCAGGTCTGCCGCCGACATCAACTGCGGCACGCGCTCAGTCCAGCCGAGCACACGCAGTCGAGCGCCCGCGCCGTCCACCGCGAGACGCTCGCAGCGAGACTTCAAACGCGCGTTGTTCGCCGCCAGCACGACGACCTGCGGCGCGGGTTCATTCAAAGCGAGGAGTCGCGCGGTCGTCTCCTCGATGCGACCCATGCCCTCGCCGCCGCCCGCGACGATGACGACGGGGCGGCGAGCGTCGAGTCTTAGCCACTCGCAGATTTCCGCGCGCTCGACCTCGCGCCCGCGCAAGGTCGCGAACTCTTTTTTCAGAGGCGCACCCCACGCGACGACGCGCTCGCGCCGCGCGCCGTGCGCCGTGAGTTCCTCGCCGAGCCGCTCGGTCATGCAGCAGTAGAGGTCAACCTCGGGTCGCACCCACGCTCGATCCGCGTCGTATTCGTTGTTGACCGCGACCAGCGGCGCGCGCGGCGCAACGTCGCGCTTGATTAGCGCGGCGATCTCGCAACATCCGACCTCGGTGGCGACAAACGCGCGCGGTCGCATTGCGCGCGCGCGGTCGAAAAGTCGTCGAAGCCCGCGACGGTAGTACCACTCAGGACTCGTCTGCTCCTGCCGCTTCTGATACCTGTCGATGCGATCCCAGACGGCGGGCGCGTGCTTGACGAGCCAGAGGTACGCGGTCACGTGTGTGAAACGCGCGAGCGCGCCCATGTAGTCGGCAACGTCGGCGACGAAGGCCGGCGTCGAGGGACGCGACTCGCGCACGGCATCGGCTATGGCGCGCGCCGTGCTGATGTGCCCCGCGCCGTTCGCAATCGTCAGGACGAGCACGGGGCCTTCGTCGCTCGACGTGTCTTTGGCAAACGGCTTCATGCGGTCATCCTCTCGGCGACCTCTTGCTCGAACGCGCCCGCGTTGACGGCTCCGGCGACCGCGCGCTCGTCGAGCGCGATGCGCGCGACCGTCGCGGCGGCGTCCACCCTCGAAAGCTCAAAGGCGCGCGCGGCCATGCGTCTTCGCGCGGCTTCGTCGCGCAGGAGCGAGAGCGCGGCGCTCGCGGCCTCTTCGGGCGAGTCGGCCAGCACGCCTGCGCCCGCCCCGGCCACGCGCGCTGCGTTGCGACGTTCGGGGCCGGGTATGGCGTCGAAGAAGACGACGGGCAAAGCGGAGAGCGCGGCTTCGGCGGTCGTCAGCCCGCCCGGCTTCGTCACGAGCACGGACGCGGCCTGCATCAAAGCCGCGACCTCGTCCGTCCATCCGAGCACGCGCAGAGTCGCGTGCGGCCCGGCCTTGATTCGAGAGAGTCTGCGCCGCGCCCTCTCGTCTCGCCCCGCGACGGCGACGACGTGAACTCGCGCGCCGCTCGCGCACAGGTGCTCTGCGACAACGTCGGTGCGCGCAGGCCCCATGCCTCCGCACATCAGAAGAACTAACGGCGTGTCATCGGTTATTCCGTGCCGGCGTCGCGTCTCTTCGGCGTCGTGACGTGCGCCGAAAGCCGCGTCGGTCGGAATCCCGCAGACCGTTATCGCTTCGTCGCGCGCGCCCCACTCGCGCAACTGCGCGCGCACTCTTTCGTCGGCGACGGTGTATGCGTCCGTCTCCGGCTTGACCCAGACGGGTTCTGCGTCGTGGTCTGTGATGACGGCGACGACGCGGGCGCTCGTCAGACGTTCGCGCCGCGCGAGCGCAGCCAACTCGCACGCCGCGACTTCGCAGGCGATGATCGTGTCGGGCCGAAACCCGGCGACGAGTTTGAAGACGTGAGCGCAGCCACGCCGGAAGGCCCAACGAGGGGCCGTGCCTTCGTTGCCGCGCGCGACGCGCGACTCGAAGAAACGCTCCCAGAGTTTCGGCGCGCGTCGAATCATCAGCCAGTAAGGCCACGCGTAGAAGGCCCGGAACAAGAGGCGCGCGTCTTCAAGCGCGTCAACGACTCGAACGTCCGCCGCAGGCTCGCGGCGACGCAACTCTGCGGCGACTGCGCGCGCCGCCGTGACGTGGCCCGAGCCGAACGAGAGCGTGAGGATGAGTATGCGACGCGCCTTCATCGAGTGCCTTTAGTCCTCCCTCCACTTCATCAGCTTGAGGCCGGCGGCGAGCGTGAGGACGGCGGTCAGCGCGAGCGCGAACGCCTCGACAGAAACGTCGCGCCCGCCGCGAAGCGTCGTCTCGACCGCGCTCGCCGCGAACGTCGTCGGAAGCCAGCGCGAGATGGAGCGCATCGCAGCGGGCATCATCTCCGGGCCATAGTACACGGGCGCGAGGAAGACCAGCCCCGCGCCGAGCGCGTCCGTCAGAAGCGATCCTTCGGTGAAACTGCGCGCGCGAGCCGCGACCACGACGCCGAGTCCGCACAGGCAGAGGATCGTCAGCACGACGACGAGCGCGAGCGGCAGAAGGCTCGGCGTGACGGCGACGCCGAACGCTCGTCCGACGAGCAGGAGCGTCGCGGTGCTGAGCGCGCCTTGCGCGAGCGCGAATACGAGGAAGCCGAAGACGTATGAAGAGGGCGCGAGCGGCAGCGTCGCGAACAGCTTGAGCCGGCCCGTGAAACGATTCTCCAACATCAGATAGCCAAGCCAGCTTATCGAAGTGAGCGACAGCGAGAAGACGATTGATCCCGCGAGAAAGCGCAGGCGATTCTCTGCGTGCGCGCCCTCGCCGCCGACCGCGTTCGCGAACAGGTACATCGCGGAAGGGAAGACGATTGCCGCGAGAAGAAACGGCCCCGCCTCGCTGCGCATCCCCGCGAGTTGGATGCGGAAGACGCAAGAGATGTCGGTCAGACGCCGCACGCTTCCTCCTCCAACTCCTCCGATTCGATTCGCTGACCCGTCAGCGCGAAGTAAACGTCTTCGAGCGAGGCGCGGGCCATCGAGTATTCCGAAATTCGCTCGCCCTCGACGTGCCGGCGCGCTTCGGCGAAGCTCGCGAAGTAGCGCGTGCGCGCCTCGCCTTCCGGGTCGAGCGAGTCGCGATAGCTCACGCGGTAACTTTTTTCCAAACGGCGCAACAACTCTTCGAGTGTGCCGAAGGCGACGAGACGACCGGCGAGGATGACGGCAACGCGGTCGCTCAGGCGCTCGGCCTCTTCGATGTAGTGCGTCGAGAGAATCACGGTCGAGCCGCGAGCAGACGCGCGACGAATCACGTCCCAGACGGCGCGACGCGAAGCGGGATCGAGTCCGGTCGTCGGCTCGTCGAGAACAAGCAGAGGCGGGCGACCGAGCAGAGCCAGTCCGACGAGCACGCGCCGGCGCTGCCCGCCCGAAAGAGCGCCGACGCGTTTTGTGAACTCCGCGCCGAGTCCCAACTCTTCCGCGACCTCGCGCGCCGCGCCGCGTGCGTCGCGCTTCCGCGTCCCTTTCAGCCGCGCGAAGAGTTCCAGATGCTCGCGCACGGTGAGACGCTCGAAGACTCCGGCCTCCTGCGGCGTGATGCCCATCAGACGTTTCGCGCGCGCGGGCGCGGCGACGGCGTCCTCGCCGAAGACGTGGATGCTTCCCGCGGTCGGTCGGAGTTCGGTCGTCACCTGACGCAGGAACGTTGTCTTGCCCGCACCGTTCGGGCCGAGTATCGAGACGACCTCGCCCGCGCGAACGTCCATCTCAATGCCGAGGTTGGCCTCCGTCCCGTCGCGGTAGCGCTTGAAGAGGCCGCGCACGCTGAGCGCCTGTGCCTTCATCTTAAAATGTCGTTCGCCGGACTGGGCTTTAAAAATCTTGCGCTTTAGGCGAGCCGCATGAAGTCAATCGCCGAGCGTATCGCCGTCAGAGGGCTGTTGCGGTACGCCGAGACTTCGTATGGGCAGCCGATCTTGCAGCCCTTACAGAAATCCCACATCTGCGGCGACTCGGCGATAAGCTTGCGAACCTCCGGCGACTCGTAGATTTCGCGCAGCCCCATGTCGGGCGCTCCGCGATGCAGGGAGACGAACGCACAGGGGAATTGAATCGAGCCGTCCGGCCTCATGTTCACAAGATGCGAGGCCGAGCGGCATGGGAACTTTTTGTTGAACCCGTCGTCCCGATAAAACTTGTAGTAGTCTGTGTAGAAGCGAACGCACTTGTGCTTTTTGCGAAGATCGAGGACGAAGGCGGCAACGCGGTCGAGTTCCTCGCGTTTCATCTCAACGTCTTCGGTCTGCCATGTCGTGCGCACGACGTTGTGGACGGCTTCGGTGTGCAGGAAGAATCCGCGCTCGTCGCAGTATTCGGCGAGCGCGGGCAGGTCTTCGATGTTGTCTGTGTCAACCGCCGCGTTTATCTGAATCGTGTTGTGTTCGAGCTTGCCCTTGATGTAGTCGAGCGCGGCGAGAATCGTCGGAAGCCCGTCAATGCCACGGCGACGCGCGAACTTCTCGCGGTCGAGCGTGTCAATCGAGACTTCCAACTGGTCGAGCTTGACGCACGACTCGGCATATTTTTTAAGCGCCAGCCCGTTCGTCGGCATCGAGGTGAAGAAGCCCTTTCGCGCAGCCTGCTCGATGTAGTCGGGCACGTTCGGGTTCATCAGAGGCTCGCCGCCCGAAAAGCTCCATGCGAAGACTCCGAGTTCCGCGGCCTCGTCCATGCGTGCGAAGACGCGCTCGCGCACGGCACGGTCTTCGGGCTGCTGGTTCTGCCAGATGGCGCAGTAGCCGCACTTCATGTTGCAGTGAAGAGTCGTCTCGAACATCACCATGAACGGGCGATTGAAGCCGTGCCGCAGTTGGCGTAGAGCGTTCCTCAGCATCAGGCTTTTCTTCACGTGCGGATTCCTTTTAAGTGCTGATCGAAAATTTCCGTAGAACACGGGTCGGGTTCTTCAATGCGCGTGTGAAGGTTACGAAAGTTTACATGAATAGAAGATAAATGGAGGGGTTTTCTTTTTGTAACCGCGAGACGGGCGCGCGCGTCTTACGGTGCAAGAGGGCACGCTTACGGGTTTCGCGTGACGCGCGGCGCGGGCCGCGCCGGGCGAGAATCATCCTTCATACATTCGCCCGGATAATATTGTTCAAAACCCCCTCACTCCTCGCTATAATCGTCGCCGTTAAGGGAGTCTGGTTTTGCGTATTCTGCTGGTAGAGGACGAGCCGAGCGCGGCGCGCATGATGGCGAAGGGCTTGCGCGAACAGGCTTACGCCGTTGACGTTGCCAGCGACGGCGACGGCGCGCTCTATCAGGCCGGGGTCAACGACTACGATCTGGTCATCCTCGACATCATGCTGCCCGGCAAGGACGGGTTCGAGGTCTGCCGAGAGTTGCGTGCGGGCGGCGCGCAAGTCCCCGTGCTGATGCTTACGGCGCTCGACGCGATTGACGACCGCGTACAGGGACTCGACACCGGCGCGGACGATTACCTGACAAAGCCTTTCGACTTCCGCGAACTGCTCGCGCACATACGCGCGCTCTTGCGGCGCGGGCAGAATCTTCAGCCGGACGTGATTAAAGTCGAAGACCTTGAAATGGACACGAGAGCGCGGCAGGTTCGGCGCGGCGGGCGCGGGGTCTATCTGACGGCGAAGGAGTACGCGCTTTTAGAATACCTTGCGCGGCGCGCGGGCGAAGTCGTCGCGCGCTCCGACATCGCCGAGCACGTCTGGGACGAGAGCTTCGATCCTTTCTCGAACCTCATCGAAGTTTACATACAGCGCCTGCGCCGAAAGGTCGACGACGGCCACTCGACGAAGCTTCTGCACACGCGGCGCGGCGCGGGCTACGTGCTCGCGCCCGGAGGCGACTTCGATGTTTGACTCGGTGCGCGTCCGTCTGACGGTCTGGTACGTCGGCGTGCTCGCCGTCGTGCTCGCCGGCTTCAGCACGGTGCTCTACGTCATGGTCGCGCGAAGCCTCTACGACGACCTCGACGACGACCTGCGGCTGTCTTTGAAGATGGTAACGGTCAAGCTCGTGCGCGAGCTTGGCGAGAACAGGCAGGAGCGTCAGGCCGCGCTCGACGCCGTCAACGAACTCTCGACGCGCGAGGCCGTCGCCGTCTTCAACTCGTCGGGCGCGCTCGTCGCCGAACAGCCCGCGCAGGGCGACGTACACGCACACCTGCCCGCCGCAAACACAGTCCCGCCGACCGACGTTTACCTCGGAACTGAAACTCTGCACGCGGGCCGCGAGCAGGTCAGCCGCCGCGTCGCCGCCGAGCGCATCTACGTCTCCGAGCAGGACGCGCCCTACGTGCTCGTCGTCAGCGCGTCGTTCGATTCGGTCGAGGACGGACTCGGCGCGATACGCGACCTGCTCTTCATAGCCATTCCGGGCGCGCTCCTTATTTCGGGCCTCGGCGGTTGGTTCCTCACCAGACAGAGCCTCGCCTCGGTCGTCGCGATGTCGGAGCGCGCGCGTCGCATCAGCGCCGAGAATCTGGAACAGCGCCTTCCCGTCATCAATCCGCGCGACGAGTTGGGCCGGCTGGCCTCGACCTTCAACGAGCTTCTATCGCGGCTCGACGATTCGTTCTCGCACCAGCGCCGCTTCATGGCGGACGCGTCGCACGAGCTTCGCACGCCGCTCTCGGTGATGCGGACGGCGACCGGCGTGACGCTTGAGCGCGAAGGCAGAACCGAAGGCGAGTACCGCGACGCCCTCAAGATAATTGACGAGCAGGCGCGACGGCTCTCGCACATCGTCGAAGACATGTTCACGCTTGCGCGCTCCGACGTTGGGCGACAGGGACTACGGCAGTCCGACTTCTACCTCGACGAGTTGATAATGGAGGTGGCGCGCGCCGCCGACGTTCTAGCCTCGCGGAAGGGCGTCGCGATAAGCATCGCGCCCACCGTCGAGACGCCGTTCCACGGCGACGAGGGCTTGCTCCGGCAAATGCTCCTGAACCTGCTCGACAACTCGGTCAAGCACACGCCCGCGGGCGGCTCAGTCCGCGTGAGCCTCGAACGCTCGAACGGCCATCACGCAGTCACCGTCAGCGACACGGGCGCAGGCATTCCGGCGGAGGCGCAACAGAAAATTTTCGAGCGCTTCTACCGCGTTGACAAGGCGCGCTCGCGCGCCGAGGCAGCGCAGGGCGCTACGAGCGGCGCGGGACTCGGTCTGGCGATTGCGCGCCGGATCGCAGAGGCGCACGGCGGCCAACTCGTTCTCAAAAATTCGGGCGAGGCGGGCAGCACCTTCGTCGCCTTGCTCCCCGTCAACTGCGAGTTCTAGCCGGTCGTGTCGCCGCTGCCACGCGCGCGGCGTTTTAGAGTAGAATCATCGCGCCCCTTTTGAGCCGCCTCACGAACCGCGCGACGGAGGTTTACAAGCGCGGAAGTTTTCGCAGTCTCGCTTCCGAAGATGCCGGACGAAAAAGACGTACACGAGCCGGGCGGCGAGGATGCCGCGCCGAACCAGCAGCCGGACGGCTCCGGCGTACTGCGCGCTATCGTCGAGGGCACGTCCGACGCGGTCTTCGCGAAGGACGCGGATGGCCGCTACGTCTTCGTCAACTCGGCCTGCGCAAGCTTTCTCGGCAAATGCGTCGGGGAGATTCTTGGCCGGCGCGACCAAGACATCTACCCGCCGGAGATCGCGGCGCGATTCACGGAGGACGACGCGGAAGTCCTGCGCGCCGGAAGCACGCTCGTCTTCGAGGGCGTCGCGCCGGGCGTCGGCGGCACGCAACTCTACCGCGTGACGAAGGGCGTCGTGCGCGACGCAGACGGTCGCGCCGTCGGAGTCTTCGGCATCTCTCACGACCTGACCGAGCGCAGGCGCGCCGAGGAGGAGCGCGTCGAGCGTGCGCGCGCCGAGGCCGAACGACGCGAGGCCGAAGCAGCCGCGCGCACAAAGGACGAACTCCTGCGCGAACTGCGCGAGAGCGAGGAGCGTTACCGCTCGCTTCTTGAGAACGCGAACGACATCATCTATTCGCACGATCTGGAAGGTAACTACCTGACTATCAATCGCGCGTGCGAGAACGTGACGGGCTACACGCGCGAAGAGATACTCGGCGGGCTGAAAATCTCGCAGGTGGTTGCGCCCGAACACCTCGACCTCGCGCGCCGGATGATGGAGCAGAAGCTCCGCGACCTCTCGCCGACGGTTTACGCCGTTGACATCATCACGAAGGACGGTCGCCGCCTGACGCTCGAAGTCAGCACGCGCATCTCTTACCGCGACGGTCAACCCGTCGCCGTCGAAGGCATCGCGCGCGACGTTACTGAAAGAAAGAGGATCGAGGCGGAGCGCGCGCATCTCTACGAGCGTGCCGTCAGTGCACGGCACGAAGCGGAAGAGGCGAACCGTCTGAAGGACGAGTTTCTCGCGACGCTCTCGCACGAGCTTCGCACGCCGCTCACTTCGATACTCGGCTGGGCGCACATGCTCGACGGCGGCTCGCTCGACGAGGCGACGACGCGAAACGCCGTCCGAGTCATACGCCGCAACGCAGAGCACCAGCAGCAACTCGTCGATGACATCCTCGACGCCTCGCGAATCATCACGGGCAAGCTCAAGGTCGAGATCGGGCCGATGCGTCTGATGCCCGTCGTGGACGGCGCAATCGAGGCCGTCGGCCCCGCCGCCGCCGCCAAGGGCGTCGAGATCGCCTGCGCCTTCGACCCCGGCGCGGAAGTCATCAGCGGCGACGCGCACCGTCTCCAACAGGTCGTCTGGAATCTTCTCTCGAACGCAGTCAAGTTCACTCCGGCAGGCGGGCGCGTGAAGGTTTCCGTCGAGCGTCTGCCCGCGCACGTCCGCATCGCCGTCAGCGACACGGGCGAAGGCGTCGCGCCGGATTTTCTCCCACACGTCTTCGAGCGATTCCGTCAGGCCGACGGCTCGACGACGCGGAGGCACGGCGGACTCGGACTCGGACTCTCGATAGTTCGTTATCTCGTCGAGGCGCACGGCGGCACGGTACACGTCTACAGCGCGGGGCGCGGGCAAGGCGCGACCTTCGCCGTTGACATCCCCGCATCCGGCGCGCGCGCGCCGGTTCAAGCCGCGGGCGCGAACGGCAGACAGGCCGGAAGCGCCTACGGGCGCGCGGCGTCCGTGAAGTTAGAAGAGACAGAGGACGGCGACGACGTGCCGCCCGCGCTCGTCGGCTTGCGAGTGCTTCTTGTTGACGACGATGCGGACGCGCTGGCGCTGCTCAGGCTTCTGTTGGAGAAGAACGGCGCGGAGGTTTTCGCGGTCGGCTCGGCGTCGGCGGTGCTCGAAGCTTTCGCGGGGTTCCGCCCGGACGTTATCCTAAGCGACATAGGGATGCCGGGCGGCGACGGCTTCGAGCTTCTGAAGAGAGTCCGCGCGCTCGGCGAGTCGCGCGGCGGCGACGTGCCCGCGCTCGCGCTGACGGCCTACGCCTCGGAAGTAGACCGCGAGCGCTCGCTCGCAGCCGGCTTCCATCAACACCTCGCAAAACCCGTTGACCCGCAAGCCCTCGTCGCCGCAATCGCCGCAATCGCCGGACGCGCCGCCGCCGCGCGGGAATAGGAAATATGCGATCTGAATAAAATTAAGCGGCTGTTTACGAATTAGCAAGTATTATCAGGTAAGGAGATTTTCGATGGAGACGATTCGCACAGCGTGGAATCTGTTTTTATTCTTAAGCCTGCTAGTCGTGCCGCAAATGTTAGGCGTGCTGGCCTATTTCAGAGTTAAAAAATACCATAACTTTCTCGCGCACCTCGTAGGATTCCTGATCCCTCCGCTTTCATTCTTCTATCTCTCAGCGGTGATTCTCATCTCGTCGCAGACCCGCGAAGCCCACTCCAGAGGAGAAGAAGTCTGTGGCACGTTCACCGGCATAATGTTTCTCTTCATCTTATTTCTCACAAGCCTTCAAACAGTCTTCAGCTTAATTGCGCAACTCTCGTTGCACATAAGCCGCCGGATCGCCAAGCCAACAAAGCTATAGATTAGGACTGCGCGGAAACTTCACTTAAAGGCAGGCGCGTGCCGCGGACGAATTGAAAGAGCCGCTGCCACGCGCGCGCGACCCCGTATAACGCGGCGTCCGAGACAAATAACTCGCCCTCTGAAATTGACTTCTGCGGGCGCATTGGTTAAATTTTATGCTTCAAGGAGCCGGAACGCGCCGCACCGTGGCGCATCTAATGTGACTTGAAGTGGCGAGCGGTCGGCGGACGAAAGCCGTCACCGCGTTTCAAACTTTCGACAGTTAGCTCCGTAAGTCCCGAAGCCGGAAACGATGTTGACGCGAACGCGAACGACGTTTCGATTTTAGTTGACCAAAGGCGGCGCCGAGCGCGCGTGCCCCGGTCGGCGAGGGCGCTTCTGTCGAATCCGATCTGATCTAAATCCCTTTGCGGGACGACACATCTGGGACGGACGCTCCTTTCTGCGGGGCCGCCGCGGCCGATTCTACGGCGCGGCCCGCGGTCGGTCTTTGCGGCCTTTCAAACAGCGCCGCGATTGACTGCGGCTGAAGTTTTTCAGGCCGGGGCGGAAAGGCGAAGGCGATGGGTGAGATTAACGTACAGTTGAAGGGCGGGCAGTCGGCTCTGGTTGCGGAGGGCGCGACCGTGGCCGACGCGCTCAAGGCCCTTGACCGCGACGCTGCAAAGCGCGCGCTCGCCGCGCGTGTCAACGGGCGCGAGTTCGACCTCGCGCGACCGCTCGACGAGGCCGTGTCGAACGGCGGGTTCGTCGAGATCGAGCCGGTTCTGCCCGGCACGCTCGACGGACTCGACGTTATTCGCCACTCGACGGCGCACCTGCTCGCAGCGGCGGTGCTCGACCTCTTTCCGGGGACGAAGCTCGGCGTCGGCCCGGCGCTTCTCGAAGACCCGCGCTACGGCTTCTTCTACGACGTGATCGCGCCGCGGCAACTGACCGAAGAAGACCTGCCCGTCATCGAGAAGAGGATGCGCGAACTCGCAAAGCGAAACCTCTCTTACCGCCGCGACGAGATCGCGAAGGCGGAGGCGCTTCGGATTTTCGAGGCGCGCGACGAGCCTCTCAAATGCGAACTGATAGCGGAGAAGGGCGGCGAGCGCGTGAGCGTCTATTACATCGAAGGCTCGCCGTTCATAGATTTCTGCCTCGGCCCGCACGTGCCGAACACGAACCGGCTTAAGGCGTTCAAGCTGCTCTCGCTCTCCGGCGCGTACTGGATGGGCGACTCGGAGCGAGAGCAGATGCAGCGCATCTACGGGACGGCGTTCGCCACGCAGGAAGAACTCGACGCATGGGTCAGGCAGCGCGAAGAGGCCGAGCGCCGCGACCACCGAAGGATCGGCAAAGAACTCGACCTGTTCTCGATTCAAGACCAGTATGGGGCGGGTCTCGTCTTCTGGCATCCGAAGGGCGCGGTCATACGTAAGGCGATGGAGGATTATCTCTACGAGGAGTTGAACCGCCGCGGCTACACCTTCGTCTATACGCCGCACATCGCGAAGCGCGACCTCTGGATCACGAGCGGGCACGACCAGAGCTACGGCGATTCGATGTTCTCGCCCGTGAAGTTAGAAGAGACGGAGTTTCGCATCAAGCCTATGAACTGCCCGTTCCACATAGGCATCTACCGCTCGCAGCAGCGCTCGTACAGAGACTTGCCGCAGCGTTACGCCGAGATGGGCACGGTCTATCGCGCGGAATTGTCGGGCACGCTTCACGGCTTGATGCGCGTTCGCGGCTTCACGGTTGACGACGCGCACCTGTTCTGCACGCCCGAGCAGGTTCGCAAAGAGATCGGCGACTGCGTTGACTTCGTCGTTGACGTGTTCCGAACCTTCGGCTTCGATAAAGTTCGCTTCGAGCTTTCCGTCAAGGGCAGCGACACGTCGAAGCAGTGGCTCGGCTCGGAGGAAGACTGGGCGCACGCCGAGACCGCTCTCGCCGAGACTCTCGACGAGCGCGGCGTCAATTACGAGCGCATCGAGGGCGAGGCCGCGTTCTACGGGCCGAAGATTGACTTCAAGATCGAGGACGCGATTGGTCGTCTATGGCAACTCGGAACGGTTCAGTGGGACTTCAACCTGCCAGACCGTTTCGAGCTTGAGTACATCGGCGAGGACAACCGCCCGCACCGCCCCGTGATGGTTCACCGCGCTCTGTTCGGCTCGGTCGAGCGATTCTTCGGGATACTCATCGAGCACTACGTCGGGGCTTTCCCCTTGTGGCTCGCGCCCGTTCAGGTCGCGGTGCTTCCGATAACCGACCGCGTGAACGACTACGCCGAAGAGGTCGCGTGGAGTTTGCGCACGGCGGGGCTTCGCGTCGAGGTGAACGCGCGCGGCGACAAGATCGGCGCGAAGATACGCAACGCGCAGTTGCAGAAAATTCCTTTCATGCTCGTCTGCGGCGACCGCGAGATGGAAGACGGAAAGGTCGCCGTGCGCGAACGCTCCCGTGGCGACATCGGCGCGATGCCGCTCGTGGAGTTCAAGGAGATGGCGACGCGACTCGTTCGCGAGCGCGCGCTGACGAACGGATAGTTCAAGGTTCAAAGTTCAAAGCTCAAAGTTGAGGCAGACGCTTTCAACTTTGAATCTTGAACTTGAAACTCTGAACTCTGACTTGAGGAGGTGTAGATATTCCCGGATTTCGAGGCCGAGGTGGACGCCCTGACAATCGTCGCGCACCCGCCACGCGCATAAACGACAGGATTCGCGTGCCGCAGGTTCGCGTCATAGCGGACGACGGCGAGCAACTCGGCATTATGAACACGCGCGAGGCGGTGCAGTTGGCGCGCAGCAAGGGACTCGACTTGGTCGAGGTCGCCGCAACAGCCGACCCGCCCGTCTGCCGAATCATCGACTTCGGCAAGTTCACATACGAGCAGAAGAAGAAGGCGAGCGAGGCGAAGAAGAAGCAGGTCATCATCACGGTTAAGGAAGTGAAGTTTAGACCGGGCACGGACGACCACGACTATAACTTCAAGATGAAGCACGCGCGCCAGTGGCTCGAAGAGGGCGACAAGGTCAAGGCCACGATCTTCTTCCGCGGTCGAGAGATTACGCACCGCGAGTTGGGCGCCGAGCTTCTCGGTCGTCTCGAACGAGACCTCGCCGAAGTCAGCGAGGTCGAGCAGCGCCCGCGCATGGAAGGCAACCAGATGTTTCTGGTCTTCGCGCCCAAGCGCAACAAGTCGCCCAAGCACGAGCAGCCGAAGACGGACGGCGGCGGCGTCAAGCAAGGCCCGCCAGTCGCTCCCGGCGCGGGCGGAATGGTTCAATCATAGCCGGTTTTCAGTTTTCGGTTTTCAGTTTTCAGTTCTCGGCACGCGAACGTGCCGGGCGCGACTGAAAGCTGGGCTGAAAACTGAAAACTCAAAACTGAAAACTGTTGGAGAAGTCATCATGCCGAAACTTAAAACACACAAAGGCGCGGCGAAGCGTTTCCGCACGACCGCGTCGGGCAAGGTCAAGCGCGGCCATTCGCACGCGCGCCACATCCTGACGAAGAAGACTGCGAAGCGCAAGCGCGTCTTAGACATTGACGTGCTCGTCGCCGAGGCCGACGAGAAGCGCATCGAGCGTATGCTGCCCTACGGGCGAAGCTAAGAGCAAGGATAGAAGGATGAAGGCGGAAGGATGAAATTTGAGAGATTCCTGACGCCGCGCTTTCATCCTTCACCTTGCAGCCTTCATCCTTTATTGTTAACGGAGGTAATTGAGTCATGCCCAGGGCAAAACGTGGGAACAAGCGCACCGAGAGGCGCAAGAAGATTCTCGATCTGGCGAAGGGATATCGCGGCACGAAGTCGAAGCTCTACCGCTCGGCCAAAGAGTCGGTCGAGCGCGGGCTGAAGTTCGCCTACACGGGGCGCAAGCTGAAGAAGCGCGACTTCCGAAGCCTTTGGATCGTCCGCATCGGAGCGGCGGCGCGCGTCAACGGTCTGAACTACTCGCAGTTCATGCACGGCCTCAATCTCGCCGGAATCGAACTTGACCGGAAGGTCTTGGCAGACCTCGCCGCAAACTCGCCCGAAGCCTTCGCCGAACTCGCGGGCCAAGCACGCACGGCGATTGAGAACAAGCCGCAGGCGGCGGCCTGAGTCGTCTGCATTGAATGAAAGGACTCGGATGAGTTCCGAAGTCGCGGACTACAACGGACAAGTCAAAGCCGTTCGCGAAGCGTTCAAGCGAGAGTTTGAACGCTTCGCTCGCTTTCAAGAAGGCTCTGATGCCGGCGACCTCTCGCTCGACGAAGCGGAAACGCTCCTGCGCGAGTTGGCGGAGCTTCGCACGCGTCACGCCTCGAAGAAGAGCGCGCTCTCGCAACTGATGAAACTCATCGGCCGCGTGCCCGCGCAAGAGCGCGCGACATTCGGCCAGCGCGTTCAGACGCTCAACGGCGAGGTCGAGGAACAACTCGACGCCGCGCAGAAAACTCTGAAGGCTCGCATCAATCAACTGAAGTTGGAGCTAGAGCGCGTTGACGTGACGCTGCCCGGACGCAGACCGCGGCGCGGACATCTGCATCCGATTACACAGCTTCGCCAGCGCATCGAAGACATCTTCGTCTCGATGGGTTACGCCGTCGAGGATGGCCCGGAAGTTGAGACAGACTTCTACAACTTCACTGCGCTCAACATCCCAGAGCTTCATCCTGCGCGCTCGCCGCAGGACACCTTCTACACGACCGGCGGCTTGAGTCTTCGTTCTCAAACCTCGACCGTGCAGATTCACGCGATGCAGAGGCGGCGTCCGCCTCTGCGCGTCATCGCGCCGGGTCGGGTCTTCCGACGCGACACGCCCGACGCAACGCACAACCCTATGTTCTTCCAACTCGAAGGTCTGCTCGTCGAGCGCGGCACGACGATGAGCCACTTGAAGGGCACGCTTTCGGAGTTCGTTCGGCGTCTGTTCGGCCCCGCGACGCGCACGCGCTTTCGCCCGTCGTACTTCCCGTTCACGGAGCCGAGCATGGAGGCCGATTACTCATGTTTCAAATGCAATGGTTCGGGCTGCCGGCTCTGCAAAGGCTCAGGCTGGATCGAACTCGGCGGCTCAGGCATGGTTCATCCGAACGTGCTTCGCGCCGTCGGCATTGACTCCGAAGAGTTCTCCGGCTTCGCCTTCGGTCTCGGCATAGACCGTATGTGCGGACTCATGTACGAACTCGACGACATACGCCTTCTCTTCGAGAACGACGTGCGTTTCCTCGAACAGTTTTGAAGAAGTGATGAGTGATGAGTGATGAGTTAAAAACTCTTCCTCATCATCACTCATCACTCATCACTCATCACTTTCTTATGGACATCAGTTACAAATGGCTGCGTGAACTGGCGGACGTTTCCGTGCCGCCGCGCGAGCTTGCCGAGCGTTTGACGATGGCGGGCCTAGCCGTGGACGCCGTGCACGAGAAGGGCGACGACTTCGTACTGGAGTTCGACCTGACATCGAATCGCCCCGACTGTCTTTCGCACCTCGGCATCGCGCGCGAGGCCGCCGCGCTCGTGGGCGCAAGCCTTCGTCTGCCCGCAAGCGAGATTCAAAACGCCGAAGGACGCACCGAAGAATTTGCTTCGGTCACAATCGAGGACGCCGACTTGTGCCCGCGTTACGCGGCGCGCGTCGTGCGCGGTGTGAAGATCGCGCCGTCGCCCGAATGGCTCGCGCGCCGCTTGCATGCAATCGGACAGCGCCCCATCAACAACGTCGCGGACATCACGAACTTCGTGCTTCACGAGATGGGACAGCCCCTGCACGCCTTCGACCTCGCGACCCTCGCCGAGCACCGCATCGTCGTCCGGCGCGCGCGCGCGGGCGAGAAGATAAAGACGCTCGACGGCGTGTTGCGCGAACTCGACGGACGGATGCTCGTCATCGCTGACTCCGCGCGCGCAGTCGCCGTCGCGGGCGTGATGGGCGGCGAGGAGACAGAGATTTCAGACGCGACGACCGACGTTTTAATCGAGAGCGCGTACTTCGATCCGCAATCCGTTCGCCGCACCTCGAAGGCGCTCGGCCTTCAGACCGAGGCGTCGTACCGCTTCGAGCGCGGCGTTGATTACGAGGGCGTGCGTCGCGCGCAGGATCGCTCGGTCGCCCTCATCTGCGAGATTGCGGGCGGCACGGCGACCACGGACGCGATTGACGTTTACCCGTCGAAGATAAAGCCGCCGGTCGTTGGTTTAAGGCCGCGCCGCGTCGAAGAGTTGACGGGGCTTGCCGTCAACGCGGACGAGAGAGCGCGCATTCTCGCGTCGCTCGGCTTCGAGCCTGAAGGATCGGACGACGCGCCCGCGTCGAAAGACGAAGTGAACGAACTTTACTTCACCGTCCCGACGTGGCGCAGTGACGTTTCAATCGAAGAGGATTTGGTCGAGGAGGTCGCGCGCGTCGTCGGCTACGAGAAGATCGGCGAGGCTCTGCCGCCGTCGCCCGTCGCGGGCGAATATCTCGCGGGCGACAGGCGCAGGCGCGCGGCACGGCAGGTGTTGGCGGGCGCGGGCTTCAGCGAGGCGATAAATTTCAGCTTCGTCGAAGAGTCGGGCGCGACGGACGATGCGGGCGAGAGTCGCTTCGAGCTTGTGCCCGGACTTCAAAAGGTCGAAGGCGAAGGCGCGTTCGTCCGTCTCTCGAACCCCATCGTCGAGGGCGCGCGACTGATGCGCCCGACGCTTCTGCCGGGTCTTCTCGAATCCGTCCGCAACAACTTCAACCACGCCGCGCGCGACGTTCGACTCTTCGAGACGGGGCGCATCTTCGCGGTGGGCGACCCGGCGGACGAACTAGCCGAGGGGCCGGCACAACTCGACGAGTCCGAGGCGAACAGTAAACAGCGACCGAACGAGGTCGAGGCGTTCGCTCTCGTTCTGACGGGCGAGGCTTTGGACGAGGGACGCGCCACGGGTCGCGCGCTCGACCTGTTCGACATCAAGGGCGCGCTCGAAGCCGCGACCGACGCGATGAGAATCGGCGCGCTCGAATTCACGTCCGCGACGATTAGACATTTGCGCGAAGGACAGTCGGCGCGCGTCTCGCTCGGCGGCGTTGCGGTAGGATCGCTCGGAAGGCTCTCGGAAGAATTGGCCGCACCGTACAAGTTTCGACAACCCGTCTTCGTGGCAGAAGTGAACCTGACGGCGCTGCTCTCGTCGGACGAGCGGCCCGCGCGCTACGCGCCGCTTCCGCGCTATCCGTCAGTCTCGCGCGACGTGTCGTTCGTCGCGCCGCGCGCCGCCCGATACGACGAGATGAGGCGCGCGATTCTTTCGCTAGGTTTGGACGAGTGTCGCGAAGTCCTGATCGTTGACGTTTACGAGGGCGCGGGCGTACCGGAAGAGAAGCGCTCTTTGACGCTGCGCGTCGAGTATCGCGCCGACGACCGCACGCTTCGCGACGAAGAGGTTGACGCGATGCACGCGCGCGTCGTCTCGACTCTTGAGAGCGAGTTCGGGGCGCAACTGAGAATATAAAAGTCTGAAGTCTGGTGAGAATATAAAAGTCTGAAGTCTGAAGTTTGGAGTCAAGACAGATTGTTTTTGACTTCAGACTTCAGACTCCGGACTTTACTCTTGCCATCGCGCGCGCGGCGGGAGCATAATCGGCGGGCAGTCACGAGGCCGCACTGCTTGGAGAATGAAGATGGTCGGATTGACCGGGCTTGAGAAGTTCTCACACCTAGAAGATAAAATTTACCGCACCATCGAGCTGACGAAGACGCTCCGCCAGGAGAAGGAGGCGCTTGATCGCGAGGTGGCAGCCGTGCGCCGCGAACTCGGCGCGCTCCTCGACGAGAAGGACAGGCTCGAAACGCAGGTCGAGCGCCTGCTCGCCGAGCGCGACACGATACGCTTGAAGGTCGAGGCCATGCTCGACGCCATCGCCGTGCTCGACCCGGAAGCGGCTGAAGTGATGCGAAGATAGTCTTGAAGGTGAAAGCGGATGAGCGCGATCAAGAACCCGGCGGAAGGCACGCCGACCATCCGGGTCGAAATCTACAATCAGACTTACAACATCCGCTCCGACGGCGACAGCGAATACGTCATCGGCCTCGCAGAGTTCGTTGATCGGCGCATGCGCGAAATATCTTCGGGGACGCTCACCGTTGACTCGCTCAAGGTCGCCATACTCGCCGCGCTCCACATCGCCGACGAATTGCACAGGCTCAAACGTCTTCACGAACAGGCCGACCAGCAGCTTGCCACGCGAAGCGCCGAGTGCGCAGAGATGCTCGACCGCGTGCTCAAGCCCCGCAACGCCGAGCCGGTCACGGTCACGAACATAAGCATCTCCTGAACTACGCCTCGAACCCCCGCAAGCGAACCGCGCGACTCGACTCTTCGTAATTAAATCCGGGAGGGCAACGTCTCGATGATTTATAAATCGAAGAAGGACTGGTGGCTGTTCGGACTCGTCTGGGGCGCGGTTCTCGCGCCGCTCGTCTTCGGCCTCTTCAACGTGCTCGGCGGCAACGCGCAACTCGGCTGGTCGCTCGTCCGCACGGGCATAATGATAGGCGCAGCCGTCTTGTTCACGACCTACCCGCTCGACTACGAGATAACTTCCGGCGAACTCGTCGCGCGCAGCGGCTTCATGCGTTGGCGCGTGCTGCTCGGCTCGATTCAGGAGGTCAGCGCTTCGCGCAACCCCGCGAGCGCGCCCGCATGGTCGCTCGACAGGCTGCGCGTCGAGTACGTAAAAAACGGCGCGGAGCGTTCGCTCTACATCTCGCCGCGCGACAAGCGTGCCTTCATGCGCGACCTCGCCGACGCCGCGCCGGGACTTGAATTGAGAGGCGACCGCGTCGTGCGTGGCATGTAAAAATGGGGCGAGCGTGAATCTCAAATTTCCCGTTCTTGTCAAGCGCGAGGGCGGGATTATTTTTTGACTTTAACGAACGGCGGCGGGGTGTCTGTGCTAGTATTCTCGGCAGGCCGAGGGAGTCGGTTCTGCGCGGTTCGTCACCGATTTACGATGATTGAGCCAACGCCGTAAAAAAGGGAGACCGACGCCGACGCCAGTGCAGTCCCTCATCGAAAGGGAATTGCCGGAGGCGGCGGCTTCGACCGAAAGGTCAGGTCACCCACCTGTTAAGCGCAGGTTCAATTGCGGCTTCGGAGCGGCCAGCGCGGTTCTCCCCCCGGCCTTTTTCTATCGAATCGCGAATGATAAATCGCGAGCATAAGCAGTCTTATCAAATACACAACGTTTATGCCGTATAACCGCCTGTCAGCCGAGGAAGAGCGAGTCATCGTAGACAAGGGCACGGAGATGCCTTTCAGCGGCGAGTACGAGACGCTGTTCTCGCCCGGCACGTTTATTTGCAGGCGCTGCAACAACCCGCTCTATTCGGCGGAGGCCAAATTCAATGCGGGCTGTGGCTGGCCGAGTTTTGACGAAGAGTATCCTGAGAGCGTCGAGCGCCATGTTGATGCGGACGGAAGGCGCGTCGAAATCACCTGCGCTCGCTGCCACGCACACTTGGGCCACGTCTTCGAGGGCGAGGGCTTCACCGACAAAGACACACGCCACTGCGTTAACTCCCTCTCCATTCGGTTTATCCCCGAAGGCAAAGAACTGCCGCCCGTGCTCGACGCCGACTAAAGACGGAAGCGGGTTCCTGCAATAATATCGACATCGCCGAAGCGACGCTTGCGTGCGTCAGGTTTATTGAAGAATTTACGAACGGCCTCTCGCCACGATTTATAAGACTGTTCTCCGTTTGATACGCGTTTCTATTTACGATTCAAGATTTATGGTTCATCGTTTTTAAGCTCATGAGAATCCTGATGATCGGAGACGTTGTTGCCCGGCCCGGGCGAGTCGCCGTGCTCGAACGCATCGAAGACTTGCGCGAGCAGCACGCGGTCGATCTCGCCATAATGAACGCCGAGAACGTCGCCGGAGGATTCTCAATCACGCCGTCGATGGCCGAGGAACTTTTCGCCGCGGGCGTTGACGTTATGACCTCCGGCAATCACATCTTCGACAAGCGCGAAGTCATTCCTTACATCGGGCGACAGCCGCGACTGCTACGTCCTGCGAACTATCCCGAAGGCGCGCCCGGTCGCGGCGTGTGGGTCGGCGAAGCCGGTGGCGCGCGCGTCGCGGTCGTGAATCTGATGGGGCGAATCTACATGCCGCCGACGCACGAAGACCCTTTCGGCGCGGCGGACGAAATCCTCTCGGAGTTGGACGAAGGCGTTAAGGTTCGCGTCGTTGACATTCACGCCGAGGCGACTTCGGAGAAGATTGCGTTGGCGTGGCATCTGGACGGGCGAGTCTCGGCGGTCGTCGGCACGCACACGCACGTGCAGACCGCCGACGAGCGAATACTTGAGCGAGGCACGGCGTTCATCACAGACATCGGCATGACCGGAAGCCACTCCGGCTGCATCGGCATGGAGAAGGACGAAGTGATCGCGCGTTTTCGCAACCCCGCAACCCCGCGACCCCAACACTCCAAAGGCGACGTGCGAATCAACGCAGTCCTCTTTGACGTTGACAACTCCACGGGCCGCACGCGCGAGATTTCCAGACTATCACTCAGACACGAATCGTAGGTAAATGATGAACGATGAACGATGAATGAAAAGCAGGCTGTCTTCATTCATCGTTCATCATCATCATTCATCATTTCCTCTTGGCGTGAGGGGCGGCGCGCTGAGCGCCTGACGGTAGCTTTCGGGCATCGAGACGACGCGGCCCGCGCCGTCTGTGACGACGTGGCCCGTCTCTCCTTCGGCGATGACTACGCCGTCTTCGGCGCGTATCACCTCGTAGCCGAAGCGGACGGAGCGTCGCCGTAGCTCGGTGACGTGGGTGCGTATGACGAGTTCGTCGTCGTACTGAGCGGGGGCCTTGTAGCGGCAGTAGCTTTCGGCGACGACGAGGAATGCCTGTTCGTTCTCCTCCATGTCCTTGTATGCGAAGCCGCGCGCGCGGCAGAACTCCGTGCGACCGATCTCGAACCAGACGAGGTAGTTCGCGTGGTACACTACGCCCATGCGATCCGTCTCGGCGTAGCGGACGCGGATCGTAGTCTCGTGCCAGTCGTCGAAAAGCGCGTCTGCTTCGGGCGCTTGCATCATCTGTTCGGATTCCTGCCTCGACGCTCGTCCGAAATGGCGACGGGCGCGAAAGCTTTGTGTCGAGGGCCGTTCGGTTGAGCGGACTATAAAAGCGAAGGGTTCGTGATGTCAAAGAAAATCTTATCGCGAAAGTCCACCGCGGCGTTGCTGATTTCGGCGCTTGCCGCGCTTCTTGTCGCGTCGGGCGCGGGCGTCGGCGCGCGGCAGAGGGCGAGGCAGGCGGGCGCGAAGCCTTCAGCCGTCAGCGCGAAGACCGCGGCTGTGCGCGAGGCGACCGCGGAAGTTCTCGGCGAGACGAGCGAATTGAGGAAGCTCTCCATCCTCCGTCAGGTGAGGAGCAGCGCGCTCTCGCGCGCCGAGATCGAGCAGGCGCTCATACGAAACCTCGACGAGAGCGAGACGCCCGAAGAGACGCGCCACTCCGAGATCGCGCTCAAGAAACTCGGCCTCGCCCCCGCGGACTTCCAACTCCGTCCATTCATCATAAAACTTTTGACCGAGCAGGTCGCAGGCTACTACGACCCGAAGACGCAGGAGTTCTACCTCGCGGACTGGATTGACCTCGACGGCCAGAAGCCCGTCATGGCGCACGAACTGACTCACGCGCTACAGGATCAGCACTTCAACCTCCGCCGCTTCGAGAAGTGGCCGAAGCACGATTCGGACGCCGAGCTTTCCGTCCACTCGCTCATCGAGGGCGACGCTTCCTACCTTATGTTGCAGTACGTGACGAAAAGCCCCGCGCGCCAATTCGCGTTCATGAAGTCAATGGTGACGGGCGGCGCAGGCTCGACCGAGCAACTCGACAAGGCCCCGCGCGTTCTGCGCGAGACGCTCATGTTCCCCTACTTTCAGGGCATGACGTGGGTCACGCAAGTCTACAAGCGCGGCGGCTGGGACGGCGTCTCCGCCGCCTACACGAACCTGCCGAAGTCCACCGAGCAGATTCTCCACCCCGAAAAATATTTCGCGGGCGAGGAGCCGAAGAAGGTCTCGATACGCGACATCTCGCCCGCGCTCGGCAAGGGCTGGCGCGAGGCCGACAACGACGTTGAAGGCGAGTGGGGCTTCTATCTTCTGCTCGACGAATACCTGCAATCGAGCGAGGTGTCGAAGAAGGCTTCGGAGGGCTGGGGCGGCGACCGCTACGCTCTCTTCCTCGGGCCGAAAGAGTCGGACGTGCTCGTCGCCGAGAAGACGGTCTGGGATACGGAACAGGACGCGCGCGAATTCTTCGACGCCTACGCCACGCGCACGACGAAGCGTTACGGCGTGGAGCCTTCGGAAGAGTCGCCGTCGGGAGGACGGCATTTCTGGAAGACGAAGGAAGGCGGCGTGCTCGTCGAACAGTCGGGCGCGAGCGTGCTCGTCGTCGAGGGCGTGCCCGAAGGCGTTGACGCCGGGGCGCTCGTTAAAATGCTCTGACGAGCAGCGGCGTGTCTCAGCCGGGGACTGACTGAATGCAGCTATGTTTTGTACGGGAACAAATCTTGCTACAGCCTATCGATAGCGTGCGTCTTCGTCGGCTGTCTATCCGAATAACGTGGCGACTCGGGCGGAGGTAAAGGGAAATCGCGGCAGCACGCGCTGGCCGTGCGTGGAGGCTTATCCGAAAATCTGTATTCCATCCGAAAAGTTTATCCAAAAATTCTGCTTATCTCAGTGATAAAATCTTTTAGCTTTAATTATTGACCCGGCGTTCATAAAATACTCGAACAAGCGTCGCAGCAAGCGGGTCGTTCAGCCCATTTCCGATTCATAAGGTCACACGAACCAAGTCGAGACACATCCGACGGCGTGCCGTCTCGCGCGCGAAGCCTGAAGGGCCGCGCGGCAAGTGTTGTGTGGAGTGTCCCCGGCTTGTGATCTCCTTGCGAACCGAGTGGGGCGGGTGTATAAGGTTCGGCACCCGGCGGCAGTGCCCAAGCCGCGACGCAGTCAAAGCAGTTCGCACTCTTTCTAATTCCAAGGCGACAACGTCCGAGTCCCGGCGCGCTGCCGCGCGTTCGGGGCTGTTCGGCAAGCCCCTAAACTTTCGGAGAGACGAAAAGGAAGCACTCCATGAGACATTACCTAGCACAAGCCTGTAGGTTGACGGCCCTCGCGCTCTTGATCTGCGCGTGCGCGGGCGCGGCCTTCGCGCAGGAGACGACCGGCACGATCAACGGCACGGTCAAGGACTCGACCGGTGCCGTCGTCAAGGGCGCTACCGTCACGGTCACGGATGAGAGCAAGCGGGTCGTCGTGCGCACGGTTACGACGGGTGACGAGGGCGAATACTCCATCCCGACTCTTCCCGTCGGCACCTACACCGTGACGGTCGAGTCGCCGAACTTCAAGAAGTCCGTGCAGACCGGCGTCAAGCTAGACGTAAACCAACGGTACACCGTGGACGTGGCGCTGGAGGCGGGCAACATCGCCGAGGTAGTCACCGTGCAGGCCGACCCCGTGACCGTCGAATTGACGACGCCGGCCGTCTCGACCGTCATCACGGGCGATCAGGCACGCGAGCTTTCAATCAACAATCGCAACTTCGTACAACTCGTCACGCTCGCACCGGGCGTCACCAACGACCTCGCCGATCAGGTCTACGTCGGCACGACGAACCCCGCGGGGCAGGCCAACACCGTCAACATCTCTGTCAACGGCGCGCGCAGCAGCCAGAACACTTTTACCGTTGACGGCGCGGACATCACGGATCGCGGCTCGAACCTGACGATTCAGACCTACCCCAGCGTCGATTCCATCGGCGAATTCAAAGTCTCGCGCAGCCTCTATCCAGCCGAGTCGGGGAGCAGCGGCGGCGGACAGATCAACATCATCACACGTTCGGGCGGCGACCGTTTCCACGGCGACCTGTTCGAGTTCGTTCGTAACGAGCGCCTGAACGCCAACGACTTTCTTACGAACTCGTCCACCAACCCGCCCTTCGGTCGGGACTCGAACGGCAAGGCCAAGCGCTCGCCGTTCCGTTACAACAACTACGGCTTCACCGTCGGCGGCCCAGTCTATTTCTTCAAGTTCGGCGAAGGCGAGGGCAACTTCTTCAAGAAGATGGACAAGACGTTCTTCTTCTTCTCGGAGGAGCAGCGCCGCGACCTGCGTTACCCGACCCTTTCGGCGACCGTGCCGGACGCGAACCTGCGCGCGGGAATTTTCCCGATCCCCGTCTGCATAAATCGTAACGACATCGCCGGCTCGACCTGCACGGGCGCGAACATTCTGCCCGCGGGCACGCCTCTGCCCGCGAGCGCCCTGAACCCGGCAGCCGCGGCCTACCTGAGCGAAATCTACAACAAGCTGCCGCTGCCGAACGCGGCGAACTTCACCCTGATATCCGCCGCCATCAACAAGGCGAACTTCCAGCAGGAGATCGTCAAGATTGACCACACGTTTACGAACAAGCTGACGGGCTTTTACCGTTACGAGCGCGACAAGATTCCGACGCTCGACGTGAACTCGCTCTTCTCAAGCGGGTCTGGACTACCGGGCGTCGCGCCCACCGACACGGACTCGCCGGGGCGCGCGCATACCGCGCAGTTGACCTACGCCGCGAGTTCGTCGATGGTCATCGAAGGCCACTACACGCACGCCTTCGGCGCGATTCTCAGCCACAACATCGGCCTGCTCGCGCTGTCGAACTCGCCGAATCCCGTGACGCTCCCGTTCGCCAACACGCGCGACCGCATCACGTCCGTGTCGGGCAACGGCTTCAGCGCGCTGACGGGCTTCGGCCCGTATGACAACTTCTCGAACAAGAACGAAGTCGGCGGGAGTCTGAGCTACATACACGCAACCCACACGATGAAGTTCGGGCTGGTCTGGTCGAAGTACCGAAAGAACGAAAACGCGCTGATCGGCGACACGACGGGCGGCAACAACGGCATCTTCACCGCCTTCGGGACGGCGCTCCCGGCGGGCGTTACCGCCAGCGCGACGAACCAGAACCTACAGCGTTGGGCCAACTTCCTCGTCGGAAACGCCGCCACCTTCGTGCAGGGGCAGTTCGACTACACGGCCAACATGTTCCAGTCCAACTGGGAGAGCTTCGCGCAGGACGAGTACAAGTTCCGGCGCAACCTGACGCTCTACTACGGCGTCCGGTACTCGCGCTTCGGCCAGCCCTTTGACGAAAACGGTCGCCTGTCGAACTTCGATCCGAGCCTCTACAACCCTGCGAACGCGCCGCAGGTGACGGGCGCGGGCAACCGCGTCGCGGGCACGGGCAATTTCTGTAACGGGATGTTCGTCAACGCGCAGAACGTCCAGACGGCGGCCAACTGCACGCCCATCGCGTCGCCGTTCGGCGACAAGATAACGAGCACGTCGAATCACGACTTCGGGCCGCGCGTCGGCCTCGCGTGGGATCCGTTCGGCAAGGGCACGACATCTGTACGAACCGGCTACGGCATCTATCACGAGCAAGTGCTCGTCGGCTACGCCGAGCAGATCATCGGACAGAATCCGCCCTACCAGCAGAACTTCACGATCACAAACACTCGTCTCGACAACCCGGCTGCCGGCGTGACCGCGCCACCCTCGGCTGCCGCCTCGACCATCCGCGGCATTGACCCGAACTGGCACACGCCCTACATGCAGCACTGGTCTTTAGACCTACAGCACCAGTTCGGGGCCAACACGCTCGTCTCCGTCGGCTACTACGGCTCGAAGGGCACGCACCTCGTCGGCGTCGTCGAGATAAACGAACTGCCGCCGGGACTCGCCATCAACTCGCGCTGCGCGACTGGCAACAACACGCTCCAGACTCCGGGTGTTACGACCGTGCCGTGTCAGGTCGCGGGGCAGGGCTTCTTCGCCGCGGCCAATCCGAGCGGGTTCACGAGCACGATCCTCGACCAGCTTCGGCCCTACCGCGGCTATCGCTCGATAACGATGCTGGAGCCGCGCTTCAACTCGAACTACCATAGTCTACAGGTCAGCGCGACTTCGCGCTTCCGGCGCGACTCGCAGGTGCAACTGGCTTACACGTGGTCGAAGAACCTGACCGACGAGCAGAACGACCGCACGAACGCGCCGGAGAATTCCTTCGACATTCACAGCGAGTACAGCCGCGCGGCGCTCGACCGCCGTCACGTGCTCACCATCAACTATAACTACGAGTTGCCCTTCTTCGAGAAGCGCAACGACTTTGCGGGCAAGCTTCTCGGCGGGTGGCAGTCCTCAAGCATCATCACGGCGCAGTCGGGCCTGCCCTTTACGGCCACCACATCGTCGTTCGACGCTTCAGGACTCGGCAACATACCGGCTTTGATTGCGGGCAACAGGCCGAACGCCATCTGCGACCCGAACTCGGGCGCGCCGCGCACCGCGCAGCAGTATTTCAACACCAGTTGCTTCCAGCCGAACCCGGCTGCGACGGCGACGAACATCAGCAACACGCCGGGCAACGCGCAACGCGGCAGCATCAACGGCCCGCCGACCTATCGCGTTGACTTCTCGCTGTTCAAGAACATCCACTTCAGCGAGAGCATGCGCATTCAGCTACGCGGCGAGGCATTCAACATTTTCAACCACACGAACTTCCGAACTCTTTCGACGAACGTGACGGCGGCCAACTTCGGCGCTGTCACCGCCGTACGCGACCCGCGCACCATCCAACTCGGCGTCAAGTTCTACTTCTAGACGAACCTTTCGCCGGCCAACGCCGACGCCCGCGCCGCGAGTAAGATCAGCGGCGCGGGCGTTTCGTCTTGCGGCGTATACCTGTGCTTAAATACACGACATGACGAACGGCGAAGCGACACACGAAAGGCTTCTGCTCGCGGGCGCGCGCGTCGTCCTGCCCGCTCGCGTCCTTGAAGAAGCGAACGTTCTCGTCGAAGGCGTCCGCATCGCGCGCATCTACGAAGATGCGTCGAGCGTCGGGGCGCACGGCGCGCGCGTCTTCGACCTCAAAGGTCTGACGCTCGTGCCCGGCTTCATAGACTTCCACATTCATGGCTCGGTCGGCGTTGACGCCAACGATACGGACGCGGACGGCCTGCACGACGTAGCGCGCTTCCTCGCCTCGCGCGGCGTGACCGCATGGCTTCCGACGCTTGTGCCTGCGCCCGCCGAAGAATACCGCCGCGCCGTCGAATCAATCGCCGCGCTAATCAGAACTCAGGACGAAAGGCCGCCAGCCGCGCGCGTCGCCGGTCTCCACTACGAAGGCCCCTTCGTAAACACACGGCAGTGCGGCGCGCTACGCACGGCACACTTTCGCACGTTCAAAGACCCTTCCGACCTCGACGATCTGCCAATGCTCGAAATAGAAGGCGCGGCGCACTTGATGACGCTCGCGCCCGAAGTCGAGGGCGGCGCGGAACTCGTCGGCGAACTCGTCCGGCGCGGCTGGGTAGTCTCAATCGGCCACACGCGCGCAGGCGTTGACGCGCTCGAACGCGCACGGCTCGCGGGTGCGCGACACATGACGCACTTCCTCAACGCGATGTCGCCGCTTCATCATCGCGAGCCGGGCCCCGTCGGTTGGGGACTCGTACAAGACGACGTGACGGTTGACCTGATCGCCGACGGCGTACACAGCGACCCGCTCGTGCTCCGGCTCGTCCTGCGCTGCAAGACGCCCGCGCGCGTCTCGCTCATCAGCGACGCAGTCGCGCCCACAGGCTTAGGCGACGGCGAATACAAAGTCTGGGGCGAGACGATCACCGTCCGAGACGGGCGCACGAGCAATGAGCGCGGGAGCATCGCAGGCTCCGTCATCTCGATGAGCGACGCAGTTCGCACCGTCTCAACGCTCGGACTCTCGGAGATCGACATCGCGCGCGTCGCATCGCTCAACCCCGCACTGCTCATCGGCGCGGGCGGCGACTGCGGCTCGATTGAAACGGGCAAGCGCGCAGACCTCACCGCGCTCGACACGAAGGGCCGCGTGCGATTTACGCTCGTCGGCGGTCGCGTGGCGTTCGACGGGTCGGGCGAGAGCGCTTGAAGAAAACCGATAGCGCGACGATCAAAAAAGGAAGGGCGCGAAGAAAGAAGGAAGGGCGCGAAGAATGCGATATTCTCCGCGCCCTCTCGTTTCCTTCGCGTTCTTTGCGGTCATCCAGTCTTGCACAAATATTCAGCCTGAGTGAATAAGACTTGCATAAATGAATGATAGAAATCGAATATGCAATTCTACATGGATATTTGTGCAAGCCTCGTTCAGCCCGCCCGGTAAAAACCTGCGCGGCGGTACGACTCGTCGAGAAGCTCTACGGGGTGGCAGATCTTCACTCCGAGTCCGCGCAGCCGAACGCCCGCGCCGATCTGCATGTGGCATCCGGGATTGCCGGTGACGAGGAAGCGCGCGCCCGTCTCGCTCAAGTGTCTGAGTTTTTCTTCTAGTATGCGCGACGAAAGCTCCGGCTCAAGCAGGTTGTAAACGCCCGCGCCGCCGCAGCACACGTCGCTGCCTTCGAGCCGCGCGAGCCGAAGCCCCGCGACCGAGCCGAGCAGGCGCAAAGGCTCTGCCTGCGCCCTCTGCCCGTGGAGCAGATGGCAAGATGCGTCGTATGTCGCCTCGATGTCGTCGAGGCGCGCGCCATCTCGAATGCCCGTCAACGCGAGTTGCTGGCTCACGTCGCGCACGCGTGCGCTGAAGTCTCTCGCGCGCTGCGCGAATGCGTCGTCGTGCGCGAGCAGTTGCGCGTAAGAAGCGAGCATCGCGCCGCAGCCCCCGGCGTTCGTAACGACGGGCGTGTCGCCCGCGCGCTCAAAGGCCACGATGTTTTCGCGCGCGAGACGCCGCGCGCCTTCGAGGTCGCCCGCGTGCGCGTGCAGCGCGCCGCAACAGACCTGCCCGCGCGGCGCGGACGCTGTGCACCCGTTCGCTTCGAGCACGCGCGCCGTCGCGCGATTGACGCGCGCGAACAATCCCTCGGTCACGCAGCCCTCGAACACGAGCGCCGAAAACTTGTCCGCCGCCTTTGTCGAACCTTCGCCAGTTACGACCGCCGCGCCCGCGTCCGCCGACTGAGCGCCCGCGCCGTGGGCATTCGCGCTCACGCCGGAAACATCTGCCCACGCATCTTTCGATGTCTGCGAGTCGCCGTTAGAGAACCGCAGGGAAGTCGGACTCGAACTGTCGAGTAGCGCGAGCGCGAACTCTGCGCTGTGTGGGAGAAGTTTCGTCAGTTTCGTTTTCAGAAGGAGCCGCGGCAGACGCGAGTCGCGCAGCACTCGCGCCGACGCGAACGCCGCGCGGAGTCTCGACGGATGAAGCCAGACGTGTCGCAGCGCCAGACGCAGCAGTCTCGAAGTCCAACCGCGATTGCGTCCCGCGCCCGCGATGTCTGCGCGCGCGGCTTCGAGGAGTTGACCGTACTCGACGCCTGAAGGGCACGCGCTCTCGCACGCGCGGCATCCCAGACAGCGTTCGATGTGGCGCGAGAACGCGGGTGACTCGGCGGCGAGCCGTCCCTCTTCGACCGCGCGCATCAGATAAATGCGACCGCGCGGGCCGTCGTTCTCGTCGCCCGTCTGGACGTAGGTCGGGCAGGCTTCGAGGCACAGACCGCAATGCACGCACGCGAGAAGCTTTCGCTCCTCGGCGGCCAGCGCGCTTCCGGGTTGTGTCGAACGTTCAGACATCGGATCGAATAAAATCGGCCCCGCCGGGTGCGAAGCGACCGGGCGAGAAAGTGTCCGCGGGGTCGAGTCGTTCTTTCACGCGGCGCATCAGAAATGACGACGACTCGCTCAAGTCCCACGCGCCAAACTCGCGCTTGAACTCAAGCGGCGCTCGCTCGACGACGAGCGAGCCTCCGTCGGCGCGCGCCGCTTCGCGCATTCTCCGAAGCGTCTTCAAACTCTCCGCGACGTTCGGATGTGTATCGTCGAAGACGCGCAGACGACCGTCGCCCGCGCCCGCGTGCCAAGCCGTCTCGCCGGTTCGACCGCGCGCGTCTTCAAACTCCTTCAGCAGCGCGCCGAGCCGCGAAGGCAGAACGCCCGCGCGCCACGCGACGACGCCCGCGTCGCTTGAGTCGGCGGCGGACAGGCTCGACCAGAGTTCGGCATCAACGTCCAGCGCCTCGACCCGCGCGCGCGTCTTGATTAAATCTTCCGCCCGCGCGAGTTGATACTCGACCGCGGCCTTGGTTCCGGCGAAACGCGCCGCGAGCGCGAACTCGCCGTCGCACCGGAGGCCGAGCGAGCGAGCCATCGGCGGCGAGAAAAGCTCGACCGCGACCGGAAGAAGTTGCGCGGCGACGAGCGAGCGCGCGGCTTCGATAAGTCCGCTTAGATTTTCCGAGCGGGCGACGAGCGTCGCGGTGCGCGCGGGGCGTGGTCGAAGCTTGAACGTGAGTTCGAGTATGAGTCCGAGCGTGCCGAAGCTTCCGACGAAGAGCTTGCAGAGATCGTAGCCTGCGACGTTCTTGACGACGCGGCTGCCCGCGCGTATGACCGTGCCGCCGGCGAGCGCGACGCTCATGCCGAGCACGTATGAGCGCGGCGTGCCGTAGCCGAGGCTCTGCGCGCCGCGTTCGCCCGTCGCCGCGACGCCTCCGAGCGTCGCGCGCGCAGCGCCCGGCGGGTCGAGCGGAAGCCACTGGCCTACTGCGCGCGCCTCGCGGTTAAAGTCTGCGAGCGTCATCCCGGCGCCCGCCGTCGCAACGAGGTCTGACGGCTCGTGCTCGAAGGCGCGCGCGATGCGAGTCGGCTTGACGATAACGCCGGCACGGCTCAAGGGTTCTCCCGCGTCGAGCCATGTGCACGCGCCCGCCGGCACGACCTTCCAGCCTTCGCGCGCCGCGACCTTCAAGACCTCGCAAGCCTCTTCGACTGTTGCCGGTTCGACGACGAGAGTGTGCGTGTCGAAATTCGTCTCAAGCGCGCGCTCGCCGGCGGTCACGTGTGCGTCGCCGACAATCGCTCCGATCATTCCGAACGCGCGCTCGCTATCGAACGCGCCGCGCGCGGACGCGACCGTGGTCGTCGAAGGAGGGCGAATTATCAAAGGAGTCGTGGCGGCGAGCACCGGAGACGTTGTTGATGAAGTAACGTGCGGTTCGGTAGTTGTCGCGCGCGACGAAGTCAAAGGAGCTTCGGACTCTTCCACGGCCTTTTGCACTTCGCCTTTCGCCGCTCGCCTTTTGACTTCGACGATTGCGCGCGCTTCGCCGCAGCCTTTGAGAGCGGGGATGACCTTGCCGGGGTTGCAGAGTCCAGCGGGGTCGAATGCGGCGCGAACGCCGAGCATCGCGCACATGTCTTCATCCGTGAACACGAGCGGAAGATATTCGCTCTTGTCGAGTCCGACGCCGTGCTCGCCCGTTATCGTGCCGCCTGCGCGCACGCACGTCTCCATGATCTCGCGCCCGGCCTGTTTGACGCGCGCGACCTCCGCGGCGTCGCGCGCGTCGAAGCAGATGAGCGGGTGCAGATTCCCGTCGCCCGCGTGAAAGACGTTCGCGATTCTCAGACGGCTCTCCGCGCCGATGCGATAGACGGCGGCGAGGACTTCGGGCAGGCGCGAGCGCGGCACGACCGCATCCTGAATCAAGATGTCGGGCGAGATTCGTCCCATCGCGCCGAACGCGCCCTTGCGCGCGGCCCAAAGCTTCTTTCTTTCGAGTTCGTCGGCGGCGAGTCGAACACTGCGCGCACCGTTTCGACTACAAATCCCGCGAACGAGCGCGACCTCTTCGTCAATTCCGGCTTCGAGTCCGTCTAGTTCGATGAGCAGCGCGCCCGCCGCGTCCGTCGGCATCCCCGCGGCGAAGACGCTCGCCTCCACAGCGCGAATCGTCTCGCCGTCAACCATCTCAAGCGCTGCGGGCAGAACGCCCGCGGCGATTACGGCAGAGACGGCGCGGCTCGCGTCGTCAATGTCTGTGAAGTCTGCGAGCAGCGTCCGCACGGAAGGCGCGACGGGCGTCAGTCTCAACGTCGCCTCGGTCGCAATCCCGAACGTTCCTTCCGAGCCGACGAAGACGCCGAGCAAATCATAACCAACTGATTGCACGCCCGCGCCGCCCAAGTTCACGACGCGCCCGCCGTAGAGGACTACGCGCGCGCCGACTACGTGGTCGGTCGTCGTGCCGTACTTCAGACAGTGTATGCCGCCAGCGTTCTCCGCTATGTTGCCGCCGACGGTGCAACTGCCCTGACTCGAAGGGTCGGGCACGTAATGAAGACCATGCCGCGCGACGACGCGCGAAACCTGTGCGTTGACGACGCCCGTCTGGACGACTGCCAGACGATTCTCAACGTCAACTTTGAGCACGCGGCGCATACGCGCAAGCTCTATGCACACTCCGCCGCCTACGGCGAGCGCGCCGCCGGAAAGCCCCGTCCCCGCGCCGCGCGGAACGACGGCGACACGCTCGCGCGCGAGAAGACGCATGACTTCGGCGACTTCTTCAGTTGAAGCGGGGAAGACGACGGCGCGCGGGCGGTGTCGATAGTGCGCCAGACCGTCGCACTCGAAGACCAGCAACTCTTCAGGGTCGGAGATGACCTGTTCCGGCTTGAGTGCGGAGCGAAATTGTTTGACGAGCGCGTCCACCTGAATCAGTTGTCGGAATCTAATTCGCAGATGAAAAACAAATCCCGGATTATTCCTTAGCGCCGGCCTCGTTCAACACTCTCACAACGTCGTCGTGCCCATTTTTTACAGCAAGCATGAGCGCCGTCTGCCCGTCCTTGTTCTTCACATCCAACTTTGCGCCGTGTTCAACTAAAGCGCGGGCCACCGAGTCATGCCCGAAGCGCGCCGCCTCGATCAGAGGGGTGTTGCCCTGCGCGTCCGTCGTGTTCACGTCCACGTCGCTCCCCGATAGCAGCGCACGCACAACGTCCGGCTTACCTTCTCGCGCCGCGACCAACAGCGGCGACGCTGCCGCTGAGTTGGAAGCGACCGGAGACTGGCTGCAAGCCGCCGAGATGGAGACTGCCAGCGAAAGAACGACGAAGCCGAGAAAACGTTTCATGATGTAACCCTCCGCATCCTTGCCTTAGATTTTACATTAATGATGGTTTATGTCATCTCAACAGCCGAACGATGGAGCTTCACGGCAGTTGGTCATAACTTTACACGAATATGGTGTGGCTTAATGCCAATATGCAGATTAATGATGATTCGGGGACGGAAAGAGTAGAAATCGTCTCTCTCAGGCCGTTAGGAGAAATAAAGGAAGGCGGCTGAGGTGCTGATGCTCAAGCCGCCTTCGATCTTACATTCTGTATAGACGATCAGCGCCCGTGCCCCGCCGATTGTGCGTTCGCCTGTCCGGTCAACTCGGCTGCGAGGTCGCCCGCGTCGAACATCTTCCGCATCACTTCGAGCATCGCGCGCGAATCGACGGAGATGGCGCGGTTAACCGATTCGTCGTAGATGAAGTTGCCGACGAGTGACTCGATGTTTCCGTCGAAGATGAGTCCGACAAGCTCGCCGCGGCTGTTAACGGTCGGCGAACCGGAGTTTCCGCCGATGATGTCGTTGGTCGTGACGAAGTTGAACGGAGTCTTCAGATCGAGCGATGATTTTCTGTCCATCCAACGCTGCGGCAGGTTGTAAGGGAATTGATATTTATGTTCAGACGCGCGTTCGTAGAGTCCGCCGAGCGTCGTGAAGGGCGCGACGTGCTTGCCGTTCTCGTTGTAGCCCTTGACCGCGCCGTATGAGAGTCGCGGCGTAAACGTCGCGTCGGGGTAAAGCTTCGTTCCCTCGGTCTCGAAGAGCGCGTGCGCGATCTTCGCATAAGCGCCGCGCTCTACGCCTACGACCTCGTCGTCGTAGCGTTTGTGGACTGCGCGCGCCTCGGCGTCAACCGAGCGCGCGAGTTCGAGCATCGGGTCGTTCGACGCGTTGACGGCATCGGCTCCGCCCTTGAAGAGTTGCGAGCGGAAGGCTGCGTCCTTCAACTTCGTACCGTCGATCAATTCGGCGGCGCGCGCTTCGGGCGTCTCGCCTTTCAAAACGCGCTGGACGAGAGGATTCGTCGCGCCGTATTCGTCGCGCATGAACGCGAGCGAGTCTGCGAGTTTCATCTTCTCGAAGTCGAGGTAGAGCGGCGCGTCGGCTGCGAGCGCGGCCCCGAGCGCGGGCAGACGGTTGTCGGCGTATTCGGGCAGACGTTCCGAGTTCGGCTTCGCGCTCTCGGCGGCGAAGCGGACGAGAGCGCGCGCGTACTGGAAAAGATTTGTGTTGAATCCGGCGGCGAGGTCGAGCAATCGTCGGTCGCGTTCGTAGGGCGCGAAGCTCTTGCGCGCCGTTGCGATTGCGTCGAAGGCGTCGCCGTAGTCTTTCTGTCTTCGAGGGTCTGACGCGATAGAGTGGCGAAGCAGGTTCTCCTGCGTCTGCTTCAACGCCATCAACTTCTGATCCTTCAATCCCGCGAGTTGGCCTCGATAGACCTTCAAAGCGTTCTGCACGCTGTTTAATTCGTTCTCGGCGCGGCGCGTCTGCTCTTCGCCTTGCGCCATGTAAGCCTTAAGCACCGCCTCGCGGTGTTCGAGCCAACGTATGACGAGCGGAATCGACGTGTCGCGCAGGTATTCGAGATTGGCGACCGTGTAGAGTCGAGCGGTCGAGCCGGGGTTGCCGGTGACGAAAGTCAGATCGCCCTCCTTCGCGCCCGCCGTTGACCACTTCAGATACTCCGCGGGGTGGACGGGCTGGCCGTTCTCGTAAACGCGGACGAGCGCCATGTCTATGTTGAAGCGCGGGAAGTTGAAGTTGTCGGGGTCGCCGCCGAAGAATGCCGCCTGAAACTCAGGCGCGAAGACGAGCCGTATGTCCGTGTATTTTTTGTAGCGATAAAGATTGTACTGGCCGCCCTGATAGAGCGTGACAACGTCGCTGCGGAGTCCGGTCGCTTTCGTTGACTCCGACTCGACGGACTGAATCGCGGCGCGGCGCGCTGCCTGCGCGTCGGCGGCGGACATCGAAGCATTGACGCCCGCGTTGACGCGATCCGTCACGTCCTCGATTGATTCGAGAACGTCAAGCTCAAGGTTCGGAATCCGTAACTCTTCGGCGGGCGTGTGCGCGAGAAAGCCCTCCTTCGCGTAGTCCTTCTGCGGCGTCGAGAGTTGGCCGACGAAGTCCTCGACGATGTGATAGTTCGTCAGCGCAAGCCCGTTCGGCGAGACGAACGAGCCGGAGCCGCCGTTGTTGAAGCGGATGGAAGCGAGTTGCAGGTGCTTCAAAAATGCGTCGGTCACGTCGAACCCGTAGCGCTTCTTTATCTCTGCGCGCGGCACGTTGTTGTAAGGCCACATGCCCTCGTCGGCGCGCGCCGACTGGCCGAGCGACGACCATATGAGCAGCGCGACGAGTGCCGCGCACGCGAATCTTCTAATCTTCATCGTTGACCTCAAGAGTAAAATTGATGGGAGTTTGAACAAATTAGATTATCACAACCCGCGCACGGATGCCTGCCGCCGCCGACCAGTCGAGCCATGCCAACCGGGTCGCGGCCCGCGCAGATTTTGTGTTGATAATCTCGCGTTTGAGGGTATTATCACCCGCGTTGTCTTCGCAGCCGTCCGCGCGCGCCCGCGCGACGAAGTACGCCACGCGGGCGACGATAAATTAAAGAACGTCAACGGAAAAATTCGGAAGATGAGAGCAACACTTGTCTCTGTCATTCTCGCGTGTCTCATGGCAGCAACCCTTCCGCCCGCGACCGTCGCACAAAAGTTCGAGGCCGACCTCGTCATCGTCAACGCCGGCGTTCACACGATGGACGCGGGGCATCCGACCGCCGAGGCCGTCGCCGTCTTCGCAAACCGCATAGCGGCCGTCGGCTCGAACGACGAGATCAAGAGTTTGATCGGCGCACATACGCGCGTCGTTGACGCTAAAGGCGCGCTCGTCCTTCCCGGCTTCAACGACGCTCACGTTCACTTTCTTTCGGGCGGCTTCCAGTTGTCGAGCGTTGACCTGCGCGACGCCGGGACGCCGCAGGAGTTCGCCGAACGCATACGCCGCTTCGCGGAACGGCTGCCAAAAGGTCGTTGGATAACGGGCGGCGACTGGGATCACGAGCGTTGGGCCGCGGCGGGTGGAAACGCGCCGCTGCCGACCAAAGAGTTGATCGACTCGTTCACGCCCGACCGCGCCGTCTTCGTCAATCGCCTCGACGGCCACATGGCGCTCGCGAACAGCTACGCTCTGAGGCTCGCCGGAATCACGCGCGACACGCCAGACCCGCCGGGCGGCATCATCGTCCGCGATCCGAAGACCGGCGAGCCGACCGGCATACTCAAGGACGCGGCGCAGGACGCGGTCTGGAAAGTCGCGCCCGACGCGACCCTCGAAGAAAAGCTCGACGCCGCGCGCGCGGCGACGAATCACGCGGCGGCACATGGCGTGACGAGCGTTCAGGACATGTCGGCTGGCAGGGATGTCGGCGTCTATCAAACACTGCTCGACCGCGGCGAGTTGAAGACTCGCATCTACGCCGTCACGCGCATCCCCGAATGGGAACGCGTCGGGAACACCGGCGTGCTGCGAGCCTTCGGCGGCGACATGCTGCGCATCGGCGGCTTGAAAGGCTTCGCCGACGGCAGCCTCGGCTCGACCACCGCGCTTCTGTTCGAGCCTTACGACGACGCGCCCGCGACGCATGGGATACCCGCCGACGATATGTTCCCCGAAGGCGTCATGCTCAAACGCGTCGAAGCCGCGGACGCCGCGGGGCTTCAAGTGATGATTCACGCCATCGGCGACCGCGCCAACGACCAAATCCTTTCGATTTACGAGCAGGTCGCAAAAGACCACGGCGAGCGCGACCGGCGCTTTCGCATCGAGCACGCGCAGCACCTGCGCCCCTCTGACATTGCGCGCTTCGGTCGCGATCACGTCGTCGCCTCGATGCAGCCCTACCACTGCATTGACGACGGTCGCTGGGCCGAGAAGCGAATCGGCCACGAGCGCGCGAAGACGACTTACGCCTTCCGCTCGTTGTTGGATTCGGGCGCAGTTCTCGCCTTCGGCTCCGATTGGACTGTCGCGCCGCTCGACCCCGTTCTCGGCATCTACGCCGCCGCGACGCGCCGCACGCTCGACGGCAAGAACCCGCGGGGCTGGATTCCCGAACAGAAGATCACGGTCGAGGAAGCCGTGCGCGCATACACCTTCGGCTCGGCCTACGCAGAATTTCAGGAGAACGTGAAAGGCTCGATCACGCCGGGCAAGCTCGCCGACTTGGTGATTCTTAGCGAAGACATCTTCCGTGTTGACCCGGTCGAGATCGAAAAGGTGAAGGTGTTGATGACGATCATGGACGGGCGCGTGGTTTACGAGGCGGCAAAACAATAGAGGTTCGGCACATTGGAAAAGATACTCGTTGACGGTCGCCGCGCCTATAAATTCCGTAAGGTGTCGAACATGATGAGGCACATATTTTTCTCCGTCGCGCTCGCGGCGCTGTTGCTGGCCGCGACTTCTTCGTCGAAAGGACAGACGGGCGGCGCGCGCAGTCAATCAACGCCTGCGGCTCAACCCGTCTCGTCGCCGCGCCTGCAAAGAATAGTTGACGACGCGACGCGCGAAGCGCTCGAACGCTTCAAAGACAAGGGGCTGACGGAGAAGAATCTCGCCGTCACGCTCGTTGACCTAACCAATCCTCAACACATCGAGCAGGCGAACTTTCGCGGCGAGGAACAGATTTACCCGGCGAGCGTCGTTAAACTCTTCTACCTCGTCGCCGCCGAGCGTTGGATCGAAGACGGGCGGCTGAAAGAGACCGAAGAGTTCGACCGCGCGATGCACGACATGATCGTTGACTCTTTGAACGACCCGGCGCAGTTCATACTCGACGCGCTGACGGGCGTGTCGAACGGCGTCGAGCTTCCGCCCGAAGAGTTGAAGGCTTGGGCGGAGAAGCGGAACGCGGTCAATCGCTACTTCACTTCGCTCGGCTACACGAATATCAACGTGAATCAGAAGCCCTGGTGCGAAGGGCCATACGGACGCGAGCGCGAGTTCTACGGCCCGAACTTCGCGAACCGGAACATGCTTACGACCGATGCGACTGCTCGCCTGCTCGCCGAGATTGCGACGGGTCGTGCAGTCACGCCCGCGCGGAGCGCGAAGATGTTGGAGTTGTTGAAGAGAGATTTTTCCGGCAAGTCGGACGACCCGGACGATCAGGCGCACGGCTTCACGGGCATCGCGCTTGAGCCGGGCGCGCGTCTCTGGTCAAAGGCCGGTTGGACGAGCACCGCGCGGCACGACGCCGCATACGTCGAGCTTCCCGACGGGCATCGTTTCATCCTCGTCACCTTCACGACCGACGTTGCCAAAGAGCGCGACATCATCCCGACGATTGCGCGGTCGGTGTTAAAAGAAGTGTCCGGCGCAAAGTGACGAGTTGAAGAAGCCTTGCACGAATATTCAGGCTGAGCGAATAAATAGTGCATAAATGAATGATCGAAGTTTATTATGCAGCTTCCACTGAATGATTTCTGCGAGCTTAGTTGAAGACGGCCACTATCCTGCCGCCCGTCAGTCGTCACTCGCCGATGCCTTCGTCGCTCAGGGCTTCTGCGCGAGCACGACGCTCTTCGTCCAGCCGATAGGTTCGAGCGGAGGGAAACGATAGTGTTCTATGACGTTGAAGAAGCGCTCGGTGTTCTCAGAGACGGCGCGCGGCGAGTGTGCCTTGAAGCGGAACATGATTTCGAGAAGGCGCGAGGCGGGCGACGGTCGCACGGGGACGAAGAAAAGGTAGCCGCCCGGCGCGAGCACTCTCGAAAGCTCTGCGAGTCCTTCGTCGAGCGGAAGGTATTCGAGCACGCCGCTCGTGACGACCAGATCGAACGAATCTTCCGGGAAGGGAAGCGAGAGCGCATCGGCGCGGACGAAGGAGGTTTTGTGCCGGGGGTCTGCGCCGAGCTTTCGCACGGCGCGGCGCGCGGTTTGGAGCGAGCGAGCCGAGAGGTCAACCGCCGTTATCTCAGCCGGTCGCTTGAGCACGCGCAGAAGCGCGAGCGTCAGAAGTCCCGTCCCGCAGCCCGCGTCTAAAACGCGCGCGCGCGCGGGCAAAGGCAGCGGATTCTCGCGCAGATAGTTCTCGATTGAGCGCCCGTAGCCATTGAACCTGAACATCAGATCGTAGAGCCGCGTGAAGCGGTCGTAGATCGAGACCGGGCTGTCGGGCAGTCGTGTTGTCGTCGCCTCGTTCTGGCTCATTGGCCTCCTCGAATCCTGACCCGCTTGGTAGAGCTTCTCGCCCGCCGTGATAAATCTCATGATGGCGCTCGCGGGTTCGCAAAAGTTAACACAAATGTACTTTTTCTCTAAGCTTATGCGGGCGGGAATCGCCTCCGCCGCGCTTCGACTGCGGGAGTCGCAAGTGTTACCATGTGCCGGTCGCCAGCGCGCCGTCGGGCTTCGTCCACTCCGCCGAAGTTTCAAACGCGACGCGCGCAGGTTCGGCGAGACTAGACTTGTTCTGACATCCGATTTTTCAAACGGTGCTTATCCGAAAATGAGTCCAAATCCCGAAGGGGCGAAACGCTCCCTCCCGTTCATCATCATCGGCGGCGTGCTCGTCGCGGTTATCATCGCGGTCTTCCTGATGTCGCGACAGAACAGCAACTCGAACGCGACCGCGCAGTCGAACGCTTCGGCGAACGCCGTCAGACTAACACCCAGAACGCCTCTGACGGGCGCTCCGAACCCGCACGTGCGCGGCGTCGAGAGCGCGGCAGTCACGCTCGAAGAGTTCGGCGACTTCGAGTGCCCCGCGTGCGGCGGACTCGACCCCGGCCTGAGAAATATCAGCAAGGACTACGGCGACCGCGTGCGCCTGATCTTCCGTGAATTTCCGCTCCAGATGCACAAGTATTCGTTCATCGCGGCGCGCGCCGCAGAGGCCGCAGGGGCGCAGGGGAAGTTCTGGGAGATGCACGACATGCTCTACGACCATCAGGAAGACTGGAAAGACGCGCCGGAGCCGCGCGACATCTTCAACTCCTACGCGACGAAACTCGGACTCGACGTTGAAAAGTTCAAGACCGACCTCGAACGCCAAGACCTCGCCGACCGCATCAAGCAGGACTACGACCGCGGCGTCTCCTTGAACGTCCGCGGCACGCCGACGCTCTTCGTCAACGGCGAAGAGTTGATGCCGGGCAAACTCCCGACCGAGCAGGACATTCGGCGCGCGATAGACACGACGCTCGCCTCGAAGGGCAAATGATCGCGCGCGCGAGCCGGTTTAGAGTTTCATTAGATGGACACTGACGAAACGAAGAAGGGCGGCGTGCGCGGCGCGGGTTGGGACTGGGCGCTTGCGCTCGTCGCGCTCGTAGGGTTGTTCGACGCCAGCTATCTGACCGTCGAACACCTGACGGGGCAGAGCGTCCGCTGCATGGTCGTCACCGGCTGCGACGAGGTTTTGCAGAGCAGGTATTCGACCTTTGGGCGAGGCATCATTGCGGGCGGCATTCCCGTCGCGGCCCTCGGCGCGCTCGCGTACTTCGCAGTCTTCAGCCTCGCCATTCTCGCGGCCTTCGGCTACGGCGGCGCGCGGCGGCTGCTCACGCCTCTCGTCGCGGTCATGTTCCTCGCTACGCTCTGGTTCTTCTACCTCCAAGCCTTCGTCATCCACGCCTTCTGCGCCTACTGTCTTCTCTCGGCGGTGGTCACGACGACGCTCACGCTGCTCGTCCTCGCTCGCCGTCTCACGGGCGCGAAGACTCGTCTCTCTTAACCCCGGCCTAATCCCAACTCAAAAAAGCTCGCACGGCCCGCAAGAAAAATCGCTCGCTCGCGTTCCTCGATTGCGAAAGAATTTCGCCGGGGAGGATTTGTGATGAGAAAGTCGCTGCCGGTTTTGATCTCTGCTACGAGCCTTTTGATTTTCGGCGTGCTGATGTCGGGAGAGTTGAAGACGTGCGCAGGCGTCGCGTCGCCTACGGCTCAGGACGAGCGCGTCGTCCGACCGCAGTACGGCGGCTTCGGCGTCGAAGTGTTAGTGAACGGCGGCCCGCTCGAAGTTCTCTACGGGCGCGCGCGCAGCTACGTCGAGGCGCGCGAGGGCGCGGAGTACGATCTGGTCTTGAGGAATCCGCTGCCCGTACGCGTCGCCGTCGCGCTCTCGGTTGACGGGCTGAACACGATTGACGCGAAGCGGAGTTCCGCTTGGGACGCGAGCAAATGGGTCATCGAGCCTTACGGCACGATACGAATCTCCGGCTGGCAGATGAGTTCGACGCGCGCGCGCCGCTTCTACTTCACGACCGAGCGCGACTCTTACGCCGCACGCCTCGGTCGCAGGTCAGACCTCGGCATCATCACGGCTATCTTCTTCCGTGAGTCGCGCCCGCGCCCTTATCCCGTAGTGCCGCCCATTGACGGGGTCGGGCCGCAGAGCCGTTCCGGACAGCAGCCGGAAGACGAGTCGCCGAGGCGCGGCGAAGACAAAGCGCGGAGTTCCGCCAACGGTGCAATAGCGGGCAGGCCGCCGCGCGACGACGACTACGCGGCGACCGGCATCGGTCGCTCAGTTGAGTACGATGTCGAGTGGATCAACATGAACCTCGAACGCACGCCCGCAGCCGAAGTCACGATGCGATACGAGTACCACGACGCGCTCGTGCGACTCGGCGTGCTCCCGCGCCCTTGGAGCGACGACGGCGAACTTCAGCGCCGCGAACGAGCGCGCGGTTTTGAGGGCCCGAGCTACTGCCCCGAACCATGAGTCGCGCGAATTTTCGGAACGACCCGGCGCACGGGGCGTCTAACACTGCACGACGGTTCAGTTGAAGGGAGTTTGCCATGCGGAAATTCACGAACCCGCTCGACGGCGTGAAGGTGGCCGCGCCGTGTCCCGCCGACTGGGAGAAGATGGTCGGCGACGAACGTATGCGCTACTGCGGAGAGTGCAGCCTGCACGTCTATAACCTCTCCGGCATGACGAAGCGCGAGGCCGAGGCGCTCATCGCGAACACTGAGGGACGCCTCTGCGTCCGCTTCTACCGCCGGAGCGACGGCACGGTACTGACGCGCAACTGCCCGGTCGGTCTTCGCGCGCTCAAGCGTCGCGCCACGCGCATCGCAAGCGCGACGCTGACCGCCGTGCTCGGCTTCTTCGCGGGCGTCGGTCTGAATTTCGGCATCAGCCGCGCAACCGTGCCGCCCGTCGTGGGCGAGATGTATGTGCCCGCGCCGCAACGTCCTGATATAGATATCCCGGTAGCGCGTGAAGATTCAACTCCACCGAGAGATCAAGGGCGGATAGCAACGGTTGGCATGATAGCCGTTCGCCGCGCGGACTTTACCCCTTCAAAACAGAGTGACGAGAAAGACCGAAGAAACCCAACTCGCACGAGATAAGCTGGCAGGAAATATTGAAGCTTACAGGCGGCGGCGATTCAGTCAACACTGAATCGCCGCTGTTTTCTTCGTCAGATCAGCGACGCGGCTTGAGGTCTTCGGTGTAGAGAATTTTGTATGCGCGATAGTTAGCCATGACCTTGTTGACGTAATCCTTCGTTTCGTTGAAGCCGACCTCAGCGGTGAAGACGCCGTGGTCTTTGTGCACGGCGCGCGCGACCCAGCGCGCGACGTTGTCCTCGCCGCCGTTGTAGGACGCGGCGACGGCTTCGGGCAGGTCTGGAAACATCTTGTTCAGTGCGGACAGGTACGCAGTCCCGACCAGTATGTTGATGTCCGGTCGATACAGATCGTCTTCCGTGACGTTCGAGAGTTTGACGAGCGGCGCGTACTTCGCAGCCATGTCGGGCGTCATCTGGAGAAGCCCGCGCGCGCCCGCCGGAGACTTCGAGCGCGGGTTGAAGCCGCTCTCCTGTCGCATGATCGAAAGGACGAGTCGCGGGTCAATCCGTAACTGCTTCGACGCGCGCAGCACACTGTCGCGAAACGGAGCGGGGAAGTCGCCAGCGGCGCGCTTTACGTCCGAGGCGACGCGCGACTCGCGTGCGAGCGCCGAAGCCCGTGCAGCGCCGCCGAGGTTTTCGAGGTGCTCGCTCGCGAGCGCGCCGTAGTACGAACCCGCCGAGTCGGCGATATTCTGATAAGCCTTGATCGCCTGCTCCTTCTGCCCGGACTGTTCCAGACTGAATGCGCGTAGGTACGCGATCTCCGCCGCGCTCGTGTTGACGGCGCGCGTGAGAGTCATGCGGCTCAACTCGTCGCTCGTCGCGAGGGCCGAGGCCCAGTCGCTCCGCGCAACGTCGAGCCGGAGCCGCGCGAAGACCGCGCTCATCTCGGTCGCCGTTCCCTTGAAGCGCGCGCGCGTGCGCTCGATCCACGGCAGAGCATCCGCCGGGCGACCGGCCTCGCGCAACGAGTCGATGATGTTCAGGTAAGCGTTATCAACGCGCTCGCCTGTGGGAAAGCGCTCGACGTATTCGGCATAGCGCGCCGCAGCGTCGCCGGCGCGGTTCATGTGCAAAAGCGTCGCGGCGACGTAGTAGAAGCCGTCGCGTCCGGCGGGCGTCGTCGTGTACGTGTCGCCGAGTTTCTGGAAGACCGGCAGAGCATCCTCGTACCGTCTCTCCTGAAAGAGCGTGCGACCGATGCCGAAGTACGCGGCGGGCACGTTCGAGTCCGAAGGGTATTGCGCGATGAGCGCGCGCCAGTGCGCGCGCGCTTCCTCGAATGCGCGGTTCGCCTGATAGATCGCCGCGCGCCTCATGTGCTCCTGCGGGGTAAGCTGCGGAAGCCCGCCGCCGCCGCGTCCCGAAGCGTCCGCGCTGCGCGTCGCCGCGAGCGCGTCGTCCGTCTGGTCTTCGGGCGAGAGTACGACCGGCGCGGCGGCCCCGGATTCGTCTGCCGGCGCGACGTTCGACGTTTGAACGATGTTCGACGTTCGGGAGTCGTCAACGCGCACGCACGAGAGCGCGAGCAGAAGCGACGCGGCGCAGGCGAGAGCCTTTTGTGCGATGAATGCCATTTTCAATCCGTGTTGAAGTCTGTGACGGTGAACGCGGAGTCCGGGCGAAATGCGTCGGCGCGCGCACGGCCTTTGATTTCGGGGTCGCATTCAACCTCCGGCAATCAGCCCTGCTCCGACTCCTCGACAATCTCGTAGCTCGTGACGATCTCGACGCCGGGGCGCAGCGTTGCGGCGACGCTGCAATACTTCGTCTCCGAGAGTTCGATGGCCCGCGCCACTGCCTGCTCCGAGACGCCGTGGCCGCGGACGACGTGGCGCAACTCCATGCGCGTGAACGCGCGCGGGTGCTCCGCTCGACGCTCGCCGCGAACCTCGACGCGATAGTGCGTGACGCGCTCGCGCTTCTTGCGCAGAATCGAGATCACGTCAACCGCCGTGCAGCTTCCAAGCGCGATGAGCAGAAGCTCCATCGGCGTCGCGGCGCTCGCCCGCGCCGTGTCGGTCTCAAGCACCTGAGCGTGGCCGCTCGGCGTGACGCCGATAAGGAAGCCTTCGCCCGCCGAATGAACGACAGCCTTCGCGTCTGCTTTGTCCATCTCAAGAACCTCCGCCAGGAGCAAGGATAGCACGGCGCGTTCACGACCCTTAATTGGAAATCAGTTAACGCCGCAGGCGAAGAGGGTGCTGTCGTTTCGCTCGTCGTGTTGACGACCGAATAGTTCGACGCGGTTGTACGTTAGCAGAACATCGAAGACGGCTTCCGTACAGCGCGTACTTCATCAACTACCAGACAACGCGGCGCGGCCTTCTGAATTTAGCGGCAACCGCGCCGCCGTGCGACGAATCACACGCTAAGTCTTTGACTCTCCCGCCGAAGATTCAATCTGACGGAGCGTGCGCGCGAGGGCACAGTGCTTGCTTGGTTGAGAGCAGATGAAGCCTTGCTCGGAGCGTATTTCTTACGAAAGATTCTGCACGCATCTCCCCGCAAATTTTGCGGAGCAAGGAAGACGGCTCTCTTTCGAGTGCCGCCGCGACCGGAATTCAAATAACAAAACCTTGTAGAGAAAAGTGGAGGGCAGAGCGATGAACAGAATCAGACAAGCGGTCTCGCTAGCGCTCGTCGCCGCGATGGTCGGCATCGGCCTGACCGCGGCGCAGGCGCAGCGAACGTACCGGACGAACGACAGGCAGGTGGATAATCTTCTCCGACGCATAGCGAATGAGTCGGACACTTTCCGCAACGACCTCGGCAACGCGCTCAACCGCAGCACGTACAACGGCACGCGCGCCGAAGACAACATCAACCAGTTTGTCGGCGACTTCGCGGACGCGACGGCGCAACTACGCACGCGCTTCGACGCGCGCAGGGCTGCGGCCTCGGACGTTGAGAACGTCTTGAGGCAGGCCACATACATTGACGACTTCCTACGGCGCAGGTCGATGCCGCTCCGCGTCTCGAACGATTGGGCGACGCTGAAGGGTGATCTGAATCAGTTGGCGTCGGCCTACAACGTCAACTGGAATTGGGACGTTCGCTCGATGCAGAACGGCGGCCTCGGTACGGGCTACGGGTCTGGCGTCGGCAACGGGACTGATAGAGGCTACGGAACTGATAGAGGTAATGGAACTGATAGAGGCAATGGAACTGATAGAGGCTACGGGACTGGCAGGGGCTACGGCGCGAGCGGTCGCCTGACGGGCACGTACCGGCTTGATCCGTCGGGCAGCGACGACGCCAACGCGGTCGCCGACCGCGCGACGCGAAGCCTGCCTTACAGTCAGCGGCAGCAAGTCCGCGATCAGATCATGCGACGCCTCGTCGCGCCCGACATGCTCGCAATCGAGCGCAACGGCGGCAACGTCACCATCGCTAGTTCGCGAGCGCCGCAGACGACCTTCATCGCCAACGGCGTCGAGAACCGGGAACAGTTGCCGAGCGGCGGCTACTCGCGTGTCATCGCGCAACTCAACGGCGACCAGTTGATAGTCCGCTCCGCGGGCAACCGCGCGACCGACTTCAGCGTGACCTTCGATCCCATTGACGGCGGGCGTCGCCTCCGCGTGACGCGTCAAATCTGGAACGACCAACTCGGACAGAATCCGGTCATCGTGCAGAACGTTTACGAGCGCACGTCCGACGTTGCGCAGTGGAACATCTACAACGGCTCAACGCCTTACGACCAGACCGGCTCGGTCGCGCCGGGCGGCGGCTTTCTCGTGCCCGACGGGACGACGATCACCGCGACTTTAGACAACGACCTGACGACGCAGACGGCGAACACGGGCGACCATTTCACGATGACCGTCACCTCGCCCACGGAGTTCGCGGGCGCGATCATCGAGGGGCACGTTGCTAACGTCAGCCGCAGCGGTCGCGTCACAGGGCGCTCGACCCTTTCGCTCAACTTCGACGACATACGGACGCGCGACGGACGGACGTACCAGTTCGCCGGCTTCCTCGACAGCGTGAGGACTTCAAACGGCGAGACAGTCAACGTTGACAACGAAGGGTCGGTTCGCGACAACAACCAGACCACGAAGACCGAGGAGCGCGCGGCCATCGGCACAGCGGTCGGCGCGATCATCGGCGCGCTGGCGGGCGGCGGCAAGGGCGCTGCCATCGGCGCGGTCGTGGGCGCGGGCGCGGGCGCGGGTTCGGTTTACGCGCAGGGACGCGACGACTTGAACATGTCGCGTGGCACGGAAGTCTCGATCCGCGCGAGCGCTCCCAACAGGTAAGCAGCCTTCCACTGTCCTCGACGAAAGAACCCGGCGCGGCGACTCACGAGCAGTCCGTCGCGCCGGGTTCAAGTTTTCAAACAGACTTACTTCGCGACCGAAACTTCGTCGGTCATCACCCTCAAAAGAATCTTGCGACCGTCGGTTGCTACGACGTGAACGTCGTCGGCGTCGAAGCGAAATCCTTTCGCGCCCGCGGCGAGCGCCTCAACGTCGAAGGTGAGCAGCACGCCCGCGCCGCTGACGGCGGACGAGGCGGAGTTCGGCGTGATCGTGACGAGCAGCAGCCCTTCGGGCGTCGCCGTGTGCGTGACCTGCGCGTCCGAAGGATTAAAGAGCGTGCCCGCGCCGACCGAGCGCACGGCGAGCACACGCGGGTCGAGCCGGAGCGTGAGCGCGATGAGTCCGAGCGGCGCGTCCGTCTTCAAGAGTATCTTCAACTGATGATGCTCGCCGACGCGCATCGCCTGCGAGTCGGCCAGAAGCCTGATCGCGGCGGCGCTCGTGGCCTGTGCGCTCGCGAGGTCTGTCGAAGACTTTTCGGTGATGTACGAGACGGGCGCACTCGCGTTCGTAGGATTTGCCGAAGAGCCTACGCGCCCTTTTTCCGCGAACGGCGCGGGCGCTGACGTTGAAGCGTCGCCCCGCCCCGGCGCGACCTTTTCCTGTCCTGCGTTCACGAACGAAAAGAGCGAGTTGCCGGACGCCTGTCGCGGAGTCGCGGCGGGCGCGGCAGGCGTCGCAGCCCGCGTCGATGTTGAAGTCTTCGGGATTTCCGTCGGCGCTGAAGGTTTCTTAGAGTCATCCTCCGAGATGAGCACCGCGTCGCGAGCGGCGGGCCTCGCCGCAGTCTGCTCGGAGATGCTGCTTAACGGCGGCTGCTCGACCGTATTGTTCATCAACTGCCTCGGCGCGGGGACGAAGGTCGCCGCCTCGGAGTTTGAATCCGCAGGCGCGGGCAAGCCGGCTCCGGCGGGCGTAGCTGCTGCGACGCTCGACCGCCCGGCCACGTCGGCTGCGGACGATTCGACTCGCGTGTTCGGCTGTTCGGATTTCGCGCTCGCCACGTCGGCCCCTGCGTCGGGCAGTTCGACGTTTGCGTTCGTCGGGAGAGCGCGCGCGGACGCCAACATCTCTTCGCGATTCACCTCCTGCATCATCGCTTCGAGCGTGTCGCTCGTCGGCGTCTGAAGCGTGCCCGAAGGATGCATCAACTCGTCCTGCGGCGTGACCGAAGGCGCGCGCATCACGTGCGGCGTGACGGCGATGACGATGTCGGTCTGCTTGTCGTTGCGGCTCGGCGTGCTGACGACGCGACCGAGCACGGGCACGAGTCCGAGCACGGGCAAGCCCTGACGACCGCGCGACTGAGAGTTCTGCGCCACGCTCGCGATCATCATCGTTCGATTGTTCTGTATGCGCGCCGTGCCCTCGATGTTGCGCTCGGTGAAGGTCGGCGTCAGAGCCGCCGCGCCCGTCGTCTGCGCCACGTCGTTCGACTTGATGTTCATCTTCACCTGAACGTCAAGATCGGGGAAGACCTGCGGCGTGAATTCGAGCGTCAGTCCGGTCTTCTCGTACTGAATGACGGGGTAGCCGTTGCCGCCGAACAGCCCTTGCGCGACGCCGGGCTGCGCGTTGCTGCTGTCGCCCGTCGAGACCGAGCCGTAGGGCGCGACCGTCGCCGTCTGCACGGGCACGCGCTGGCCTATGTGCGCCGTTGACTTCTCGCCGTCGAAGGCGTGAACCTGCGTCGAGGCGACGAGCTTTGTGTTGTCTTTGCGCTGCAAGGCGGAGAGCGCCGAGGGCGGGACGATGAAGGCCGCGCCCATCGCGGTCGGGACGGCGGAGAGCGCCTGCGTCACGACCTGACCGCTGCCGCCAACGATGCTCAAGCCCTTTTGTATGCCGCCGAGATTAAGGAGCGAGTCGCCCGTGCCGATCTGATTGCCGAGTTGCATCAGGTCGTCGCGCGAAACCTCGTAGATGTTAACGTCCATGACGACCTCGGCGCGCTCCTTGTCTATGCTTCGGAGTAGCTCGCCGATGAGCCGGACGTTTTCGGGAGTGTCGCGCACGGTGATCGAGTTGGTTGACTTGTTGGCGGTGATGACGGGCTGGCGACCGGCCTGCGGTGGTATCGAGGCGGTGATGAGCGTGCGCGCGTCGTTCGGGTCAACGTTGTAGAGGTAGAAAGTTCTGAGGACGAGTTGCTGGTACTGCGGACGCTTCACCTGCTCTGCGACAAGGATGGTGCGGTTCGAGAGCTTCTGGAAGAAGAGTCCCTGCGTGAGAAAGATGTAATCGACGGCCTGAGCCGCGGTCACGTCCTGTAGATCAACTTCGACGTTGCGTTTGGGGAAGTCGCGGTCGAAGACGACGTTGAGTTTGAGTTGTCGCGCGAGATACTTGATGAACTGTTGGAGGTCGCCGCTGTACTGGATTGCGTGAAGCTCTTCGCTGCGGGTCGTGGCGAGCGAGTCGTCCTGCTTCACCTCTGCGCGGCGCGAGGCGGCGGGGCCGTCCGCGCCCGGCTGGTACAAAGTAGGCGCGAGCCTCGCGGAAACTTCGGGCTTCGACGAATCCGGCTTGTTCGCATCATCCTTGGCCGTCTGGAGTCGGAAGGCGCGCTCCATCAGAGATCGCGCGAGTTCGTTCGACGTGTCGTAGCCGTATGCGCGCCGGAAGGCGTTGTACGCGCCGACGAAGTCGCCCCGGTCGAGGAGCGCCGCGCCCTGCTGCATGAAGGCTTGCGAGGCGTTGAAGACTGCGCGACGGTAGTGAAGCTGGTACTCGGCGTTCGACGGCTCAGCGGCGACGGCGAGCGAGAACTCTTCGGCTGCCTTCTCCCACTGTTGCGCGGCCTCGTACTGAAGGCCGTTCTTGTAGTTCCTCTGACCCTTCGACGTGAACGCCGCGGCGCTCGACGAGAGCATGCAGACAGAGAGCAGAACGGACGCGATTCTGAAGAAGGGGCGCTTCTGAGATTTCATAATGCTCACACGCGGGGCGCGGGAAGTTTTCTGAAAGGGAACGGCGGTGCTATCGTTTACGCCCGCCGCGTTCGCTGCCGGCTCGTGCCGTCCGTTTGAAGACGTGGCGACACGGGGGATAGTCGCCGGAAGGTTCGCTTGACTCGCAGGCGCAAAGGCATTCGCCGTTCGTCGCTCAGGTCAAAATTCTGCTCGACGAGGAGCAGGCCAACTTGATTAAACAAGGTTTGCTTGAGTTTGTCAAGGTCGGCTGGGCGCGAAAACGCTCGGATTTTCAAGGAAAAAGCAGGCAATCTCCGACCCGGCTCGCGTGCAAAATGCTTTCAGCCCTCGCTTCATCGACGTTTGTCGAATAGTCGCCGCTAGTCGCCGCCCGCGCGAAAGAAGATGATTAAAACTCTGCCCGAAGAGGTCGAGGCTTACAGAGACGGTATGTGGAGGCGCGAGCCGGAGTCGCGCGTCGAGACGGCGGTCGAGGCCGAGAGGTTCGTCGAGTCGGTCGGATTCTGCGCGACGATGACGGACGTGCGAAGGCCGGGGCCGTCGCTCTATGTCGCGGTGTGCGGGCGGCGCGACGCGCACATGCCGCGCAACGTTCAGAAAGACCCGGAGAGCAGTCTGACGTGGCGACTCAAGGACGAAGTGATGCGACGCGGTCGCGTCTATTACGCGAAGCTTTCGAAGAACCGTGCGACGTTTGTCGCGCCGCGGCTCGTGCCGCACTTCAACGCGCTGTGGGGAGTCGCGCGACGCGAGGAGTCGAGGCTTTTGTCGGCGGACGCGCGGGCGGTTCTGAAGGTTCTGCGCGGGGAATGGGAGATGGCGACGAGCGACCTACGCTCGGAGTCGAAGATCGAAGACCGCGCGAGGTTCACGCGTGCGCTCGACGAGTTGCAGAGGGCTTTGAAGGTCATCCCGCAGGAGGTTCTCTACGAGCCTTGGTTCACATACATCTGGACGCTCGCCGAGTCGCGCTTCGCAGGAGAGCTTTCAGTCAAGGTGAAGCGCGATGACGCTCTGCGCGAAGTCGCGCGCGCTTACCTGACGAGCGCGGGGATGACTCTTCCCGGCGAGCTTGCGAAGGTGACGGGACTCGCGCGGCCCGAAGCGGGGAAGGGTAATCACTCGCTCGTCGGCGAAGGCTTCGCCGAAAGAGTCGAGCAGGGAGTCTATCGTCTGGCGGATTTGGACGAGCGCGTCGAGAGACTTTGAGCGTGAGTCATTCGCCGCCGGGGTTGAATAGCTCAAGGCTTCAGTCGTTCGAGTCCGAATCGTTCCGATGCCAATTCTATCGAGAGAATCTGCGTCGTTCGTTCAGGAAGTTTGTCCGGCGCTTCGGGGCGTCTCGGCGTCGGGAGGGCTTTCGTCAAGCTCTCTTTCGACTTCTTCGCGCGCGTCCTGTTCGGAGATCGCGGCGGCGAGGCCGAGCGGGAGGTTGTCGCGCACCGAGCCGAGGCGTTCGAGCGCAAGGCGCGTTTCGGCGTGGCTCGCGTCGCGGCTCGCCATCGCTTCGATGATCTGCAAGCGCGCCTCCATCTCGCGATAGTGTTCAGCCGTCTCGCGCTCGACTTCGGCGAGCCGGTCTCGGTCTTTCAGAAGCTCGCGCTCAAGCTCGCCGCGATTCGAGGCGGAAAGCCGAGCGGCATTTTTCAGACGGCGCTCGACCGCGATGGACTCGCGCCTTGCTCGCGCGGAGACTCGCGCGGCGGTCAGACGCGAAGCGAGAGTCTCGCGGTACGCGTCGGCGAGGAGCGGGTTCTCGGACTCCATGCGCTTGAGCGTGCGCCTCTGCGCGGCGGGCAATTCCGACATGAACCACGAAAGCTCGTCCGCCGTCACGCCGTCCGCCGCGAGTCTCTCGCGCAGACGCCGCTCCCAAAGCTTCCGGTACGTGAAGACTGCGAGGGCCGCGGCCAGCCCGAAGACAGAGAAGACGAAAAGCGAAGTCAGCGCGAAGACCATGTATTCGCCGGGACTCTCCGCTGCTCTGAAGAACTGTGTGAGGAAGTATGCGGGCAGCGGGAGCGCGAGCGCGAGGAAGACGAACGGCGGCGACCATCGAAGAAGTTTCGCCTTCCGACGCTCGCCCGCCGTCATCTTGTTGCCCTGCGCTTTTCTGCTCACCATTGCCCCCGCCGAACGTTTTTCGAGTCTGCGCGCATCAAACCGGACGCGCGGGCCGGTCGGGACTTCCGCGACCTACGGCCCGCGAAGTCTCCCACCGGATACGTTTCAAACATTCGACAAGTTATAATAGCAGAGCGACGTGAAGGCGACTGATCGAGGAGGGATGATGAGAAGAGTCGGGGGCGGACTTGCCGCGGTGTTGTCGGCGCTGCTCGTCTGCGCGGCGGGCGCGGGACTCCGCGCGCAGAAGAGAACCGAAGCGGAAGGGCGCGACGACGCCCGCCGCGACGTTCATTCGGTGACGATACCCGTAACGGTGCGCCTGCCGGAGAAAGGGCCGGAGGCGGAGGTGCACTACCTCGACGACCTCGCCGTGTTCGAGGACGGCGAGCGGCAGGAAGTCCTCGCGACTCGCGGCGCGGGCCGCTCGCCGATGACGCTCGCGGTGCTCATACAGGACGACCTCGCCTCTTCGATAAGCAACGAGATCAAGGGCATCGGCGACTTCATACGAAATCTGCCGCCCGGCTCGCGCGTCATGGTCGGCTACATTCACTCAGGCTCGCTTCAGGTGCGGCAGAAGTTCACGGGCGACCTCGACCACGCCGCGAAGTCACTGCGGATCCCGCTCTCCTCGTCGCTGGCCGCGCCCTACAGCACATTCTCGGAGACGCGCGACGCCGTCAAGCGTTTCGAGTCGCAGCCCGTCGGGCGGCGCGCAGTGCTCGTCGTCAGCGACGGCATAGACACGTCCCGCGGCATAGACAACGCCGCGCCGCCTAACAACGTCGAGCTTCAACGCGCGATAGAAGAGGCGCAGCGACTCGGCGTCGCCGTCTATTCGATCTACGCGCCGACGGTCGGCGACGTGAACCCGGCGCTCGTCTCTCTGGGGCAAGGCTCGCTCGAAAGGTTCTCGAACGAGACGGGCGGGCGGTCATTCTTCCACGGCACGGGCCCGCCCGTCAGCCTCGACAGATTCCTCCACGACGTTGATACTTTTCTTTCAAGACAGTTCGCGCTGACCTACCTTTCGACGCACGCGGGCAAGGGCTTTCACAAGGTGCGCGTCGTCGCAGACCTCGGCGACGGCGATATTTTCTATCCGAGCGGTTACACGCGTTAGGAATTTTGGAAGACGAAAGGCCGGCGGGAGCCGGCTCGACGCTGACGTGTCGAGCCGGCTCCCGCCGGCCTTTCAAATCTATTTCGGCGCGCTCGAAGGTCGTTCTGCCGAAGCTATCTCGCGTCCGAAGCGTCCGCAGTCTGCCAGCGGCTCGGCGAAGGAGCCATCAGGCTGACGAGTTCGCGCAGCGCCTCAAGGTGGTTGTTCGTCAACGCAACCTCGACGCCCCCGATCTTCGCGACGACCGTGCGCGCGCGTGTGAGCGCCGCCGCGTCTGCGTATGCGAGCGTCATCCTCGCTGAGTCCTGCGCGCCGCCGTTGCCGTCGGGCTGCGATTTGTAGCTAACGCTCCGGCTAAAAGAGTGCGGCTGCCCGTCGAGAATCAAGACCAAATCCTGACCGCCCTGAAGCCTCGCCGCCGGATTCGCCGAGACGAGAATCAGGTCGAGCGACGGAGCGCCCGCGCGACGCGGGTCTTGGTGCATGAATGTCGCGGCGAGGTAGAAAGTCTCAACGCCTTTGCCGACGGGGGTCGGATGTTCGAGCGTCGTGCGCATCCCGCCGGCCCTTCCGTCGAAGCTCGTGACGATCTGGCCGTCATGATGGAAGGGCGAGGGCGGCGGCTTCGGGCACATACGCTTTTGCGCCAGCGCCGCCTGAGTCGAAAAGCAGAGAAGGAGGATGACCAACAAGAGTCGGGAACGTGATCGCATTAGGGGTTCCTCTTAGAGCCACGTGCTCGAAAAATGCGTCGAAAGAGATGAGGCTGAAGGGGACGTATGCCTCCACCGCGCGCGGCAGACCTGCGCATGAGCCTTCGTGCAGCTTCGTGCTTTGATTCATCCGGTTAAATCTGAATTCAGAAGGACGGGAAGATCGCTTCGGCCACCTCGCTTGAGCGACGGCAGCGGGAGACTAACATCAAACGCAAACTTTTTCCAGACCTTCTTCCGGGCAAATCGACGACGTGCGGAAAATTTTTCGACCGCTCTGAAAAAATCAGGTGCAGACAGGTTAGTCGCTGCGGGAGAGTCAGAGAGCCTGCGGAGATCGAAAGGGCGAGAGCACCCCGCACCGGGGCACTCAAGAAATATAGAACATCCCGGCGTGACTTGTCATTGCAATTTTTCGACAAACGGATTGCGTCGAACGGGAAGGCTCGACTCTATCTCAAATTCGCGACTACCTGTTCGATTGCCGCGTGCGTGACGCGCAGGAAGGATGGATGCGTGACGACGAGGACGAAGGCGGCGCAGAGTCCGAGCCGGAAGACCCAGACCGCGACCTTCTTCGCGCTCCTGTGCGGGAGCATTCGCGCGCGATACCCCGGCGTCGCGAGCCGCAGGAGATTGCGGACGCGGCGCGAAAGACCGTCCTCCTCTTCGCCGAGCAGGTGCGCGCCCGACGGCATCAGTGGCCTCGCGCCCGCAGGAATCAGCCGCGAGATTTTGATGATCGCCGACGCGAGGTCGAGCGCAGCGGTCGAACTCTCGGAGGCTGCGGACTCGTCAGCGGCAAGCTCGCAGTCGCTCAGCCAAGAGCGCGTGAGCGTCCGACCGAGCGGCGCGAACAGTAACGCATCCTGACTCGCATGAAGCGCGGCGCGCTTGAAGTTGTCGCGCGCCTCTACGTGACTGCGCTCGTGCGCCAGCGCCGCCGCGAGTTCGCTCGCGCTGAGCGCGTCGAAGACCTGCGAGGCGATGAACAGCCGCGGTCGGAGGACGCCGACGACGGCTATCACCGGAAACTCGTGCCGGATTCTGTAGGCCGGAAGCGAGATGCCTTCGACCTCGACCGGCTCGGCGCGCCGAATCCACTCGCGCGCGAGCTTGCGGGTCGCGATCAACGTGCCCGCGATGCGCCAGACCGCGAGAAGCAGACCGGCTGCGGAGGCTGCGGCGATGAGGAGCAGCTTGAGTCCAACGGTTTCGTCCGTGTTCGTAGGCTCGGTGAGTACATATGCGGGGATGACCAGCACGAATGCGAAGGCGGCGGCGAGCGCGGGCGGGAAGACGCGCAGGGCGAACAGGAACTGCGCCCTCGTCTCCGCCTTCCACTCCGAAGTGCGCGGTCTGACCGCACGCCATACAACGTCGGCCACGAGCGAGGCCAGCGCGTTGAGCGCCAGCAGCGCGGCGAGCGCGAGACTGATTCCTATCAACTCGTACACGGCGGCTCACTCCTCTGCGTTCAACTCACGCTTCTTCTCCTCGACAAGGCGTTGAAGCTCGTCGAGCAGCGCGCGGTCGTGTTCGCCCACGGTCTCGACGATGCATGCGAGCAACGGCTCAGCGCCACTCGTAGTCCAGTCGAGCAGCCCGCCCAAAACGTCTTCGGCAATGCCGCGCTCGAACTCCTCGCGCGTCACGCGCGGCGTGTAGAGGTAGGCGCGCCCCTCCTTCACGCGGTCGAGCAGCCCCTTCTTAAAGAGCCGGTCGAGCGTCGTCATCCAAGTCGTGTAGGCCGTCCGCTCGCCGTGTGCGCGGTATATGTCGTTCGCGCTCACGCGCCCGCGCGTCCACACCTCGTCCATCACGGCTCTTTCGAGTTTGCCGAGCGTGAAGCCGACGACCTCGCGCGGCCTCCTGAAACCGAAAAGGGTAAACCTTGGTATTTTCATCTTTGGCCTTCAGCCCGGGCAGAGATAACTTGAGAGAATCTATCGGTTCTCTCCGCTAGTCCGGCAAGTAATTGATGGGGCGGCTAGAGGGTCTCGAACCCTCGACCTCGTGATCCACAGTCACGCGCTCTAACCAACTGAGCTATAGCCGCCACGAGAAGGGAAGCTAACGGTGGAGCTATACTACCAACCGCTCAAGACACTGACAAGTGAGTCGGCAGGCGCGTGACCTGTCCGAACAAAAATATAAGAGATTGCCCCCGGCTGGACTCGAACCAGCGGCCCTCTGCTTAGAAGGCAGATGCTCTATCCACTGAGCTACGGGGGCGCACAGCGAAACTCGAAGCGATGTTAGCACGCCGTAATTTTTCGGAAAACTATTCACAAAAGGAAATGCCGCCAGTTTTGACGCCAGCGGCATTTTAATCTAAGAAAGAAAAGATAGACCGAGCCGCTTTAGGCGGCGTTGTTGAAGGTTTCGGCGAAGACGCGGCGACCGTTCAAGGCGTCGTCGATGATCTCGCGAACCGCTGCAACGTCGGGATTCACGTCCATCCGGTCGCAGGCGCGCAGGTGGCGGGCGATGCCCTCAGTCGCAATTTCGAGGGTCGGGCCCATCAGCTTCGAGTAGCGACGTGCCTGAATGTGGTCAATCATCTTCAGCCGTTCTGCCAGCGGAAATGTCTCAGTAGCGATCACGATTCGTCTGCTCCTTATTTATCCGGCCCCGGAACAATTTTCGTCGGAAGCCTTAGTATTAGTGAAAATTTAGATGCATCCGGGAAATCAAGGGATGCGAACCCGTTGCAATCTCGAAATTTTTACGCAAACCCGCCCTCTGCTCGTTAGCACCACTTCCCTGTATGGATAGCAGGTGGCTGGAAAAAGCGACATTCTACATGGAATTTGAGTGAAATGCCAGAAGTTTTTTCGAGGGGCTAAGGCGGCAACTGTAAGTGCCACCTTACCTAAAGCGCGAGGATTTGCCTGCTGCGGCGGAAGCTGTTGAAAATAAAGATTCTGCTTTTGCGCTGCGCGTCGTTGCGTGGAGAAAACCATCGCCGGATTTCAAAGTCAAAAAAAAACCTTTGAAATCCGGCGACGGCCAGTTTCGCGAATCGGAGTAAGACTTGATCGTGAAACGCTTTTTACTTCTTGGGGACGACAGAGTCCTTCATGCCTTTGCTCAAACGGAATTTGAGCGCGGTCTTGGCGGGAATCTGAATCGTCTCGCCGGTCTGAGGGTTGCGGCCTTCGCGCGCTTTTCGTTCGGAGAGAACCATTTTTCCGAAACCGGGGAGGACGAATTCGCCGTTGCTCTTGACTTCGCGTGCGGCGAGGCCGGCCAACTCCTCGAAGAGTTCTTTTACCTGTGCGCGCTTCATATCGTATTTTTCGGCGAAGTGATTGATCACTTCGGACTGAGACATGCGTTTCTTACCTGCTTTCGTCGCCATGGGATGGTGCAGTACCTCCTGAAAATTCGGGAAGAAATCAAAAAGCTTGCGTCAGGACATATATCACACAGGGCGGCTTTGCGTCTCGAAAAAATGCCACTTTTTAGCCTTTTCCCAAAATATTTTTGCTCCGAGAGAAGATGTGCCTTATCCGTACCTTCAACTTGACCGCAAAACAGAGACAGGTCGCGCATCAAAACAGATTGTGTTTAACTTTTCGCGGAATGACAAAACAATATCTGTGAATTGGAATTTAGACACGCAGCCGTCGCTCGTTTGAGCGGCGAAGAATCCGGCGACTCTACGGCACGGCATCTGCTTCTGTTCGGGCAAGCGGCTCAATTAACTCTCCCTTCGCGCCGCAGTGGTACAAGAAGCCCTGGCGTTCTGCCCGCGACGTGTACCACTACGCCCGAACAACCTCGGCCCCCTCACGCACTGTGCGTGGAGGATCGGCTCAGTCGCGGGCACTTTCTAACGTTAGGATTTCACCCCGATTCTTCGGAGTGCGTCGAGTTAGATAAGGTTGCGGGGAGCAGTTTCGTCATTTGAGGTGCGATCTTGGCAGAAATGTTTAAGGCCGAGCCGACAGTTCTGTGCGTCAACGACGATTTCGCGCAACTCGAACTCTTGGAGTTGCAGTTGTGCCACGCAGGCTATCGCGTCTTCAAGGCTTTTAACGGACTCGAAGCCGTCGAAATCACTAAGCGCGAGCGTCCTGACCTGATCATCAGTGACGTTACGATGCCGCGTTGCGACGGCATCGAGTTGTGCCGCGCCGTTCGCGCCGACGAAGAACTCTCCGGCACGCCCATCCTGCTCGTCAGCGGGTTGCGAAAGGACACGGAGAGCGTTGTTGAGGGACTGCGCGCTGGCGCGGACGAATACCTCGAAGCGCCCTACAACCCGATGCGTTTGATCGCGCTCGCGGCTCGCCTCGTCGAGCGAAGGCACAGGGAGGCCGCGGCGGAAGAGGCGAACCGGCGCGCCATACAAGAGTACGACCGGTTGCTCGAACGCATCGCCTCGCTCGCGCAGTCGCTCGGCACGTCGCGCGATCTCAGGACTGTCCACCGGGCCGTCAAAGACTTCTCGCTCGCCTCGACACCGTGTCATTCCATCTTCTTCTCGCACTACGACGAGGCGCGAAGGACGCGGACGGCAACCTACGTTTGGAGCGCAGGCAGCGAGGCGGACGTGTCGGCGCTGCCGCCGATGGAGATTAACGACAGCCCGCACAGCGTCGCGGTCAAGACCGGCCAAGTCGTCTTCGCCGACGACCTTCAGGTCGCCCTCGCCGGAAAGCCAATCGTTGAAGTCGGCAAGGAAGCAGACCCGCGCTCGCCGCTATCGGCGCTCGTAATCCCGATGACGATCATGGGGCGCGTCATCGGGGCGATAGAGTTGCAGAGTCTCATGCCCGCGGCCTTCCGCCCGGAGCACGCGACGGCGATGAGGATGGCCGCGAACCTCGCGGCGGTCACGATAGAAAACGTCCGTCTGCTGGAACAGGAGCACGAACGCGAGGCTCAACTCCGCCAGTCGCAGAAGATGGAGTCGGTCGGTCGGCTAGCGGGCGGAGTGGCTCACGACTTCAACAACCTGCTCGTAGCCATCAACGGCTACAGCGATCTGACGATGCGCCGTCTGCCGGAGGGCGACCCGCTGCGCCGCAATATCGAGGAGATAAGGAAGGCGGGCGAGCGCGCCGCGGCGCTCACGCGCCAGCTACTCGCCTTCTCGCGCAAGCAGGTCATGCAGCCGAAGGTTCTCTGCGTCAACGACGTTGTCTCGGACATGGACAAGATGCTGCGCCGCGTCATCGGCGAGGACATCGAGTTGACGGCGAAGCTCGACCCCGATCTCGGCTACGTCAAGGCCGACCCGAACATGCTCGAACAGGTAGTCCTGAACCTCTGCGTCAACTCGCGCGATGCGATGCCCGGCGGCGGTCGTCTTGTGGTCGAAACCTCGAACATCCTGCTCGACTCCGAGTACGTGGGCCACCACGTCGGCGTCAGTCCCGGCGCATACGTCACGCTCGCCGTATCGGACACGGGCTGCGGGATGGACGCGGAGACGCAGCAGCGCATCTTCGAGCCGTTCTTCACGACGAAGGAGAAGGGGAAGGGCACCGGACTCGGACTCTCGACCGTCTATGGCGTCGTGCAACAGTCGGGCGGCCACATCTGGGTCTATTCCGAGGTCGGCTACGGCACGACGATCAGGGTCTATCTGCCGCGCGTTGACGCGGTCGCGAAGGAGAAGTCTTCGGAGTCCGGCGGCTTGGCGCTGCACGCTGGCACTGAGAAGATTCTTCTCGTCGAGGACGACGACATGGTGAAGCTCGTCGCGCGCGAGATCATCTCGTCGAACGGCTACACGGTGCTCGAAGCCGCGAAGATGAGCGACGCCGTGCGCCACTGCGCGGAGAACCCCGACATTGCGCTACTCCTGACGGACGTGGTCATGCCGCGGATGAACGGCAAGGAGTTGTCCGAGCGCCTGACGAAGATTCTCCCGCGCATGCAAGTGCTCTTCATGTCGGGCTACACCGAGACGGTCGTGCACGACGGCGTGCTCGATCAGGGGCTGAACTTCATACAAAAGCCCTTCACTCCATCCTCGCTGCTGCGAAAGATTCGCGAAGTGATCGACGGCGAGCCGTCGCCGGGGCGTCGGGGAGACAAAACATTGGTCGGGCAGCGCCACACTTAAAGCAGCGCGCGGCGAAACGACTGGAAGACCCGCGGAGGTTGTCGTAGGTGACGACGAAACAGACACAGCTACACGCGCTCGTCATCGACGACGAGACGCAGGTGCGCAGCTTCATCGGCCTCGTCCTGAGCAGCGAGGGCTGGGAGGTGAGCGAGGCGGAGTCGGCCGAGCGCGCATACGAGATGCTGCACGAGCGCGACTGGTCGCTCGTCCTCTGCGACGTTCTGCTCGGCGGCGAGAGCGGCTTCAGCGTCCTAAAGCGTTTCCGCGAGGAGCTTCCCGAAAAGCAGGTAGTGTTAATGACGGGTCGCGGCTCGGCGCTCGACGCGCTCGACGCCACGGCGCTCGGCGCGTTCGACTACCTGCTCAAGCCCTTCGGCGTTGACGAGCTTCAATCGCTGATGCGGGCCGCGCGCGAGCGGCTCGCAGAGAGGCCGGCGCGCCGCTCCGACTCGCGGCAGAAAGACTCTTCCGCCAACTCAGACGACATCGAACTCGTGGGCCGCAGCGAGGCATTCATCGAGGTTATGAAGCAGGTCGGTCGCGTCGCTGCCACGTCGCTGCCCGTGCTCGTCACGGGCGAGTCGGGCACGGGCAAGGAGGTCGTCGCGCGCGCTCTGCACAGGCGCAGCCGCCGCGCGCAGCGCCCTTTCGTCGCGGTCAACTGCGGCGCGATACCCGCCGAGCTTATCGAGTCGGAACTCTTCGGACACGTCCGCGGCTCGTTCACCGGCGCGCACGCCGACCGCGCAGGACTCTTCGAGGAGGCCGACGGCGGGACGGTCTTCCTCGACGAGATAACCGAGACGACTCCCGCGTTTCAGGTCAAGCTTCTGCGCGTGTTACAGGAGGGCGAGATTCGCCGCGTCGGGTCTAACCGGACGCAGCACGTTGACGTGAGGGTCGTCACGGCGTCGAACCGCGACGTTGAGGCGGAGGTCGAGGCCGGGCGCTTCCGACAGGACTTGTTCTATCGCCTGAACGCCGTCACGCTCCGCCTGCCCCCGCTCCGAGAGCGACGCGAAGACATCCTGCCGCTCGCGCGCAGGTTCGCTGGCCGCGTCTGGTCTGCTAACCCCGCCGCGAGCTTTTCGCCGGAGTCGGCGCAACTGCTCGAACGCTATCCTTGGCCCGGCAACGTGCGCGAGCTTGAGAACGCGGTCGTGCGCGCCGTCGCTCTGTGCGGCAACGTTGTGCGCCCCGAAGACCTGCCGGATCGAGTTCGGAATTACAAAGATAAGCAGGAGAAGGAGGCGGCCCCTGCCGAAGCGCACCTCCCGTCGGCGGGCGAGGGGTGGCCGCTGCTCTCCGACATCGAGGGGCGCTACGTCGCGCGCGTGCTCGTGCACACGGGCGGCAACAAGCAGGCAGCCGCGCGCATCCTCGGCGTTGACCGCAAGACGCTCGAACGCATGGTCAAACGCAACAACATCACACTCCAGAAATAAAACTGTAAATGCGGAATGACGAGTGATGAATGAAGAGATCTCTTCATTCATCACTCGTCATTCCGCATCCCGCGTTCGTCAAATCTTTTCAGAGCCGCGCGCGCTCGAAGACCTGACGCATCGTGAGGGCATTCCACGGTTTCGGGACGAAGAACCTGACGACGCCGGCGGCGATCTCGCCAACCACATCGCCGACGTAGGCGTGGCCCGTGAGCATGACGCGATAGCTTTCGGGATGTGTCTGCGCGGTCTCGCGCAGGAAGGCCGTGCCGCTTATCTCGGGCATCGAGAGGTCGCTGATGATCACGTCGAACGCGGCCTCGTCGAGCGCGCGCCGCGCCTCGGCGAGCGTCGCGGCCGTGCGAACCTCGTGATCGCCCGCGAACATCTCGCGGAAGACTTCGAGGCAGGCAGGCTCGTCGTCGAAGTAAAGTATCGAAAGCTTCTGCGTGTCGCTCATTCATTCCCCCCTGAAAGCCGCGGCAAAAATCGCCACCGCGGTCTGCTCCGTGGCAAACGTCGTACCGCCGAAGCGACGAGTCGCCCCGGGCCCGACTTGCATCGAAGACGTGGCACGAGCGGTGCTAAACGAGTGGCGGTGCGACGCCTTTTGCCGCGCAGCGGCTGCGAAGCGGGGCGATTCGGGCGGGCGTTAGGCCCCGGACGCGACCCGTTCCGCCGCGCGCTGTGCGCCGACGAAAGACTGCCGCCGACTCCTCATGGAATGAAGTATTCGTCCCGTGAAATCCGACCCATTCGGGAGCAAAAGATGTTAGAGCCATTTGAAGGCAAGCCGCGCATTCTGCTGATTGACGACGAGCCGGAGGTCAGAAATGTCCTCTGCGAACTGCTGAGCGGCGACTACGACTGCGAGCAGGCGAGTTCGGCGGAGGAGGCTCTGTCGGTGCTCGGAGTCGCGGAGTTCGACCTCGTCCTGAGCGACATACAGATGGGCGGCATGAGCGGGCTTGAGATGGTGCCGCACGTGATCAAACGCTCGCCCGACACGGTCGTCGTGATGGTCAGCGGCGTCTCGACCATCGAGAGCGCAATCGAGGCGATGCACGCCGGCGCTTTCGACTACGTCGTCAAGCCTTTCCGTCTGGAGCACGTCGAGATCGCCGTCCGCCGCGCGCTTGAGTACCGTGGCCTTCGTCTGGCAAAGCACGCATACGAGAATCACCTCGAAGAACTCGTCCGCCTCCGAACGGCTGAGTTGGACGGGACGCTCGCCTCGCTCGAAGACGCGTACCGCTCGACGCTGAAGGCTCTGACTGCCGCGCTCGACAAGCGCGACTCCGAGACGAGCGGCCACTCGGAACGCGTCGTCAACTTCAGTCTCCGTCTGGGGCGCGAGTTGGGCCTCGGCGAAGGGCAACTCACGTCGCTCGAATTCGGATCGCTCCTTCACGACATCGGGAAGATAGGCGTGCCCGATGCCATACTACGAAAGCCCGGCGCGCTCGACGAGGCCGAGTGGTTCGAGATGCGTAAACACCCGACGCACGGCCAGCAGATTCTCGCAGGCGTCCGTTTTCTCGAAGGCGCGTCGCGCGTCGTCGCCGAGCATCACGAGCGTTGGGACGGCACGGGCTATCCCGTGGGCTTGCGCGGCGAGCAGATAGATTTGAACGCGCGCATCTTCTCCGTCGTCGATACCTTCGACGCCATCACGAGCGACAGGGTCTATCGAAAGGGCAGGTCTTACGATGCGGCGATAGCCGAACTCGAAGAGTGGTCGGGCAGGCAGTTCGACCCGGAAGTCGTCGAGGCGTTCCGACGCGTGCCGCGCGAGGAGTGGGAGGAACTGCGCCGGAGTTCGATAACGAAGAGCTTGGAGGCTGCGGCGGAGACCGCGGCGGCGTCCGTCGTCGGCTACCACGCAGGCGGAGCGCCGCGCGCAAGCCGCGAGTTGGAAAGTTCAAAAGCCGCCGCCACGCACGCCCTCACTTTCAGCCGCTGACTGCGACGCCGACGACAACACCCGCCGTCGCCGCAGCCCGCGCGGCGACCGAACAGACATCAGGCCATGTCTTATAACTTTCAACAGACAGCGACCGCCGAGGCGACGGCCCCGCACGAATACCTTGAGGAGCGAGGAGAGCGCATCCTCGTCGTTGACGACGAAGAGTCCGTGCGAGACCTGTTTGCAATGTTCCTCTCGGACAACTACGAATGCGCCACCGCGCCGTCGGCGGACGAGGCGCTGGCGTGTCTCGCGCAGGAGAATTTTGCGCTCGTCATCTCGGACATGATGATGCCGGGCCGTAACGGCGTCGAGCTTCTGCGCGAGATCGTCGCGCGCTATCCCGACACGGTCGTCATCATGTGTTCGGGCGTTGACCGCACGCAGCGCGTCCTCGACGCCGTGCGGCTCGGCGCTTACGACTACCTCATCAAGCCGTGCGACCTCGACGTGCTTGCGCTGACGGTTGAGCGGGCGCTTGAGCGACGCTCGCTGCTGCGCGCGGCGCGCTACTACAAGCTCGACCTCGAACGTCACAACGAGGAACTGCGGAGAAGCAGGGCGGAACTCATGCGCCTGCAATCGCAGATCGTCCAGAACGAGAAGATGGCGAGCCTCGGCCAGTTGGCAGCGGGCGTCGCGCACGAGTTGAACAACCCTGCGGGCTTCATCTACGGCAACATGGAGGTGCTCGACGAGTGCGCGCGCGGACTCGAACGCCTGCTCTCTTTCTACGACGCCGCGCCGCTTCCGCCGGGGATGGCCGAGAGCGTCCGGCGGATAAAGAATGAGGTTGACTACGACAACACGCTCGCAGACCTCCGCTCGATAGTCGCCGACTGCCGCGAGGGGGCCGAGCGCATACGCGACGTTGTGCAGAACCTCAGAACCTTCTCGCGGCTCGACGAGGCCGAGTTCAAGAAGGTGGACATACACGAAGGGCTTGAGTCAACGCTGCGGCTTCTGTCGCGTTTCTACGGCAAGGGCACGGCGACGCTCTCGCGCGACTACGGCGAGCTTCCGCAGGTTGACTGCTTCGCGGGGCAGTTGAATCAGGTGTGGCTCAACCTGCTCGTCAACGCGGCGCACGCGGTCAAGGACGGCGGCGAGGTCTCTATAAAGACGCGGCTCGACGGCGACTCGGCGGTCGTCCGCATCGGCGATACGGGATGCGGCATCGCGCCCGAAAATCTCTCGCGCATCTTCGACCCGTTCTTCACGACGAAGCCGGTCGGCGAGGGCACGGGTCTCGGACTCTCCGTTACGTACTCAATCGTCGAGCGCCACCGCGGCACGATCAAAGTCGAGAGCGAGCAGGGGCGCGGCACTGCCTTCACGGTCACTATCCCCGTTGACGCGCCGCACGACGGGAGCGAAGTCATCTAGCGCAACGCGAAAGTTGGAACGCACACTCGAAGTCAAAGATCAAAGGGAACGGAGTCGAATTGATGAGCCACAAAATAATGGTAGTTGACGACGAGCCGGCGAACCTGCGCCTGCTTGAAAGGCTACTGCGTAGAGATTACCGAGTCCTCACGGCGGCTTCCGGGCAGGAGGCTTTGCAGCTACTCGAACAGCACGACGTCGCGCTGCTCATCACAGACCAGCGCATGCCCGGCATGACGGGCATCGAGCTTCTACAGCGCACCGCAGAGTTTCGCCCGCACATGGTTCGCATCGTGCTGACGGGCTACACGGACATCGGCGCGCTCGTCGAAGCGATTAACTGCGGACAGGTTTACAAGTACATCACGAAGCCCTGGAACAACGACGACCTGCGCATCACGGTCGAGCGCGCCGTCGCGCACCACGAGGCGAACAAGTCGCGCCACGAACTCGAACTCGCCAACCGCCGGCTCTCCGTCCGCCTGCAAGAGATGACGCGCGCCGTCGTGCGCTCGATCTCCGACGCGCTCGAAGCGAAGGACGAGCACGTCCACGGCCACGCGCGGCGCGTCAGCGGCTACGCCGTCGCCGTCGGTCGCCGCATGAGGCTCGACACCTCGACGCTCGAACAGATCGCGCTCGCCGCGGTGCTGCACGACGTTGGAAAGATCGGCACGCCCGACGCTCTACTGCTCAAGCCGACGCCGCTCACCGACGACGAGCGCCGGTGTATGCAGGCGCACTCGGAGCGCGGCGCGCGCATGCTCGCCGGGGTGCCGGAGATGGAGGACGTTGCGGCAATCGTCCGCCACCACCACGAGCAGTGGGACGGCACGGGCTATCCGGAAGGACTCGCGGGCGAGATGATCCCGCTCGCTTCTCGAATCATTCACGTCGCAGACGCTTACGACGCGATGACAAGCCCGCGCCCCTTCCGCGACAAACTCGACCACGAAGAGGCGGTCGCCAAACTTCGCGAGTTGGCCGGCGCGCACTTCGACGCCGAAGTCGTGCACGCCTTCTGCGGTCTCGAAGCTCTCGCGATGATTCGTCGCGGCGTGGCCGAGGCCGCGTGCGGCGAGGCCGCATGGCTCTCGCCGGGCGCGCACGTCAACGCCGCACGCCTCTCCCGCGCAGACCTTCTGGGTCAGTTCATGTGCGAGCCTGCGCTCGCCGCGCGCGCGCTTCGCGAGGCGAACTTCGAGAGGGGAGGCGTGCCGACGCCCAACATCGAAGCCGCCTGCGCGCGACTCGGCGAGGATCGCCTGCGCGCGATTCTTTCAAAGTCGGTCGGTCGCAACTCGCACGGTGTTGACGATGCGCAGTTCAAAGAGCATTCGCTGCGCTGCGCCGTCGCCGCGCGCCTGCTCGCGGAACAGACTGGCCTGCTTGTGCCGGACGAGGCATACGCCGTCGGTCTGCTTCACGACATCGGCGAACTTCTGCTGCGCTCGCTCTTCCCCGAAGAGATGGAGAACATCGTCTGGCTCGGCGAAGACGCGCGCGTCGAGCGCGAGGTGGCCGGCTTCGGCGTTGACCACGCGCAGATCGGCGAGTGGATTCTCGAAGCGGCGGGTCTGCCGCGCACGCTCGGCGCGGCGATTCAGACGCACCACGACGCGATGAGAATCAACGCGCCCGCAGCACTGCTCCTTCACATGGCGAACGTCATCGCCAGCGCCGAGTCGCCGACCGAGATCACCGCGCTCGACGCGCTCGGCTCCGACCGTCTCGCCATGCTCAAACTCAGTCGCGCCGACCTCGCGCGCATACACGAGCGCACCGCCGAGACGGTCGAAGGCCGCTGGATCGTCACGGTCTGAAGGTCGGGACGGAAAAATAGAACCGCGAGCCGTAGCGAGCGGGTTGTCTGCTCCCGTGCATAAACTTTGCCGGGAATCGAAGCCCGTTCGCCGCCGCTCGCGGTTCTGTTTTGCCTCCGGGACGGGAACGGCATAAACTGTCTTCACAGCAATCTCAATCAACGCAGGCGAGGTGTTGAGCCGTGACTCCGACGAGAGAGGGAAGCGTGAAGACCGTCCAGACGACGCCGTTCGAGGGGCAGCGCCCCGGTACTTCGGGACTGAGGAAGAAGACGCGCGTTTTCATGCAGCCCGGCTACGTCGAGAACTTCGTGCAGTCGGTCTTCGACGCCGTGCGCGCCGACGCGCGTGAAGGATTCGACAAGGAAACTCTGGTCGTCGGCGGCGACGGTCGCTTCTTCAATCGCGAGGCGATTCAGATCATCGTCCGCATGGCCGCCGCAAACGGCTTCCGTCGCCTGCTCGTCGGTCGCGGCGGCATACTCTCGACGCCCGCCGTCTCCGCGGTCATTCGCCGCCGCCGTGCGTTCGGCGGACTCGTCCTCTCGGCGAGCCACAACCCCGGCGGCATCGAAGAAGATTTCGGCATCAAGTTCAACACGCGCAACGGCGGCCCCGCGCCCGAATCAGTCACCGAGCGAATCTACGCCGAGACGCAAAAGATCACGCGCTACTTGACGACCGAGCACGCCGACGTTGACCTCGAACGCGAGGGCGCGACGCGCGTCGGCGCAACGGAAGTCGTCTGTATCAACCCGCTCGAAGACTACACGGCTTTGATGGAGGAGTTGTTCGACTTCGACCGGCTGCGCGAGTTCTTCCGAGGCAGCTTCACGATGCTCTTCGACGCGATGAGCGCCGTCACCGGCCCGTACGCACGACACATCATCGAAGAGCGACTCGGCGCGCGCGCCGGAACTGTCATCAACGGCGAGCCGCTGCCCGACTTCGGCGGACACCATCCAGACCCGAACCTCGTCCACGCGTCCGAGCTTGTCTCGCGACTGTTCGGTGAAGACGCGCCCGACTTCGGCGCGGCCTGCGATGGCGACGGCGACCGAAATCTCATACTCGGTCGAAACATCTTCGTTACGCCGGGCGACTCTCTTGCGATAATCGCCCGGCACGCGGCGCGCTCGATCCCCGGCTATCGCGAAGGACTCGCGGGGCTTGCGCGCTCGATGCCGACGAGCATGGCCGTTGACCGCGTGGCGGAAAGTTTGGGCGTTCGCTGTTACGAGACGCCGACGGGCTGGAAGTTCTTCGGCAATCTTCTCGACGCGGGACTCGCGACCGTCTGCGGCGAAGAGAGCTTCGGCACGGGGTCGAACCACGTCCGCGAGAAGGACGGACTTTGGGCCGTTCTGTGCTGGCTCTCGATTCTCGCGGCGACGAACAAGTCTGTCGAAGAGATCGTGCGCGACCACTGGCGCGAGTTCGGTCGAAGCTACTACCAGCGCCACGACTACGAGTCGCTCGGCGCGGCGGCTGCGGAAGAGATGTTTGAAGGGCTGCGCGGCGAACTCCCGGCGCTCGCGGGCAAGCCGTTCGCGGACAGTCGGGTCGAGCGCGCCGACGACTTCAGCTACACAGACCCGGTTGACGGCAGCACGACTTCGAGGCAGGGCGTCCGCATCTTTCTCGAAGACGGCTCGCGCATCGTCCTGCGGCTTTCGGGCACGGGCACTGCCGGCGCGACGCTCCGCATCTACCTCGAACGCTTCCGCAGAGACGGCGGCGCGGGCGACCTCGAAGAAATCCTTGCGCCGCTCGCGCGCAGCGCCAGAGCTATGCTCCGCCTGCGCGAGCGCTTCGGCACGGACGAGCCGACGGTTGTCACATGACCTCAGATGACAATCGCAAGACGACGTGCCCGCATTTGAATGTTGAAGGGAAGAATCGGGGCGGAGTGATTTGAACACTCGACCTCTCGGTCCCAAACCGAGCGCGCTACCAGGCTACGCTACGCCCCGCCGAATTGATTGAGAAGCGCAACGCGAATCAACGTCGCGTTACTGTCGGCATTCTAAAGACCGTTTCAGTCGTCGGTCAAGCCGCGCGTCGTGAGGCGCTCGCGGAGGAAGCGGCAGGCTTTCTCCAGCGCACGTGCGCGGTGGCTGATCGTCTGTTTTATCTCGTCGGGCAGTTCGCCGAAAGTTTGTGTGTGGCCTTCGGGGATGAAGACTGGATCGTAGCCGAAGCCGCCCGCGCCGCGAGGCTCGCGCGCGATGCGTCCCTCGCAGCAGCCATCGAAAGTTTCAAGGAAGCCGGCGAAAGGGTCTGCGACGGCGATGACGCAGACGAAGCGCGCCCGTCGCTTCGGGTCGCCGGTGGCGGCGATTTCGTCCAGAAGTTTCGCCATGCGCTCGGCATAGGTCGCGTGCGGCCCGGCGTAGCGCGCGGAATAGACGCCGGGCGCGCCGCCGAGCGCGTCAACCGCGAGGCCGGAGTCGTCGGCGAGCGAGAGAAGCCCGCCGAGCGTCGAGTAGTGCAGAGCCTTGAGCGTCGCGTTCTCCGCGAACGTCGAGCCGGTTTCTTCGGCCTCCGTGATCGAAGGGAACTCCGAGAGCAGCCGCAGTCGCAACGGAACATCGGCGAGCCGCCGGGAAAGCTCTCTGACTTTGCCTGCATTGTGAGTCGCTACGAGTAGCTCTGTGTGTTCGTGCATGGTTGTTGAAAGGCGCGTCGTCTGATTGTTGAAAGCCGCGCTGTTCTTCGTCGTGTAGATGAAGCCTCGCCGCCGGGCAGGTCGGAAATGACTTTGCCCGCCGCGGCTTTCGTGTTTAGAATCGTTTGGTGACTCGCGCCGAATCTCGCAGACGCGAGTCGCGCGAAGCTCTCAGAGTCCATTCTAAAATCTTGAAGAGCGCTTTGGCACGGGCGCAGCAGTCCGGCGCGGACGCATAAGAGTGAACGAACAGGATCAACAGGTCGAGCAGTTCACGCCCGCGCGGGAGTTCGCGTTGTGGCTGCGCGCAGTCCAGAGCTTTTTCAATACGGCCAACCACCCGCTGAGCGCAGCCGAGCGCGCAGACATCTCGACGCGCAACTTCAAGTGCGAGACGCGCGTCGTCCACGACGTGCTGCTTCGCTGCCTGCACCTGCTCGGCGGCGTCGAGCAGGGCGAGCAGGCGCAAGGGTTCTCGGACTTGAAGAACTCTCTGGGCGACCTGTCCGACACGCTCAAGGACGCGTTCGGGCTGAGCGGCGCTCTGCTCGAAGCGCAGGCCGTAAGCTCCGGCGGGTGGGCCGGACTCGGAAGCGTTCTCGAACGCGAGTTGAAGCGCTCGGACGCCGCGGCGCAGATCACAAAGGCCGGGCAGGACGCGGACACGGCGCGCGTGCCCGCGCCGCTCGTCGCGCTCGCGAAAGATATCGGGCCTGACGAGTTGGGCGAAGACATGCTCGCGATCTTCAGCGCGTTCGCGCGCCTGCTCGCACTTCTACGCTTCATCGAGTCTTCGCTGCGCGGCGACGCGAAGCTCAAGCGTCTGCTCGCCGTCTTCGCTCTCGTCAACGAGGAGACGCGCTCGCTTCTCGACTTCATCGAGGGGCGGGCGCTCCGCGTCGAGGGGCTTGAGAAGGGCGGCAGGGAAATCCTCGACGGCACGGCATACGCGATCAGGATGGAACTGCGAAAAGCCTTCGAGCACGAGCTTGTGGGCTTCTGCTCGATTCGTCAGCCGCCGCAAATCTTCGCGCGCTCGGAGAACGCCTGCGGGCTACTGCGCGACTGCTACCAGCAGTCGGTCGTCGCGCTCGCGCAGAACTTCGACCCATCCCTCCGCGGCGAAAAGTTGTTCGAGTCTTTCGAGACGAAGCTCGAACAGTCGCTCGCGCTCCGCCGCGACCTCTGGCGTCTGATCAAGATCGTCCGCACCGCCTCGGCTGACGCGAACGCGCTCACGCCCGCGCAATTGCTCGAAGGCATCAACGCCTTTCACGAGGGAAGCCTCCGGCATCTGATGTACAAAGACTGGGAGCCGCTCGAACGCTTCGTCGAGGAGATCGAGTCGGCGCGCTCGCCCGCCGAACTCTCGCAGACGCTCCACCGCTTCGAGGCTTTTCTCGAAACGCTCTTCGGGCAGGTGAATATGCGCGCCGTGCTCGACGGACACCCGTTCGACACCGGCTCCGCTGAATATTAAGCTGGCCGCCGCTGTTCAAATCACTCACGTCAGCGAGGAGCAAAGCGCGTGATGATCTCGCCGAAGAGTCCGAACGGCGAGCGCGTCTTCTTCTCGAATCCGTTTTCGGCCAGACGTGTCTCGCCGACGCTGTAGCCGCGCCGCGCGAGCGCGTCTTCGAGCGCGCCCTGATCGGATTCCTTCGCGCCGCCGCGCCGCGCGAAGTAGTTGACGACCGACCGTGCAGAGTCGCGCTCGTCCGTCAGCGTCAACGCGAACGGCTGAGCGTCGAAGAAGTTTTGCGACGCGGCCTTGAACGCCGGAGAATCCTGAAGCGTCCGACCGGCGGCGTGCGTCTCGACCGAGCGCCGCACGTCTCCCTCCGACCCGATGACCAGATAGTCTCCGACGAATGCAGCCGCCCCGCGTTCGTCTTCGGGCGAAACCAAAATTTCAACGTCGCCGGCGCGCTCGGTTCTTGCGGCGCGACCGAGGCGCGCACGCACCTGCGCGAGAAGCGCGTCGCGGTCGCGCACCGACGCGATTAGAAGCTTGCCCTCGCTCGTCGAGTCGAGCGCCGCGGTCGCAACCTCCGGCCCGCACGCGCGTAGGAACTCGCGCGGCTGCTCGATGCCCAGAGGCTTGAGCATCGCTTCGAGCGCGAGCGTTATCGGCGTCGCCCGAAGAACGTCAACCTGAGACGAGAGCGCCGCGCCGAATCCGTGCCAGGCCGCTTCCGGGTTTCTGAAGTTGTAGCGCGTGAACTGATAAGTCTCCGGCGGCAGCAGCGCGCCCGCGCCGTCGCCTCGCGCATCGGACGCGGCGAAAGACTCTTGCATGCGTTGAGCCGTGTCGCCAAGCAGTTCAAGAAAATAATCGTCCTCGATCCTTCCGCCCTCGACGCGCGAACTCCAGCCAAAGCCGCCGATGGTCTGATTTATCAACTGCGGCAGCACGGTCGCCAGAACGCTCTGCACCTTCGTATCGGACGAGACGCCGCCGACGAAAGCGGGCGCAAAGACCTCGACGATCTTCGCCGCGCTCCCCCTCGGCGCGAAGCCGAACGCGAGCGCGCCGTCAGCGCCGAGCCGCGCACGCATCTCCTTCAACTGCTCGTTGCCGGCGAGGCCGGGACGCGCGCCTCGCCTCACGTCAAGGCATGACTGCACGACCGACTCGTCTTTGCCTAAGACAACCTCGCTCTCGTAAACAGCCGCGACGATCCTGCGCCGCCCGCCGCCCTGCTCCGTCCAGACGAAGAAGGGAACGCCGTCAACCTCCTTCCGCTCGACCGAGACGCCGCCTTCAAATGAACGTCGCGCGAAATCGCCGACGAGTTTTTCGACAGCCGACTTCACACGCCACTCGCTCGTGTGCGTCTCGACGACGAGCGCCGCACGCGGCTTGTAGCTGAGCGCGCCGTCCGCTTCGGCAGCCTCGAAGCCGACGACGGCGACCGCGACCTGCGCTCTGGAAAGAACGACCGCGTCGCTCGGCCCGATTCCCGTGAACGAGATCAAATCCGTCAAACGGTCGCGCGCGCCTCCGCCGGTCTCGACGCCCGCCGCAGGCGCAAGCTCCTTCCAGTCGTCGGTCGAGGTGAAGGCTTTAAGGATGTCTCGAAGGCTGTTCGCCTCGACGTAGATGATCGAGTCGGCGGGAACGTAGGCCGCCATGTCAACCCTTTCGGGCCGCGTCCACCAGAGCCACGCGAAGGCGACCACCGCGAGCAGACAAACGACGGCGAGCGAATTGCGAATCAAGCGCATACAAGCTCATCCTAACTTTCATTCGGAGTGTCAGGCAAGACACGTCGAGACGCTCGACGCTGCCCCCTGACTCATCTCGCGAAACGTGTGCGGCGTTCGAGAGCCTGCCGAAGACCTGTAGGCGCGAAGCGGCGAACGAACCTGAAAAGAACGACCGCTGTCATTACCGCGTAAGTTTCTGGAAAGAAGCCCGAAGCAATCCTGGAAGGACGGTTAACTTGCGAAAAGCAAGCTAGTTAAACGATGCAAAATATTGATTGACAGTCGGCGACGCTCTGTTTTATAGTTTCTTTGGAAGGTGTGCCGCGCGCCGTCCGCCTTTGAAGGCGAAGAGTCGCGGGACGCCTACGATGGAAGAGCGGCGTCGGTTCGAGATGCTCCGAAGAGAGATCGCCGAAGCGCGCCGCGCTTGAAACTCAACCGACAAAGGCACACCACGCGCGAGCGTGGGCCGCAAAGCCGACGGGAGTCGAAGCCTGAAACATCTTCGACTTGGCCGGGTTGCCGAAGGGGAGATTCTTTTGAGCAGCGGCGGGGCCGCTTCAAAGACCGCGCCCCTCGCGAGCGAACATACTCCTGCCTTCGGAAGCTACAGCGTTAGTCAGCACAGGCTTCATCCCAAACCCCTCCTCAGACGAACGCGCCGCGCGACGATGCGCCCGGCACGGTTCGACTAAACAGGCCGAAAGAAAATGAACTCCGCAGCAACGAACACGCAAACGACGCGCTGCCGCACGACTCACGCCAGAGTCCTACGCGCGCGCGCACGCCTACGGCAGAACCGCATCAAGAGTGTTACGACCTCAAGGAACTGACAGACTATGTTTAGAAAAAAACTCGGCAACAAGGGCCTCGTCGGACTCGACATCGGCTCAAGCTCCGTGAAGGCGGTCGAGCTAGCCGGAAAGCCCGGCTCGCTCTCGCTCGTCAACCTCGGCTTCCACGGCCTCCAGCCCGACACAGTAGTTGACGGGCAGATCATGGAGTTGAACGACGTGTCGGGCGTCATCGCGTCGGTTTTCGGCGGCGGCCAGTTCAAGACAGACCGCGTGGCCGCGGGCGTTTCGGGAAGCTCCGTCATCGTCAAGAACATCATCGTCCCGCAGATGACGCGCGAGGAGCTTGAGGAGTCGATTGACTGGCACGCCGAGGAGCACATTCCTTTCGAGATTTCCGACGTGAGCCTCGACTATCAGGTCGTCGGCTCCGGCGCTGACTCGCTGCACGTTCTGATGGCCGCCTGCAAGCGCGACTTCGTCGCCAACCTCAAGCAGGCGATCCAACTCGCAGGCAAGCAGCCCGCCGTCATAGACGTTGACGCCTTCGCCTTGCAGAACTGCTACGAGGTCAACTACGAGCCTTCGGACAATACGGTCGTCGCGCTTCTCAACGTCGGCGCTTCGACGATGAACATCAACATCCTCCGGGGCGTCCGAAGCGTGTTCACGCGCGACGTGTCGGTCGGCGGCAACCAGTACACGTCGCTGCTTCAGAAGGAACTCGGACTCACATACGAGCAGGCCGAGGCCGTCAAGCGCGGCGGCGAAGCCCCGCAGAGCGGCGAGCCGGTTGACGTTGAGGGCGCGCTCGAAACCGTCTCGGAGATGCTGGCGCTCGAAATCTCGAAGACCTTCGATTTCTACCGCGCGACCGCCGAGGACGGCGGAGGCTCGGTTCAGAAGATTCTGATTTCGGGCGGCGGCTCGAAGTTGAAGGGCCTGCCCGAATACCTTTCCAACCGCTTCGAGATGCCCGTCGAGCGGCTCGACCCGTTCCGCCGGATAAAGGTTGACGCGCGCCGGTTCGACCCCGACTACATGAGCGAGGTCATTCCCGAACTGGCCGTCGCCGTGGGACTCGCCCTGAGAGGAGTGGATGCTTAAATGATCAAGGTTAATCTTTTGGACTCCGTCACAGAGCGCTCGCACGGCGCGGCGGTCGTCGAGCAGAAGGTCTCGAACCCGCGCGTGCGCTTCCTGCTTATCGGCGTGGCGGTCTTCGCGCTCCTCGGAATGGGGATGCTCTTCGACTTCGTCAGCGCCGCCGCCTCGCAGATGGCCGCGAAGGCCGAGCTTGAAAAGCAGAAGCAGATCGCAGCGCAGATGGCCGCAGTCAACGCCGAGCAGCAGGAGCTTGAGAAGAAGCTCAAAGACATACAGACGCGCATAGACGCCATCAAGCGTCTGCGCGCATCGCAGCAGGGGCCGGTCTCTCTGCTCTCGCAGGTGAACTCGCGCCTCCCGTCCGACCCCGACTTCCGCCTGCTCGCCGTCGAGCAGAAGGGCGGCGAGTTGACCATCGAGGGGCAGTCACCGAACGAGTTCGCCGTCACGCAGTTCGCGCGCAGCCTCGAATTCTCAGACGGGATGTTCGTCAACGTCGGCATCGAGGCTGACCGCAAAGAGGTGCAGGTGGATCAGGCCGACATTGACCCGAAGGCGGGCCCCGTCGATCTCAGCGTCAAGCCCGAAGTCTTCCACTTCAAGATCAAGTGCAAGTACGCGCCGAGCCAGCCTCAGCCCGCGCCGCAAGCAGGCCAGCCCGCGAAGCCCGCGGCTGCTCAGCCCGCGCCCTCAAATCAGGTCGCACAGAAGTAGCGCGCCGCCGCAAACAGCACGAGAAGGAAACGCACAATGCTTAAAATCGAAGTTCTTCAAGAGAAACCCTGGTACCTGCAACTCGCCGCCTTCTTCGGCGTGGCGCTTCTGCTCTACGGCGTCTTCTGGTACTTCGTCACGTCGGGGACGCGCGCCGAGACGAGCGACATCGAGGCTCAGGTCGCGCAGCTACAAAGCTCGAACGCAGGGGCGGTCGTCGCCTCGCAGCGCCTCAACGAGTTCAAGGCGACATACGCGCGCGCGCAGGCCGACTATGAAGACCTCAAGGCGCTACTGCCCGAACAGCGCGAAATCACGATGGTTCTTCAGAACGTTCAGGATCGCGCGCGCGGACGACTGACGCTGCGCAGCTTCACGCCGAAGGACGAAGTACAGCAGGACTTCTACACGGGCAAGCCCGTCGAGGTCGATGTCACGGGCACATACAACGACGTGGGGCAGTTCTTCGCGCAGTTGGCGTCGTACCAGCGCATCGTCTCGATCACGGACTTTAAGGTCACGAGGCTCGGGAGCGACGCGGCGGGACAGGACAAGAAGGACGGCAAGACCGTGAACGCACAGTTCACTCTAACCGCCTACTACATCTCGCCGGAGAAGTTGCAGCCCGCGGCTCCCGCGGGACAGCCCGCAGCGCCAGCCGCCGCAGCGCCCGCGGCCAACCCGGCCAGCCCGACGCAGGCGGCGGGTCAGGCTTCCAACGCGGCGTCGAACGCGGCGACGGCAACCGGCAAGTAAAGAGAAGAAAAACGAAAAGCGGATCGCAGGGATGAGAACCATGAAGGAAAAATTGTTCAGCGCAATCAAGACGGTTTCGGCGGGCGCGCTCGTGCTCTCAGCCGCGGTTGCGGTCACGGCGCAGACGGCGAGCACCACTTATCAGGGCACGTCGAAAGACCCTTACAGAAAATACACGCCGCCCCTCAAGCGGAAGCCCGTCGAAAAGAAGGTGACGACCGTCGCCGTCCCGCCCATCCAGACACGCATTGACAACTACAAGGCGCAGAAGCTCGCGGCGATGAACTTGCAGCAGCCCGCGCCGAAGCCGACGACGGCGCTCACGCTCTCAGAGGTTCAGGTCATCGGCATCTTCCGAACGCCGCGCGGCTACGCTGCGATGGTCGAGGCGACGCCGATCAACCTCTCCTACGTCGTCTATCCCGGCGAGCAGTTCTACGACGGAATGCTCGTCGCAATCGAGGAACAGCGACTCGTCTTCCGCCGCCAGACGCGCTGGACTGACGGCCACACAGACGTTGCCGTCGAGACGAAGCCGCTCCGACAGCCTACCGCCGCGGACGCGCTGACCGAACAGAAGACCGCGAGCGAGAAGACGGACGCGAAGCCCGCCGCCTCCGCCGACCAGAAGGCAGAGGTCACTGCGTTCGTGGAGGCGTTGAAGGCGCTCGCCGCCGGAAACGCGCAGCAACAGCAACAGCAGCAGCAGTCGGGACAGGACTCACAGGGCGCGCAGGCGAGCCAGAAGCCTTAGAAGCCTTAGCCTCACTCCCGCCGAACCGATCCGGCCCCGCCGCCGAACCTCAACACACCAACGATTTTGACCGGAGGTGAAGAAACGAAAGGCCGCAAGACACGCGGCGACCATTTGACAACATGGCTTGGCGGCTGACCGCGTTGTGCGGCGCGCGCTTAAACGGGCGGCGATTCGTCGCGTGTCCGGCACGAGCGTTAGCGTGTGGCGGAGGGTTGCCGGGTGATGCTTCCGAAGGATGAAGAATATGGCTTACAACAAAACTCTTTTCGCGGCCACGGCAAGAGGCGCGCTCGTCCTCTCGCTCGTGTGCTCGTTTGCAATCATCGCGCTCGGCAAGTCTCCCGCGGGCACTTCCGAGCGCCCTCCCGTCGCGACTTCGCTGCGCGCGGTCACGTCGGGCGACACCACGCTGATCGAAATTTCGGGCACCGCTCCGATGCCTTTCAGCGTCAGCAAGCCCGACGCGCGACAACTCGTCGTCGAGCTTCCCGGCGTTGACAGCACGCAACTCTCGCCGGCCTACAGCGTCACCTCGCCGCTCGTCGAAGAGGTGACGGTCAACCACATCCTGCGAGAAGGCGAGCCTGTCACGAGCCTTCAAGTCTCTCTGCGCGCGCCGGCGAGCGAGCGCTCACGCCTCGACGGCAACAACCTCGTCGTCGAACTCACGCCCGACGCGTCGAAGGACAAAAAGGACGGCCCGGCGTCAGCCGCGCCGAACGCGGGCGCGCAGCAGTCGCGACCCTCGAACCAGAATCAGACGGCGCAGGTTTCGCAGGGCGCGCAGTACAACCAGCCCGGATTCGTCGGCGAGCCGATAAATCTGAACGTCGTCAACGCCGACATTCGCGACATACTCAACTACATCACCGAGCAGTACGGCGTGAACTTCGTCGTTGATTCGTCGGTGAAGCAGGTACCCGTGACGATCAACGTTACGGACGTGCCGTGGAACTTCGCGCTCGACTCGATTCTGAAGGCGAACCGCCTCGGCATCGAGGTCAACGGAAACATTCTCCGCGTCGCAACTCTCGAAGTCCTCAAAGACGAGTCGAAGATTCGCGCCGAGGAAGAGGCCGCGCGCGCTCAACTACGCGAGGCGCAGCTACAGAACGCGCCGCTCGTCACGGAGATCATACGGCTCAACTACGCGCGCGCGGGCGGCACGCTCGCGGGCTTCGCCGGTTCGACCTCCGACTTCGCGGGCGGCAAGACGCCGACGACATTCTCCGGCGGCTCAAGCGGCGACGCTTCGGGCAGCAGCGGCGAGACGGGCATACTCCCGATCATCGCGCGCCGTCTGTCGAAGCGCGGCGGCATAGAGGTTGACGGTCGCTCGAACACGCTGATCGTCACGGACGTGAAAGAGAACATCGACTCGATACGTCGGCTCGTCGAACTCCTCGACCAGCCAGAGCCGCAGGTCGAGATCGAGACGCGCGTCGTCGTCGCCAACCGAACCTTCTCGCGCGACCTCGGCGTGCAGCTAAACGCCATCGTGCTCTCGGCCCGCGGCGGCAACGCCGGCCTCAACACCGCGCCCGGCTCGACCCCTGCGAACGGGCAGCAGAACACGGTCGGATTCAGACCCGGCGGCATCCCGCAGGGCATACTCAACCCCGCCGGCGGCCTCGGCGCGGGCAACCCGAACACGGTCATCGGTCTGACGACCGGCATCTTCGGCACGGCGCAGATCAGCGCGCTCATCACCGCCGCGGAGTCGAAGGGGCAGGCTAAGATCGTCGCGACGCCGCGCGTCACGGCTCTCAACAACCGACCGGCGCAGATCGAGTCCGGCTCGCAGATTCCCGTCGTCACGCCGCAGCAGACTTCGGGCAGCAGCGCCGTGCTCTTTACGACGACGTTCGTCTCCGTCCCTCTGCGCCTTTCGGTCACGCCGCAGATAACGGACGCGGGCACGGTCATACTCCACGTTACGGTCGAGAATAACAGCGTCAACCTGACGCTCACCAATTCGCTCGGCACGCCCGGCGTTGACACGCAGCGCATGTCAACGGAAGTGCTCGTGCCCGATGGCGGCACGACCGTCATGGGCGGCGTTCTGAACGACCGCGAGAGCGAGACGCAGAACCGCACGCCGGGCATCGGCACGCTGCCCGTCATCGGCAACCTCTTCAAGCGCAAGGCTGTGCTCCGCAACACGGACGAGATTCTGTTCTTCATCACGCCGCGCATCTACAGGCCGGACTACAATGGTCGCCGCGTCGAGAACGAGCCTTCAAACGGCACGCGCTCGATCTCGATCCCGCAGCCCGTGCCGCTCGGCAACCCCTCGACGAACACGCCCGTCCCGCAGTCGAACCAGCAGCAGCAGCCGGCGACCACGCCGCTCGTCGCTCCCGCGCCCGTGATGGATCAGGGCACGGCGACGCCGCCCGCGGCGAGCCAGCGCCCGTAAAGGAGAACTGACGAGATGTTCAAGCAAGCACTCGCGGACATAATCGAACGCACGGAGGGCGCGACCGGCGCTCTCATAATGGGCATGGACGGGATCGCGGTCGAAAAGATGTTCCTGCCCGAAGGCGACGAGGCGAACATGGACGTTGCCGCCATGGAGGTCACTTCGCTCGTGCGCGCCGCGATGCGCGCGGGGACGAACACGGGCCTCGGCACGCTCGGCGAACTGGTCGTCAACTTCGAGCGAGTCCGCATACTCGCGCGCATGTTCTCGGCGGAATACTTCGTCGTCCTCGCGCTGCGCCCCGAAGGCAACATCGGTCGCGGACGCTACGAGCTACGCAAGGCAGAGCTAAAACTCGCGCGCGAGTTCGCACTCTAAAAACCACCTCACTGCTCGCACATTCGACGAGGCCGCGCGATTTGCGGCCTCGATTTTTTTGGACTCAGCAGGCGGGAAGCTTGACCGAGTTCATGCCGCGGAGGATGACTCGCTGGCGGCGCGTGACGCGGCGCGGGTTCTTCTGCGGGTTGAAGACGTTGAGCGGGCTTGGAATCATTGCGGAGAGATACGCGGCCTCGCTCGCGTTCAAGTCAGAGGCGTGCTTGTGGAAGTAGAACTGCGACGCGGCCTCCGCGCCGTAGATGCCGTCGCCCCACTCGATGACGTTGAGGTAGATTTCGAGTATGCGGCACTTCGAGAGCGAACGTTCGAGGAAGTAAGTTATCGCCGCCTCCTTCGCCTTGCGCGCGAAGGTGCGTTCCGACGAGAGATAGAGATTCTTCGCTAGTTGTTGAGAGATGGTCGAAGCGCCGCGCTTGAACGTCGGCATCTGCGGAATCCAACCCGACTCGTCGTTGTCGCCCTCCTGCTTCGACTCCTTCTCCGACTCCTTCTGCGCGTCGTCCCACGCGCGCTGTATCGCCTCGTAGTCGAAGCCGTGGTGCGTCGCGAAGTTCGTGTCCTCGCCCGCGAGCACTGCGCGCTGGAGGTTTACGGAAATGCGTTCGAGCGGAACCCACTGTTGCAAGCGCCGCGGCTCGCGCCCTTCGTCGCGCGCCTCCTTCGCGCGCTGCTCGATCATGCTCGTCGTCTCAGGGTTCTTCGTCTGAAGCTCCGAGACGCGCGGGAACGTGAACACCTCGTAAACGATGAAGAGCGTGACGATGGCGAGGATTGCAATCGCTGCGGTCTTGACGATTCTCCACATGAGTCATCAAGTTATAAGTTCAAGGTTCAAAGTTCAAGGTTCAAAGGTAAATATGCGCCGTTCGAGGTTCGAGTTTCAAAGCACGTGGCCTTAACTTTGAACTTTGAACTTGCGACTTTGAATTCCGTTGCAGACGGCTTTAGCCGCACGAATCGTGTTGCAGTGAATCTCCACAGTATCTTTGATGTCCAAGGCGTAGCCGCCCGACATGACGGTCGCGACGGGCACGCCGCGCGCCTTGCATTCGCGCAGAACAGTCTCGTCGCGCGCCCGGAGTCCTTCGATTGTGAGCGCGAGGCGGCCCAACTTGTCGCCCTCGAACGGGTCTGCGCCGCCGAGATAAAAAATCACGTCCGGCTCGTGCTCGAAGACGCGCGGAAGGTTTCGCGCGAGCGTCTCCAAGTATTCCGCGTCAGCCGTCCCGTCCTTCAACTCGATGTCGAGCGTCGAGGGAATCTTGAAGAGCGGGTAGTTCTTCGCGCCGTGCATCGAGAAGGTGAACACGTCCGCGTCTTCCGCGAAGATCGAGGCCGTGCCGTTGCCCTGATGAACGTCGAGGTCAACGATTGCTGCGCGGCGCATCAGCCCTTCGCGCCGCAGAGCGCGCACCGCGACTGCAACATCGTTGAGCACGCAGAAGCCCTCGCCGTGATCCGGGAATGCGTGGTGTGTGTCGCCCGCGAGGTTCGCGCCGATGCCTTCTGCGAGCGCCGAGCGCGCCGCTCCAATCGTTCCCGAAACAGCTAGGAACGAGCGCCGCACCAGAGCCTTCGACCATGGAAGGCCAAGCCTTCTCAACTCGCGCGGCGTCAGAGCACCGGCGCGCAGGCGCATCACATAGTCCTCGGTGTGCACGAGCAGAACGTCCGAAATCGAAGCCTCGCGCGGCTCGACCAACTCGGCTGGCGAGAGCGTGCCCTCCGCGATCAGACGGTCACGCACAAGCTCGAACTTGCGAATCGGGAAGACGTGACCCTCGCCTATCTCCGCGTAGTAGCGTGGGGTGTAGAAGACGCGCATCAAGAAGAGTTCGCAGTCGGGCGGTCGGCGGTCGAAAATTTCTTCAGCGTCTACGCTGCCGAGGGTCTAGATACTCGCGCAAACCGTCGCCGAGAAAGTTGAAGGCGAGGACGGTGAGCGCGATTGCCAGTCCCGGCGCGAGCATCGCGTGCGGCGCGTTGACGAGCGTCGCGAGGTCGCGCGCCTCGTCAAGCATCACGCCCCACGAAGGCGCTGGCGGCGGAACGCCGAGGCCGAGAAACGAGAGCGACGCCTCCGATAGAACCGCGCCCGCCATGCCGAGGCTCGCCTGCACGATGAGCGGCTGCACGGCGTTCGGCAGCACGTGGCGGAAGAGTATGCGCCAGTCTCTCGCGCCCAGAGCGCGCGCGGCCTGCACGAAGTCGTACTCGCGCACCTTCAACACCTGCCCGCGCATCACTCTCGCGTAGCCGACCCAGCCGATGATGCAGAGCGCGAGTATCAACTTGTTCAATCCCGCGCCGAGGAAGGCGACCATCGCAATCGCGAGCAGCAGACCGGGAAACGCGAGGAAGACGTTGAAGACATAGCCCGACACAACGCGGTCGAACCACCCGCCGTAAAAACCCGCGAGCGCGCCGACGACCGTGCCGACACCCGCGGACACGGCGACGACGACCAGCCCTACGCGGAGCGAGATGCGCGCGCCGAAGACTACGCGCGAGAAGATGTCGCGCCCCGTCGCGTCCGTCCCCAACCAGTGTTGCGACGAAGGCGGAAGGTATCGCGCCGCGAGATTCGTCGCGCCCACGTCCTGCGTCGCGATCAGCGGCGCAAACAGCGCCACCAGCACGAGCAGCACGATGAAGACGAGTCCGAAAATGGCTAGACGATTCATAATCGAGTTGGAAAGTTCAAGGTTCAAAGTTCAAAGCTCAAAGTTGAGCGCGTGAACATATCGAAACTCGAAGACAGTGCGACGAATCTAAACTTTGAACCTTGAACTATGCACCTTGAACTTTCATGAGACTCTGATTCGCGGGTCGAGTCTTCGATAAACAATATCAGTAAGCGTGTTGGCGAAAATGTACGTGACGCTGATGACGAGGACGCAGCCCTGCACGAGCCGGTAGTCGCGCCGGTTGATGCCTTCCTCGACGAGCAGGAGGCCGATGCCGGGCCAGTTGAAAATCTTTTCGGTGATGATCGCGCCCGCGAGCAGCACGCCGAGTTGCAGGCCGAGGATGGTGACGACGGGAATCAGTCCGTTCTTTAAAACGTGCTTGTAGATGACCACGCGCTCGCTCAAGCCCTTCGCGCGCGCCGTTCGCACGTAGTCCTCGCCGAGTTCTTCGATGACGGAGGAGCGAACCATGCGTGTCAGTAGAGCGGAGAGTGCGAGGCCGAGCGTGACGGCGGGCAGAATGATGCTTGACCATCCGAAGCGCCCGGAAGGCGCGAGCCAGCCGAGCCACACCGCAAAGATATAGATGAAGAGCGGGCCGACGACGAAGCTCGGCAGGCTTATGCCGACGAGCGCGAGGACAGAGAGCACGTTGTCGAGCCAGTTGCCGCGGTTCGTGCCCGCGACGACTCCGAGCGGGACGGCGACCGCGACGGCGACCAGAAGCGCCGCGATTGCGAGTTCAATCGTCGCTGCGTAGCGCGAGAGTATCAACTCCATTACGGGACGGTCGGTGCGAAACGAAGTGCCCATGTCGCCGTGCAGGAGCGCAACCCAGTAGTCAACGTACCGGTTGTTTGAGCCGTTCCAATTGAAGTGCCGCTGGCCGCCCTCGTCCGCGGAGTAAGAGAAGAAGAACGCGGGCCGGTCGAGTCCGTGCTTGCGCCGGAACTGTTCGATCTGTTCAGGCGTCGCCTGATCGCCGAGTATCGCGACCGCCGGGTCGCCCGGTACGAGTTCGATAAGAATCGTGACGAGCGATACGACCGTCCACACGACGAGCAGAAGAATCAGCAGACGACGTGCGATGTCGAGTAGCTTGCGCTTCATCAATAATTCGTGGACGGGAATCGGTTTGAATTGCGAGAGGATGATAACACAAATGAAAACGATGAACGCCCGGACGACGAATCGAAGTCAGGAAGCATTAACTTCGTCGTCCGGGCGTCCATCGTTTAGAAAAAACCTAGCCCGGCGAATCCGTTTCCTCGACAGCGGCCCCGACAACCACCAAAGAGGCTGAACTCACCGGGCTAGTCTCGGGGTCGCGGCTGAATTGCGAGCCGCGACCGAGCTTGCCTTAACTTCGACGGCGTTGCCGCGTGCCCGTGTGCAGCGACGCGATACCGCCGGTCAAATTCCTGTAAACGACTTTCTCGAAACCTGCTCCCCGCATCAACTCGGCCAGACGCTTCTGGTCTGGAAACTTCGAGACCGAGTCGGGCAAGTATTCATAAGCCCCGCGCGAGCCGCTCAGCATCCCACCGACGAGCGGCAGCACGCGCTTAAAGTAAAAACCAAACAACGCTCGAAAGCCCGGCACGACCGGCGTCGAGAATTCGAGCACCGCCACGCGACCTCCGGGTTTGAGAACACGTTGAAGTTCCCGCAACCCTTCGGCGACCCCCGAAAGATTCCGAAGGCCGAAGGCAATCGTCACAACGTCGAACGACTCGTCCTCGAAAGGAAGTCGCAGCGCGTCGCCCTCGACGAAAGGAATCTCGCGGCTGTCGGCCTCGACCTTGCGCCGCGCGATCTCAAGCATCGGGCGGCAGAAGTCCAACCCGACGACACTCGAAGCGCCCGCCGAAGCGAGCACGAGCGAGAGATCGCCGGTGCCGCATGCAACGTCCAAGACGCGCGCGCCCGAAAGCGTCGGCTGCAAAGTACGCGCGACTAAACGCCGCCACCTCTTGTCAACGTTCCCCGAAAGCAGGTGATTCAAGAGGTCGTAGCGACCGGCTATCCGCGCGAACATCGAGCGCACGCGGCGCGCGTGTTCGGCTCTCGAATCAACTGCGTTCGGGGGAATTTGCTGAGACAAGGCTATCGGAGAGCGGACGAGTTTTGGTTGCAGTTCACTTGCGATTTGTTTGCGAGTCGCTACGGATGTTTTAGTTGGAGCGCGGGCTGCTGCGGCTTCGGCTGTTGCTTCGGCGTCGCGGGCGTCGCCGCCTCTTCGCCTGAGACTTCGACCGCGCCCGCGCGGGCAAGCTCGGTTCGGAGTTGCGCGGCGTCGCCGACTGCGACGGTCGCCGTCGGCGTGTGCATGAAGAGTCGCGCGGCCACGCGCCCTGCCTCGGCTGGCGTCAACTCGTTCGCGGCGCGCACCATGCCGCCCGCAGTCGCCGCGCCGGAATTGTACGTGTGCTCGTCGAGCAGAGCCGTCGCCGCGCCTTCAACATCAAGCAGCCCGCGATTGAGCGACGCGGCGACATCGCGTTTTGCGCCGTCGAGTTCCGCGGCGGTCGGCGCGTTCGTCGTGAGGTCGCGCAAGACCGTGCGCGCGGCTTCCAGAGCCTTCGACGCCTCGGCGGGCGTGCGTAGGCTTGCCCCCATTCGGAAGATGCCGCCCGCGCTGAAAGCGTCGTGGCGGACGAAGACGGCGCGGCCTTCGAGTTCGGGCACGGCTGCGAGCCAGCGAGCGCGCGCGACCGAGGCGAGCACGAGCGCGGCGGGCGCGTCGCGGTCTGTGCGCGCGAGGCCGCGGACGGCGATGCGGAGTTCGACGCCCGTCTGCCCCGGCTCGTTGATGACGAGCGTGCGCTCGTCGGGCTGTTCGGGCTGGCGGAATGTGGCGGGAATCGTGCGCCCGCTCTTGACCCAGCCGCCGAACGACTCGCGAAGCGTCCGCGTCACGGTCTTCGGGTCGAAGCCGCCCTCGATGACGAGCGTCGTGTTGTCCGGGTTCAGGAATCGCTCGCGCATGAGCAGGAGGTCTGCGCGCTCGATGCGCAAGACGGATTCGGGCGTGCCGCCTATCGTTCGACCGTAAGGATACGCGCCGAACAGACGCGCGGCGACCGCGATGTCTGCACGCTCGGCGCCAGTCTGTTTTCTCTCGCGCAGAGTCTTGACCCTCTCGGCGCGCACGCGCTCGACCGCCTCGGGCGTTAGCTGCGTGTTCATGACCGCGTTTCTGGCAAGCTCAAGCAGTCGCTCGAAGTCCGTCGCCTTGCCCGCAAGCGTGATGTTGATCGAGTCGTAGTCGGTCGCCACGTCGAGCCGCCCGCCCAGTTCCTCGGACACGTAGTTTCGAGTCTGCTGGTCGAACATCGCATCCGCGAGCGTCGCCATCAGCCCCTCTTTGTTTGCGAGGTCGAAGGCCGCGCCGTCGTGAATACGGAGCTTGATGAGCACGTTCTCATCGCCGGGGCGCGGGAGCATGAGAATACGAAGGCCGTTCAGGAGTTGGTCGCGGCGCGGCTCCTGAGCCGTCTGTCCGGCGGCGGCGGCGAACCAACCGGCGCAGAAGAGAATCAGAGCAGACAGAACACATAACGGCAGGCCACGCGGGCGGCGCTTTTGACTTCTTGGACTTTTCATCGGGCTAATACTTTTAGAACGAGCGGACTGTCCGTCCTTGTCGGACGCCGAGTCCGGTTTTACGGAAGACGAACGGGGAGCCTTTGTTCGCTGAAATCTTAGATGCCGTAGGGCGCGCGGTCAAATGGCTCGTCGCTGTCGGCGGCCCCGGCCAATTTTTTCGGCGGCCTGCGCGGGCGTGGCAGCGATTCCCGCGGCGCGAGCATCAAACGCTGTTCGGAGAGTGCCTTGCGTGCGTTTCGCCCGACCTCATAAATCGCCGCAGGGTGTCGCTTGAGGGCTTGAACGAGTCGGAAAAAATCTGTACCTTCATACAGAGCAGGCCGCTTTCCCCGCGTGGTTCGACGGGAGGTTCTTGAAGAAATGAAACAGTGTCCAACGTGCCAAGAGGAGTTCGCCGACAAGTTCGGATTCTGCCCGGTTGACGGGACGCCGCTTGGCGTCACAGCGCCGCCCCAACCCGTGGCGACTGCACAGGTTTCGGATGAGTCCGTCGTTACGGCGTCTGTGCCGGCGAACGGCAACGGCTCTGCGCCGTCGAACGATTATTCGCAGGACGGTGAGGAGACAGTCTCCGCGCTGCCGATCCAAGACCGCGGCGAGTATCACCTGACTTTCCTTCAGGACGAAGGGCTGACGCGCCGGCTCGTCCGCGAGGTCAAGGCTGCGACGCACGAGGCCGAACTGACATGGCCCGAATTCAAGCGCGACCCGGCGGGATTCTCAAAGCGAACCGCATACGCCTCTGGCGCTCTCGTCAAAAAATTCTTCAGGCAAGACTACACCACTCAGGCGGTCATTGCGCCCTTCGTGGTTTTTATGCTCGTCATGGGCGCGTACTTCACTATGAAGTACACGGACAGATGTTTTTTCTATCGCATATTCGGTCGTCAGTGCGTGCTGGTCTCTGAAAATCCAAACGATAATCTTGAACTGGTCGGGATGATTAACCCCGACGACCCGATTCCAGAGGAACAGAAGAAGCCGGACAAGGGCCCGGCGGGTACGGAGTCGGGCAAGGGTGGCGGCTCGAAGCCGCAGTACGAGCGCCCGCACGGTGGCGGCGGCGGCGGTCGCGAAGAGGAGTTGCCCGCATCCGCCGGCAAGCTGCCGACGGCTCAACTCGTGCCGCCTATAGTTACGGCTAATCCGAAGCCTCCGGCTGTGGATCCGCACCTGCCGACGCCTGCGACGATTGACGTTGACCCGATGCTAATCAAGCCTGACACGCGAGACATCGCATACGGCGATCCGAAGTCAACATCGACGACGCCTTCATCGGGGCCCGGGCACGGTGGAGGAATGGGAGACGGTAGAGGCGGTGGCGTCGGCCCCGGCGACGGCGGGGGCGTAGGCCCCGGCCGCGGCGGCAACATCGGCGGCGGCGACCGAGAGGAGGGCGGCGGCGGACGCGGCGGCGGCGGCGGCGGCGACGTAGACTACTCGCGGCCGTTCCAGCCGAAGGAGGTGACGCGCAAGGCGCTAATCACTTTCAAGCCGGAGCCTTCGTTCACCGAAGACGCCCGCAAGAACAACGTGACGGGAGTCGTCCGCCTGCGCGCGATCCTCTCGTCCGGCGGCGCTGTCACAGGGATAAGCGTCGTCAAAGGTCTTCCCGACGGGCTGACGGAGAAGGCCATAGCGGCGGCCAAGCAGATAAAGTTCAATCCCGCCGAGAAGGACGGTCACACGGTCTCGCAGTACGTCACGCTCGAATACAACTTCAACATTTACTAAGGACGCCACACGGCGTAGTCGGAAAGCGGCTGAACTCTGGATTGAGTTCAGCCGCTTTCCGAGTTTCGCGCTTGTGTGCGCCGCGCGCCGTCGTTATATACTGTCGCCGCAATCCGAAGACCATTGAAGTCGCAGGAATCAATTGGCCGAACCGTCCACACCCGCGCGCGTCGTCTGCGTCGCCAGCTACTTTAAGGGCGAGGACTTCCTGCGCGAGTGCAGGCAGCAGGGCGCGCGCGTCGAACTGTTGACGCGAGAGCGAACGGCGCAGGAGAACTGGCCGCGCGACGCGCTCGACGCGGTTCACTTCCTGCCCGACGACGCCGGCCCCGAACTCTTCATCCACGCCGCGAGCCAACTCGCGCGCGAGCGACGAATTGACGCGCTCGTCGCGCTCGAAGAGTTCGACATCATCACGACCGCGCTCGCGCGCGAGCACCTGCGCCTGCCCGGCATGGACGCCTCGCTCGCACGCGTCTTCCGCGACAAACTCGCGATGAGATTTCGCGCGCACGACGCAGGGATACGTGTGCCCGACTTCGTTCCTCTCTTCAACTTCGACGATGTCGGCGAGTTCGTCGCGCGCGTCCCCGCGCCGTGGGTCGTCAAGCCGCGCTCGGACGTTTCGGCCTCCGGCATACGCAAGCTCGAAGACCCGGAGCAGGTCTGGCGCGCAATCGAAACGCTCGACTCGCGCAAGGCTTTGCAGGACAAGTCTTCTTACTACCTTCTCGAAAAGTTCGTGCCCGGCGAAGTCTTCCACGTTGATTCGGTCGTCGAAGATGGCGAGATCATCTTCTGCGGCGCGAGCCGCTACGGTCGCCCGCCGTTGAACGTCGCGCACGACGGCGGCGTCTTCACGTCGCGCACGGTCGAGTACGAGTCACACGAGCACGCGGAGTTGACGCGGCTGAACGTCGAACTGCTCGCCGCGCTCGGACTCGAACGCGGCGCTTCGCACGCCGAGTTCATACGCGGCGACGCGGACGGCGAGTTCTACTTCCTCGAAGTCGCCGCGCGCGTCGGCGGCGCGTACATCGCAGAGGCTCTCGAAGCGGCGACAGGGTTCAACCTTTGGCGCGAGTGGGCGAAGGTCGAAGTGGCGCACGCGCGGGGCGAGCGCGTCGGCAGGCTCGAACCTCGACGCGAGTTCGGCAGCATCGCGCTCTCGCTCGCGCGGCAGGAGCGCCCGGACACTTCCTTGTACAACGACGCGGAGATCGTCTTCCGCGTCTGCAAGCCGTACCACGTCGGCCTCGTCGTCCGAAGCCAGAGCGCAGAGCGCGTGCGCTCGCTCATCGACAGCTACGCCGAACGCTTCGCGCACGACTTCAGCGCCTACGTGCCGCCGCCGGAGCGCCGCGGGATAAATCTTTGAGAAAGGATGAATGCGGAATGAATGATGAATGAAGAACTGCCGGTCTTTAATTCATCATTCATCATTCATCATTCCGCATTCGTCATTTCTTCTCACCCTCTGGAGGAAGATGGAATGACTCAGACGAACGTCGCGACTTACGGCTCATGGAAGTCGCCGATAACCTCAGACCTCATCGTCTCGGCGACGGTCGGGCTTGGGCAGATAGCGCTCGACGGCGAAGATACTTACTGGATCGAGCTTCGACCGTCCGAGGGCGGTCGCAACTGCGTTGTGCGGCGCACGCCTTCGGGGACGATCTCCGACGTGACGCCCGAAGGCTTCAACGCCCGAACGCGCGTGCACGAGTACGGCGGCGGCGACTTCGCCGTCCGCGATGGCACGATCTACTTCTCGAACTTCGCCGACCAGCGTTTGTATCGTCAGACTTTGGAGTCCGCGCCGAAGCCCGTAACGCCCGAAAAGAATCTCCGCTACAGCGACACGATTATTGACGCGCGGCGCGGGCGGCTCGTCGCCGTGCGCGAAGATCACACGGTCGAAGGGTGCGAGGCCGTGAACACAATCGTCAGCCTATCGCTCGAAGCCGAAGCGAACGAAGACGGCGGGCGCGTGCTCGTCAGCGGCAGCGACTTCTACTCGTCGCCGCGGCTCAGCCCGGACGGCTCGCGCCTCGCATGGCTCTCCTGGAATCACCCGAACATGCCCTGGGACGGCTGCGAGCTTTGGGTCGCGGAGGTTAACGACGAAGGCGCGCTCGTCGAATCGAGGATGGTCGCGGGCGGCGTTGACGAGTCGATCTTCCAGCCCGAATGGTCGCCCGACGGCGTGCTCTACTTCGTCTCCGACCGGAGCAACTGGTGGAACATTCAACGGCTCGGCGACGACGGCTCGGTCGAGGCGATGTGCGAGAAGGACGCGGAGTTCGGTCTGCCGCAATGGCTCTTCGCGATGTCGGCCTATTCGTTCTCGACAGAGGGGCGGATCGTCTGCGCCTACAACGAGCGCGGCAACTGGAGCCTCGCCACGCTCGACACGCGCACGAAGCGGCTCGAACGAATCGAATTGCCTTACACAGAGATCGCGTACGTCCGCGCCGACGCGCGCCGCGCAGTCTTCCGCGCAGGCTCGCCGACGAAGCGCGTGGAGATCGTCGAACTCGATTTGCAGACGCGGCAGACGAACGTTCTGCAACGCGCGAGCAAGGTCGTCGTTGACGATGCTTACGTCTCGACGCCGCGAGCCGTCGAGTTCCCGACCGAGGCGGGGCGGACGGCGCACGCGTTCTTCTACGCGCCGCGAAACCGTGACTTCGACGCGCCCGAAGGCGAGCGACCGCCGCTCGTCGTCAAGTGCCACGGCGGCCCGACCGCGGCGACGACGACGACGCTCCGGCTCGAAACTCAATACTGGACGAGCCGCGGCGTCGCGGTGCTCGACGTAAACTACGGCGGCTCGACCGGCTACGGTCGCGAGTACAGGCAACGCTTGAACGGCGAGTGGGGAGTCGTTGACGTTGACGACTGCGTGAACGGCGCGAAGCACTTGATCGAGCGCGGCGAGGTTGACGCCGCGCGCTGCGTCATCACGGGCGGGAGCGCCGGCGGATACACGACTCTGAACTCGCTCACGTTCCGCGACACGTTCCGCGCGGGCGCGAGCCACTTCGGCATAAGCGACCTGACGGTCTTCGTCGGCGATACGCACAAGTTCGAGTCGCGTTACCTTGACCGCCTCGTCGGCCCGTACCCCGAACGCGCAGACCTCTATTTCGAGCGTTCGTCAATCAATTTCACAGACCGTCTCTCGTGCCCGATAATTTTCTTTCAGGGACTCGAAGACAAGATCGTGCCGCCGAATCAGGCCGAGCTTATGGTCGAGGCTTTGCGGCGAAAGCGTCTGCCCGTCGCTTACGTCGCATTCGAGGGCGAGCAGCACGGCTTCCGAAAAGCCGAGAACATCAAGCGCGCGCTCGACGGCGAATTGTATTTCTACTCGCGCGTCTTCGGCTTCGGTTTGGCCGACGAGGTCGAGCCGGTCGAGATCGAGAATCTTTGAGTCGCGGCGGGACGAGGAAAGTTACGAATGAGGCAGAGAGTATTGGAGTCTGCTTTGGGCGCGGAGGAGTTTTGACTTGGCGAGAATGATGCTCAAACGTGTCGGTATTCTTTCGGTGGCGAAGTGGCAGACCTTTCTCGGCCTGCTGTCCGGCCTCTTCGCGGGCGTGGTTTACGCGGGTTATTACAGTGTCTATTACCGGACGATGAGCGTCGGCGTCATCTCGTGGTATCTGCTCGGAACGCCGATAATTTACGGCGGCGTGGCGTTTCTTGCGACACTGATAGGCGGGGCCGTGTACAACTCGCTGGCCGGGACAATCGGCGGCATGATACTTGAGTTCGACAACCCCAGAGACGAATACGACGCGCCGCCGCAGCCTTCGGAAGAGTTTTTCAAACGCCCGTCACCGTAAAGAAAAAGAGCGTCGCAATCCAATGAAGACTGCGACGCTCTCGCGTTGAAAGTTCGGGGTCGGTCTAGCTGCGCGGGCGCATCGGGCGCGACTTGCGTTTGTTGCGCTTGCGCGCGAGCGCCGACTTGAGCTTGGCCTTCTGGCCGCGCGACATGAAGAAGGCGTGCTTCTTTGCGTCCTTGATGATCTCCTCGGACATGACCTTGCGCTTGAAGCGGCGCAGCGCCGACTCGATTGACTCTCCCTGATTAACGACTACGGTTGCCATCTAATTTCTCCGTTCTAAAACTGACGAAATCAAGACCGGGCGACTCGGCGGCCCGGAAAAACTCTATGCGTTTCGATGTGACTCTTTAACTTCTGTCTGCTAAATCCGGCAACACCTGCCTCTCAGTGGCGAATGGCGCACGTAAAAGCAACGGCTATTGTGCCAAGCCGCGCGCGTTCTGGCAAGCGCACACGCGACCGAAATCACCGCGAGCGAGGAAGCGCCGGGTCTGTGACGATTACGTAGTCGCCGAGTTTGCCGAGCCGAGCCGAGTCGAAGCTGGGGAAACCCTCGTCGGGGACAATCGTGACGACGACGACGCGCGCTTTGGGTCTGTAATGTTTGATCTGTTCGGGCACGCCCATTCGCTCCTCGCTGTGGAACGTGCCGTTGACCTCGACGACGAGCGCGTCTTTGTTGCGCTTCAAAAACTCCGCAATCGCATCGGCCATCGAGGCGTCGCGCAGCGTCTGAGCTTCGAGCAGGTGCGCCGAGCCGTGCGGGTTGGCCTGCGTTTGAGCGTTTGAAGACGAAGGCGTCGGCGGGCCGCCCATCGCGCCCTGCATGAAGCTGTTGAACTTCGCCGCGTAATCGGCGGACGCGGGCGGGAAGGGCAGCGGCGGAAGCCACGCCTTCGCCTCCTTCGACAGCGCGTTCAGAGAGTCGGGGCCGTTCGCCGAGACGCGCGAGACGTAGCGCGCGGGCGCGTTTGCTGCGATGACGGGGACGTGGTGTTCGCGCGCGTACTCGACGAGCGGGCGATAGTCGGTCGTGTAGTTTCCCCACGGTCGGCTGCTCAGTAGAAAATGTCTCTCGGTGATGAGTCCGGCGAGGTACTCGTCCATGACGGTCTGCACGTCTCGCTCGAACATCTCCAAAGATAGAGCGAGCGTGCGTCTCTTCGCCTGAGCCTCGGAGCGGCGCTCGTCTGCGCGGCGGAGCATCTCGGCTTCGACGAGGTGAGCCACGGGGTCGTCGTGCGTCTCGCCTATGATGAGAACGTCCGCGCCGTCGAGCGCGTCTGCGATATCCTGAAGTTTGACGGGCGCGCCCTTCGAGTCGAACGCGCGGTAGTGCTCTTCGGGCGCTTGCGGCGTTGCAGCCGTTCCGGGTTGTGCCGCGAGAAGTGCGGGAAGTAGTATGCTCGCGAGGCTGTACAAACGGGACTTCATCATCCCTGACTTTTAACACGTCGCGGGCGCGCGGGCAAAGATTTGAATCCCCGCCGCCGAGTGTCGAAGGGTGCGGCGCGCGCGCCTGAGTTGAAACGTCTTCGCGCGACGCGCGCGGTCGAAGGTTGAGGTGATAAACGCGATGGAGATTTACGTCAGCACGGACGTTGAAACCGACGGGCCGATACCCGGCGTCTATTCGATGCTGAGCATCGGCTCGGCGGCCTATCTTTCGGACAAGACTTTTCTGAGCGGCTTCACGGCCAACCTTGAAACCTTGCCCGGCGCTTCGCAGCACCCCGACACGATGCGCTGGTGGGAGGGACAGCCGGAAGCTTGGGCCGCGTGCCGCCAGAACGTCCAGCCGCCCGAAGAGGCGATGCAAAAATATCTGACGTGGCTCAAGGCTCTGCCCGGAAGCCCCGTCTTCGTCGCCTACCCGGCGGCCTTCGACTTCATGTACGTCTGCTGGTACTTAAATCGCTTCACGGGCGAAAACCCTTTCGGCTGGCAGGCGCTCGACATCAAGACCTTCGCGTTTGCACTCACCGGCCTCGACTTCCTCAACACGGTCAAGCGTCACATGCCTCGCCAATGGTTCGACGACCTTCCATACACGCACAAAGCCCTCGACGACGCCGTCTCGCAGGGCGCGCTCTTCTGCAACATGCTCGCCGAACATAAAAGAAGGTTGAAGAACGAGAGATGAAGACGCACAACCTATCCGGTGGCTTCCGGCGAGATTAGATTAAGCCACCGCCGCTTGAGCGCGCTCTAAGCATGGATGCGTTTGACGTAATTGAGTCAAGCGGCGAAAGTATTGCAGTGCGGCAAACTCTAATGTACGTAGACGCCGCGCTAAAAATTTTGTGTTGACTTGCGCGCCTTTTTTCGCGTAGAAGTGCGATTCGTCAAGAGACGCGCAACGAAAAGAATCGTCTGACCTGAACCGGCAAATATTCCACAGGAGATAGTTCGTGCGACGTGCGTTTTGCCTTGTCGCGTTGATGTTTTGTTCATGTCCTCCAACATCTCAGGCCAAGAGCCGGTCGTCGCACAGCCGCCGCACACGCTCACGGGCGACTTCCGAACTCACACGAAGTTTCGCTCGAAGTTCCTCCCGGCGGATCGCGACCTGTTGGTTTACCTTCCGCCGGGTTACGACGCGGACGCGCACCGTCGCTACCCTGTGCTCTACCTACACGACGGCCAGAATCTCTTTGACGGCGCGACCTCTTTCATCCCCGGTCAGGAGTGGAGAGTTGACGAGACGGCGCAGTCGCTCATACTCGCGGGCGAGATCGAGCCGGTCATCATCGTCGGCATCTACAACACGGGCAACGAGCGCGTCGGCGAGTACACGCCGAGCGCAGACCCGCGGCTCAAGGTTGGCGGCAAGGCAGACCTCTATGGTCGCCTCATCGTCGAAGAGTTAAAGCCGATGATTGACTCGCACTATCGAACGAAGCGCGACGCCGCCGACACGGGACTCGGCGGTTCTAGTCTCGGCGGACTCGTGACGCTCTACCTCGGATTACGATACCCGCACGTCTTCGGCAAACTCGCCGTCATCTCGCCTGCGGTCTGGTGGGACAACCGGCGGATAGTCGCGGACGTTCGATCACTCAGGCCGAAGACACACGCGCGCATCTGGCTCGACATGGGGACGGACGAAGGCTGGAACGCAACCGCCGACGCGCGCACGCTCCGCGATGCGCTCGTCTCGAAGGGCTGGCTTCTCGAAGAAGACCTCAGATACTTCGAGGCCGCAGGCGCGAAGCACAGCGAGACGGCTTGGGCTTTGCGCGTCGAGCCGATGCTCAGATTTCTTTTTCCGAAGAAGTAAGCAGCGACGGCGCTTCCGAAGAGTGAGGACGTGGCCGCGTCGAGTTGTGTTTTGAAGTGGCAGAGTACTCACGCCGCCATCGTCAACGCTTCTTTTTCTTCCCGCCCGGCTTGGGCCGCGTCCGCTTCGACTTTCGGAAATTTTCAATCCCTTCCTCGACGAGTTTTTGCGCGCGCGCCGGGCCGAAGCGACCGATGGGCTTGAACTCATTGCCCTTGATTTTGTTGTACGAGACGAAGAAGTGCTCGATCTCGTCGAGAAGATTCTCGTTCAGGCTTCCGAGCGAACGAACCTTCCGCAGAAGGCGCGATTCCGTGGCGACGGCGATGAGACGGTCGTTGCGCGTCGTTTCGCCTTCGCGTTCGGTCTGCTCGGCCTCGACGACTCCGACGAGCCGCGCTTGCACGAGACAGCCCGCGAACGCAGGCTCGTCCATCAGCACGAGAACGTCGAGCGGGTCGCCGTCGCCGCCGAGAGTCGAAGGCACAAAGCCGAAGTCGAAAGGGAAGCTCGCGCCCGAAGGCAACACGCCGCCCAACTTGAAGAGCCGGAGTTCCGGGTCGTAGTTGTACTTGTTGCGACTGCCCTTCGGCGTTTCGATGATGACGTTCAATCCTTCGTCGCCGAAGGCGTCCAATTCAATCAGGTTGCTTTTGTACATCGCGGCGCTTGCGCCCTTCCTTCGTTCATCGATATCAAAACCGAATCACCACCCGCGCTGAATCTCCCAACGGTCAACGACGCTCTCGCCTTCGAGCACGTTGTAGTGCGAGTGCTGTGCGGCGGTCAGGCAAGAGTGGTTCGCGAGCACGCGGACGCGCGAGCCGACTCGCAGCCGTTCGAGCAGAGCCTCGTCTTCGACGAAGACCTCGCCGTGCTCCTGCGAGAGCGAGCCGACGCGCAGGGACGTGTCTTCGCCTTCGAGGTCGAGCACGCGACCGTAGCCGCACGCGGCGTCAAGCTCGAACGCGCCGCGATCCTTCGAGAGCGCGATTGCGCCTGCGTCGAGCACGAACTTTCGGCGCGCGAGATCGCGGTGAACGACCGATGCAAGCACGGTCAGCGCGCAGTCGCCGAAGCCGCAACTGCCGAGCGTCGCCTGAAAGGCGTCGAAGAAGATGTAGTTTCCGGGCCGCGCCTCGTCTACGCCTTCGAGGTGTTCGACGTGCGTAATGGTCGGCGTCGAGCCGACGCTGACGCACGGCACTTCGATGCCGTCGGCGCGCAGACGCGCGGCGAACTCCGTCATCAAATCTCGCTCGTGGCGTGCGATGGCGAGCAGTTCTTCGCGCGAGCCGGCGTTGTAAGAGTGTCCCGCGTGCGTGAGTATGCCCGCGAAGCGCAGGTTCGGCGCGTCGTCGATGACGCGCGGGATTTCGAGTGCTTCGGGGCGGTCGGGTTCGACGCCGCAGCGGTGATAGCCGCAATCAACCTTGAGAAACAGGTCGAGCTTTAGACCTGCACGACGCGCCGACTCGTCGAGACGGCGCGGGATTTCGCGGTCATCCGTGATGAGCGACAAGCGCTCGCAACTCTTCGCGAGTTCAAATGCCTCGTCGAACTTGCCCGGCTCGATAGGCACTGCGTAGGTGATGTCTCTGAAGCCGTGTGCGGCGAAGGCGCGCGCCTCCGCGAGCGTCGAGACGGTGATTCCGCCCGCGTGTCCCTCGGTCTGAATTCTCGCGACCTCGACGCACTTGTGCGTCTTGACGTGCGGGCGAAGCGAAGCGCCGAGACTTCTGATGCGCGCCGACATACGCTCGGCGTTGCGCCTGACCCGCTCGATGTCGAGCAGGAGCGAAGGAGTTTTGATCGTCTGCAAATCTGTCTTCATCGTTAAGGAGTAGCGACTTGAATATAACACCGACGAGGCGTGCAAGCTGAGGATGGAATCAAAAAAACGCTGAGGGTGGAATCAAAAAAACGAAGGCGCGCGCACGAGTCCGAGACTCGTGCGCGCGCCTTCGTTTGTCAGTCATGCCGCCTTTAGCTCGTCAGTCCTTCGAGCGGCCTGACGGCTTTTCGCGCGGGCGATCATCGTGCGAGGGCGACGGCGAGGAACGCTCCTGACGGGGCGACTCCTTCTGGGGCGGTGCCTGACGCGGAGCCTCTTGCCTCGGAGTTTCCTGACGCGGCGTCTCCTGATGCGGCGGCTCGCGATGCGGCGGTTCGTAGTGCGGCGCCTCCTGTCGCGGCGTCTCGTTGTGCGTCGGTTCAGGCGGCGCGGGCCGCTCGTGATGGTAGGAAGGCGGCTGCTCGCGTGGCGTGTGACCGCCTTCGCCGGGCGTGGGCGTGCGCGGCTCGGGCCTGTAAGCGGGCGTCGGCTTCGATCTCTCTTCGCGACGCACGCCTCCGTCGTCAATCACGACGGGGTCGGGACGTGCGGGCGGTCGTGTGGGTCTTGCGTGCGGCGTGCTTGAAATGTTGTCGTTCCCGTCGTGGTCGTTGCGTCGCTCGTGCCGTCCTCTATCCGAGTCAGGCTCGCCCGTTCCGGCGTCCGGCAGTGGACGCCCGGAGGGAACGGGTCGCGCGACCGCGCCGGTGTTGTCAACATTATTCTGCGGCGTGCGCGAATCGTTCGGTGGTTGCGGGAAGCGCGGCGTTCGGTCGCCGAAGAGTCGCGAGCGTCGCAATGCTTCGTCGAGCGGAACGCCGGGCGTGCGCGCCCCCGCGCCCGTGTGGCGTTCGGGTATTTCGCGCGGAGGCAGAATCGGCGCGGGGCGGTTGATGCTCAAGACCGGGCGACCGTTCGCGCCGGAAGTTTGTACGCCGCCTTGCCGCGAGCCTGAGAAGCGCGAGCCGTTCGGAGGCCCGAACGGGAGTCGCCCGCGCAAAGGCTCGGACGCGAGCGTGCGTTGCGCGAGGTCGCCTTCGGCCGGGCGCGCGTGCAGGTGTCGTTCGCCGAAACGGTCGGCGGGCACTGAACTGACGGCACGCATAAGCGCCGGATTGAAGGGCCGCAGGTGGTCAACCCCGCCCTGCCGGCGCGGGTCGAAGCTTTGAGACCAGAAGCGACCGCGCGGGTCGCGCTGCCCGTAGCCGAGCGGGTACCAGCAGACGCGCCGCTCGCTGCCGAAGTCAACGGTGACGAAGGCGACGAGCGCCGGACGCCACCACGCGCGCTTGTGCGGGTAGCCGTAGCCGCGCGGTGCCCATGCCCAGGCGTTATTGACATTGACCCAGCGACCGTAGTGATACGGCGCCCATCCCCAAGGCTCGTCGGCGATCCAAGTCCAGCCGTACGGCGGGCACCAATCCCAGTGCCCGTAGCGGTAGGGTGCCCAGTCGTTGTAGTTGTTGATGACCGTCACGTTCGGACGCCAGACGTAGCCGTAGTCGTTCGTGTAAGACCAATCGCCGTATGAATCGAGTTCTTCCGCGCCGTAAACGTCCGAGTCGTAGTAGCGTTCGCGGCCTTCGTATTTGAGGTTCGACGCGACGATGCGCTCGCGCTCGTCGTTCCAGTTGTCCCATTCGTCGAGTTGCGCCGACGCGCCCAACTCCCAATCGCCGTCGCCGCCGTCGTTCAGCGTGAAGCGAGCCGTGCGGTCGTTGCGAAGCTCGAAGCCGGAAGACTCGGAGTAGAGTCGCGCCAGACCGCCCTCGCGGACTGTGACGCGGACGCCGCCCGACAAGTCAACGTCAACACGATAACGCCCGGTCTTCTCGGCGGCAACGGTAGTCTTCGGCGCGTCAACCTCGAAGTATTCCTTGTCGCGGTCGAAGCGCGAGAGCATGACGGTGGCCGTGCCTTCCGAAAGGCTGAGCGCGATGCCTTCGTCGCGTAAGGTTACGACCTTCAGGACGGAGTTCTCGCCGACGCGTATGAAGTTGCGCGAGTCGGCCTGAATTTCCAGACGCGCATCGCGGCCAGTCGCGAGTGTGTCGCCCTCGACGAGCGGCGTGTTCGTTTGAGCGGTCTCCCACTCGTCGTCGCCGTCGCGCTTGAGCGTGACCTCGCCACCGATGAGGTTGACGCGGAGGACGCGCGCGTGCTCGTCGTATTCGTCGTCGTTGTTGCTGCTGCCGTCGTCGTCGGCCCGCGTCGTCGCGGTCAGAAAAAATAGTGCGGAGAGAAGGTAAAGGAATGCGATTGGAAAAGAGAGACGTGTACGCATGAGCGTGCTCCTTCATCCGAACCGAGTGACTGACTGGGGACTGATGTTTCGTCGGACGAAGCCTTGATCTTCGGAAGATGAAAGCTCAAGCGGGGCTTTCGTCCTTTGCGCGCGGGAAGTGCAAGGCGCGTGCCCGTTGCCCGAGTCGTTACGTCCAGACGGAAGTTGTCCGGCCTTTCATTCAAGAGAAGAGTTTAATCGTTGCCGACGGCTTATGCGAGATGGTGCAGGGAAAGCACTATATCGTTGACGATAATTTTATGTCGTCGTGATCCATTCCTTAACTCGCTTTCGCGTTAGAAGGTGTGAAGGGCGGCATGTGCGCCCCGACGTGGGCCACGGCGGCTTCAAGTCTGCGGCTCAAACTTTTCGATGAACGGCGTGCGCCAGACGCGCCGCCGGAAGAAGGAGACGAAACCATGAAGAAGATTCGGCACATGACCCTCGGACTCTCGCTCTCGGCACTGCTCGCGCTCGGCTGCGTCGGCGTCGCCGCAAAGAGCGACGGCGCGACGAAGCAGCGGGCGATAAGCGGCGTCGTGACTCGCGTTGACCTTCGCGCGCGCACCGTCGAGGTTCGCGAAGACGGGAGCGGGCGCATCATCTCCATGTACATCCCCGACGGGAAGACGGTTGAGACTAATCTCACGATGTCGCCGATGTTGCAGATCGAGCGGCTGCTGCCCGGCATGTACATCAGGGCCGGCGTGAAGTAATGCGTCGAACGCTTCGGAGCGCGCAGGCGAACATTTCGGCGGGCTGCTTGCCCGGCGGCCCGCCGAACTTTCAACAGTCTCGACTGCGCCTTCTGCGTCCGCGGCCCGGTCGCGTGAAGCCTCTGCAATCCGTGCGCGGGCGAATCGCCCTTTCAGCGCGGCGCTTGGATTCTCTTTGGCTCGGGCGTGGCGATCTTTGAAAAATCGACGTTGAGAATCGGGTACAGCTTCCAGTCTTTGAAGTCGTAGTGCCACCATTCCGGCTCATAGACTGAGAAGCCTTCGGCCTCCATCGAGGCGCGAAGCAGGTCGCGGAGCCGGCGCTGCTCCGGCGTGCCGCCCGCGTAAGAGACGTGCGAGCGTTCGGTCATCTCGTCGAACTCGCTCGGCATGGACACCTCGCGCCCCGTTTTCAAATCGTAGAGCGTGAGGTCAACGGCGCAGCCGCGGTTGTGGCGCGAACCCTTCGACGGGTCGCCGACGAACTGTTTTTTATCGGCGGGCGTCAAGTCCCAGAAGAGTTTGGTGACGAACCAAGGGCGGTAGCCGTCGAAGACGGCGAGGCCGTAGCCCTTCGCGTGGAGCGCGCGGCTGACGCGGACGAGGGCTTCGGCGGCGGGGCGTTGCAGGAATGCGCGCGCCTCTGTGTAAACGGGCCGCCCCGTGAAGTTGTCGGCGGTGGCGTAACGTATGTCGAGCTTGATAGTCTGATCCAGCTTGAAGAGTTCGACGAGTTCTGACGCGCGGAACGTGCCTTTCTCTTTCGGAGGCTGATCCTCCTGCGCGAACGCGAGAGGCCGAAGCAGCGCGAACGCGCAGACGAGCGACGCGAAGAGGACGCGGCTTCTTATCTGTCTCAAGTCCGTTCTCAAAGGCTTGTTCTCATCCTCTTTAGTTTCCCTCGTCGTTCGCTCACTGCGACCAGGGCTTCGGCTCTCGTTCCCAGCGGTGCTTTCTCAACTCTTCGACGAGTTCGGGCGGGAGCGGCCCCGCGTCGCTCGCGGCGACGTTCGACTCGACGTTCTTTATCTTTCGCATACCCGGAATGATCGTGCTCACGGTCGGGTTGCTGAGGATGAAGCGCAGAGCCATCTCCGGCAGAGACATCCCCGCGCGCTCCGCAACCGGCTTCAAAGCGTCGGCGCGCTCGACGCTCGGAATCAGGTTCTCAGGCACGAAGTATGTGTTGCGCCAGTCGCCTTCGGGCCAGCGGCTCTCTGCGTTGAGCGTGCCGGTGAGCGTCCCCTCGTCGAACGGCACGCGCGCGATGACGGCGACGTTCATCTCGGCGCAGGCGGGGAAAAGCTCATCCTCCGGGTTCTGGTCGAAGATGTTGTAGATGACCTGCACACTGTCAACGAGTCCGCTGCGGACTGCGCGCACGCCGTTCCAAGGCTCCCAACGATTGATGCTGATGCCGACGGCACGGACGAGTCCTTGCGTGCGAAGCTCTTCCATCTTCTTCGACCAACGCTCGTCTTCGACCCACTCGTCTTCCCAGACGTGAAACTGCATCAGGTCGAAGCTCTCAAGCCCCGCGTTCTTCAAACTGCTGTGGACGTATTCCTCGATATATTCGGGCGGAAAAGTGTCTTCGAGCGTGAACTCGCGCCGGCTCGGCCACCGGCGATTCTTCGGCGGAATCTTCGACGCGGTGTAGATTTTTTTGTTCGGGTTCGCCCGCACGAGTTGGCCGAGCAGTGCCTCGCTGCGTCCCTCGCCGTATGCCCAAGCCGTGTCGAAGAAGTTGACTCCGAGTTCGACCGCGCGCTGAAGCGACCTTATAGATTCGTCGTCGTCCGACCCGCTCCAGCCGCCCATGCCCCACATCCCGTAGCCGACATCGCCGACCTTCCAACCCGTCCGCCCGAATCGCCTGTACCTCATCGCATCTCCCTTGTTTGAAGTGGGCCGGAGTTTCGTCACAAGAAACTACCGGCCCGTCACGGAAGTTCGTAGCCTCGTCAACCGTCGAGGCCGCTCGTCACATTTGAGTTGAGCCGCCGCGCACACACGCCGCACACTGCCGCTCTGGGAAGTGCAGCGCGGCTGAAAGAAAATGGAACCGGCGACACCGAAATTTCTGAAACCAAACAGCGGGTTGCGACACTAATACTGCGAGAAACGATTTCGCCGCCCGCGAAAAAAGAAAACCGAATGAACGTTCGCGCGTGTAAAGCGTTAACAACTTGGAGCCGCGTGGCGTCATTGTAAGCGAAAAATTTATTGCCACGAAATCCTTTCGGGCGGTGTTTAGCGTTCAGAACAAGGCGGACTCGAAGAATTCAGGAGCGTCGGGACTTGCGCCGTGCAGTAACACTCAGGCGGCAGACGAACGAAGGCGACGAGGAAGGAGGTGGATGAAGAAATGAAACACAGGTCAATCGTCGGATTCATCCTCCTCGCCGCGGCTCTCTTCGCCGCGCCGCAAATCGCGCACGACCTTCTTTCGCTCAAGAGCGCCGTCGGCGCGCGCATCCGCGGCGAGATCGTCCACGCGATTCTCAGTCTGGGTAAAACCGACGGCTCGGAAGCGTTGACGGCGCAGCGCGCGAACACGCCGCGCGCCATTTGCGAGAAGGAGAGCGGCGTCGCACAGGCCGCGCCGAAGTCGAAGAAAGCGGAAGGCCACGCAACCGCCGAGACGCGGCCCGCCGCGCCGTCGCTTCTGCGTGACGATCAATTGGCGATGGACGGCAATCAATTGGCGATGCTCGTCTCGCCGTCGCTCTTGGCCGAGGGCGCGGGGGAAGAGACTCCTGACGCCGACGCGGACGGCTTCGATAAGAACATCGTCCGCGGGTCGTCCGATCTTTCGCAATGGACGCCTGCTCAGGGTGAGATTGCAGCACTCGCCCCGCAGGACAAGCGCGCCGTCGTGCTTGCGCATGTCGGCGCGCTTGAAAATGCTCCCACGCAGAGAGACAGGTCGCGCGAGGAGAGGGAAGTGGCCGAGGCGCAGCGTCAACTCGCACGCTTCGCGGCGGACTTCGCGGGCCGGAAGATTGACGCGCAGGTGTCGGGCGCTCCGGCTCTGCGCCGGTTCGCGGCGACGCTCCCGGCTTCGTATGAGTTTCGCGTCGAAGGCGTCGGGCCGCGCGTCAAGCTCCTAAGAGTCAGGCGTTGCGGCGGCAAAGACAATACGGCTCCGATCATTTATACTTGGAAAGCCGCGAGACAGGTCGCGAAGTGTTCGACCGTCGTATCCGTCCCGCAGGCACCGCCCGCTGAGTGAAAGTAGTTTAACCCCTCCGACCCACAGACCTCGGACATCTGGACGACACGATGAACGCCCCTTTTAAATTCGCGTTGATTACTGCCTTCTGCCTTGCCTCCATCACAGCGCGCGCGCAACTCGCCTCCGTCACGACTTCGCCGACTCCGAGCGGATCGAAATCCGCGTCGCCTTCGGCGTCGCCCGCGTCGTCGTCGAAGCCCTCGACCGCGGCGAAGCCTTTGAAGGCCGCGGCGAAGGGACTGCCCGCGATTCCTGCCGAGAAGTCGCAGCCGGTCATCGTACCGCGCTTCGACACGCCGCCCGTGATTGATGGAAAGCTCGACGACGCGGTTTGGAAGAAGGCCGCCGTCTTCAAAGACTTCTACCAGACGAACCCCGGCGACAACATCGCGCCGACCGCGCCGACCGAAGCGTACATCGGCTACGACTCGAAGTTTCTGTACCTTGGCTTTCACTGCTACGACGACCCCTCGAAGGTTCGCGCAACGGTCGCCAAGCGCGACGAGGTTTTCGGCGAGGACAACGTTCGCGTCTTCCTCGACACGTTCAACGACCAGCGTCGCGCATACGTCCTCGGCTGGAACCCGCTCGGCATACAGCAGGACGGAATCTTCACCGAAGGGCAGGGCACGGACTTCAGCGTTGACATCGTGATGGAGTCGAAGGGGACGATAACCTCGGACGGCTACGTGGTCGAGGTCGCGATACCGTTCAAGTCTCTGCGCTACGAGGCGGGCAAGGGCAAGCTCTGGGGCATACACGTCTGGCGAAACATCGACCGGATGAACGACGAGATCGACTCGTGGGTGCCGATGTCGCGCGACTCTTCGGGCACGCTCAGTCAGGCGGGGCACGTCACAGGACTCGAAGACATCTCGACCGAGCGGACAATCGAATTGATTCCGAGCATGACCGTCTCCGAGACGGGCCGCCGCGTCCGCACGTTGAGCGGCGCGCGTGCCGCCTCGCTCGGCGTCCCCGATCCGGGCAAGCTCGTCAACGAACCCATCAAGGGCGACCCCGGACTCACGGCGAAGTTCGTCATGTCTTCAGCCGCGACCATCGATCTCGCCATCAACCCCGACTTCGCGCAGGTCGAGGCCGACGCGACCGTGAACACGGCGAACCAGCGTTTCCCAATCTTCTTCGACGAGAAGCGCCCCTTCTTCCTCGAAGGCATTGACATCTTCAAAACGCTCCTGTCGGTCGTACACACGCGGACTATCGTTGACCCGGACATCGCCGTGAAGCTGACGGGCAAGCGCGGGCGCAACACATACGGCCTGCTCTTCGCATCCGACAACGCGCCCGGAAACTTCTCGGACGACCAGCGCTTCGACCCCGAAAACCTGCCGGCGGCGATCAAGCGGCTCGACGACAAGAACGCGACCGTCGGCATAATCCGGCTCAAGCACGACGTGGGCAAGGAGAATTTCGTCGGCGTGATCGCGACGGCCTACAAATTTCTGGGCGAGAGCAACTACCTCGGCGGCTTCGACTCGCGCGTGCGCTTCGATAAGCAGACGACGCTCGACTTTCAGGTCGTCGGCACGAACTCTCGCCGCTGCTCGCTCGCCGCAGACCCGAAGGACGACACGTGCGCGACGCTCAACGGCTTCGGCTACGCCTACAGCCTCAGCCGCAACAAGCGCCACCTCTCCTGGAACGTCAACGGCGCGGGACGCACGCAGGACTTCATCGCCGACGTGGGCTTCACGCGCCGGGTCAACACGAACAATCAGAACTTCAACCTCTCCTACACGACCGAGCCTAAGCCGAAGGCCAAGGTCGTCTCTTGGGAGATCGACCAGTTCCTCGGCGGCAACTACGACTGGCAGGGTCGCATGCAGAACTACAACTACGAGGGGCAGGGCGGTGCGAATCTACAGCGCCAGACCTTCGTCCGCGCGGGGCTGGACTACGGCTACGAGCGCGACTTCGCATACGAGTTCGGTTTGACGAGTTTCGCGGGCGGGCGTGACCAGCGTTCGACGCGAACGGGGAGCTTCTTCGCATACGCCGGCTCGACGCCGACGAAGAAGATCAACTTCTTCTACTTCGCCGCGCTCAATCGCGGCGACACGGACTTCGACTTCGGCGCGGGGCCGCGCTTCCCGCGCGTCAGTCCTTCGGCCATCGCCGCGCAGCGCGCCACGGACGCAGGACTCTGCGACGTTTCAGACCCGCCCGACGCCTGTGCCGCCGTGCAAGACCCCGGCCCCGGGCACTCCTTCTCGACGAACGGCAACGTGACCTACAAGGCCACGAACGATCTGAACTTCGCGCTGAGTTTCAGCAAGTACCGGCTCACGCGCGACGACACGCACCGCCTCGCCTTCGACGAGAACATCGTCTCGCTGAAGGCGACATACCAGTTCACACGCTTCGCGTTCGCCCGCGCTCGCATTGACTACGACTCAATCGCGTCGAACTATCGCGGGCAGTTCCTCTTCGGCTGGACTCCGAACCCGGGCACGGCCTTCTACGCGGGCTACAACGACGACATGAACCGAAACTTCTTTAATCCCTATTCGGGTCTGCTCGAACCCGGCTTCCGGCGCAACGGCAGAACGTTTTTCGTCAAAGCCTCATATCTCATCCGTCGCAGCTTCTGACGCGGCGCGTTCGGACGGTGACACGGGCGGCGAGTCGGGTTATGATTCGTCGCCCGACGTGTTTTCAGCAAAAAAGGCTCGTCGGAGGCGTCCGCTGCTCCGCAACTTTGTCCGCGCTTCTTCGTATAATCAAATCGGCCAAAGCGAAGGGCCGCGGCTTCGACGAGCTTTCGCAGATTGACAGTGCCGCGTGCCAGCGCCGAAGGCGTTAAAAGTGAGCGCCATTCTCATCATCTCAGTCTTCCTGATCGTCGTAGCTTCTCTCGCCATTCTCCGCACGAAACGCCAGCCGTCCGGCGACGATGCCGGATTCTTTCAGGACGACGCACGCCCGCCGCTTCTCTTCGGCGGCGAGGACGGGCCGGGCGCGAATGAAAAAGAGGCTGAAGAAAAGGCTTCCGAAGATCTCCGAAAAAATCTTCTCGCCCGCGCCGCGCAGAGCGACTTTGAAGTCTTGAAGGACGCGAACGGCGATGCCGGGTTGTATCAACTCGTCCTTAACAATCTCGTCGAGAGCCGCGCCGGGAACGCGGACGAGTTGTGCTCGCTCGCGGATTTCATCGCGCGAAACGATGGCTTGCGTGCAAGTGCCGCGCTCGCCTTCGGTCTGCTCGAAGACTTCGAGCGCAGTCCTTCGCGCGCTTCTCTAACGCGCCTGCTCCGCGTCGCGGCGCTCTCGGACGACGCTGCCGTGTTCGAGCGCGCGATGTCGTCCATCATGCGCTCGCGCAAAGACGGTCGGCTGAGCGGCATGCGCGCCGACGAGTTGCAAACACTTTTCGAGGGTGAATACTGGCTGCTCTCTTCGGAGGCGAAGCGCTCCGGGGCGGGCTTCCTTCTCAAACAGAGACTCGCACACGCGCGCCGAGAGCTTTCAGTCCAACTGCGGCGCGACGACTCCCCAACCGCCGGAGGCGCGAACGCCGAAACCTCCGCGCAGAAAGAAAGACAATGAACGCAACACAGACTCAGATCGTGATCTATCTCGTCGTCGCCTTCGTCCTTCTCGTCATCGCGATTGCAATGCTGCGGCGCTGGCTCGTCAACGTCGGCGCGCGAGAGATCGCAATCAAGGAGCGCCGCTACGTCGGCGCGAAGATGCCTCCCGGAAGAGTCGTCGCGACCGAAGGCGAGGTCGGCATACAGGCAGACGTTTTGAAGCCGGGGCTGCACTTCGTCAAGTGGCCCTTCGAGAAGGTCGTCCGCAAAGTCCCGCTCATCGAGATCGGCTCGGACGAACTCGGCGTCGTCGAAGCGATTGACGGCGAGCCGATGCCGCCCGGACGCAACTTCGCGCCCGACCGAGCGCAGAACGCTCACAACAATTTCCAAGACCCAATCGCCTTCATCAAACGCGGAGGCGTCAAGGGCATTCAGTTGAGAACACTGCCGCCGGGCCTTTGGCCGATTCACCCGTACTTGTTCCGCGTCTCGATCTCGAAGGCGACGATGATTCCGCCGGGCAAGGTCGGCGTCGTCACCGCATCGGACGGCGACCCGCTCGACCCCGGTCGCCTGAACGGCAAGGCGATTGACGGCCACCGGAACTTTCAGGACGCAGAGCAGTTCATCGCCAGCGGCGGCCAGAAGGGGCCGCAGGTCGAAACGCTCACGCCCGGGACTTACCGCATACTGACGCAGAACGTGCCGCTCGGCGGCGGCGACCCGAAGCCCGGCCTCTTCTTCGTCCGCCTCTTCGACGCGACGATGATTAACGAGAATCAGGTCGGACTGGTCGAGGCGCTCGACGGCGCGCCGCTCGACCCGCGCGACTACGTCGCGACTCAAGTCGAAGGCCACGACAACTTCACAGACAGCAACGAGTTCATACGCCGCGGCGGACAGCGCGGGCCGCAGAAGGACATTCTTCTGCCCGGAACCTACTACATCAATCCGCTTCTCTTCAAAGTCATCCCGGCAAGCGCCGAGCAGATCAAGCCCGGCGAGGTCGCCGTCATCGTCTCGAACGTCGGCAAAGACCCTTCGGAAGAGATACGCCGCCAGATGGCCGAGAAGGTGCGCGAGCGCGTCGAGCGCGAAGAGAAAGAGCACATCACAGAGGCCGCCGCCCGTCTCGACAAACTCGACGACGAAGACCGCACCAAGCAGGAGATCGAAGAAGAGTTGATGATGAGCGACCCCGCCGACCGTCGTCTCGACGAGGGCGCGCACGAGGCTTACGTCGTCCCCGAAGGCTACCGGGGCATACAGGAAACGGTCGTCGGCCCCGGTCGCTACTACATCAACACGCTCGCGAAGACGCCGATCATTATTCCGACGACCAACCAGACCGTCGAGTGGACTTCGGGCGAGACTTCAAACACCTTCAACCCGTTCGAGGTCATCTCGAAAGACGGCTTCACGATGCAACTCGAAGTGAGAGTCGTCTTCCGCGTCAAGCCCGAAGACGCGCCCTTTATGGTCGCTAAAATAGGCGGCATCGACCGTCTCATACAGAACGTCATGCACCCGTTGATTGACTCCATCTTCCGCAATCAGGCGTCGGAGTCTTCGGCGATGGCCTATCTACAGAACCGCCACGAAGAACAGGAGCGCGCGGAGGCTCGCGTGCGCGCGCACCTCCTGAAGTATCACGTCGATGTCGTCAACGTTCTCATCTGCCATATTCATCTCCCCGAAGAGTTGATGAAGACGCAGACCGAGAAAATTCTCGCCGAGCAGCGCCAGAATATGTTCAACGCGCAGCGCGAGGCCGAAGAGAAACGCATCCAGCTTGAGAAGACGAAGGCGAACGCAGACAACCAGCGCGACCTGATGGCCGCGACCGTCGGCGTCGAGATTTCGTCGCGCCGCGCCGAACAGCGCCGCGCCGAAGGCGAGGGCGAGGCGCACTACATTCTCGCAACGGGTAAGGCCGAGGCCGAGAAGGTTCGACTGATGGGCGAAGCGCAGGGCGTCGCCTACCACGAGCAGGTCAACGCGCTTGGGCCACAAGGAGTCGCGCTTGTCGAAACTCTCAAGGTCATCGGCGAGAAGAATGTGCGCATCACGCCCGACATTCTCGCCTCCGGCGGCACGAGCGACGGCGGCGGCGGCATCGGCACGCTTCTTCTCTTGAGTCTCTTCAAAGACCGTCTGGGGCTTGAGGCTCCGTCGGCGGGCAACGGCTCGAAGGTGACTAAATAGGGCGGGATGAATTTGGACGCTCGAAAGGTTCGGCCACTCGGCGACGGGTGGCCGAAATTTTTTGAAACCTTCGGTTGACTGCGCCCGTACTTTGAGGCACTGTATTAGTTGACTAATACAGTTGGCCGGCGGGGGGAGCGTGTTCGTTAACATCGATGCGTCGGACGGGCTGCCGATCTTCTTGCAGATCGTTCAGCAGGTAAAGACGGCGGTCGCGGTCGGGCGACTTCAGCCTGAAGACCCTCTGCCGTCGGTGCGCCAGCTTGCGACGGAGCTTCGCGTGAACCCGAATACTGTGGCGCGCGCATACCTCGACCTCGAAATCGAGGGCGTCATCTACAAGCGGCAGGGGCACGGCACGTTCGTTTCGGGTCAGGGCGTTGAGATGTCGAAGAGGGAGCGGCGTAAGGCCGTGGGGCGACATCTTGAGAAGGCGGTGGTCGAGGCCGTCCATCTCGGACTTGAAGAGGACGAGATGCGCGAGGCGTTCGACGCGGCGCTAGAAAAAATAATGTCGGCTCGCCAGGCAAAGGCGGTCGGGAAGTAAGCGGGCAATCTAAAGTTTTATCACTTGAACTTTTCTAAAGAGAACTTTATACTGCAAAGCCCAGAGTGAGCTATGAACTTAAACGGAGTATTCGCGCCGGAAGGTTGCGCCATCGAGTCTGAAAACCTCGGTCGCAAGTTCGGCACGTTCGAGGCAGTCAAAGGCGTTGACCTCTTCGTACCGAAGGGCACGGTCTTCGGCCTGCTTGGCGTGAACGGCGCGGGCAAATCAACCATCATCAAGATGATCGTCGGCCACCTCAGACCGACGAGCGGCAAGATTCGCGTCCTCGGTCGCACGCTCGAAGAAGACCTCATCGAGATTCGCAAGCGCGTCGCATACGTCTCGGAGAACCGATACCTCTACGAGTGGATGACCGTCGCCGAGAGCATCAAATTCACGCGCGCGTTCCATGATACGTGGGACGACCGGAAGGCCGCGGATTTGCTCAAGCGATTCAGCCTCCCGCCCGGCAAAAAGATCAAACAGCTTTCGCGCGGCAACCGTGCGCGCGTCTGTCTTCTGCTGGCTCTCGCGTACAACCCGGAACTCATCATCCTCGACGAGCCGACTTCCGGCCTCGACCCCATCGTGCGCCGCGACTTCATCGAGAACATCGTCTCGGAGATAAGCGACGAGGGGAAGACGGTTCTGTTCTCGTCGCACATCGTCGAAGAGGTCGAGCGCGTGGCCGATTACGTCGGCATCATCAACGAGGGCGAGATGCTTCTGGTCAACTCTCTGGAAGAGATAAAGGCTTCGTACAAGCGCGTTCGATACGCGACGAACGGCAGGCGACCGGAAGTAGCGGGCGTGCCCGGCGTTCTGGCCGTCGAGAACGGTCGTCACGAGCAGGTCTTGACCGTCCACGGCTTCGGCGACGAGACGATGCACGCGCTTCGCGAGCGCGGCGTCGAGAGCGCGGAGGTTCTGCCCGTCTCGCTCGAAGATATTTTTGTCAACACTGTGCGCGCCGAGCGCGAGCGGAGGGCGGGGCTGTGACGAAAGAAATTTGCAAGGCGATGCTCTGGAAGGAGTGGCGCGAGACGCGTTGGAAGTGGCTTGCGTTCGCGTTCGCGTTTCACATCCCGCTCGGCATCGCGGCGCTCGTCGTCACGTTGCGCGAGCCGGCGCGCTTCGACCTCTACGTGCTCTCCGACGCCGTGGCGGCGCAAGTTCTGGATGTCACGCTCGTGGCGCAGTCCGGTTTTCTGATAACGGCGGGTCTTTTCCTGCTGGCCTTCTTCGCCGTCGGCTCGATAGGCGCGGAGTTGGACAATCGCAGTATGTTTTTCCTCTTCGAGCGGCCCGTCATGCGCTGGCACATACTGCTTTTCAAGTACGTTGTCGGAGCGGTTCAGACGACAATGTGCGTGGGACTCTCAATACTTTCGACGCTCGCGTTCGTTTACTTCATCATGGCGGCGGCGGCGACGAATGTGACGCTTGCCGGCTCATGGGGCGCGTTCGTCAAGGTGGCCTCGAACGGCGTGCGCGGCACGGTGTTGACGATGGTCATCGGGCTGATGGTTTACTCGGCGACGTTCCTCTTCTCGGTGCTCTTCGAGAAGTGGTGGATAGCAGTCATCGCCGGGGCCGTCTCGCTCGTCGGGATGTTCTACTATGTCGGCGGATACATCTTCGACTGGATCATCAGCGCCGCGACGCGCGACAGGGGCGGTGCTATTGACCTCTCGCTCTACGGACGGCTTGACCCGGTGCCGATACTCGTAATGCTCATCGTCTCGACCGGCCTCTTCTTCGCGTCGCAGTACGTCTTCGCGCGCAAGGAGATGAAATAGAAAGTGATAAGTGATAGGTGATGAGTGATGAGGCAGGAAGAACGCGCACGCCATATTTTCTTATCAGTTATCACTTGCTTTAACGGAGGTTCATCGTGAAAAGACTGAAACGTAAACCGTATCTGTTCGGACTCGCGGCGGCGCTCGTCGTCATCGGCGCGGCGGCTGTTCACTTCGCGCGACCGTCGAAGGCCGAGAGTCCAAGGCTCGAACGCTACCTGCCCGCCGACGCGATTGGCTTCGTCGAGGTGAACGACCTGCGCGCTCAGGCTTTGAAGGTCATCGACTCGGAGGCTTGGCGCGCGTTCACGAAGGAGAATGAGGCGGCAAGCTCTCTCTTCATGATGACGGCGAATCACACGGGCGCGCTCGACGCGAGTTACGCCGTCGCGCTTCTCGGCGTCGGCACTACGCCCGAAGGCAAGCGCGAGCCGCAGTTCGCAGTCGTCGCGGAGTTCGACGGCGCTTCGGCCCGACGCACGTTTGAAAACCGTGTGCTTCGCTTCGCGCAAAATTCGGACGGCAAGAGCATCGAGACGAAGACCGAGCAATACAATGATGTGACGATCAATGTCATCACGCCGCAGGGCAAGCACGGCTTCGCATACGCGCAGACCGGCGACACGCTCTATTTGTCGAACGCTTCGGAAGCGGTCAAGCGCCTGCTCGACGTTCGCGCGGGACGGCTTCCGACGCTTGAGACGAATCAGACGTTCGTGCAGGCTCGCGCTCGCGCGAAGTCTGTTGAAGGGATGTTCGGATTCCTCGACGGCGCGGCTCTGACGAAGCTGGTTGACGGCGCGGGCGCTGGCGGCGACAACAAAGGCGTCGAAGCTTTCAAGCAGTTCTTCCACGGCGTCGGCGCGTCGAGCGTCGAGTCGGTCGCCTTTACAAGCACGTTCGAGGACGGTCGAGTCGCGGAGCGCGCCTTCGTCGTCGCGCCGAACAAGGAGGGCGTGCTCGCCACGGTCGCCGCGAATCAGCCGACGCAAGGAGCGCTTCTCGCGCTCGTCCCCGAAGATGCGGTCGCGGCCTTCGACGCCTCGATTGCCAACGCGCCGCAGACGTTCGAGCAGGTAGTCTCGCTCGCGACGCAACTCTCCGAGCAGTCGGGCAAGAAGAGTCCTTCGGACGCGCTCGCGGAGTTCACAGAGAAGACGGGCGTTGACTTCCGCGGCGAGATTCTAAACTCGCTCGGCACGGAGTTCTGCGCCGCGCAACTCTCCGCGGGAGACTCGCCGAGCGGCGTCGTCATCCTTAACCTGAAGGACGAGCAGGCGTTCACGCAGGCGCTCGCAAAAATCGCCGCGAGCAAGCATCACGCAACGTCGGAGCGCGATTACAAAGGCGTCGCGATTCAACACGTCGAGGGCGAGAACGGCCACGCGCTTGAGTACGCAATAGTCGGCGGAAACTTCGTCGCGAGCGGCAAGAGTTCTGCGGTCGAGCGAGTGATTGACACGGCGCAGGGCGGAGGCTCGCTCAAGTCGAGCGCCGCGTACACGGCCGCGAGCGCCTCCGTTGTGGGCCAGCCGCAGTTCGTCTATTACAACTCGAACGCAGATTACCTGAATCACCTCGGCCACACTCTGAAGTCGAGCGACGACACGTTCAAGACCGAAGGACAGAGCGCTTCTTTGAGGCCGAGCTTCGCATACGGCGTGATGCGCGCAGACGGGTTCTACGTCGAGGGGCATACGCCGCTCGGCGCGTTCCCGCGTCTACTGTCGGGCGTCGCGTCGAAGCTCGGCGAGAAGAAGGAGAGCGGCGCGGAGTAAGCGCGCCGCCGCAGGCAAAGAACAGAAGCGCGAACAGTAGCAAGCGGGTCATCACCGCAGTGAAGAAAAATTAAGATGGACGGACGTGATGTGCAGGATAAAAGCTGTAATCCTGTAAATCGTGTCCATCCATCTTAATTTCTTCTGCGTAACTCAAACCCGTTCGCTACCGTTCGCGCTTCTGTTTCCGTCCAATCCAACCATCCCGACCGCAACTCTCATCTGAGCACAAAATTCTTCCGCGCGCTCGCCATCCTTTTCGGCGCGGGCGTGTCTATGTTGACGGAACTTGCCGCGGGGACTTCAGTAGTTGACCAGCGAGAAAGAACTGATAAGGCGTGCGCAAGGCGGCGACCTCGAAGCCTTCTGCCGGCTCGCGCGCGAGTACGAGCGGCGCGTCTATGCTCTCGCGCTCCACTACTGTCGCGGGCGCGAGGACGCCGAAGATCTCTCGCAGGAAGTCTGGCTCAAGGCGTTTCGGTCGCTCGCGGGCTTCCGGTTCGAGTCGAGCTTCTACACGTGGCTTCGGCGAATCATGGTCAACACATTCCTGAACGACAGGCGGGGCGTGACCGTGACGCGCGGCGGCGAGAAGGAGAGCGTTCGGCTCGACAGTCTCGAAGGTCTTTTGGAAGAGCCTTCGATGACAAGGGGGCCTGCGCGCGCGGACGCCGAAGACGGCTTTCACAGGAAGATTCTTTCGGAGCGCGTCATGCGCGCGCTCGGCGAGTTGACCGAGCAGCAGCGTCTCGTCTTCCTGCTCAAACACCGCGAGGGGATGACGAGCCGCGAGATTGCGGAACAGCTAGGTTGCTCGGTCGGGTCGGTGAAGAAGTCTCTGTTTCGCTCGGTCGAGAAGTTGAGGGCGTCGTTCGGACTTGGCGCGGAAGACGACGAGCGTGTTCCGATTGCCGCGCGCGGCAAGAGTTGAGTTTTTGGTTTACGCGATGAGACACGATTGCGAGGCGACAAACGAGAGGCTGGTTGATCTCGTGTTTGGCGAGATCGAGGGCGCAGACAGAGGCGCGCTGCTCGAAGAGGTCGTGCGCTGCGAGGCTTGCGCGCGGCGATACCGGACGATGGCAGAGACGCTTCGCGTGTTCGACGAGGCGGCAGAGGCGTTGCTCCCCGATGAAAACTTCTGGACGGGTTATGAAGAAAGGTTGAGGACGCGTATGGCACAAGAGATTCAAACCGACTTCTGGCGACAGGCCGCGTTTCCGTTCGCACGCGGCGAGTATCACCTGACGTTCGTCGAAGACGACGGGCTTGCTCGCCGGCTCGTGCGCCAGTTGAAGTCCGTTGCGCAAGACGCCGAGTTGACTTGGCCCGAATTCAGGCGCGACCCCTTCGGCTTCGCGCACCGCTCGGTCGGGGCTTACGGTCAAGCCGGGCTGGCTTTCTTCTCACAGCGCAACGTCGCGCTCGCGACGCTCGCATCGTTCGTCTTCATCTCGCTGCTGCTCGGCTCGGTCTTCGCGCTCGGACGCCTGCACGGCAGAGAACTCGCGAGCGCGAATCCTTACGATAATCTTCAGGTCGTCGGCTACGTTGACGAAAACGGCATCCCGCGCGATCAGGAGAAATCGAAGGAAGGAACAGCCGGGACTGAGACGGGCAAGGGCGGCGGCTCGAAGCCCCAGTACGAGCGCCCGCATGGCGGCGGCGGCGGCGGAAGGGACGAGCAGCTACAAGCTTCTGCCGGCAAGCTGCCGACGGCTCAACTCGTGCCGCCTATAGTTACGGCTAACCCGAAGCCTCCGGCTGTGGACGCACACCTTCCAACGCCAGCGACGGTTGACGTTGACCCGATGCTAATCAAGCCTGACACGCGAGACATCGCATACGGCGATCCGAAGTCAACATCGACGACGCCTTCATCGGGGCCCGGGCACGGTGGAGGAATGGGAGATGGAAGGGGCGGTGGCGTCGGCCCCGGCGACGGCGGGGGCGTAGGCCCCGGACGTGGCGGCAACATCGGCGGCGGCGACCGAGAGGAGGGCGGCGGCGGACGCGGCGGCGGCGGCGAGGGTGGGGCGATTGATTACAACAGGCCCTTCAACCAGCGCGACGTGACGCAACGCGCTCTCATCACTTTCAAGCCGGAGCCTTCGTTCACCGAAGACGCCCGCAAGAACAACGTGACGGGATTGGTCAGGCTGCGCGCGGTGCTCTCGGCGTCGGGCGAGGTGCTGAACGTCAGCGTCGTCAAAGGTCTTCCAGACGGACTCACGGAGAAGGCAATCGAGGCGGCAAAACAGATCAAGTTCCGCCCCGCGCAGAAGGACGGCCACACGGTTTCGCAGTACGTCACGCTCGAATACAATTTCAACATTTACTGAGAAGAGACAAGAGGCGGACGGCGGAAGCAGGAGACGGGTAAAAATGTTGAGGGCAGCCGAGTCTCGCAAGATTCGGCTGCCCTCAATTCTTTCTAACTGCTTTCTGTCCTCTGCGCCTGCCTCCTGTCTTTTCAGCCCGTGCATTTCCCGGCGACGCGGCGAATACGCGAGACGCCTTCTCTGAGTCGCTCCATTGAGGTCGCGTAGGAGATTCGTATGAAGCCCTCCGCGCCGAAGCCCGCGCCGTCTGTGACGACCGTCTGCGCTTCTTTGAGCAGGAGGTCTGCGAACTCTGCGGAGGACTTCAAGCCTTTGCCGAAGCAGCCGCGCACTTCTGGAAAGACGTAGAACGCACCCTCGGGTTCGTGGCAGCGCAGGCCGGGCACGGACGCCAGCGCTTCGACGAGCCAGTCGCGGCGGCGCGTGTACTCGGCGAGCATCCCGGCGACGCACTCCTGCGACGAAGTGAAAGCGGCGACCGCCGCAGCCTGCGAGATAGAACAGGGGTTGCTGGTCGAATGGCTCTGAACCTTATTCATCTCGCGCGTCCACGCGGCCGGCGCAATCGAGTAGCCGATGCGCCAGCCCGTCATCGCGTAAGTTTTCGAGAACGACCCCGCGATGCAGAGACGCTCCCTCAACTCCGGCGCGAGAGTGGCGGCGGTGAAGACTTCGGCGGGCGAATAGACGAAGCGCAGGTAACATTCGTCGGATATGACGTAGATGCCTCGCTCCGTCGTCACTTCCATGATCTTCTCGAACTCGCGCGGCGCGATGACGCGCCCCGAAGGATTCGACGGCGAGTTGATAATGATGAGCCGCGTGCGCGGCGTGATCGCTTCGGCGACCTGCTCAGCGGTGAGTTGAAAGTCGGTCGCCTCCGTGTCAACGACGACGGGAGTCGCGCCCGCGAAGGTGACGATTTCGGGGAACGTGACCCAGTACGGTTGCGGGATGAGAACCTCGTCGCCGGGGCCGCAGAGCGTGACGACGGCGTTGAAGATCGCCTGCTTGCCGCCCGCCGTCGCCATCACTTCGGAAGGCTCGACGCGCGCGCCGAACTCGCGCTCGTAGTAGCCGACGATTGCGTCTTGAAGCTTGCGCGTGCCGGCGGTCGGCGTGTACTTGGTCTGCCCCGCGCGCATCGCCTCGGCGGCGGCCTGCTTTATGTGTTCGGGCGTGTCGAAGTCAGGCTCGCCCGGCCCGAAGTCAACAACGTCAACGCCCTCGGCCTTCATCGCGAGCGCGGCCTGCATCGCGGCGAGGGTCGAAGACGGCTGCATCCGCGCCACGTTGGCCGACGGCCTGAAGCCGACTTGCGTTTGGATCTCTGCCATCTCTTGTCACCGGCTGTTGGTTTCGTTTGAGCGGAGGCTCGATGGTATCCGCATTCACGCTGGCGCGCAACGAAAGAGCGCGGGGATTGAAGTCTGACGGTCGCCCTCGTCATAAAACGAACGGCGGCGAGTTTCCCCGCCGCCGCTCGCGATGTTGGTCGGCCCGCGCTACTTCTTCGAGCCGCCCTTCTTGCTGCCGCCCTTCTTCGAGCCGCCGCTCGCTTTGCGCGCGCGCGTCTTCGCGGCTTTCTTGCCCGCGGCGACGCGTGTGGCGTGGCTCTGAGACGCCGCGCCCTTCTTGCCGCCCTTCTTCGACGGGGCTTTGTTCGTCTTCTTGCCCTTGCCCGAACCGCTCTTCTTGCCGCCGCCCGACTCTTTATTCACCGTCGCCCACGCTCGCCGCTCCGCCTCGCCCTTCGACGCGCCGCGCTTCTCATATCCCTCTTCGATGTGCTCGGCCTGACGCTTTTGCTTGTCGGTGTAACTCCCTTTGTCTCCTCTCGGCATACTTGTCCCTCCAGATGTTGTTTTTGACGCACGACGACTCTTTCGAGTCTCATGCGCGCTAAGGTTCAAGGGAAAGGTTCGGGAAGTATAGCACGCAAAGGCGCGTGCGTTTTCAACTTTTGTGAAGCTTCACGCGCATGCGCTCTTCGACCGCGACGGGGACTAATCCTTCGATGGTGCCGCCGAGCGAATAGACTTCTTTGACGAGTCGAGAGCTAACGTAAGAGTAAGCTTCAGCCGCCATCATGAAAACGGTCTCGATGCTCGGCTCCTGTCTTCGATTCATCAAAGCCATCTGAAGCTCGTACTCGTAGTCGGAGATTGCGCGGATGCCGCGCACGACGGCGTCCGCCCTTTGCTCGACGGCGTATCGCATCAGAAGACCCTCGAACGAGTCAACGCGTATCACGCAGCCGTCCGATTCGACGAGCGGCAAGACCTCTTCCAAAATCTCGCGGCGTTCCTCGACCGTGAAGAGAGCTTTCTTTTCGGGGTTGACGAGTATGGCGATGATTATCTCGTCGAAGAGTTTCGAGCCGCGCTCGATGATGTCGAGGTGACCGTTCGTCACGGGGTCGAATGAGCCGGGGTAGATTGCGCGTCGCATTCTGTGTACGGCAAACTTTGCGTCGCAAGATTCAAGCGCGCGAACGCTGTGAAAAGTAACACAGCGCGCCGCCGCGCGACAATGGAAAGAGCGTTCGCCATTCCGCGTTCGGCACTCAGCCGGATTTTTCTTCGAGTCCGCCGTCATCGACGCAGGCGGCCCGCTTTGGCCGGCGCACAAGGCTCTGAGTTGAAAGCTGAGTGCCGGCAAGCTTTCTTGACAGGCGCGGGCGGCGGGTGCTTCAATACTCGACAAACGTGGTGAGTTAAGGCGACTTGCGGCCACGTAAAATAAACCGCTAAACAGCTCGGCTCGATCTCGCTGGGAGAGACCGATAAAAAAGGCTTCATTAGTCAAGCCCCGCGTTGTTTGGCGCGGGGTTTCTTTTTGAGCGTTCAGCCACCCGGCCGTCAGCTTTCTTCGTTTCTCGGAGAGCGAATGGCGAAAGAAATGCTTCGCTCCTTGTCGAAAGGGAAAGGCCGAAGACGGAAGGCTGAAGGCTGAAGGCTTTAAGACATGAGCGATTTTCTCAAAACTCTGAAAGAGCGAGTCGTCGTCTTCGACGGCGCGATGGGCACGAACCTGCACGCGCAGGGGTTGACGATTGAGGACTACGGCGGCGCGCAGTTCGAGAATTGCAACGAGCACCTTCTGCTCACGCGCCCCGACGCGGTGGAAAATGTCCACGCGGGCTTCCTCGAAGTCGGCTGCGACGTTATCGAGACCGACTCGTTCAACGGCACTTCAATCGTCCTCGGCGAATTCGGGCTAGGCCACATGGCCTACGACCTGAACTTGCGCGCGGCCCGGCTCGCGCGCCGCGTCGCGTCCGACTTCTCGACGAACGAAAAGCCTCGTTGGGTCGCAGGCTCGATGGGGCCGGGCACGAAGCTTCCGACGCTCGGCCACGTCACGTTCCTCGAAACGCGCGACGCCTACGGCGAGCAGGCGCGCGGTCTGCTCGACGGCGGCGTTGACCTTCTAATCGTCGAGACGTGTCAGGACATGTTGCAGTTAAAGGCCGTGCTCGTCGGCGTCTTCCGCGAGTTCAAGCGCCGCGGAGCGCGCGTCCCCGTCGTCGCACAGGTCACAATCGAGCAGCAGGGAACGATGCTTCTCGGCACAGAGATCGCGGCGGCGCTCACGGCGGTCGAGCCTTTCCCGATTGACATCTTCGGCATGAACTGCGCGACGGGGCCGCAGCAGATGACCGAGAACGTTCGCTACCTTTGCCAGAACTCGCGCTTTCCCGTCTCGGTCATACCGAACGCCGGCATCCCCGACAACGTAGGCGGCCACGCGGTCTTCCGCGAGACGCCGGACTCGCTCGCCGCAGAGCTTCAGCACTTCGCGCGCGACCTCGGCGTCTCTATCGTCGGCGGATGCTGCGGCACGACGCCCGCGCACCTTCGCGCCGTCGTCGAAGCGGTCAGAGACTTGACGCCGCTCCGACGCGAAGCGCCGCTCGTGCCCGCCTGCTCGTCGCTCTACGTTCAGCAGCCTTATCGACAGGAAACCTCGTTCCTCATCGTCGGCGAGCGCGTCAACGCTTCCGGCTCGAAGAAGATGCGCGACCTTTTGAACGCCGAGGACTGGGACGGACTCGTCTCGCTCGCTCGCGAGCAGGAGCGCGAGGGCGCGCACGTCCTCGACGTGAACGTTGATTTCGTAGGCCGCGACGGCGCGAGCGACATGCACTCGCTCGCGGCGCGGCTGGTGACGAACGTCCGCCTGCCTCTCATGCTCGACTCGACCGAGTGGGAGAAGATGGAAGCGGGACTGCAACACGCGGGCGGCAAGTGCATTCTGAACTCGACGAACTACGAGGACGGCGAGCCGCGATTCAAGAAGGTCTTGGGTCTTGCGCAGGAGTACGGCGCGGGCGTCGTCGTCGGAACGATTGACGAGGACGGCATGGCGCGCACGTCGGAAGGGAAGATTGGGATTGCGAAGCGCGCCTATGAACAGGCGACGGGCGAATTGGGCTTTCCGGCGCACGACATCTTCTTCGACCCGCTCGCGCTTCCCATCTCGACCGGCATCGAGGAAGACCGCCGCAACGCCGCCGAGACGATTGAATCGCTGCGCCGAATCAAGTCTGAACTGCCGGGCTGTTTCACGATTCTCGGCGTGTCGAACGTCTCGTTCGGACTGAACGCTGCGTCGCGCGTCGTACTCAACTCGGTATTCCTGCACGAAGCGGTCGAGGCCGGACTCGACGCGGCCATCGTCAACGCGAGCAAGATCGTACCGCTCAACCGCATCGGCGAGCGCGAACTGGAAGTTGCGCGCGATCTCATCTACGACCGGCGGCGCTTTGACGGCGACGTTTGCACATACGACCCGCTCGCCGAGTTCACAAAACTCTTCGAGGGCGTCAAGGCGAAGAAAGAGCAGAAGGTTGACGAGAGTCTCCCCGTCGAAGAACGTCTGAAGCAACACATCATCGACGGCGAGAAGCAGGGACTCGAAGACAACCTGCGGCTCGCGCTTCGTAGCTACGCCGCGCTCGCTATAATCAACGACATTCTGCTCGACGGCATGAAGACTGTCGGCGAACTCTTCGGCAGTGGACAGATGCAGTTGCCCTTCGTTTTGCAATCGGCGGAGGTGATGAAGTCTGCCGTTCGCTTCCTCGAACCGTTCATGGAGAAGAAGGGCGGCGCGACCGCGAAGGGTACGATGGTTCTCGCGACCGTCAAGGGCGACGTGCACGACATCGGCAAGAACCTCGTTGACATTATCCTGACCAACAACGGCTACTGTGTAGTCAACCTCGGCATCAAGCAGACGGTCGAGAGCATCCTGCAAGCGTTCGAGGAGCACAAGGCCGACGCCATCGGCATGAGCGGCCTTCTCGTCAAGTCAACGCTCGTGATGAAGGAGAACCTTGAGTTGATGAACGAGCGCGGACTCTCCGTGCCGGTCGTGCTTGGCGGCGCGGCGCTCACGCGCCGGTACGTCGAAGACGATTTGAAGTCGCTCTATCGAGGCACGCTCTTCTACGCGCGCGACGCCTTCGACGGTCTGCACATCATGGACACGCTCAAGGGCGGCGCGGAAACTTCGGAAGAGACGCAGAGCGGCAAGGCCGCGAAATCTGCGAAGGCCGCGGCGGCGAAAGCCTCGGCGGTCGGCGACACTCAAACCGGTGCGGGCGGCGACGACGCGGAAGACCTCGTGGGCGAAGACGCGAAGCTCGGCATCCGCCGCCCCGCGCGCCCGCGCGCCGCCCGCGTCGTCGCCGGAGACACTTCGGACACGACGCGCTCGGACGTGAACCCGAACGCGCCCATCCCGCGCGCGCCCTTCTACGGCTCGCGCGTCGTCGCGGACATCCCGCTCGAAGACGTGTTCGCCTTCGTCAACGAGACCGCGCTTTTTAAAGGCCAGTGGCAGTTCAAGCAGGGAAGGCGCTCGGCGGAAGAGTATCGCGCGCTCGTCGCCGGGAAGGTGCGCCCCGTTTACGACGAGTTGAAGCAGCGCTCGGCGCGCGAACACTTGCTCGTGCCGCGCGTCGTGTACGGATACTTCCCGGCGCAGTCCGAAGGCAACGACCTCGTCGTCTATCAAGACGACGAGCGAACAGAGCGCGTGCGCTTCACGTTCCCGCGTCAGACCGAGGGTCGCCGGCTTTGCCTCGCGGACTTCTTCGCTTCGCGTGAGTCCGGGCGCATGGACGTTGTCGCGTTCCATCTCGTCACGGTCGGTCGGCGAGCGAGCGAGTACGCGCAGGAGCTTTTCCGCTCGGACAATTACTCGGATTATCTTTACTTTCACGGCCTCTCGGTCGAGTCTGCCGAGGCGCTCGCCGAACTCTGGCACAAGCGCGTGCGCGAAGAGTTAGGCATCGACGGGCGCGACGCCGGCGTGCTTGCGAAACTCTTTCATCAGGGCTATCAGGGATCGCGCTTCAGCTTCGGCTATCCGGCCTGCCCGAATCTCGAAGACCAGACAAAGCTGTTCGAGCTTCTCGACCCCGCGCGCATCGACGTTGAGTTGAGCGAAGAGTTTCAACTCGTGCCCGAACAATCAACCTCCGCAATCATCGTCCATCACGAGGAAGCAAAATACTTCTCGATTGACTGAGCCGCTCTGCTCGCTCGCTCGTAGCTTGCGCGACCCGGCGCGAGTCTATTAACTTTGCGCCTTAGTCTCATGGACAGTCAGGCGGAAACATCTTTCGAGACAAATCAGGGCGCACGCGGCCTTGAACCGACGACGGAAGAACTGTCTGTTCTCTCGCCGCTTGAGCGTTTCGCTTTCCTTCTCACGCGGCGCATGAATCGCGGCGCGTGGAAGAGGTTCTGGACTCTGTGCCAGCAGACGCTCGGCGCGGGCTGGATTCAGATTTCCACCTACAACCTTCTGCGCGTTTACGGGCTGGAAAACGTCGAGGCCATTTCGCACGAGCGACCTCTGCTGCTCGTCGCGAACCACCGCTCGTTCTTCGACATGTACGTCGTCTCGACCGTGCTGTTCAAGCGGACGCGCTGGCGCAAGCAACTCTTCTTTCCCGTGCGCGGTCGCTTCTTCTACGACACGGTCGGCGGACTTCTGGTCAACTTCATAATGGGCTGGTGGTCGATGTTCCCGCCCTTCTTCGCGGGCGGCGAGAACCCGAAGGTTGACAAGCGCGAGTTCGACAAATTCTCGATGCGACTGCTCGCGAACCTGTGCAGCGAGGGCGCGGGCAACGTCATAGGCTTTCACCCCGAAGGCACGCGCAACAAGGCGGCAGACCCTTACACGTTTCTTCGGTCTCGCCCCGGCATCGGCAAGCTTATCCGTGAAGCGCGCCCGCAGGTCGTCCCGGTCTTCGTCGCGGGATTAGGAAACGATCTGGCGCGGCAGGTCGCGGGCAACTGGCGCGGCGGCGAAAAGATTCGCGTCCGCTTCGGCCCTTCAATTGACTTCTCGGAGTTTCAGGACAGGCGCGATTCCGTCCGAACGCACAAGGAGATCGCAGACTTCTGTATGTCGAAGATCGCTGAACTCGGCGAGCAGGATCGAGCCGAACGCTCGCTCGAAGCGAAACGGAATGGGATTGACTATGCTCCATTGGCCTAACGTGCAGACTCTTGAAGGCCGCGAAAATCTGGAATTAATCTGGGATGAGTCATATGGGATCGTTGACATATCAATCCAGTGGCGAGATACTTTGGCCCGTTAAGGCTTTACCTATGGTCTTTGAATATAAAAAGGAGAAGAGGAATATGTCTTTGAACTTTAAAGTGAAATGTTCATGTGGATCAACTTTACCTTTGGGAAATTTGAAAGATCATGTTCATCTTTCAAAGAGGAATCATGACGACGACCAAGTTAAACCGGAAATCAAACATCATTTACCTGACCGTAATCAAATAACCTGTAGTTGGTGCGGTTGGACAAATCCAGACTGTAGTCAATGTGGAGGCTCTCGCCGAAACTCATAACTAAGGCAATAACCAAAATAGAAAAGCCCTCCAAGTCGGAGGGCTTTTCTTTACTCCATTTGAATCAATTATCGAAAATGTCTTCACTCCCACTCATCATCGTCAACCCCGCGTCGGCAAACGGCGCGACGGGCGAAGCCTGGCCCGCGACGGCGAGCGACGTGCGGCGTCATTTCGGGCCGTTCGCGGTCGAGTTCACGAGGCGGAGCGGAGAGGCCGTCGAGATCGCGGAGCGCGAGACGCTCGCGGGCCGTCGCTTCATCATCGCGTGCGGCGGCGACGGCACGATCTCGGAAGTCGCGAACGGGATACTTCGCGCGGGCGCGGGCGCGGAACTCGGAGTGCTTCCGAGCGGCACGGGCGGCGACTTCCGTCGCACTCTGAAAATCCCTTCGCGCACGCCGGACGCGGCGCGCACGCTCCGCGAGGGCGAAACGCGCGTGTTGGACGCGGGCCGCGCCTCGTTCGTTGACGCGGGCGGTGAGACGGACGAGAGATTCTTCGTAAACGTCGCGTCGTTCGGCATGGCGGGCGACGTTATCAAGCGCGTGAAGAGTCGCGCGGGACTAACTGCGGGCGCGTCGCGCGTGCTCGGAGGCAAGTTGTCGTTCGCAGCCGCGGCGTTGCAGGCGACGCTCGCCTTCCGAAACCCGACCGTGCGCGTCTCGCTCGACGGCGGGCGTGAGTCGCAACTAACGGTCACGAACTTCTGCGTCGCGAACGCGCGATACTTCGGCGGCGGGATGAAGATCGCACCCGCCGCGAAACTCGACGACGGATGCTTCGACGTTGTTGCGGTCGGCGACATGGGCGCGCTCTCGGTTCTCGCCAACTCCTACCGGGTCTATCTCGGCACGCACCTCGGGATGCGGGACGTTCGACACGCGCGCGCGCGCCGCATCGAAGCGCGTCCCGCTTCGGACGAAATTGTTAAGCTTGAGATTGACGGCGAGCTTGCCGGTCGTCTGCCCGCGACGTTTGAAATCCTTCGCGGCGCACTCCGAGTCCGTTGCCCGCGCTGACGATTCCCGCCCGAAATGATAACGGCGCTGTGCCCCTTAGCACGGTTAATGCTAAGGGGCATAGCGCCGTTTCGACACTCGACGGTTAACTTCGCAACGGTCGCAACGTCATTTGCGCACGCTGCAATGCCTTTGTCGCGCGTGCGAAGAAGCCTCGCACGTCTGGGAAGAAGCCTCGCACGCCTGCGCAGAAGCCTCGCGCGCCAGCGAAGAGACTGCGCAGGCGTGCGCAGAAGCCTCGCATGTCGGCGAAGAGAATCGCACGCCAAGCGCGGAAGCCTCGCAGGCGTGCGCAGAAGCCTCGCGTGCGTGTAAAAGACGCCGGTGGTGCTTCAAACGGCGTTGCTGAAGGCCGAATTTCCGAGAAAATTCTCGCGGACGTAAGTTGCGGTGTCGAGCAGAGTCTCGGCGGGATCGCGCGGCACGAAGCCGAGTTCGGCGGCGGCCTTCGACGAGTCGAGATACCAGAAGTATTCGGCCATCTCGATCTCGGCAGGCTCGACCGGCGGCGCGAGCTTCCACTGGCGAAAGAGCGAACTCAAGCCACGCGCGCCCGCGACGGCGAGCTTCGACGGGAGCGTGATGAAGGGCGCGGAAACCTTCGTGATGCGCTCAAGCCGCCCGAAGAATTTCTCGAACGTCCAGTTCGCCGCGCCGAGCAGATACCTTTCGCCGTGCGCGCCCGCCTGCATCGCCGAGTGAAAAGCGCGCGCCGCGTCGCGCGCGTCAACAAAACTCAGGCCGCCTTTCGGCACGGTCGGAATCTTCCGCGCTAGAAAGTCGAGCACGACCTTCGTCGAACTCAAACGCTCGTCGCCGGGGCCGAGCAGAAGGCTCGGATTCATTATGACGAGCCGCCGATTCTTCCCCGAAAAGTTTTCGAGCGCGACGCGCTCCTGAAATAACTTGCTCGCGTAGTAAGGCCAGCGCGAGATTATGTCGAGCGGCACGGGCCATTCCTCGTCGGGCACTATGTCGCCCGCATCCGTGACGGCAATCGTGCCGCTCGTCGAAGCCATGACGATTGAACGGACGCCCGACGCGCGCGCCGCCTCGCACAGTACGCGCGTGCCTTCGACGTGCAGGCGATACATCTCGTGCGCGCCCTGCGAATCGCGCGCGACGCGCCCCGCCAGATGATAAATCTCCTCGACGCCCTCGACCGCGCGCGCAGCCACTTCGGGCGAAGTTATCGAGCCTTCGACCGCCTCGACGCCGAGTTCTTCGAGCCACGCGGGCGCGTTCGTCGTGAGCACGCGCAAGGGCTTTACGCCTTCGTCAACCAGAAGCCTGACGAGGTGCGACCCTAGAAATCCCGTCCCGCCCGTGACGAGCGTGACGGGCAGTTTTCTCCTCGCGAGCGCGCCGGACTTCTCGACGCCCGCGGCCTTCTTCGCCCCGGCTGCGCTCTTCGCCGCCGTCTTCTTCGAGGTACTTTTCTTTGTCGCCATAAACAAGTGATGAGTGATGAGTGATGAGTGATGAGTGAAAAGCTGCATTAACTCATCACTCATCACTCATCACTCATCACTTCTTCTCATCAGTCTCCGGTTGTCGCAAGCTCGCTCTCGTCGTGCGCGGCTTCGCCGCCCTCGCCGCCGTTTCGACGCTCTGCCTTCCAGCGCCCGCGCAGGTCTGTCGCGTCGAAGGCGTGGCGCGTGCCGTCGCGGAGGTTCTCGATCTCGTGTCGGACGAGAGCGGCGACGAGGCGATAGGCTTCGGCGCGCGGCATCCCCTTCGACAACTCTTCGAGTTCCTCGATTGCGAGGAAGCGACCTATGCGCGCGCCGACCTCGCGCGACTTCAGAATGGTCGAGCCTTTCGGGAACGCCTGATACGTGCCGCTGACGTGGACGGGCAGAATGCCTGTGCGCGTATTGAGCGCGAGGTAGCCGATGATCGGCTTGAAGTCCGCCATCTCGCCCGTCAGAGAGCGCGTGCCTTCGGGGAAGATGAGCGCGTTGTAGCCGCGTTCGAGAAAAGAGCGCGCGTGCCGGAGCGATTGGCGGAGACTGCCTGAGCGCTCGATGGGCACGAGGCTCGTGAAGTTGTCCATGACGGCGCGCTTGTACTTGTTGTCGAAGAAATAGTCAGCCGCCGCGAGCGCAACCATGTCTCGCCCCTGCTCGCCGAGCGCGGTCTTCACAAGCCCCATGTCGAGGTGCGACGTGTGGTTCGCGGCGACGATGAAGTTCGTGTGGACGGGCACGTTCGATTGGCCCTCGATCTTCGTTTCGAGCACGCGCTCGTAGAAGACGCGCTGCAAAACGTCCGCCGCGCGATTGCCGACCGTGCGGACGACGGAGGGCACGTAAATCTCGCGCTCCTCGACGCGGCGGTCTTCTTCGGCTCGCGCCTCGGCGGCGCGACGCGCAGCCGAAGCCTCGCGCCTTCGCACCACCGAGTAAAGCTCGCGCACGTCAGTTACCTCGTTCAAAGTGTCGGGCGAGACGATAGTGCCGCCCGACTGCTCGATTGACGTTGCGAGTTCGACGAACATGAGACTGTCGAAGCCGAGTTCGGCGAGTCGCGAGTCGAGAGAGACGTGCGCGCGCGGTCGGCCCGAAACGCTTGCGACGAGGCCGAGCAGCCAGTCTGCATCGTGATGCTGCTCGCGCGGCGCAGTCTTCTCCGTTATCCCCGCGCGTTTGCTCTCTTCGAGCGATTGAATTATCCGAACGACCTCGCGCCGCTTGACCTTGCGCGTCGCGGTGCGCGGGAGTTCCGCGTCGGTGAAGTAGAGCGACTTGACGCGCTTGTAGAAGGGAAGCTGCGAGGAGATTTCGCGGAAGTGGTTTTCGATTCTTCGTTGAACCTCTTCGCGCTGGAGGCTTATGTCGGAGTCGTAGTCAGGAACGACGAGACACGCGACCTTCTCGCCGATTCCTTCGGCGAGTCCGACGACGCCGAGTTCCTTTATGAGCGGCGAGTCTTTGTAAAGCTCCTCGATCTCGTCCGGGTAAACGTTCTTGCCGTTCGTGTCAACGATGATCTCTTTCGAGCGACCGACGAGGTATAGATTGCCCTCGTCGTCGAGACGGCCAAGGTCGCCCGTGTAGAGCCAGCGACCGGAGAGCGCGGCCTGCGTCGCCTGCTCGTTTCGGTAGTAGCCGAGCATGACGTTGGGGCCGCGCGCGATGACCTCGCCGATGCCTGTCGAGTCGGCGTCGAGTATGCGAACCTCGACGCCGGGCAGAGGCTTGCCGACGCTCGCCGCGTTCAGAGCGTTCTGCGGTCGCGTCACGGTCAGCACGGGCGAGGCTTCCGTGAGTCCGTAGCCTTCGAGAATTGTGAAGCCGAGGCCGTGCATGTCGCGCTTGACACGCTCGTTGAGCGCCGAGCCGCCGCTTATCAAATAACGTATGCGGCCTCCGAGTCCGGTGTGAATCGGGCGGAAGACGATCTGGCCGAGGTTGAGCGGCGTCTTGTCGCGCAGCCAACCGTTCAGACGCATCAACGTCTCTGCCGCGCCGCCGACCCACTCGCCGTTCTCGCGCAGCCGCGACATGATTCGGCGGTGCAGGAGTTCCCACAGCGCGGGCACGCCGACCATGCCCGTTACGTGTCCGCTCTTGATGGCGCGCGCCAGTTCCTCGCCGTTCAAATCGGGAAGATAAGTTATCTGCGTGCCGCGGCTGAAGGGCGTCAGGAATCCGGTCGAGAACTCGAAAGTGTGATAGAGCGGGAGCACGGAGAGGATGCCGTCGCTCGTGTCCATCTCGAAGACCGAGGCGAGCATCGAAACCATGTTCGTCAAATTCTTGTGCGAGAGCATGACGCCTTTGGGCTGTCCGGTAGTCCCCGAAGTGAAGATGAGCGATGCGACCGTGTTCGGCGAAACCTTCGGCGGCAGGAGCGCGACGCGCTCGTCTTCCGTCGCCTCGTCCGTCAACTCGAAAACTTCGGCGTAGCGCCAGATGCGCGCGTCGAGTCCCGCTTCTGCTAATTTCTCCTGAAGGTCAGAGTGTTCGGCGTCGGCACGCTCGCCGATGACGACGCCGGTCGCTCCGCTCGCACGCACGAAGTTGACGAGTTCGTCGGTCGAGCTTTCCGGGTCAACCGGCACGCACGTCGCGCCCGCTTTCAAAACTCCGAAGTAGCTTATGCCCCATTCGGGCGCGTTGTGGCTCGCGAGCAGCACACGGTCGGCGGGCTTAACGTTCTGCGATGCGAAGAAGGCGGCGGCGCGCGTCGCGAGTTCCTGTATGTCGGCGTATGTGTATTGCTCACGCTCGCCGTCGCGCTCGATTCGCATGGCGACGCGGGTGGAGTAGCGCTTGGCCGAAGTCTCGAAGAGTTCGAGCAGGTCGCGGTAGGTGTAAACGCGCTTGGGTTGCGCGCGCATGTCCTCTTCGAGTTTGGGGAAGACCCATTTTTTGAGTCCGGGGAAGTGGACGTTCATCCAGTAGTCGTACCAGTCGAACGCTTCCGGATTCCACTTGAGCAACTGCCGCTCGTCTTCGCGCAACTGCGAGAAGAGCGAGCGCACGTTGTCGGCGCGGAAGATGTATGCGTTGTCGATCATGAAGGGGCGGAACATGTCGAACGCCTCTTTGGTTTCGCGCGTGAACTCTTCGACGCGCGAGACCGCGGACTTCGCACTGTCCACGATGTCCACGAGGCGTCCACCGCCCCAGCGCGGGCGCACGCGGTCGAGGAGCGAAGAAGCCTTGCGCGCGGCGGCGTTGACCATCGGCGTTGACATCGCGTCGAAGCGCTCCGGCGTGACGGGCTTGGCTTCCATGCGCGCGGCGATCTCGTTGACAATGCGGAAGCCGGTCTCCTTCTCGGCGAAGTGCTTGCGCTTGTAGAGGCCGACCATGCCGACGATGCGCTCCATCGTGTTCGGGTTGCTGTCGCCCGTCGCGGCCTGATAGACGAGGCGCGGCGCGCGCTCGATTGCCTCAGCCGCGACCGCGAGCATCACCGCCGCGACCTGATCGACCGGCGTGATGTCGAGTATGAGCTTGTCGTTGACGGGGATCTGCTGCTGGCCTTTGAGCGCGATGAAGATGAGCGGCGCTGTCGTCGTGAATCCCTCGTTCCAGCCGGGGAACGGAAAGTCTTTCGCCGACTCGACGATTGAAGGCCGCACGATTGCGCGCACGACATCCTTTTCGGCTGCGACGAGTTGCTCGCCCAGACTCTTCGTGTACGTGTAGATGTTGGGCCAGCCCCAGAAGGTCGCGCGCTCGATGCCGAGTTCCGTGAGGCGCTCGCGCGTCCAGAGCTTTCGCTCGCGCGCGACGGCCAGCCCCATCGCGTCTAAATCGTCGGGGTCGCGTCCCTCTTCAATCAGACGCTTGCGCGCGCTCTCGCGGAAGCGCGCGACTTGAAGCGCGTCTCGCGCCTCTTCCCTGACTCTTTCGGCGAGCTTCGCGCAATCTCGTATCTCCTGCTCGACGTTGAACTCGACGCCGACGAGTTCGTCCTTGCGCGGGAAGTAGCCGAGGACGGGGTCGCTCTCCCAGACCGGCCCCGTTCGATTGCCCGCGACGAAGCATGTAGAGATGTGCACGAGCGCGGGGCGCTTCATCCTTTTGGCGAAGGCGACGACGTTCTGCGTGCCGACGACGTTCGTACGGAGCGCGCTCTCAAGCGTCGGGTTGAAGGTGACGTTGCCCGCGCTGTTAATCAGCACGTCGATGTCTTTAGCTACAGCCTCGGCCTCTTCTTCCGTGAAGCCGAGACGTTCTTCGCCGATGTCGCCGTTAACTATGCGAACCTTGTCGCGTATGAAATCCTCGAAGGCCGCGCCGTATCGCTCGCGCACGGGGTCGAAGGGCGGCGCGGTGATGACGTTGTTCCAGAATCTCGTCTCGGACTCTTCCTTCGAGCGCGCGCGCACGGTGACATAGACGCGCCCGACGCCAGGAAAGCGGTCGAGCAGCATCGAGAGCGCGACCTTGCCGACGAACCCTGTCGCGCCGATGATAAAGACATTCCTGCCGTTATAACTTTCTGTGGGCGATAACTTCATAGACTCAAACGCAGACAACCGGAACTCACTTCTTCACGACCGCGAACAATCTTGAAAGGTCAAGCTCGAACCCCGGCAGAACGTCGCCGCCGTCGAGCGTGTCCCGTTCATTCAGAGTGCGAAACTCTGACGGCGAAGCGTAAACGGCTGCCGTGCGCCGCTTCGGATTGAAAACCCAGACGGCGCGTGAACCGGCTGCGAAATACATTGCTATCTTCTCGTCTATTTCGCGTCTTGTGTTGCCGGGACTCAGAACCTCGACGGCGAGATCCGGCGCGAACGGAAAAAACTTTTCAAAATTCTCGACCGTGGCTAAACGCTCGCGGCTGACGAAAGCGGCATCCGCTCCTAAGACCGAATCCGGGTCACGCTCGACGACGAAGCCCGTCTCCGCGCCGAAGGCAAGGCCGAGTTCATTGGCCTCGACGAAGTTTATCAACGCAGCGGCGATTCTCGCGCATACAATGCCGTGAAGGGGCTTCGTCGGAGACATTACAATTAACTCTCCTCTGATTAGCTCAAGCCGGCAGTCGTTGCCGCGCTCGTCGCGGTGAGGCATATCTTCCAACTCGTCGGCGGTAATCAGGCGCGTCGTCGTGCTCATCCGTCTAACCTCGCGTGCCGACATTCTAACTCATATCGCAGATGGCGATAACGGGCTGGTGGAGCATCGTGATCTGCGCGGAGCGTCCCGCGTAGCTGCGCGCCATCGCAATCGCTTCGGTTAAATTGTCTGCGCGCTCCCAGCCAAGCGCGGCGGGGACGTGTGCGTTCTCGGCCCCGGCGGCGATGACGCGGCCTACGTGCGCTCGACCGTTCTCGCCCCAGTACCACATGTAGAAAGGGTGCGCGCCGTGGTATGCGTTGCCGCGTCGATACATCTCTATGTAGCTCGGATTGGTGGCAAACTCGCGCTCGTACTTCTCGCGCAGAGTGTAGGAGTCGCGCGTCTCCGGGAGCAGCCGGTTGAAGAACTCTATGTAGCTCGGGTGCTGTACGTGGTCGAACTCGTCGTAGCACGGGTGATGAAGTATGAGCACACCGCCTTTTTTCAGGAGCGGCTTGCCGCGATACATGTTGAAGTGGTAGCCGAGCGCCATCACTTGCACGAGCAGCGGATTCAATGCCGAGTAGACGTTGTACGGCGAGATTTCGGGGATGGGGCAGATGAGTATGTCGCACTGGCCTTCGATGGGGACGACGTACTGCTGCATTGATTTCTCGATGATGCGCCGGTGAACCGGCTCGGTGCGACCCGCCTCGACGGCGATCATCTCGTAGTCGGAGGTGAGAGCGTTGTAAGCCTTGCGCTTCGCGGCGAGCGGCATCTTCGACATCGTGAAGCGCATGGCCTCGTACTTCATACGGTCGTAGGCCGAGAACTCGTCCTCGCTCTTCGTCAGGAAAGAAAGCTCGCCCTTGAACATAAGGTTATTGACGGTCGTCTCGATGTGAAAGACGTTGAGGTGTTCGTCAACAAGCTCTCCCATGCGATTGATCTTGCGCGTCAACTCCGAGTTCGCGGGATCCATGTAACTGTCGGACTCCAAGATGGTCTTCGGCTCGTGGTGCGGACGCAGGGATTCGTAATCGCACAAGCCCACGGCGACCGACTTGTGCCCGCCGTTCATCGGCACGAAGTTGAAGTTGAGGTAGATGAGCAGGTCGCTCTCGGTCGCGCGGCGGTTCAGACGCAGGACTTCCTTGTGGCGCGTCTCGCCGATTGTGACCATGCCGTCGGGGTCTTCGGCGTCGTGGTTGTAGAGCCGTTCGGGCCAGAACTCTTTGAAGACGCGTGGCCCGACCATGCGTTTGATCTCCCACTCGGTCATGCGGCGGTGGAGCGAGACGGCGATGATCAGGTGAACGTCGTCAACGCCGTTGGCGTGCAAAAGATCGAGCAGGATTTCGAGCGCCGTCTGTCGCACGTCGGGCGTCCGCATCGGCGGAAGCGGCATCGAGATGTCGTCAATCGCAATCGTCACCTTCATGCCCGGCTCCAACTGCGCGTAGAGCGGGTCGCAGTCGTGCGGGTGGTTCAGTGCGTAGCGAATCGCCGCTTCCCGGTTCGGCAAACCCTTGATGGGCGCGTTCGGGTAGATGACGCGCGTGCCGACCGGCAGGTCTTCCAAGAGGAAGTCCATGCCCGAAGAGATGATGCGCGGCGCGCTGTCGCGGTCAATATAGACGACCGAGTCGTGAATTTTTCGTCTTAGTTGTAGGGCCATTCGTTTAAGTTCAAAGTTCAAAGTTCAAAGTTCAAGGTTCAGAGCCGCAGTTCGACTTTGAACCTTGAACCTTGAACTTTGAACTCATTTCAAATTCAGTATCGGCCAGTCGTGATGCAGAGCCGTCTGCCTGAGTCTCATGTCGGGGTTGACCGCCGCGGGGTGGCCGACGATTGAGAGCATTGGCAGATCGCTCATGCTGTCGCTGTATGCGTATGACTCGTTCAGGTTCAGCCCCTCGCGCTCGGCGTAGGTTCGTATCCATGAAGCCTTCGTCGCCGACGCGAGCACGGGCGGAAGGAGTCGTCCCGTCGCGACTCCGTTGACGAACTCAAGACGGTTGGTGACGAAATCGTCTACGCCGAGGTGTCGCATCAGCGGCTCGACGGAAAAATCGAGCGCGCCGGTGACGACCACCTGCCTGAGTCCGAGGCTGCGCGACTTTCTTATCAGTTCAATCGCGCCGGGGAAGATGCCGGGGCGCAGGACGTTCTCGAACAGGTCTTCGGCGAAGAAGCGAAGGCGATCTTCCGACTCGCCCTTGTAGCGTCGGAAGAAGATGTCGTTGAAGGCCATGCGGCTGTAAGAGTCCGCGACGGCGAAGAGAGGGATGCTCGCGAGCGTCGTCGCGCTCTTGCGAAGCGAACGCATCAACCCCTGCTGGTTGCGCGCGTAGTAGCCGAGCGTGTGCACGAGGTTCGTGCTCACGAGCGTCCCTTCGAGATCGTAGAATGCTGCGGCTGCCAAACAGTCCTCCGGGCGTTTCAGTCGCGAGAATGGTAAGCGGCTCAACTGCTTTCGTGCTGCTTTGAATACTGGGCGCAAAGTTTACCTTATTTCGACGTGATTTTGTAACCGTCATCTCTTTTCGGGCGTCTGCCCGGCGGGCGCTAAATTGTTTTCGTGCCGCGCGCTGTGGTATTTTCCAGCCAATTCAAAGTTCAGAGGATTTTTAAGAGCGACCGCCTGTTGCGCCTCGTCTAGAGACGAAGGAAGAAGGGCGGCGCGAATACCGGGATGAGTTCTGAAGCGCCTACGGTTCACGTCGAAAATCGAGCACGCCTCCGAGCACTCGCGGCGGAGTTGCGTGAGTTGGAAGAGAGACTACGCGCGGGCGGCGGCCCCGAAAAAATCCAGAAGCAGCACGCGCAGGGGAAATTGACGGCGCGCGAGCGCGTCGAAATGCTGCTCGACCGCGACTCCTACTCGCGCGAGATCGGACTGCTCGTCGCATACGACCGTTACGAAGGCGGCGCGCCCGCGGCTGGCGTCGTGACGACGGTGGGCCGGGTCGGCGGTCGAGAGGTCGTCGTCGTCGCGAACGACGCAACCGTGAAGGCCGGTTCGTGGTGGCCCGAGACGATAAAGAAAATTCTGCGCGCGCAGGAGATCGCGATGCGCTCGCGCGTGCCTATAATTTATCTGGTTGACTCGGCGGGCGTGAACTTGCCGTATCAGGACGGAGTCTTTCCCGGCCAGTACGGCGCGGCGCGGATTTTTTATTACAACTCGATCATGCGGAGATATCTGCGCGTGCCGCAAGTGTCGGCTGTGATGGGGCCGTGCGTTGCGGGCGGAGCGTACCTGCCCGCGCTCTCCGACATAATCATCATGGTCGAGAAGACTTCGTTCATGGGTCTCGGCGGCGCGAACCTCGTCAAAGGCGCGACCGGCCAGACGATTGATAACGAGACGTTGGGCGGCGCACGCACGCACACAGAGATTTCGGGCGTCGCGCACTACCGCGTCGAGTCGGACGAGGCGTGCATCGGGAAGATTCGAGAGGTGATCTCCGAACTGCCGCCCGCCGAAAAAGCACACGCGTCAATCGTCGAGAGCAAAGACGCGGCGCGGCCTCTCGAAGACCTCTACGAACTCATCCCCGAAGACCACCGCCACCCGTATGACGCGCGCGAAGTCCTCGCATGCCTTCTCGACGAAGGCCGCCTCGACGAGTTTCAGGCGGACTACGCGCGCGAAATGATTACAGGCCACGCGCGCGTGCGCGGCATTCAGGTCGGCGTCATCGCCAACAGCCGGGGCCTCGTGCGCGAGAAGGGGAAGCCGCCGAAGTTCGGCGGGATTATCTACACCGAATCAGCCGAGAAGGTCGCCTACTTCATCGAGACCTGCAATCGCCAGCGCACGCCGCTGCTTTTCATTCAGGACGTTTCCGGTTTCATGGTCGGCGCGGAGGCAGAGCATTCCGGCATCATCCGCGCGGGCGCGCGCTTCGTCGAGGCGATGGCGACGGCGACCGTCGCGAAGATTGTTTTGACCGTCAACCACGCATCCGGCGCGGGCTACTACGCGATGGCGGGTCAGGGCTTCGACCCCGACTTTATTTTCAGTTGGCCTACGGGTCGCATGGGCGTGATGGAGGGCGACTCCGCCGTGCAGGCGATTTACGGGACGCAACTCGACAAGCTGAAGCGCGCCGGTCTAGAGCCGGACGAGAAGTTGAAGGCCGAGATGGAGCGCGTGCGCGAGGACTACGAAAAGCAGTTGGACGCGAGGTACGCGGCGGCGCGCGGCTACGTTGACGCTTGTATCATGCCCGAAGAGACGCGCGACGCGCTTGCGCTTGCGCTTGCGGTGAGCCTGAACTACGCCGGGCCGCACCTCGGCCAGTTCGTACTGCCACCGGCGCTCGCCTGAAATTCGGGCGGGCGTCCCGGCCATCGGGCGTAAAAAAAACGTGCAACAAAGCCGCCGTTGTGCGACACTATGCCGCAACCCTGCGAGCAAGTTCGACACGTTCCCCTTCCGCCGACCGAGAGGCGCATCCACTCGCGGCAATCGCGCGGCGGAGACCCGGCAGGTCGTCACAAACATTTTCTGACGCGCGCAAGCGAAGAGTTCGGCGCGCGCGGACTTCAACCGTAGGAGGAGAACCATCCGTGAGCAAGAAGAGCAGCGCTAGATTCCTTGTCGTCCTTCTCTTTGTAACCTTCGCGACCGCGGCACTCGTCTTCGCAGACCTCTGCGTATTCGCACAGAACGCGAACAGCAGCACGACGCAGGACGAGAGCGCACAGAACGCGAACGCGAACACAAACGCGCCCCATCGCACGCGCCGAACGACGCGCCGACGCACGCGCCGCAGCGCCAACGCAAACACAAGCGACGCCAACGCCAACACCGGCGACGCCAACATGGGCGCGGCCACCGGCGACAACACGAACACGGGCGCGGCGACAGCCGGCACGGGTACGCACGGTCGTCGCCGTCGCCACCGCCGCGCAGCAGCCGCTTCTTCGGCGGGCGCGGCAGACACGACCGCGAGCGCGAACACCGGCGGCGAGCAGACAGACCTGTCCGGCACCTACACAGGCACGATCAACTGCATGAGCATGACGGGCGACGCGACGCTGACGATCAACGGCAACCAGTTCACGCTGAGCGGCGCGTCGAGCGGTTCGGGTCGCATCACGGCGGTGACGACGCGCGGCTACACGGGCGCGACGCTGCGGTTCGACGCGGCGGGCGGCGGCACGGCGACGAGCGTCTCGGTTCGCGCCAGAAAGAGCGGCGACCGACTGACGCTCTCGTCCGTTCCCGGCGAGATGAACAAGTGCTCGTTCATGCCGGGCGGAAGCGCCGGCGGCACGCACCGCGCGCGTCGGGGCCGTCGCAGAGCAGCCGCGCCTGCTGCGACCGACGCGACCACGACGACCGGCGACACTTCGACGGCGGCGAGCGATACGACCACCGCGCCCGCTACGACAACGCCCCACCGCCGCACGAGGCGTCGCAGCCGTCGCGGCAGCAGCACGAACGCCAACAGCAACGCGGGCGGGAACACGAACTCGACGCCTCCGCAGCTTTAGAGGCGGGCGGCTGGTTTGACTAACTTCGAGGACGCGCGCGCGGCACACGAAGCGCCGCGCGGGAGTCGTGCTGTACGGAGAGGGCGGCGCGAGCCTGTCGAGGACTCGCGCCGCCCTCTCTTAGTTCGACGCTCAAGGCTCAGAGTAGAAAGCCGCCTTAACTTTGAACATTAAACTTTTGAACTTTGAACTCACTTTCCACGGCTCGCGCGGCGGCGCGCTTTTGAATTAAACTGCCGTCGCACTACTTTCAGACGAACTTTTATGAGCCGACGAAAAGAGACCGTTCGCATCGCCTGCGGCCAAGGGTTCTGGGGCGACCTGCTCGACGCGCCCGTGCGTCAGGTCAGCGAAGGCCCGATTGACTACCTGATGCTCGACTATCTGGCCGAGGTCACGATGTCGATCATGCAAAAGCAGCGCGCGCGCGACGCCTCGGCGGGTTACGCGCGCGACTTCGTGCCGCTCATGCGCGAGATTCTGCCCGTTTGCGTCGAGCGCGACATACGCGTCACGGCGAATGCGGGCGGCGTAAACCCTGCGGGCTGCGCCGAAGCCGTGCGCGAAGTTGCGCGCGAACTCGGCCTCGGCGGACAACTCAAAATCGGGACGGTCGCCGGCGACGATATCCGTGAACGGCTCGACGAGCTTCTTGAGCGCGGCATCGAACTCCGAAACATGGACACGGGCGAGCCGCTCTCGACCGTGCGCGAGCGAGTGCAGAGCGCGAACGCATACCTCGGCGCGTGGCCGATAGTCGAAGCTTTAAGCCGCGGCGCGCGCGTCGTCATAACGGGTCGCTCGACCGACACGGGGCTGACGCTCGCGCCCCTGATTCAAGAGTTCGGATGGGGCGAGTCGGACTGGGACAGACTCGCGGCGGGCACGGTCGCGGGACACATCATCGAGTGCGGCGCGCAAGTGTCGGGCGGCAACTGCCAGTTCGAGTGGCAGGCGATCCCAGACCTCGCGCGCGTCGGCTTCCCCATAGTCGAGGCGCGCGCCGACGGTACGTTCGTCGTCACCAAACATGACGGAACGGGCGGGCGTGTGGTCGTCCCTTCGGTCAAGGAGCAACTCGTTTACGAGATGGGCGACCCGCACGAGTACATCACGCCCGACTGCGTTGCGGACTTCACGACCATCAAACTCGAAGACGCAGGCGCTGACCGCGTGCGTGTCTCCGGCGTGCGTGGCCGTCCGGCGACGGAGTTTTTGAAAGTCTCGATCAGCTATTCGGCGGGCTTCAAGGCCGTCGGCACGCTCGTCTATGCATGGCCCGACGCTTACGCCAAGGCGCGCGCAGCCGACCAGATTCTTCGCGCGCGTCTCGAACGGCTGGGTCTTAAGTTCGACCAGATTCTGACGGAGTTCGTCGGCGCAAACGCCACGCACGGCCCGCTCGCGGGCGAGCCGTCAGTGGACGCGCCTGAGATCCAACTGAGAGTCGGCGTCCGCGGCGAGGATCGCAAAGCGGTCGAGCGTTTCACGAAAGAGATCGCGCCGCTCATCCTGACGGGCCCGCCCGCCGTGACAGGCTTCGCGGGCGGTCGCCCGAAAGTCGAAGAGATCGTCGCCTACTGGCCCGCGCTCATCCCGAAGACCGAGATCGAAGCGCGAGTTGAAGTGACTGAAGTTTGAGTTAAAGCAACTGAAGTTTGAGTTGAAGCAAATGCATTTTGAGCGGAGGCAGTCCGAAGCTTGAGCGGCGAAGCAAACAGCAATGATGATGACGGCGCGAACGCTGTCGTGCCGTCGTCGCTCGCGTGGAAGCGCGAAAGCTCCGAACAGTTGGCCGACTGCCGCGTCTTCACCGTGCGACGCGACCTGAGCGCAGACCCGCGCGGCGGTCGCACGCACGACTTCTACGTCATCGAAGCGCCGGACTGGATAAACGTGATTCCGCTGACAGCGCGCGACGAGGTCGTGCTAATCGAGCAGTACAGGCACGGCACGCAGGAAGTATCGCTGGAAATCCCCGGCGGCATGATTGACGCGGGCGAGTCGCCGCGCGACGCTGCGGCGCGCGAGCTTCTGGAAGAGACGGGTTACGAGGCTTCGGAAATAATTTTCCTCGGAAGGACGCGCCCGAACCCTGCGATTCAGAACAACTGGATTCACACCTTCCTCGCGCGCGGCGCAAAGCGCGTGGGCGAGCCGCAGAGCGACGGGACTGAACACACGTTCGTTCGCCTCGCGTCGCTCGAACAGATCCCCGCGCTCGTCGCGGAAGGACGGATTACGCACTCGCTCGTCGTTGTAGGATTCCACTTGCTCGGACTTTACGAGAAGCGAACGGTATGAGAGTCAAGCTACTCAAACTCGCGCACGCGCGCTCCGGCGACAAGGGCGACACGGCGAACGTCGGACTCATTGCACTGCGGGAAGAGTTCTACCCTTTGCTCGTCCGCGAGGTGACGGCGGCGCGCGTGAAGGAACACTTCCGCGGCATCTGCAAGGGAGAGGTCGAGCGGTTCGAGCTTCCGAATCTCGGCGCTCTAAACTTTCTTCTGCACGAATCTCTGGGCGGCGGCGGCACTCTCTCGCTGATGACCGACGCGCAGGGCAAGACCTTCTCGACCGCGCTGCTCAGGATGGAGATTGAAGTGCCGGATACGGAGGCGCGCGCGCTCGGCATTGAGGAATGAAGAGGTGAGCGACGCACTATCGAGTCTCGAATCGTCCGTGCGCCACGGCTACGCGCAGGTCGGCGACGTGCGTTTGCACTACGCGGAGGCGGGGAGCGGCGAGCGCCTTGTGGTTCTGCTACACGGCTTCCCCGAATGCTGGTACTCGTGGCGTCATCAACTCGCGACACTCGGCGAGCGCTTCCGAGTCGTCGCGCCGGACTTGCGCGGCTACAACCTGAGCGACAAGCCTTCGGACGTTGCGGACTACCGCGTCAGCCGTCTGGTTGACGACGTGACCGGACTCATCCGTCACCTCGGCGAGCGCGAGGCCGCGGTCGTCGGGCACGACTGGGGCGCGGCTATCGCATGGGCCGTGGCGCAGCATTACCCGGACTACGTCTGGAAACTCGCCGCGCTGCAAGTCCCGCCGCTCGCCGTTTGGGCGAAGAACCTTACGCTCCGGCAGCTTCTGCGAAGCTGGTACATGTTCTTCTTCCAACTGCCCTCGATACCCGAATGGTGGATCAGACGCGACGACTTCGCCGAACTCGGACGGATGCTGCGGCGCAGTGCGCGCCCCGGCACGTTCACCGACGCAGACATCGCGGTTCTAAAATCCGCCGCGCGCGAACCGGGCGCACTCACGGCGAGCATAAACTACTACCGCGCGAACCTCGGCGCGTTTCTCAAAGGCGGGTTCAAGCGCGGCGAGTTCACGAAGCAGGAGCGAGTGCGCGTGCCCACGCTCTTCATCTACGGCGAGCGCGACTTCGCAATCGTCCCCGAAACAGTTCAGGGCGTCGCGGACTACGTTGACGCGCCGTACAGCGAAGTCCGGCTCGGTAGAGGCGGCCATTGGATTCAACAGGAATACCCTTCGGAAGTAAACGCCGCGCTTTTGAGTTTTCTGGAAGAATGAAGAGGCATATACCGGATGTCGTTTAAGACGCAGCATCCGGCATCTGAGAATCTAACATCATTCTTTATGAATGACAGTTCCGTTATCTATTCTGTCGAGGGGGCGGTCGCGCTCATCACGCTCAACCGTCCGGAGAAGCGCAACGCGCTCGACGATTCGCTGATCGACGGCTTGAAGAGCGCGCTGCGTGACGCGGACTCGCGCGAGGACGTGCGCACCGTCGTCTTAACGGGTGCGGGTGCGGACTTCTGCTCCGGCGCAGACCTCTCCGCGCTCAAGAAAATCTCCGAAGCTTCGGTCGCGGAGAACCTTGAAGACGCGCGGAAGCTTCTGGAACTTTACGCGCTGATAAGAAGAGCGAGCGTGCCCGTCGTCGCAGCCGTGCGCGGGCGCGCGCTCGCGGGCGGATGCGGCCTTGCGACCGCGTGCGACATCGTACTGGCCGCGTCGTCCTCGCGCTTCGGCTACCCGGAAGTCAAAATCGGATTCGTGCCCGCGATGGTGATGGCAATCCTTCGTCGCAACGTCTCGGAGAAGCGAGCATTTGAACTCGTCACGCGCGGCGCTGAGCTTTCCGCCGCCGAGGCAGAGCACGCGGGGCTTATCAACCGTGTCTTCGACGATACAGACTTCGAGACGCAGGTCGAGAGCTACGTCGCAGGGTTCGAGCGCGTCAGTCGCTCCGCGGTCGTCCTCACGAAACGCCTGCTCTACCAGATGGACGGCATGAGCTTCGAAGCGGCGCTCCAGACGGGCGCGGAAGTGAACACAATCGCGCGCATGACCGAAGACTGTCAGGCAGGAATCGCCCGCTTCCTCTCGAAGACGAAATGAAGGCCGGGCATCTCGCCGTCGTCGCCCGACCATTTAAATCAACGCATGAGGCTCTGGACGATTCACCCGCGGCATCTCGACACGAAGGGCTTGCTCGCGGCATGGCGTGAGGGGCTTCTCGCGCAGAAGGTCTTGAAGGGCGAGACGCGCGGGTACAGAGATCACCCACAACTCGTCAGATTTAAAACGTCGCCCGACCCGCTCGGCGCAATCGCGGAATTTCTGCGCGGCCTTCGAGAAGAATCCGTCAGGCGTGGATACAAATTCAGCGGCGACAAGATAGCGGCGTCGCGCTTCGACGGGAAGATTACTTGCACGCGCGGTCAGGTCGCCTACGAGTGGGAACACCTGAAACGGAAACTCAAGACGAGGGACGCGGGAAAGTATTTCGAGGCGGAAAGCTTAAAATGGCCGGACACGCATCCTCTCTTTACTCTCATTAAAGGCGATGTGGAAGAATGGGAGAAGGTCACGGGCACGCCGGACGACCGCGGCATGGCTAAATAATCAATCGCGGCGCGCGGCGATTTCGAACGCGCAGGCAAGCGGGTCTTCGTGCAATCGGCTGACGAGGCCGATCTCAAGCGCCTCGTCCGCGCCAACGCGACGCGCGGTCGCGAAAATCTCAAGCGCGCGCGCCGCGCCGACGAGTCGAGGGAGTCTCTGCGTGCCGCCCCAGCCCGTAATGATGCCGAGTCGTGCGCCGGGGTGCGCGAAGACGGCGCGAGGCGAGGCGACGCGGACGCGACACGCGAGCGCGAGGTCGAGTCCGCCGCCCATGCAGTAGCCGTTGACGGCGGCGATTGTTAACTGCCGCGCGTCGGCGACGCGCCCGAAGAATCTCTGGCCGCGTCCGGCGAATTCGCGCGCCGCGTCGGGCGTAAGCGCGCGGAGTTCGCGTATATCTGCGCCGGATGCGAACACATCGCCCGTGCCTGTGAAAATGATAGCGTTGATTTCGTCGCTCTGTGCGAAGCGGTCGAAGGTTTCTTCGATTTCGGAGAGCGTTGCGACGGAGAGCGAGTTGCGCTGTTCTCTGCGGTTGATGCGAATGACCGCGAGCGAGCCGAGAAGGTCGGCGATGACGTGAGAAGTTCGAGAGTCGCCGCGAGAATCGGAGTTCATGCTCGTCGGTCGGACACGACGGAGTTCATGCGCGTTGTCCGACGTTCTCGCGAAGGAACTTTACTATCTCTTCGGTCGAAGTGCCGGGCAGGAAGACCGCCGATACGCCCTGTTCCTTTAACTGCGCGATGTCCTCCTGTGGGATGATGCCGCCGACGATGACGAGGCAGTCGTCCATCCCTCGCTCGCGGAGCAGTTGGACGATGCGCGGGCAGAGAGTGTTGTGCGCGCCGGAGAGAATCGAGACGCCTACCGCGTCAACGTCCTCCTGCAACGCAGCAGCCGCTATCATCTCCGGCGTTTGTCTGAGGCCCGTGTAAATAACCTCCATCCCCGCATCGCGCAGCGCGCGTGCAATCACCTTCGCCCCGCGGTCGTGACCGTCGAGGCCGGGCTTTGCGACGAGGACGCGAATCTTTCGTTCACTCATAAGCTATCAGCGTTCAGCAATCAGCCGAAACCTCTCGTAAGGCGAAGCTTCGACGAACGGGCCATCAGCAGGACGGACGAAAAGCCGAAAACTGACCGCCGAGTGCTGAATGCTATCTCAAAATGCAGGCTCTTCGTAGAGTCCGTAAACGTCGCGCAGCGCGTCGCAGACTTCGCCGAGCGTGGCGTAGGCGCGCACCGCTTCGATGGTCGCGGGCATCGTGTTGTCGCCCGCGCGCGCGGCCTTTTTCAGTTTTTCGAGCGCGTTCGAGACAGCGCCGTCGTCGCGTTTCGACTTCGCACGTTGCAGACGCTCGACCTGATGTGCGCGCACGCCTTCGTTGATGACGAGGATGGGAACCTCAGCAGGCTCGTCATCCATCGAGTACTTGTTGACGCCGACGATTGTCTGTTCGCCGCGCTCGACCGCCTTCTGGTACTGGTAGGCCGACTCCTGAATCTCGCGCTGCGGAAATCCCTTCTCGACGGCCTCGACCATGCCGCCCATCGAATCAATCTTGTCGAAGTATTCGAGCGCGCCGTCTTCCATCTTCTTCGTCAAGCTCTCGACGAAGTATGAGCCGCCGAGCGGGTCAATCGTGTTCACAACGCCCGTCTCCTCGGCGATGATCTGCTGCGTCCGAAGCGCGATGAGCGCGGCCCTGTCGGTCGGGAGCGCGAGCGCTTCGTCGTATGCGTCCGTGTGAAGCGACTGCGTGCCGCCGAGGACGCCTGCGAGCGCCTGAATCGCGACGCGCACGATGTTGTTCAAGGGCTGCTGGACGGTTAGCGAGACGCCTGCGGTCTGCGTGTGGAAGCGAAGCTGGAGCGTGCGCTCGCTCTTTGCGTTGAATCGCTCGCGCATCACGCGCGACCAGATGCGACGCGCGGCGCGGTACTTCGCTATCTCCTCGAAGAAGTCGTTGTGCGCGTTGAAGAAGAAAGAGATGCGCGGCACGAACTCTTCAACGTCCAGCCCCGCCTCAACTCCCCACTGCACGTACTCGATGCCGTCGCGCAGCGTGAAGGCGAGTTCCTGAAGCGCCGTCGCCCCGGCCTCTCGGATGTGGTAGCCGCTCACGGAGATCGGGTTGTACTTCGGGACGTGGCGCGTGCAGAACTCGAACGTGTCAACGACGAGCTTCATCGCCGGACGAATCGGGTAAATCCACTCCTTCTGCGCGATGTATTCTTTGAGGATGTCGTTCTGAAGCGTGCCGGAAATCTTTCGGAAGTCCGCGCCCTGTTTTTCGGCGACGACGAAGTACATCGCGAGCAGGACGGACGCGGGCGCGTTGATCGTCTGCGAGACCGTCACCTCTTCGAGCGGGATGCCGTCGAAGAGGACTTCCATGTCCGCGAGACTTGAGACTGCGACGCCGCACTTCCCGACCTCGCCCTCGGAGAGAGGCGAGTCGGCGTCGTAACCCATCAGCGTCGGTAGGTCGTAAGCTACGGAGAGTCCGGTCTGCCCGTGTTCGAGTAGATACTTGAAACGCGCGTTCGTCTCTTCCGGCGTGCCGAAGCCCGCGAACTGGCGCATCGTCCAGAGCTTGCCGCGATAACCCGTCGGGTGTATGCCGCGCGTGTAGGGAAACTCGCCGGGATACGCGGTGTCGCGTTCGTAGTCAACGTCGGCGGCGTCCGCAGGAGTGTAGAGACGTTTGACTTCATCGAGCGAGACGGTCTGGAAGCGGCTCTTTCGTTCGGGCCGCCTCCTGATCGCAGGCTCAAGCGTCTCGTGCTCCCAACGCTCGACCGAGGCATCGGCTTGCGAGGTGATCTCTTTCGTCTCAGGCATGAATCTCGTGTCTCCCCGTCCTCAGACGCAACTGCCGGAACGTCCGAGTAAAATGGCTCATTGTCACTGAAAATTGACGAGAAAACGATATTAGTTGACGCTCGCGAAGGGTGTCAACCGACTTTCCGGCAGGCGTGCGCGCGGAAAAAGACGGCGCGGCTGTTCGCTCTTGCGGCAGCCGCGCCTTGCAGGTTGGAGACCGAACGGTGGTAAAGGAGCGGATCAGCTTCGGCGGGTGTCAGGTAAAACATTTAGTGCGTTGACGCGCCGAAAAAGTCGGACGCTATTCAAGAGGCACGACCACCTCGTTTGCGTGAACCATGTTGAGATTCACACGCGCTGCTGCCTCGATTGCGCGCGGGTCTTTGTGCAGTCGCTCGACCTGCCGGCGCAGAGAGTCGTTTGTCTCGCGAATCTTCTCGACATCCGCGCTCATCTTATTATATTTCGACTCGGCGCTTCCCATCGCAGCGTGTGTGCGCATCGTGACCGTCACGCAGACGGCGAAGGTCGCGAGCATTATCATGCTGAAGACTACCCACGAAGGTATCGCCGCACCGCGCCGCCGGACAGCGACGCGCGAACCGACCGCCGCGGCTCCCATCTCCAGAGCCGGGGAGGGAAGCGAAAAGGCGCGCGCGGCGGGACGCTGCGCGGAGAGTCGGGAGTCTGTCCAAGCGGGATTTGCGGACATTTATATTGTCACCTCCGGGCCTTCAGCCGGCGTCTTCTCGGACGCCCACGGTTTTTTGAATGTCTATCGAGCAGGATTGAAAAAAAGCTGCTCAGGATTTCTCGTACCAAAAATCTGAGTGGTCGGTACGCCAAGTAACCAAGGGGGTGGGTAACAACCTGTTAGTTTGTCGCAAGTATCGGCGACAAGGTTTCGGGAATTTAGCACGCGGGTAATAATCTGTAAAGATGTTAGTTTGCAACAGGTTATACGGCTAAACTCAACATTTACTTGAAGTAAGCGCGTTTAGGTGATTCCTTTGGCGAACAGGGGGCGAACGGAAATCCGCGACTTGGGCAGTGTCTTGAGAGGGCCTTGTTTGGCAGTGAGATGGAAGCAGAATCAGCCGGGCACACTTGTGGAAAAGAGACTCTCATCCGACAACCTTGCCCGTAAACTCCTTGAACCTGAGTGTGCATTGTTAAAGAAATATCAAATGAGTTGACACCGGACTCGGCAATTCCATAGACTGAAAAATGAGCTTGGTCGTTGACGCAGGCTTGTAGTTTTGTCCCATTCGACGCAATTCTCCCCAATGTATTTTCGCCGTTCTTGTCCCGGCCCCCACCCGAACGCAGAGTCGAAGCGTTATTCACTCAGTAGTTTCCGATAAGGCAAGGGGTTCTATGTCAACAACGCTTCCGCAGTCGCTCTCCGGGCCTGCTGTGAACGATACGATCAAGTCTTTCCAACTGCCTTTGGCTTCGATGGTGCGGGCACTCTGTAGGGCCGCCGACACAGGCTCTGACGTTCTCTATGATGTAATGCTCAAGGTCGCTCTGATGGTTGACGCCGCGGCGAACACTTACGGCATGGCGACATTTTCTCAGGTGGCTGGCGAGCACCCGCGCCTGAAATGGGTCGAGGGGCTTGACCCTGACGAGACGGCGGACGCCGAGAGGAGCGTGGAAGCTGCTCTGACCGGCGCGGCGGAAGTTAAGGAGTTGAAGGCGGGCGACCGAAACATCTGTCTCGTCCTCTCCACCACGACCCCGCAGCGCGAGGGCGCGGCGATTTACGGTCGCTTCGTGCGCCCGCTCACCGAGACGCAAACTTCGGAATTGAGAATTCTGTCGGACGTGGCGCGACTGGCGCACGCGCACGCGACATTGCGTGAGGAGTTGCACAAGCCTCTGAAGACTCCGAAGCACGCCGAGGTTGCCGCGGCGTCGCTGCCGGGCATGATCTTCGTGAGTCGCGCGATGGTTGACCTTGCTCGCTCGGTCGAGCGGATTAAAGATTCCGACTCGACGGTGCTAATCACGGGCGAGTCGGGCACGGGCAAGGAGTTGGTCGCGCGCGCCGTCCACCGCCTGAGCCGGCGCGCGCAATCTCCGTTCATCCCTTTCAACTGCACAGCCGCGCCCGCCGACCTGATCGAGAGTCTCCTGTTCGGCCACCGCAAGGGCGCGTTCACGGGCGCGCACGCCGACCACGAGGGCCTTGTACGCGCCGCCGAGGGCGGGACGCTCTTCCTCGACGAGATGGGCGACCTCCCGCTCGCGTTGCAGCCGAAGCTCCTGCGATTTCTTCAAGAGAGCGAAGTCCACACGCTCGGCGAGCGTGCGCCGCGCAAGGTGAACGTGCGCGTGGTGGCGGCGACGCACAAGGACTTATTGAAAGCTGTACGCGAAGGCGCTTTCCGCGAAGACCTGTACTACCGCGTCTCGTCCCTCGCGGTTCACGTCCCGCCGCTGCGCGAGAGACCGGAAGACATCGCGGCGCTTATCTCGCACTTCCTCTCCTACTACACGCGCCGCAACGAGCGCCCGGTCGCGGGCATCACTGCGGAGGCCATCGGCGTGCTGCAAAGTTATTCGTGGCCCGGCAACGTTCGCGAACTGCTCGCCGAGATCGAGCGCCTCGTGCTCTACACGGACGAGAATGCATACATCGGCGTCGAGCACGTCAGCCCGCGCATATGCCCGGCGCATTCGTCTAATCAGCAGGAAAGCACGAATTCACACGCGCATCTCGACAACATGCTCGAAGACTACGAGCGGCGCGTCATCACAGAGACCTTGAAGCGCAACGACTACAACGTCGCGCGTGCGGCGGTCGCGCTCGGACTCGGCTCGCGCCAGACGCTCTACAAAAAACTGAAGCGTCTGACGATAAACGTCGGCGACTTTCTACAGGACGAGCAGCATCCCGGCCTTCAACTGCGGGCCGAGAGCAAATGAGTCTCGGTTGAATCGAACGGCGGGGCCGCAGAGCGCGAGCGTGCGGCCAGATGTCTTGCACGGGTTGGGCCGCGCTCTCCGTCTAAGCCCCGCGCCGTCCGGCGCATCTCACAAAAACATTTTTCATCGAACGGGACACGTGCCCTCATGTTTCTCATCTACATCTTCTGGTTTGCGCTCGCCATGCTCGTGCACGAACTCGGACACCTCGCGGCGGCGCGCGCGTGCGGCGTGTCGGCGACGGAGCTAGGCATCGGCTGGGGGCCGCGAGTCGGCAGCTTCGCGCTCGCGGGCGTCGAGTTCAAGCTGCGTGCTCTGCCGGTCGGCGCTTACGTCCGGCTCGACATCGAAGAGTTACAGAAGAAACGTCTGTCGCGTCAGGTATTGATTCTTCTCGCGGGCATCATCGTCAACCTGCTCGCGGCTGAGCTTGCGCGGGGCACATGGTTCGGGACGATGAATCTGCTGCTCGCGGCGACGAACCTTCTGCCGCTTTACCAGCAGGACGGGTGGAAGTGCGGCATGGTCATGCTTCGCGCGGCGCTGCGGCGCAGGAGCGCGCTCGTCGAGTGGACTTTCACGGTTGCGGGCGGCGGCGCAAGCCTCGCGCTCTTCGCCGCGCTCTTCGTGCACCACCGCTGAACCGGAAGGAGCACGCGCGCGACGATGAATCCCGCCCGAGAGGTCACGCTGCCTTTACGCGAACGAAGCGGCGACGTTCAATCGTCACGCCTGCGAAGCGACGATGCGCGCACCAAGAGCGAACCGCGACCGCGCAGGCGTCTGACCGATGCGGTCTGGCGTCTGTACCCGATTGCTCTCGTCAGCGCATTTCCCGTCGCGCTGATGAGCAACTTCTGGCTCGAAGTCCTGCGCGGCGCGAGGTCACACGCGACCGACGGCTCAGGCCACTGGGGCGTCGCGCAAATTTACAACTCGCAAGTCTTCCCGGACACATTCGGCTGGACGAATGCTTACTTCGCGGGGATGCCGTTCCCGAACTTCTACCCGCCGCTCTTTCACTGGCTCGTCGGACTTCTTCAGGCAGCGCACGCGCTCTCGTTCGAGGACGCGTTCAAGATCGTTCTCGTCGCGCCCGTGCTGCTCATGCCCGCGGCGGTGTGGCTCGCCGCGCGGACGGTCGCGTGCGGTGGCGACCGCGCCGCGAACGCAGCCGCGTGCGCGAGCGTCTTTCTGTTGGCGGACATGAGCGTGCAGACTTCGACGTGCGGACTCGACTACGCGAGCACCTTCGTCGCAGGCTTCTACACGCAGCCGCTCGGCTTCGTACTCCTTCTCGCGTGGTTCGCCGCGTACACGTCCGCGCAGCGCAGCCGCTCGCGCGCCGCGGCGAGCGCCGTCCTTCTCGCGCTGACCGTCCTCGCAAACTTCTTCAACGCGTTCACAGCCGCGTTGCTCGCGGCCTCGACGCTCGCCTTCGACTTAATAAACCTTTGCGCCGCGAAAGACGCTCGGACGCGCGCCGAGTCGAAACGCGCGCTCGTCTTCCACCTCGCGACGCCGCTCGTCGCACTCTCGCTTTGCCTCTTCTGGCTCGTGCCCGTCTTCGGCACATACGAATACTTCGTAACGCGTCCGCTCGTCGTCCCGCTCGGCAATCTCGTCTCGCCGCTCCTTTGCGCGTGGTACGCGGTCGCTGCCTTCGGCGTCGTGTTGTGGATAAGAAGGTCACGCACGAACGCGCGCGCATACGTGCTCGCTCTGTTCGCGCTCGCGGCGGGAGTTGTGTCCGCCTCGACGATTGCGCCGCCGTGGTTTCCGTTGCAAGCCTTCAGATTCCTCTCGACCTTGAATCTACTGCTCGCCGTGCCGGTCGGCGTCGCACTATCCGCCGCGCTCGACTTCTTCAAGATCGAAATCAAGAGGCCGAAGACGGCAGCGCGGCTCGCGCGCCACGTCGCCGTCGTCTTCGCGGCGCTCTTCGCGTTCGGAATTTTTCAGGCGACGCAGCCGACGGGCGGGATGGCTTTTTACACGAAGGAAGAGAACGCGCGAATCGAGTCGGTGCTTCGATTCGCGCGCGGGCACAGGGACGGGCGCTATCTCGTCGAAGTGCTCGACGTGAACGCGAATCCTCTGCACGCCGACTCGCCCGCGCTCAACGCGTACCTCGGCGCGCAGGGCAACGAGACGCTCGGCGTCGTGTATCGCGAAGCTTCACCGAACTCTCTCTTCTTCAACGCGCTCGCGAACGCGATCTCGACGGGCAGCGACAGCTTCGGCATAAGCTCCGTGCTCGCCGACGACGAGGACTTCGCGGCGCAGTCGCTCGCGCGCCAACTCGAACGCGCGCGCTGGCTCGGAGTCCGCTACGTTCTGGCCGAGACCGACGCGACGAAAGAGAGACTCGCGCGCGAGCCGGCGGTCGCGGCCCGTTACGACCTCGACCGTTGGAGCGTCTTCGAGTTGAACGGCGAGACAGTGCCGCGCGCGCGTGTGCTTCAATTCCGGCCCGCGCTCGTCGTCTCCGACTTCTCGGTCAAAGAGCGGCGCGAGAACGAGTACGACTTCACGCGCCTCGCGGAAGAACAATTCAACGACGGCTGGTTCGACGTGATGCTCGCGCGCGCGCCGGAACGAAAGATTGACCGTCTCACAGACCTCGAAGAATTCGGCGCGCTCGTCGTTGACACATACGACTGCGACGAAGAGTCGCGCGCATACTCGCTGCTCCGCGAGTTCGCCGCGCGCCGCGCGCTCGTGCTGCTTGAGAGCGACGCGCCGCTCTTCCGGCGCATCGCTTCAAATCTCTCCGAGTTCCCGCACGCGCACGTCGTCTCGCGCACGCCGAACGAGCCGCCGGGCGAGCGCGTCGGGAGTTTCCAGCCGTCGCGTCATTTCGACGAAAACTCCGTCCGCCGCGTGTGGCGCGGCGTGCGCGCGGCGCTTGAGAGCGAAGAGGTCGCGTCCGGCGCGAAAGACTCTTCGGTCGGCGTTCAGTTCGGGCGGAACGAAATCAGCCTGACGCCCGGCGAGTTGAAGCCCGACGAGACTCGCGCCGCGGAAGACCTGCCCGTCCTCGTCTCGACGACCTACTCGCCGGACTGGCGCGCTCGCGAGGGTAATCGAATTTACGCGGCGACTCCATTCTTCATGCTCACGTTTTTGAAGCAGCCCGCGCATCTCGTCTTCGCGCGCGGCCCTGCGGACGTGGCGGGGCTTTTGGCGTCGGGCGTCTCGCTTTTGTCCTTGTGCGTTTACACCGGCGCGGGACTACGGCGCAGGAGGCGCGGCGTTGAAGAATTCGATAGACATGGTTCGATGCAGACGAAAGAAAGGATCGCGTCGTGAGGGAGTATTCGACGAACATCGAGACGCAGGCGGGCGGCGCTCTCGTCGAAAGCAGTGCCGTGTCGTATGAAGTTCGACTGTCGGTGCGAAGGCTTCTGGTCTTCGTTCTGATGGCCCTCGTCTTCGTGCTCGCCGTGCGTCCCGTGACAGACCCGGATTTCTGGTGGCACCTTCGGACGGGCCGATTCATATTCGAGACGCGCGGCATTCCACACACAGACATCTTCTCATCGACGTTCGCCGGTCGCGAGTGGGTCGCGCACGAGTGGCTGTCGGAAGTCCTGATGTACGCGGTTCACGTCGCGTTCGGATACGCCGGACTCGTCGTCTGCTTCTCGCTCGTCATCTCGGCTGCGATGGGCTTCGCGTACAGAAGATGCGCGGCGCGCGGCGTTCACGTTTACGTCGCCGGAGTGGCGCTTCTGCTCGGCGCGCTCGCCGCGTCGCCGACGTGGGGCGTGAGGCCGCAGATGTTCACGTTCCTCTTCGCGAGCGTCTTCCTCTTCGTGCTCGACGACTACGCGGGCGACGACAAACGACGCCGCGCGTGGTGGCTCGTGCCGCTCACGGCGCTCTGGGCGAATATGCACGCGGGGTTCGCGATGGGCCTCGCCCTCGTCGCGCTGACGATTGCAGGAGTCTTCCTCGACTCTCTGCTTTCGGAAGAGGCAGACCAATCGCTCGTCTCGAAGTTGAAGTCGTTTTGGCGACGCGCGCGAATGCTCGTCCTCGTCTTCGCCGCGTGCGTGCTCTCGGTGTCGCTGAACCCCGCTGGCGTGCGGCTCTACCTCTACCCTTTCGAGACGCTGACCTCGCGCGCGATGATGAAGTACATCAACGAGTGGTTCTCGCCCGACTTCCACGAGATGATGTTTCAGCCGCTCGCCGTTTTAATCTTCGCGACGTTCGCGGCGATGGCGCTTTCGCGTGCGCGCGTGCGACCGGGAAAACTCCTGATGCTCGTCGCGACCGGATACATGGCGCTCCGTTCGGGGCGCAACGTGCCGTTCTTCGTGCTCGTCGCGATGCCTTTGCTGGCCGAGCACGCGTGGGGCTGGCTCACGCGGCAGAGTTGGGGCGCACGCTTCACGAAGCCGGAGAAGGTCGAAGCAGGCGGGCAAGCCGCTTTGAAGGCGGCGATCAACGTCGTGCTTCTCGTCGCCATACCGCTCTCGATCTGCTTCGCGAGGGTCGAGCGCGTGGCGGCGGAACGGACCGAGGACGAGAAGCAGAATTTCCCCGTCGCCGCGGTCGAGTTCATGCGCGGGCGAAACTTGCCGCAGCCCATCTTCAACGAATACGGCTGGGGCGGCTACATGATCTGGAATCTGTACCCGGACTATCGCGTTTACATTGACGGGCGCGCGGACGTGTACGGCGACGCGTACCTCGAAGAGTTTCTGAAGACGCACGAAGGGCGCGCGGGCTGGCGCGTGCCTTTGGAGCGCGAGCGCGTGCGAACGGTCGTCGTCAAGCCGGACGTTCCGCTCGCGAGCCTTCTGAGACGGGATGCGGGCTGGCGCAACGTGTTCGAGGATGAGCAGGCGGTCATCTTCGTCAGAGAGTGAGGCCGGAGGTTGATGCAAAGTAAAAAGGGCGGAAGGTAAAAGAAGCAACAAAAAGAAGCGCGACCTTCTTCAATACCGAAGAGGGTCGCGCACTTTTTCGTCCGCCTTTTTCCTTCGTTAATTTCCAGCGTTGAGTAAGAACACGTCCCAAGCCCATCGACCTAGTTGCGCGCCGTGCACGTCTTTGACTTTCGCGCGGTAGCGGAACTGATTGCCGTACTGGTCTGTGCGCCTCGACTCCTTGTAATCGAGGTCAATTGATTTCAGGCCGAGTTCCGGCAGCGTGTGCAGTTCTCCCGGCTCGGAGATGCCGTTGTGGTTCATGTCTTGCCATAGACGGAGACTTG
>DATINM010000102.1:0-3993 GCA_035474235.1 Pyrinomonadaceae bacterium
TCCTGTAGGTCTTTGTAGCGCTGAAGCACCGCCTGCACGCGGCGGGCAACCTCGTAGTGCTCTCGGCCCACAATTTCGGGCGCGAGCGCGCGCGAGGTCGAGGCCAGCGGGTCAACCGCCGGGTAGATGCCGAGTTCCGCAATCGCGCGATCAAGCACGATGGTCGCGTCGAGGTGCGCAAACGTCGTCGCGGGCGCGGGGTCGGTCAGGTCGTCAGCGGGCACATAGACCGCCTGGAACGAAGTGATCGAACCTTTCTTCGTCGAAGTGATGCGCTCCTGCAACGCGCCCATTTCGGCAGCGAGCGTCGGCTGGTAGCCGACGGCGCTGGCGGTGCGTCCGAGAAGGGAAGAGACTTCGGAGCCGGCCTGCGAGAAGCGGAAGATGTTGTCGATGAAGAGGAGCACGTCCTGATTCTTCTCGTCGCGGAAGTACTCTGTGATGGCAAGCCCCGACAGTGCCACGCGCAGGCGCGCGCCCGGCGGCTCGTTCATCTGTCCATAGACGAGTGCGATCTTTGAAGACTTCAAATCTTTCTGGTTAATGACGCCCGCCTCTGACATCTCGTTGTAGAGGTCGTTGCCCTCGCGCGTGCGCTCGCCGACGCCCGCGAAGACCGAGACGCCGCCGTGGAACTTGGCGATGTTGTTGATAAGCTCCATGATAATCACGGTCTTCCCGACGCCCGCGCCGCCGAAGCGTGTTGACGAAGCGCGTGGCGAGGATGCGGACTTCGTCAACCTCTTTCTTGAGGAAGAGGTCGCGCGCGAACGCGGCGAGGGCCCGCGCCTCGTGGAATCGAGGCTCGTCGCCGTAGGCGAACTCTGCGACGAGTTGCCTCCGCGTGGCGGCGACGAACTGCGCGCTGCATCGCCTTCGTTATCTGCGCCGTGCTCCCGACCGAGCGTATGCGCCTGCGTATGTCACGAGAACCGGCCATACTCGAATGTCATGAGAACGAAGAACTCTCAACCGAGCCGACGTATCGCGGCGACTTTTATCTCCACGTCTCTTTGAATTCGCCGGCGGCCTTTTGCAACTCGGCGGCAAGCGCGTCGTCAATCGCCTTCTCGCGTGCGATCCTTTGGAGCAGCCCGGCCTTGCGCAAGGAGAGGAACTCCGTCAGCCTCGTCTGAAACTCCTTGACCCGCTCGACGGGCACGTCGTCCACGTAGCCCTTCTGAACCGACCAGAGCACGGCCACTTGAACCTCGACGGGGGCGGGGCTGTACTGCGGCTGCTTGAAGACCTCGACGATGCGCTTGCCGCGGTCAATCTGCGCCTGCGTCTTCGCGTCAAGCTCAGAGCCGAACTGCGCGAAGGCCGCGAGTTCACGAAACTGCGCGAGGTCTCCCTTGAGTTGTCCCGCGACCTGCTTCATTGCCTTGAGTTGTGCCGCAGAGCCGACGCGCGAGACAGACAGGCCGACGGAGATCGCGGGGCGCACGCCCTGATAGAACAGGTCAGTCTCAAGATATATCTGCCCGTCGGTGATCGAGATGACGTTCGTAGGGATGTAAGCCGACACGTCGCCGGCCTGCGTCTCGATGATGGGGAGGGCCGTGAGCGAGCCGCCGCCGTACTCCTCGCCGACGCGCGCGGCGCGCTCCAGCAGGCGGCTGTGAAGATAGAAAACGTCACCCGGATAAGCTTCCCGGCCCGAGGGACGTTTCAACACGAGACTGACCTGCCGGTAGGCCACCGCGTGCTTGGATAAGTCGTCGAAAATAATCAGCGCGTCCATCCCGCTGTCCATGAACCGCTCGCCCATCGCCGCGCCCGCGAACGGCGCGAGGTACTGGTTCGTGGCAGAGTCGGACGCGGGCGCGGCGACGATGACCGTGTAGGGCATCGCGCCGGCCTCTTCGAGCACGGTGATAAGACGGGCGATGCTCGACTGCTTCTGACCGATGGCGACGTAGATGCAGTAGAGCGGTCGGAAGTCTTTGTCGCCCGCGGCCTCCGCCGCGCTGTTGAGCCGTGCCTGATTGATGATGGTGTCAACGCAGATGGTCGTCTTCCCCGTGGAGCGGTCGCCGATGATGAGTTCGCGCTGGCCGCGCCCGATTGGAATCATCGCGTCAACGGCCATGATGCCGGTCTGCATCGGCTGTCTGACGGGGCTGCGCTTGATGATGCCGGGGGCGAGTTTCTCGACCGGGTAAGCAGTCTCGCTTCAGACTGTTCCCTTGCCGTCCAGAGGCTCGCCCAGCGTGTTGAGCACGCGCCCCAGCAGTCCCTTGCCGACGGGCACTTGAAGGAGCTTGCCGGTCGAGCGCACTTCGTTCCCCTCTTCGAGCAGCGTGTAGTCGCCGAGTATGACGACGCCGACCTCCGTCTCGTCGAGGTTCATGGCGAGGCCGGTGACGCCGCGGCCAAGGTCAATCATCTCGTTGAGCATCGCGTCGGTCAGCCCCTCGATGCGCGCGACGCCGTCGCCGATCTCGCGTATGACGCCCGTGTTCTGCTTCGCCGCCGACGCCTTCGCGCCGGCAATCTCGGCCTCGATCTCCATCAACAGGTTAGCCATTCAACTCCTCCTCAAAACCGCCGTCCGTCGAGACCGTTCACGTCGGGGGCCGCGCGTCCGAGCCATTTGTGTTAGCGCCGTCGAGTCCAAAGCGCCTCTCCAAAGCGGCCAGCCCCGCCCTGACGCTTCCGTCATACACGTCGCTGCCGACGCGCACGCGCATCCCGCCGATGAGCGAAGGGTTCAAAGCGAATGAGATCTCCATGCCGGGGCCGTAGAGTCGGGTCAGACTCTCTCGCACGCTGGCCTCCAAGCCGGGCGCGAGCGGTGCGGCGCTCTCGACTTCGGCCAAGTGGCGCGACCGCTCGATCTTCACAAACCGCTCGAATTGATTAATAAGCGCGAGGTAGCCGCGGCGTTTTGAATCGAGAATGTGCCGCACAACGCGCCGGACGCGCCCCTCGTCCAGCGAGCCGTTGACGAGACACAGTCGGTACAGATGCCTCGCCTCGCACCTGACTTGTTTGATGGACTTCATAAAAGAGTGATGGGTGATGAGTAATGAGTAAACCCGAGTCTTGAGTTGAAAAAGAAAGGTCGTCAGCACTTCGCAGGTGTGTAGAATGAAGTTGCGACACAACTTCTACCCCTGACAAAGGACGACGACCGATGAGCAGCATAGAGCATCAGATGACCGAAATCTACTGCTTTATTGATGATTATCTCAAAGCGCATCCACAACGCGCACAGTGGCGGCGTTCGCCTAACGGCAAGCCGACCTTCACGGATGCCGAGGTGCTCACCATTGCGCTTTTGCAAGGCTCGTTTGGATGCGCCACGCTCAAGCAGGCTTACTTGCTCATTCGTCACAACTGGCGAGCGGCCTTTCCGCACCTGTGCTCCTACAAACAATGGCTCAGTCGTCTGCATCTGATGAGTTCTCTGGTTGGGCAACTCATCGAAGCCACACGCCGCAGCGACTTCCACGCCACGACGCTCTCTCTGATGGACGCTAAGCCGATTCCGGTCTGCAAACCAATCCGACACGGGAGAGTGCGTCTTTTGAGAGAAGATGGAGCGTATTTTGGGAAATCGACGACCGGTTGGTTCTTCGGCTTCAAACTGCACCTCATCACGACGCATCGGGGAGAAGTCTTGTGCGGTGTGCTGACTTCGGCCAACATCAATGAGCGAGACGTAGCAGGAGCACTTTCTCAAGCAGTTGATGGCGGCATCGTGCTGTGTGATGGCGGCTATCGAAGCGCTCCCCTGGCGCGCTCTTTGGCTGAAGAAGCGGAACTGCTCTTGATTACGCCACAGGAATCGGGGCGGTGGCGCGCACTCGTCAGTAGTTTGCGCGAGCGCGTCGAGACGACCTTCTCTCAACTGTGGGCGCGCTTTATAGACCGCATCTTTAGTCGTTCGTGGCATGGGTTATGGAACACTATCAAGCTTAAACTGCTCTATTACAACTTGCTTCATGCTGAACTGCTTTCAGCATGATTCAACTCAAGACTCGGGTT
>DATINM010000103.1:0-22637 GCA_035474235.1 Pyrinomonadaceae bacterium
TTCGACAAGCCTGAGAACGGCGGCAACAGCGACGGGTTAATAACCAAACAGGATGCCATCTTCTCGTCTCTGCGTCTGTGGCAGGACACGAACCACGACGGCATCTCGCAGCCCGAAGAGTTGCACACGCTGCGGGAATTCGGATTGAAATCAATTGACCTCGACTACAAGGAGTCGAAGCGCACAGACAGGTACGGCAACAAGTTCCGCTACCGTGCGAAGGTCAAGGACACTCACGACGCACAACTCGGTCGATGGGCCTGGGACGTGTTCCTCGCCCCCGGCAAGTAGTCAATAGAAGAGTTCAGAAATCGTGCCGCCCGGAGATTAGTGAAACTCCGGGCGGTTTTGCGTCGCGGGAAATGGGGGAGGCCGTGGCGGCTCCGGCACATCACCCGTCAGACGGCAACGTAACGCGCATCCGGCACGTATGCGCCGCGGCGTGCGTTGAGTTAAGATGACGGCCTACGTTCAGATGCCGAGACGGAAAACTTAATCCCCGACGACAGAAAGAGCATGATTACTCCGGGAACAATCCTGCAAGGCCGCTACCGCGTCGTGCGCCAACTCGCGCGCGGCGGCATGGGGACGGTTTACGAGGCGACGGACGAGAGGCTCGACGCGACCGTCGCGCTGAAAGAAACGTCTTTCGACAGCGAGGAGTTTCGACGCCAGTTCGAGCGCGAGGCTCGCCTGCTCGCGCGTCTCGCGCACCCGGCGCTGCCGCGCGTGAGCGACCACTTCAACGAGAACGAAGGCCAGTTCCTCGTCATGCAGTTCGTGCCGGGCCCCGACCTTGAAGAGATGCGGCGCGCGCGCGAGGGCGGGTTGTTCCCGCCAGCACAGGTTCTCGAATGGGCCGACCAACTGCTCGACGCGCTCGACTATCTTCACGCGCAGGAGCCGCCCGTCATCCACCGCGACATCAAGCCGCAGAATTTAAAGCTCGGCGCGCGAGGACAGATCATCCTTCTCGACTTCGGACTCGCAAAAGGCTATACGACGCAGACGACTCCACTCGCGGCGAGCGTCGTCGGCTACACGCCCGCCTACGCCCCGCTCGAACAGATACAGGGCGCGGGCACGGACGCGCGCAGCGATCTCTATTCGCTCGCAGCGACGCTCTATCACCTCATGACCGGCACGCCTCCGCCCAACGCGCTCGCGCGCGCCGACGCTGTTCTCAACGGCGAGCCTGACCCGCTTCGACCGGCCCACGAACTGAACGCGCAGGTCTCTTCGGACGTTGCCGCCGTGCTTCGTCAGGCGATGGCTCTCCGGCGCGACCAGCGACTCTCGACGGCAGCCGCGATGCGACGCGCGTTGCGCGAGGCCGACAAGACGCCGCGGCCTGAAACTTCATCGCGGCAAGGCATGGCGACCGTCGTTATGCCGGGCGCTTCGACCGAGCCGCAGTCGCGCGCCGCCTGGACGCAGGAAGCGTCTCCCGACGTGACTGCGCGCGCGGCCCCGCGCGAAGCGGCGACGCCTTACGTCGAACGACACACGGCGGGACAAGATTCAGTGCCGACCGTGCCTCAACAGTCTCGCCCGCCGCAAACGCCAGCACCCGCGCAGGAGAAAAAAACTCGCAGCGCGCCGCTTATCGTCGGCGGCCTCGCGGCGCTGCTCGTGCTCGCGGTCGTGGGAGCGCTTGTGCTGTTCACGGTCTTCCGAAAGTCCTCGACTGGCGGCGGCGCTCCGTCCGTCGCGACTCGGGGCGACGCGCATCCGTCGAGCGCCGCGCCGATGCCCGCAACGCCCGCAACAAGCGAGACGACGAACAACGCCACCGCAAACGCGGCGGGCGACGCGGGGGCGGGACTCACGCTTCGCGGGCACGAAAAGGCAGTGGAGTCGGTCGCCTTCTCGCCCGATGGAAAAATCATCGCGAGCGGCGGCGAAGACCAGACCGTCAGACTCTGGGACGCGCAGACCGGACAACTGCGCGAGACATCGCCCGCATTGGGGAGCGACACGCGCCCCATCGCTTTCTCGTCGGACGGAGATGTGCTCGCGGTCACGCTCTATTTTCTTTCGGCGTCGAACAATTGCGCCGTCGCACTCTTCGACACGCAGGGCGGACACCTCGGCGCGGAGAAGCGCAGGATACAAGTGCCGTATTGTCCTCTGAGCGCCGCCGCGCTCTCGGCGGACGGGCGGACGCTCGCCGCCGGGTCTAGCGTCATTCAACTCTGGGACGCGGAGACGGGCGAGTTGAAGCACAAGCTCGAAGGCAACAGAAGCAGCATGGAGTCGCTCGCCTTCTCGCCCGACGGAAGTCTGCTCGCGGGCACCGGACACGTTGACGGCGGGGTGTGGCTCTGGGACGCGCGCGACGGAAAGCTCAGGCAGGAGATCAAGGCGAACGACGAACCGACCGCCGTCGCCTTCTCGCCCGACTCGAAGACGCTCGCGACGGGCGGCTACGACGGCACGCTCAAACTCTGGGACACCACGAGCGGCGGAGCGCCGAGACGTTCGCTCGACTACGCCCATAGTTCCGTCGTCGTTTCAATCGCGTTCAGTCCCGACGGCAGCCTCGTGGCGTGCGGCGGCGCAGGCCCCGACGGCGAGGTTAAAGTCTGGGATGCGCGGACGGGTGAGTTGAAGTTTGATTTAAAGGCCGGCGGCGTCCCCAACTCCCTCGCCTTCTCGCCCGACAGCAAACAATTGACGTGCGGCTCGGACAAGTTCGTGAAGTTGTGGAACGTCGGTCGGTGACCGTCTTCCCCGTCCTGTTTCGGTAGGAATAATTAACATGGATGGACAGGATATACAGGATTAGGAATTTCAAATTCCGAATCTTTTATCCTGTCAATCCTGTCTATCCATGTTGGAATCTTTCTTAGCTTAACGCTCAGTTTATTCCGGCAGCGTCCAAGTCTCTCCGATTTCAGTAATAGCGACACGCCTGCGCTCGCGCCCCGCGGCGGCGAGCATTCTTTTTATAGGCTCTCCGGCAGGCTCTCGACTCAGGCGAAACGTCGAATGGTGAATCGGCAGAATGAACTCCGCGCCCATCTCGCGCGCCATCTGCCATGAGTGTTCGGGGCTTGCGTGGACGTTTATGTAAGGGTCGTATGCGCCTATCGGAAGGATTGCGAGATCGACGCGCGTGCCCCTTCGCTTGAGCCGCGCAAAGGCGTTCGTGTAAGCCGTATCGCCGCCGAAGACGAGCGCGCGCCCGTTCTTCTCAACTAAGAATCCGCCGTAGCCCCTGTGCCTGTCCGTCAACTTCCGAGCGCCCCAGTGATTGACTTCAACCGCCTCGACGCGCGCGCCGCAGACTTCGACCGACTCGCCCCAAGTCAACTCGTCAACGCGCGCGAAGCGTCGGAAGAGGTCTGCGTTGCCTTCCTGCGCGACGACGCGCGCGCGACGCGGAAGTCGTCTGAGCGTGCCCATGTCGCAGTGATCCATGTGCGCGTGCGAGACGAGCACGGCGTCGAGCTTTGGAAGTTCTCTGACGGTCAGAGCGGGACGGACGAGGCGGCGCGGCCCCAAAGTCATCGCGCCGACTCGCAAGCCCACGCGCGAGCGCAAGGCGGGGTCGGTCAGAAGCCACGTGCCGTAAAAATTTATCAGCACCGTCGCGTGTCCGAGCCATGCGACGGTCAAACGCCCGTCGCTCCATTCGGCGGGGCGCGGTTTGTGCGGCGCGGGCGACATCGGCACACGCGACTCTCGCACGCGGTCGCTGACGAATTTCCCCGCGAAGCGGCGCGCGAAACTCGTGTAAGTCTTCAGGTCTTTGACGGAAACATTCATCTTGATCCTTTAGATGCGTGACGGACGGAAAAGGAAGTCAGGAGCAGCTTTGCACAAATATTCAGCGGAAGTTGCATAATAAACCTCTACCATTCATTTATGCACTGCTTATTCGCTCAGCCTGAATATTTGCGCAAGGCTGTCAGGAGCCGGAAGCTCCGAAGGAAAGTCGCGTCTTCAAGAAGGTCGCTTCCCCGTTCCGGCTTCCGGCTCCCGGGCTTCCCGTTGTTCTTTTTGTATTGTATCCTCCCACGCGTCAAACGACTTTCCAGCCCACACGAGAAAATCTGTCGGAGGTCTCGAACGGGATGCGCTCCCACGCGAAGACACTGTTTCCCGCGCTGCTCGCGCTTACGCTTTTCTTCCAGTCTGCGCTCGCCGGAGCACAGCGCCGCGCCGCGAAACCGACCCGTGCCGAGGCCACGACGGAAGGCGACAACAATGCGACGCGCGCGCTCGGAAAATTCTTCGACGACGAGTGGGAGTGGACGATGCGCGAGAACCCTACGTTCGCATCAACGCTCGGCGACCGCCGATACAACGACCGTTGGGAAGACGTTGGGCTTGAGAACATCGAGCGTCAACACGGGCACAGCCTCGAAGCGTCGAAGCGGCTTGAGTCAATCCCGCGCGCGCAACTCTCCGCCGCCGATCAACTCAACTATGACCTCTTCAAGCGCGACCTCGACGAAGAGATCGAGGGTTACAAGTTCAAGCTTTACCTGCTGCCCGTCAACCAGCGCGGAGGGATTCAGACAGCGGACGAGTTGACCGAGCTTCTACGTTTCCAGACCGTCAAGGACTACGAGGACTGGATCGCGCGCATGAGGGCGCTGCCACGTTACATGGATCAGACGCTCGCGCTCATGCGCGAGGGCGTGCGCGAGAAGTTGCTCTGGCCGAAGATCGTCGAAGAGCGCGTTCTGGCGCAGATAGACAAGCAGGTAGTCCCGCGCCCCGAAGAGAGCACTTTCTACAAACCCTTCAAAGAGTTTCCGAGCGACATCCCGCCAGCCGAACGCGAGCGGCTCGCGCAATCGGCGCGCGAAGCTATCGAGCAGAGCGTCGTCCCTTCCTACCGGAAGTTGAAAGACTACTTTACGAAAGAGTATCTGCCCGCGTCGTTCGACCGTGTAGGCATCTGGCAATGGCCGAACGGCGCGGGGGCCTATGCCTTCCTCGCGCGCCGCTACACAACCACGGAGATGACGCCCGAACAGATTCACGAAAAAGGTCTGAGCGAGGTCGCGCGCATACGCGCCGAGATGCAGAAGGTCATGGAGCAGGTTGGATTCCAAGGGACGCTCAAAGAGTTCTTCCGAAAGCTGCGAACCGACGAGCAGTTTTATTACAAGCGGCCCGAAGATTTGCTCGAAGCCTACCGCGCGACGGCCAAGCGCATTGACCCGAACCTCGTCAAAGTCTTCAAGACGCTGCCGCGACAGCCCTACGGCGTCACGCCCATACCCGACGCGGTCGCGCCCGACACGACGACGGCCTACTACCAGCAGGGCGCAGCCGACGGCTCGCGCCCCGGCTACTACTACGTCAACCTCTACAAGCCTGAGACTAGACCGAAGTGGGAGATGATGGCTCTCTCGCTCCACGAGTCGGTGCCCGGCCACCACTTGCAGATCGCGCGCGCGATGGAACTCGGCGAGATACCGAAGTTCCGCCGCTACGGCAACAACTACACGGCCTTCGTCGAAGGCTGGGGACTCTACGCCGAGTCTCTCGGCGAAGATATGGGACTCTACGACGACCCATACTCGAAGTTCGGGCAGTTGACCTACGAGATGTGGCGAGCCGTCCGCCTCGTCGTCGATACAGGGATGCACTTCTACAAGTGGGACAGGCAAAAGGCGATTGACTACTTCATGGACAACGCCGCCAAGACCGAGTTGGACGTGACGAACGAGATTGACCGTTACATCACCGATCCGGGACAGGCGCTTGCGTACAAGATCGGCCAACTCAAGATCAGAGAGCTACGAGCGCGCGCGCACGAACGCCTCGGCGACCGCTTCGACGTGCGCGAGTTTCACGACGTTGTGCTCGGCTCCGGCGCAGTCCCGCTCGACGTTCTCGAAAGAAACGTTGACGAGTGGATCGAAAAGCAGAAGGCGCTGCCGGACGGCGGCCAACCGGCGCGAAAGCCCTGACCGAACGCGAGCCTTCGAGGCCGCGGTCTGATTCCATTAATTCTTCACGATGCAAGACTCTGACGTGAAAGCGTTCGTCCCCGACCTGCTCTATCTGAACGGGCGCTTCGAGCGCGGGCGCGCGCTCGTCTGCGACGGCACGGGGCGAGTCGTGGAAGCGCCCCGGCTCGAACGACCGGACGGAAGCGACGAAGAGTTGCGGCGCGATGTCGAGAATTCGTCCGGCTCTCGTGCCGGTCGAATACGAATCGTTCGACTGCGCGGTCGCGCGATGCTGCCCGGCATGGTCAACGCGCACTCGCACGCCTTTCAACGCGTCATACGCGGTCGCACCGAATACCGCAGCGCGCACACACAGGATTCTTTCTGGACTTGGCGCGAGATGATGTACGGTGCTGCGGCGCGACTCACGCCCGAAGACATTTACGACGCCTCGCGCATGGCGTTTCTCGAAATGATTTTGGGCGGCATAACTTCGGTCGGCGAGTTTCACTATCTGCACCGGACGCCCGCGGGCGACGAGTATGACGACCCGAACCTGCTCGCGAAAGAGGTCGTCCGCGCCGCGCGTGACACGGGGCTGAGGATCGCGCTTCTGCGCGTAGCCTATGCACGCGCGGGCTTTGGCGCGGCGGCGGACGAGCGCCAACTTCGCTTCATCGAACCCGACGCTGACATCTTCGTCCACAACACCGAAGCGCTCGCGAGCGACATCGCTAAAGAAGAGGACGCAGGCGGCGAAGGCTTCGCAAGAGATGAAGCAATCGCCGGAAGCGAGGAAGCCGTCGGCGACGCGGAAGGCTTGAGCAAACGAACGGGCGGAGGTCGCAGTCTGGCGCGCGCGTGGGTCGGCGTCGCGCCGCACAGCGTCCGCGCAGTTCCGCTTGACTACATCAAACGTGTAAACGGCTTCGCCGGCGAGCGCGGGATGCCCGTGCACATGCACGTTGCGGAGCAGCCCGCCGAGGTCGAGTCGTGCGTCGCCGAGACGGGGCGGACGCCGCTCGCTCTACTCGACGACGCGGGCGTTCTCGGCCCGCGCTTCACGGGCGTCCACGCGATTCACGTCGCGCCGGAAGAGGTCTGGATGCTTCGCGACGCTGCCGCGAGCGTCTGCGCATGCCCGACGACCGAGCGAAACCTTGGCGACGGCATCGTGCCCGCGAGACTGTACTTCGACGCGGGCGTCGCCGTAGCTCTCGGCACGGACAGCCACGCACAGATCGACCTGCTCGAAGACGCGCGCCAACTCGAATATAACCTGCGCCTGCGCTCGCTCCGCCGCAACGTCCTCGCGCCTGACGAAAGCATCGAAGCCGTGCGCGCGGACGAAGGTCGAATGTCGGCGCTCGCCGCGCGACTCTTCGAGTGCGCGAGTCTCGCGGGCGCTCGCTCGCTCGGCGCTCCGTGCGGCGAGTTCGCGCACGGTCGGGCGGCGGATTTTTTCACCGTTGATTTGAACGACCCTTCAATCGCGGGTGCGTGCGCCGACGACCTTCTGCCCGCAATCGTCTTCTCGCTCTCGCGTGCGGCGGTGCGCGAAGTCTCGGTCGGCGGTCGGCTCGCCGTCGAAGACGGCACGCACTCGGCGCGGGACGAGATCGTCTCGCGCTTCGCGGCACTTCAAAGAAGAATCTGGTGAAGTGACGAGCGATGAGTCAAAGGCGAACTGCCTTTGACTCTATCACTTTTCATATGTCGGTTCTGTGTACGTCGAGCATCCGGCTGGCGCGTTCCGAGGCGAGCACGAAGTTCGGGAGGACGCGGAAGGCCGCGAGGCCGACGGCGATGCGGTCGCCGACCTTGAGCACAGACGCGCTCGCCTCCGTCTTCGGTCGCGTGACGAAGATCGGGACGCCGAGACTCTTCTCAGGAGTGTTGATGGTTACGTCGTAGAGCGGCGGCTCGCCCTCGGTCGGCTGGCGCGCGACGAGGTCGAGGCGGACGGTCAAACGTTCATACGCACCGACGAAGTGCTTCTCTTCGATGACGCCGTTCGTCAGCCGCCGGCAGCCCAAGGGCAGCGTGCCGTCGAGGCTCACGCAAACGTCTTCGGGGCGGAAGACGAGTTTGACCGACTGCCCCTCGCGGAAGCGCGCGGCCTGCTCGCTCGCCTCGATTGTGGCCGTGCCCAACTCGACGCGACCGCCCGACATGACGCCGAGCATCAGGTTGGCAGCGCCGAGAAACGTCGCCACGTACTCAGTCTCCGGCCTGTTGTAAACCTCTTCGGGCGTGCCCACCTGTTCCAAATGTCCGGCGTGAAGCACGGCGATGCGGTCGCCGAGTTCGAGCGCCTCTTCCTGATCGTGTGTGATGAAGATTGCAGAGACGTTGACCTTGCGCAGAAGCCCTCGAATCTCGCGGCGCAGGCGCACGCGAGTCTGCGCGTCGAGCGCGCCGAACGGCTCGTCGAAGAGAAGGACTTGCGGCTCGTATGCGAGCGTGCGCGCAATCGCGACTCTCTGCTGCTGCCCGCCCGACAACTGGTGCGGGTACTTCTTGCGGTGGTCTTCGAGGTGCACGAGTTCGAGCAGGCGCGCGACCTTCTCTTTGACCTCGCGGCGGCGCGCGCCGCGTATGCGAAGCCCGTAGCCGATGTTCTTCTCGACGGTCATGCGCGGGAACAGAGCATACGACTGGAAGATGACGCCGACTCCGCGCTCGCGCGCCGGAAGGTCTGTCACGTCCTTGTCGTGAAGGATGACGCTTCCCGAATCGGGCTGCTCCAATCCCGCGATGATGCGAAGTATCGTCGTCTTCCCCGACCCGGAAGCGCCGAGCAGTACCAGAGCCTCGCCCGCGGCCACGTCGAAGCTCACGTCTTCGAGCACGCGCGTCTTCTTGAAACTCTTGCTCACGCCGCGCACGCTCGCGGCGATCTCGACCGCGGTCGTCCCGGCGTGCGTCTCGCCCTCGGCGCCGGCGTTTGTGCCGCGCGCCTCGTCGGCGTTGCTCGTGGACTGTTTCGGCATCATTCCGGGCGCAAGCCTCACTTGCCTTCGAGCCAGTCGCGCGCGAAGAAGAGCGTGAAGAAGATGACGAAGGAGAAGAGCGCGAGGACGATTGCGACGGCGTTCGCGGCCTCGACCTGCCCTTCGTTGAACTTCGAGAAGATGTAGAGCGGCGCGGTCTGCGTGCTGCCCGCAAGATTTCCCGACACGAGAATCGTCGAGCCGAACTCGCCGATGGCGCGCGCGAAAGTCAAAAGCGCGCCCGTCGCAATCGCTCCGCGCAAACTGGGAAGCGTCACGTGCCAGAAGGTCTGCCAGCGCGTCGCGCCGATTGTGGCCGAAGCCTCTTCGAGCGAACGATCCATCGTCTCGAACACAGACATCAACACGCCGAAGGCCAGCGGGAAGGTGACGAAGATGTTCGCGATGATGATCGCGTAGGGCGTGAACATTATCTGGAAGTCGCGCGGCAGAAGCGGCCCCAACATTCCCTGCGGCCCCCACAAAAGAAGCAGCGCGAAGCCCGCGACCGCCGTCGGTATCGCCGTCGGAAGCGAGATGACGACTATGAGCGCCGTCCGCCCGAAGAACATATAGCGCGAGAGCACGTAGGCCGCGAGCAGCCCGAAGAGAACGTTGAAGAGTGTCGCGTAGAAACTCGTCACGACCGAGAGCTTCAGCGCGAAGACCGCTTCAGGCGCGGTCAGCGCCGCCCAGAAGTTGCCAAGCCCGTTCCTCGTCCCGAAGATGAAAATGGACGCGAGCGGCAAAAGCACCAGCGGCAGCATCAACAGAATGACCATGCCGAGGCTGAACGGCTTGACAACGTCGAAGCCGCGCACGTGTCTCATCGTTGTAATCGCTGAACTCATAAGTTCAAAAAGTGATATCGGTCACGAAATCAACTGACCCTCCACACTTCCAACTTCTCGTGAGGTCGCATCTTCCACCACCTTTCTTATCACTCATCACTCATCACTCATCACTCATCACTTCTTTTTTACCTGATTCCGCCAAATGCCTTCGATGATTTCCGGGTAGGCTCGATCCCAGCCGCCGAAGAGTTCGCCGACGGTGAAGGGCTGTTCGATGTGCGCGAACGAGGGGTTCGCGTCGTTGAACTCGTCGTGCGTGACGGAGCGGAAGTTGTACTTGACGAACGCCTGTTGCGCCTCGTCGCTCCAAAGATACTGCATGAAGGCATCGACAAGGGGCCGGTCGTCAGCCGTGACGTTTTTATCAATGACGACCGCCGGGTGTTCGCTGAAGATGGTCGCGCGCGGGACGACGATCTCGACCGCGCCGCCCGACTGCTTCATCTGCAAGCCTTCGAGTTCGTATGTGACGAGCGCGTCGCCGTAACCCGTCTCGAAAGTCGTGCGCGCGGCGCGCGCCGAATCCGGCGTTGAGAAGACGTTTCGCCAGACGGATTTCAAAAGTCCGAGCGCGCGCGCCTGATCCACGCCGCCCGTCTCGGTCTGCGACTTCTTCAACTCCGAACCGTAGATGGCGAGTATTGACCACTGCGCGCCGCCCGAGCCGTCCGGGTCTGGATGTATGAGCCTGACGCCGGGCTTTGCGAGGTCTGCGAAGTCGCGTATGCCTTTCGGGTTTCCTTTACGGACGAGGATGATGAAGGGCGTCTTGTTGACGATGCCGCCGAAGGGCAGAGACTTCCAGTTCGACGTGACGAAGCCCGCTTTTGAGAGTCTCTCAACGTCGCGCTCTATCGAGAAGAGGCCGACCTGCGCTCCGACGCCCTGAAGAATCTGGTTCGTTATCGTCTCGGAGCCTGCGTAGCTGGTCGTGAACTTCACATCCTCGCCGTGCTCCTGCTTCCACTTCGCTGTGAAGCCGGGGATGATCGACTTGTCCATCGCCTCTTTCATCACAGAGAAGCCGTAGAGCGTTATCTGCCGCCCGCCGCCGCGGCCCCCGCCGGTCGGCGACTTCGGCAGGCATGCGCCCAAAAGTAGAAGCGCGAGCGCGAGGAGCGCGGCTGCGGCGCGCGCCCTCCGCCCGATTTTCGGATGTAGTCTTCCCCGTGTCGCGTCTCTCATCGTAAACAATCCCGCGCGAGCGCCCCGACCCTCTGCTTGAAACTAGAAATTTCGGCTTCTATAACACACTCCGCGCCATTTCAGAAAGCCTTCCCGGCGCAGAGACGCGAAGCTTTCGCACGAACCTGCGTGGCGTGTGCGAACCCCGTCCTCTTTTTTCGAGGCGCTCGCGCCCGACCGTGCGCTCAAACGCTTCCGCGCGGGCCGTGTTTTGTGCGATGCTATGCGCGCACGAAATCCCTGACCCGGCAGGCAAAAATTTTCGGAGATTTGAAGATGAGGAAAAGACTTTTACTGACGGCCGTCGCCGCGGCGACGGCGACGACGACGCTGTTCGCCGCGTGCAAGGCGACGGACACGGCTGGCAACGTGAACGGAAACGCAAGCGCCCCGATGGTCGCCGCCGCGCAGACCACCAACCCGAACGACGCGCGCCGCGTGACCGTGGACGAGTTGAAGAAGATGCTGGATGAAGGCAAAGCGGTCGTCTATGACACGCGCGCCAAGTCGGCCTACGACGCCGAGCACATCAAGGGCGCGCTCTCGATGCCTTCGGGTGAAGTCGCAGACCGCGCGGGCGAGCTTCCCAAAGACAAGACCATCGTCTTCTACTGCACTTGACCGAACGAACACACGAGCGCCGGTGCGGTGCTCACGCTCAAGTCGAAGGGGATGGAGAACGCCGCCGCGCTTCTCGGCGGCATGAACGCATGGAAGAGTCAGGGCCTGCCGATGGAAGGCAGCGCCGCCAACACCAACACTCAGAAGTGATAGGCCGCCGTTTGCCGGCCCGTCGGGACTCGGCAAACGGCGCGATTTTAAGTCCTCAGCTTTTTTCCTTTCTTCTTTACTTGCCGCGCGCTGCTGTGTAAAACTCCGCGCACGCTCGCCGCCACCAGTGCGGCGACATAAACACAAGCGCAATTCCGAAATCTCAAGCGAGCGGAGGCAGGACTTTGCTTCGAGGACTCTTTCGCACCAAAAATCTCGACGACATACTCGCAGCCGCGGGCGGCCCGCAGTTCTCCTTAAAGCGCACGCTCGGCGCGTTCAACATAACGCTCCTCGGCATCGGCGCGATCATCGGCGCAGGCATCTTCGCCACCGTCGGCACCGCCGCCGCGGGCGACGCGCAACGCCCCGGCGCGGGCCCTTCGCTGATGGTCTCGTTCGTCATCACGGCAATCGTCTGCGGCTTCACGGCGCTCTGCTACGCGGAGTTCGCCTCGATGGTTCCAATATCAGGCTCGGCCTACACGTACTCCTATTCGACGCTCGGCGAGCTTGTCGCGTGGATCATCGGCTGGGACTTGATAATCGAGTACGCCGTCGGCAACATCGCCGTCGCGATAAGCTGGGCCAACTATTTCCGAACGCTGATGCACAATCTCGGCGTTGACATACCGGCGTGGCTTTCGACCGACTATCGCACGGCGATGAGCCTTCGGGCCGCGAACCCCGCTGGCTTCGCCGAGCAGTTCCAAGGAGCGCCGCACCTGTTCGGCTATCCCATAATCTTCAACCTGCTCGCGCTCGGCATCGTCGCGCTCATCACAATCGTTCTGGTGTGGGGCATAAGGGAGTCCGCCGGGTTCAACGCCGTGATGGTCTTAATCAAGATCGTCGTGTTGTTGTTCTTCATCGGCATCTCGCTCTACTACGTCTCGCCGAAGGAGATGACCTCGAACTGGCATCCGTTCCAGCCCAACGGCTGGGCCGGGACGTTCACGGGCGCGGCGCTCGTCTTCTTCGCCTACATCGGCTTCGACGCCGTCTCGACCGTGGCGGAAGAGTGCAAGAATCCCGCGCGCGATCTGCCGATTGGCATCATCGCGTCGCTCATCATCTGCACGATTCTCTACGTCGTCGTCGGCGCGGTCTTCGCGGGGCTGATACCTTACAGCGAGCTTGTGACGAAGCTGACGACCGAGCAGGCCGAGCCTCTGACGATGGCGCTCGACCGCGTCGCGCCCGCCGGAACGATCTGGCCCTCGACGATAGTTGCCTTCGGCTCGGTCATCGCGCACACGGCAGTCCTTCTGGTCTTCCAACTCGGACAGCCGCGCATCTTCTTCTCGATGGCGCGCGACGGATTGCTGCCCTCGAAGTTCGCGAGCGTCCACCCGCGCTTCAAGACGCCGCACGTAACGACGATTCTGACGGGCGTCTTCGTCGGCGTCTTCGCAGCCTTCGCGAGCATTGACGAGGTGATCGACCTGACGAACATAGGGACGCTGTTCGCCTTCATACTCGTCTGCGCCGGTATCATCGTGCTGCGTTACAAAGACCCCGACCGCAGGCGACCGTTCCGAGTGCCTTTGGGGCCGTGGCTACTCCCGATACTCGGCGTCGCGTCGTGCTTCTTCCTGATGTTTTATCTGCCGCCCGCTTCTTGGTGGCGCTTCGTCGGGTGGCTGATGCTCGGCTTCTCGATCTATCTTTCTTACGGCTACACGCGCAGCGCCGTCGGCGCGAAACTCGGTCGCCCGAAGCTCACACCGACGACGCTGAAAGTCGCCGCGCTCGGCTTCCTTCTCGTCGCCATCGGACTCTTCACCATCCCGCACGACCTCGGCCCGAAGGCGCTCATGCAGGCGGCGACGGACGCGGCGGCAGACCGTCACAAGCGCGCTCTCTACGGCCTCATCGTCATCTTCGTCGGCCTCATCATGGGCATCGTGGGCGCGTCAATCGGCGCACCGCGCGGCACGGACGACACGGCGAATGTCTGACGACGGAGACAAACGAAAAACAGCAGGCACAAGCAGGAAGGCAGCCGAGACACTTGAATCTCGGCTGCCTTCCTGCTTTGTAACTCGCGACCCTCGACGTGAGCTACCCGACCGTCTCTTTACTGCATGCTGCCGTCCGCACCTGCCTCTTAATCTTCTCAGAGTCCGGTTTTGAGGTCGGCGTAAAGAAGTCTTTGGAAGAGATGTTCACCGGCTTCTCTGCGGACGGAGAGGCGGCCCGCACTGTATGCGCGCGAAGAGAGTCCGCGCTGGACTGACTTGCAGATTGAAACGTCCTCGTCCTGAATCCTCTGTCCGACGTTGATGCTCGCAAGGTTTCGCTCGCGCGCGGCTTCGGACACGTCCGCGAAATAGAAGTCGAAGACGACCTCCGTCTTATCAACCCCGCGCGGAAGGACTAAGTTCGTGTCGAGCACGCCCTCGTACCAGTTGAACATGAAGTTCGGATAGACCCAGTAATAGAAAGCGCGCTCGCCCACGCGGACAGCGCCCGTCTCGTCTTCCGCGCCCGCGCTCACGACCGGACTTGATTGCAAACAGAAGCGCGCGCCGTTCTCGATAGTGTAGTTGCCGTAGTCGAGCACGCTGTCGAGTCCCTTGTGAAGATAGGGCACGTGGTATCCGCCGTCGAGGTAGTTGTCCACAAAGACCTTCCAGTTGCAGTCGAACGAGTAGCACCGCCGCTCCATCCAACGCAGGCCGCGAAGGTTGAGCGTGCCGGTCTGTTCGATTAACCCGGCGCTCAGAAACTCTTCGAGCGTCGGGCCGCCGCGCTCCAATTTCACGAAGACCCAATCTTCCCACACGCCGCACTCGACCGCCACGAGTCCGTTCGACGCGCGCTCAAACCCGCACACGCCCGCGAAGTCCGGCGTCCCCTTCAACTCGCCTTCGAGCGTGTACGTCCAACCGTGGTACGGGCATCGAAGCGAGCGCGCCTCGCCTTCGTCTTCGGTCACGACGGCGGCGGCGTGATGACGGCAGACGTTAAAGAACGCGCGCAAAGTCCCATCGCTTCCGCGGACAACAACAATCGGCTCGCCCGCGATCTCGCAGGTGACGTAGCGGCCCGGCTCTCGAACCTGATCGGCGCGCGCCGCGAACTGCCACGAGCGCGCGAACACAGTCTGCTGTTCCAACTCGTACACGCGTGCGTCCGTGTACCAAGTCGCCGGGATAGTCCATGCTTCCGCGAGCGGCGCGCGCGCGTCGTAGCTCTCGACGATCTCTTCGATGGAAGGCGACACGGACTCGCGCTCCTTCACACGACGGGCGTCGCGGTCTTTCGCTTCGGGTTGAAGAAGGGCGTCTTGACGACGCTGGCCGCGACGCGGTGGCGGATGGCCTCGACCGTGAACTCGATTTCAAGTCGCGTGCCCGGCCCGGCGTGCTCGCGTCTGACCGTGGCGAGCGCGATCAGTTTTTTCAGAGTCGGCGACCAAGTGGTCGAGGTCGCGCGCCCGGTCTGCGCGCCGCCGCCGTAGACGGGGACGGCCACGCGCGAGGCAATCGCCGAAACGCTCGGCGGCAGACCTACCGCTTCGTAAAGACGTTCGACCGCAGTCCAATCAACTTCGAGTCCGACGATCTCGCGCGCGTGCCCGCGCTTTTGCTCTTCGACGAGCGCCAACCGGCCGACGAATTTTCCTTTGTCGAGATTGACGAGACGGCCCAAGCCCAACTCGAACGGCGAAAACTTTTGCGACTCGATGAGCGCCTTCTTGCTGCCGTGAAAGTCCACGTCAATCAAGAGCAGACCGGCCTCGACGCGCGCAACGTCCAAAGCGAGCATGCCCGCCGGGTGAATGTCGAACGCTTGGCCCGCGCGCATCAGCGCGTCCCAAACCTTGATCGCTTCGTCGGACGGAATCCAAATCTCGTAGCCGAGGTCGCCCGTGTAACCCGTGCGCGAAATCTCGACCGCGACGCCCGCGATCTCAGCCCCGGTGACGCGAAAGTATTTTAAGTTTTCGATTCCAGCGCCTTCGACTACGCTTTTCAGAAGCCGTCCCGAAGTCGGGCCTTGCAGCGCGAGCGCGGAGACGGTTTCAGAGATGTCTTCGATCTCAACGTCGAGGCCCGCGGCGTTCTGCGTGAACCAACGAAGCGAAGGGTCTGCGGCTGTCCAGCGGTACGTGTTCTCGGCGAGGCGCGAGACAGTGCCGTCGTCAATGACCTTGCCGCGCTCGTCGCACCAGGGCGTGTAGATGACCTGCCCGACCTTCACCTTGCTCATGTCGCGCGTCACCACGCGGTCAACAAGCCGCGTCGCGTCGGGGCCGTTGAGCCTGTACTTGAAGAGCGGCGAGATGTCTATGAGCGCCGCCGCGTTTCTGATCGCGTTGTACTCGTGCTCGTGGTGCGGTTCGTAGGAACTGACGGCGTAGTAGCCCGACCACTCGCGATAGCTCAGGCTCTCGCAGAGCGGAAACGTTCTCTCGTGAAAGGCGGTTCCGATTGGCATGAAGAAGTCTCAGACGTTTGATTGTCGCGAGCGTGCGATTGTCACGGCGGGCGATTATATGTATGCTTGCGGTTCTTCCGTCAAGCTACAAGCAATTTCTCCTAACACATGAATCGAAACTACGACGTTATCGTCATCGGCGGCGGTCACAATGGTCTGGTCAACGCGGCGTACCTTGCGCGCGCGGGCAAGAAGGTTCTGGTGCTCGAACGGCGGCACGTGCTCGGCGGCGCGGCTGTGACGGAGGAGGTCTTTCCGGGCTTTAAGTTCTCGGTCTGCTCCTACGTCGTGTCGCTCCTGCGGCCTGAGATAATCCGCGAGTTGGATCTGCCTCGGCACGGGCTTGAGATACTCCCGCTCGACGGCACGTTCACGCCGATGCCTGACGGCGACTATCTTTGGCGAGTCAACGACCACGCACGGACGCGGCGCGAGATCGCGCGCCATTCAAAGCTCGACGCAGAGGCTTACGACGAGTACGGCAAGGCGATGGTCGAGATGGGGCGCTTCGTCAAGCCTATAATGGCGATGACGCCGCCCGACCCCACTTCGCTCAACGTCAAAGGGCTGCTCGACCTTCTTTTCCTCGGTCGTCGTTTTCAGAAGCTCTCGCCGGAGGACAAGTACAATCAGGTTCAGTTGATGACGATGAGCGCGGTCGATTTTCTCGACCAGTGGTTCGAGACCGACGTGCTCAAGGCGACGATGTCCGCGTCGGGCATCATCGGCACTTTCTTAGGCGTGCGCTCGCCCGGCACGGCCTACGTCCTGCTGCATCATTACATGGGCGAGATCGACGGCGCGTTTCGTTCGTGGGGACTGGCGCGCGGCGGGACGGGCGCGATCTCGAACTCGATAGCGGACGCGGCGCGCGAGGCCGGGGCGGAGATTCGCACAGAGTCGCCGATAGAGAAGATCGTCGTGAAGCAGGGGCGCGCGACCGGAGTCGTTTTAGAGAACGGCGACGAGATTTCCGCGCGCATCGTCTCTTCGAGCGTTGACCCGCGCCTGACGTTCATGAAGATGGTCGGGGCGGAACATTTGCCCGACGAGTTCGTCGAAGACATCAAGCGTTACAAGTTCCGCGGCTCGTCGGGCAAGGTAAATCTCGCTCTTTCGGGGCTGCCCGACTTCAAATCCATGCCGGGCGCGGGCGCGCACCTGCGCGGCGCGATCTCGATGTCGCCGAGCGTCGAGTACATGGAGCGCGCATACGACGACGCGAAGTACGGTCGCTTCTCGCGGCGGCCTTACATCGACATGGTGATTCCTTCGCTAACAGACCCGACGGTTGCGCTGCCGGGGCGACACGTCGTCTCGTGCTTCGTTCAGTACGCGCCTTATCATCTGAAGGAAGGCACTTGGGACGAGCGGCGCGAGGAGTTCGGAGACACTGTAGTCGAGACGATTGCAGAGCACGCGCCGAACATCCGTGAACTGATACTTCACCGTCAAGTCCTGACGCCGCTCGACCTCGAACGCGAGTTCGGACTCACCGAAGGGAACATCTTTCAGGGCGAACTCACGCTCGAACAACTCTTCTTCCTGCGCCCCGCTCCGGGTTGGGCGCAGTACCGCACGCCGGTTCGCAATCTCTACATGTGCGGCTCGGCCACGCACCCCGGCGGCGGCATCATGGGCGCGTCGGGACGCAACGGCGCGTTGAAGATTTTGGACGATTGGAAGTAAGAAAACTTAGGAACAGAAAATTTAACATGGATGGACAGGATGAACAGGATTGAGGATTCGGGTTTAAGAATTTGAATTTGAGATTTCAAATTTGGAATCTCAAATCTTTCATTCTGTACATCCTGTCCATCCACGTTAATTGATCTCGTGCTGCACACTAGAATGTCGAAGGCGAACACACAAGAGAGAATCGTCATCATCGGCGCGGGGCATAACGGACTCGTCGCGGCCTTCTATCTGGCGAAGGCGGGACTTCGGCCTCTCGTGCTCGAACGCCGCGAGGTGGTCGGCGGCGCGTGCGTGACGGATGAGTTTCATAAGGGCTTCCGCTGCTCGACGCTCGCACACTCGGCGGGGCCTCTGCTCGGCAGGATCGCGCGCGATCTCGATTTGGAGCGTCACGGGCTTTCATTCGTCAGGCCGGAGGTTCGCTTATTCGCGCCGTCGCCGGACGGTCGCTCGCTGTGCATCTACGAAGACGCGGCGCGCACGGCCGAGGGACTCAAAAAACTTTCCGCGCACGACGCCGCGAAGTACGCGGAGTTTCGAGAGAGCTTTACGCGCATCGGTCGCGTGCTCGCGCCGTTGATGGTGCGAACGCCGCCGTCCGTTGACACGCCGACGCTCGGCGACCTCTGGAATCTCGGCAAGCTCGGCAAAGACTTTCGGGGCTTGGGCAAGCGCGACGCGTACAGACTTCTGCGCTGGGGGCCGATGGCCGTCGCAGACCTCGTGGCCGAGTGGTTCGAGACGGAGTTGCTGCGCGCCGCGTGCGCCGCGCGCGGAATCTACGGCGCGTTCGCGGGGCCTTGGTCTGCCGGGACGAGTCTGGGATTGCTCTTGCAGGCGGCCTTCGACGGTCACGCCGTCGCGCCCGCATCGTTTGTGCGCGGCGGCATGGGCGCTTTGACTCAAGCGCTCGCCGAAGCCGCGCGGGCCGCGGGCGCTGAAGTTCGCACGGGCGCGGGCGTCGAGCGCGTGCTTGTGAAAGACGGGCGCGCTGCCGGCGTCGTGCTCGAAGGCGGCGAAGAGGTCTTGGCGCGCGCAGTCGTCTCGAACGCAGACCCACGCACGACCTTCCTTCGGCTCGTCGAACCGACGGAACTCGACCCGGACTTTCTGACGAAGATTCGCAACTACCGCTCGACGGGCGTGGCCGCGAAGGTCAATCTCGCGCTCGACGCGCTCCCGTCATTCGCGGCGCTGAAGACTTCGGGCGCGGAGTTGTCGGGGCGCATACACGTCGGGCCGGACATCGACTATCTGGAGCGCGCCTTCGACGCGGCGAAGTACGGCGACTTCTCGCAAGCGCCCTACATGGACATCACAATCCCGACGCTCACAGACCCAACGCTTGCGCCCGAAGGCAAGCACGTGATGTCAATCCACGCACAGTTCGCGCCTTACAGTTTGAAGGAAGGCGACTGGGATACGCGCCGGGATGAGTTCGCCGACTCGGTCATCAGGACGCTCTCGACTTACGCGCCGAACCTGAACGATCTAATTCTTCAACGTCAGGTCTTCACGCCGCCCGACCTCGAACGCGACTTCTCGCTCGCGGGCGGACACATACACCACGGCGAGATGTCGCTCGACCAGTTCTACGCCTTCCGCCCCGTCATCGGATGGGCGCAGTACCGTACGCCGATTCGGAATTTGTACATGTGCGGCGCGGGCACGCACCCCGGCGGCGGCGTCACAGGCGCTCCGGGCGCGAACGCGAGCCGGGAGATTCTGAAAGACCTGAAAGAAGGTAAGCCGGAGCGTTGAGCAGTTATGGATGCGGCGACAATTAAATTGCCTCCGGCTTTAACGGAAGGCGCACAGTAAAAAGCTGTCGGCTTTAGCCAATTCTTCCTCCACCGGCTAAAGCCAGTGACAACTATTTAAGACCATCAACTTTCAAGCATCAGTCTTACGCGGAGGGAAAGTATGAACGCCCTGCCAATCATCGTCGGCGCGCTGTGCGTGATGGCGATTTCGTACCGATACTACTCGGCCTTCATCGCCGCGAAGGTTCTGGCGCTCGACGCGAAAGCGCCCGTGCCTTCCGAGACGATGTACGACGGGCAGAACTACTACCCGACGAACAAGTGGGTTCTCTTCGGCCATCACTTCGCGGCAATTTCGGGCGCGGGGCCGCTCGTCGGGCCTGTGCTCGCGGCGCAATTCGGATTCCTGCCCGGATTGCTCTGGCTCGTCATCGGCGTCTGTTTGGGTGGGGCCGTTCACGACTTCATGATTCTCGTCGCGAGCGTCCGTCGCAAAGGGAGATCGCTCGCAGAGATTGCGCGCACAGAGATTAGCCCGCTCTCAGGTCTTGTCGCGGGAGTCGCGATACTTTTCATCGTCGTCATCGCGCTCGCCGGACTCGGCCTCGTCGTCGTCAACGCTCTTGCAGAATCGCCTTGGGGAACGTTCACCGTCGGATTCACGATTCCGCTCGCGCTCCTGATGGGACTCTACATGTACCGCTTCCGAAAGGGGCGCATCGGCGAGGCGAGCGCAATCGGAGTCGCCGGACTCTTTATCGCCGTCATCGTCGGCGGATGGGTCGCGGAAAGCTCTTGGGCCGCGTCGTTCACCTTCTCGAAGAACACGATCATTCTTCTGATGGCCGTATACGGCTTCGTCGCGTCGGTTCTGCCGGTGTGGATGCTCCTGTGCCCGCGCGATTATCTGTCTTCGTATCTGAAGATCGGCACAGTCGCGTTTTTAATCTTCGGCGTCATACTCGTTCATCCAAATTTGAACATGCCCGCGCTCACGCCGTTCGTCCACGGCGGCGGCCCGGTCATTCCGGGCAAGGTCTATCCGTTCGTCTTCATCACAATCGCTTGCGGCGCGATAAGCGGCTTCCACGCGCTCATCTCTTCGGGGACGACGCCGAAGATGATCGCGCGCGAGACGGACGCGCGCATGATTGGCTACGGCGGGATGTTGATGGAGGGCGTCGTCGGCGTCGTTGCGCTCATCGCCGCCACGTCGCTCTTTCCCGGCGACTATTTCGCGATCAACACGGCGCAAGGCACGGACGCGCAAAAGGCGGCATACGTCCGAATGGTTGACACGCACGGCGGCGACGGCCCCGCCTTCGACCTTCAGCCGAAGGAGATCGACCGTTTGGAGGCCGAATCGGGCGAGAAGAATTTGCGAGGGCGCACGGGCGGCGCAGTCACTCTCGCTTTAGGCATCGCGAAAATCTTCGACGGCGTGCCGGGGCTTCGAGGCTTGATGAAGTATTGGTACCACTTCGCAATCATGTTCGAGGCGCTCTTCATCCTGACGACGATTGACACGGGCACGCGCGTCGCGCGCTTTCTCGTCGGCGAGTTCGGCGGGAGATTTTACGAACGGTTAGAGAATCCAAACTGGCTGCCCGGCTCGCTCGTGACGACCGCGCTGGTCGTCGCGGGTTGGGCGGCGTTTATCTGGTCGGGTTCGATCTCGACGATCTGGCCCATGTTCGGCATCGCCAACCAACTTCTCTCTGCGGTCGCGCTCTGCGTTGCGACGACGATCATCATCAACTCAGGCCGCGCGCGTTACAGTTGGACGACGATTCTCCCGCTCTCATTCGTCGCGACGACGACGCTCGTCGCGGGATGGGAGTCGATCACGGACATCTTCTGGCCGCTCGCGCTTAAACCCGACACGGCTGTGCAGGGCTATCTCGACATGCTTCTGACGGCTGTGCTGATGGCCGCCTCGGTCATCATCCTCTTCGACTCGGTGCGACGCTGGACGCGAGGCCGTCGCGGACGGTTGACGGATGCGAAGGTGATTCTTGCAGACGCGGGCAAGGCCGCTTAACGTTTGCTGCCCTTCTTCGCGCGTGAGGCGGACTTGCGCCGGACGCCTTCGCTCTTTGTCGGACTCGGTAGATTGGCGGGCAGGTCTAGCTCGTCGTCTATCAGAACGTCAGTTGAGACGCCTGCCAAGCGCGCGTACTTCAGGAGAATGGTAAGCGGCGGCTCGTTCGTCCCTAATTCATATGTCGAAATCTGCTTAGACCAAATAAGGTCTTCGGCTCCGAGACGCCTCCACATTTCGGACTGAGAAAGCCCTAACGCCACTCTTATCCGGCGCAACTTATCCGGCAGACGCTCCGGCATGATGCGCGGCTTCCTTCCCATCAGGCACAGTCTCCTGATGGAATAGGCAGCGCCGGAAGCTTGCCATCACCATTATATAATGGCAATATGTGCTTGCATGACTTGTTCGCCGTGAGTAGAGACTTCTCATGCTCAACGGCGATGCTCATCTCTCTAAACTTGAGGGTGAGCCGCGCTTACGCATCAGCCCGTTGCCTTGTTTTCAAAGATTAGACCGCGCGCAATCATAGCAAAGAGCACGCATGCCTCAAACCCTTTCGCCTTTCGCGCCGGAGGAGTCAAACGATGCCCAAGCGCCCCGCCATCATCTTCTACTACGAAGAGAATCGAATGCTGCTTGGGATCATCAAGGACGTGCTTGAGTTCGCGGGCTGGTACGTCAAGCCCTGCTCGTCCGACGGCTACGCGGTCGCATACGTCGAGAGCAACGAGCATTTCGACCTTTTACTGAGATTACGCGGGAGGACGTAAGAGGCATAGAATGTAGTTGCTATGGCTACACACCAGCTCGAACTAACTCCCGCAATCGAAGCTTATCTGATTGCTTTGATTTATCGCAACACGCGCACCAGTTGCCTATCTCTGGCAGCCGTGTGCGCCCATATCTGGCATGATCGCTTGCAAAGAATGCTCTATTACAAGTTCGCATGGTCAGGACGGCTGTGGGAC
>DATINM010000104.1:0-60987 GCA_035474235.1 Pyrinomonadaceae bacterium
TATTCAACGACATTCACGGCCTGCCCCGACTGCAAATTGCCGGGGTCAACGACGACAGGCTCGCCGACGCCGACGCCGGAGAGGACTTCTGTCCATGTGTCAGCGCGGCGGCCCGTTGTGACGGGCTTCTCTTTGGCCTTGCCGTCCTCGACGGTGATGACCTTCTCGATTCCGGCGAAGGTGACGACGGCGCTCGGCGGGACGGTGACGGCTGTGCCGCTGTTGTCGGTGACGATCTCGGCGTGTGCGAAGCCGCCGGGTCGTAAGCTTCCGGGGTTCGCGATGTCGGCCTCGACGACGAGCACGCGATTCTGTTGATTGATGACGGGGCTGAGTCGAACGATGCGGCCCGCGTAGGTGCGCGCGTCGCCTTCGATGGTGACTCGCACGGGCTGGCCCGCGCGGACGCTCGCCGATTCGCGTTCGGGGACTTCGCCGCGGAAGCGCAGGGGGTTGACGCGAACTATCGTGACGACGGGCGCGCCCGCCGCGAGGTATTCGCCGACACTCGCGCGCTTCTCCTGCACGACGCCGTCGAAGGGCGCGGCGATGGTCGTGTCGGCGAGCGCCTGACGCGCGAGCGCAAGTTCCGTTCGACGCTGTGCGAGTATGCCCTGACGGTTGCGAACCTCTTCGACCGCGTCCTGATACTTGCCTTGCGCGACCTTGAAGTTCGCCGATGCCGTGTCGTACTCGGCGCGCGGGACGACGCCCTGCTCGACGAGCGCGGCGGCGCGCTTCAGGTTGTCGCTCTCCTGATCGAGCACGGCGCGCGCCTGCCTGACCGTTCCCGTCTCTTCGAGTTTGATTTGATCGTCTTCGCCCTGCGGCGCAAGTCCGAGGCGCACGCGCGCCTGCTGCAATGCGGCGTCGGCCTGCTCGACCCGAAGCTTGTAGTCCTGCTGCTCGACCTGCGCGACCGTCTGGCCCCGGTGTACGACGCTGCCGAGGTCAATCGAGATGACGCCGAGGCGGCCCGGAACTTTGACGCTCAGCGTCGCCTCGTCCTGAGCGGCGAGAGTGCCCGTGACGGTGACGCTCACGCCGACGGGGACTTCGGCGACGCGCGCGACCTTCACCTGCCGCGCCGCGCCCGCGCTCTCGACCAGATTCTGTTGGCTCGAAGCCGGGTAGTCGCTCTTGCAGGCGGCGCAAGAGACGAGTGCGATTACAACGCACGCGGCGACGAGAATGCGCGCGCGCGGGCTGAACTTTTTGAATGCGTTTAGGGGAAACATCATCGGAAAAAGACCGCGTCGAATGAAGGCGCAGAGTTTATCACGCCGGCAGCGAAACTTTGAGCGGCGAACTCAGGCGATGGTGGAAGGCGCGAACGGGTTGTAGAAAACTGTGCGCGCGTTCTGTAAAAGGCGGCGCGCGCCGGAAGGGTTAGCTTCTTCCGACGCGCGCCGTCTTACCGCGCCGGCGACTCTCCCCTTTTGCCGCCGGCGGATGCAAAACCAAACTGTCACTTCCCGATGCTGCGCCGTATGAGGTACGAAGCTTTGATGAAGAAGAGGCGGCCGTTGCGGGCGAAGCCCGGCTCGACAAGGCCGGAGACCGGGTTGACGCCGTTGACGTTTAAGTCGTCGTTGTAGCCGACGTAAAAGGACGTGTCCGGGTTCGGCGTCCAGCCCAGAAGTAATTGCCCGGAGAGATGCGCGCCGAGCGTCGTGTAGTCTGTGCGTGCGCGCACGAACCAGAAGCGCGTGAACTGGTATGTGGCGTGAAGGGAAAAGATGTTGTCGGTGAAGTGCACGAGTCCCGTGTCCTCGCGCCTGAAGCGATCCTCGTTGTAGTTGAGCGTGATGTTGAGCGGGTTCGTGGGCTTGTAGGTTACGTCAACCTCAGTCCTCCACTCGTGCGCGGGGCCGGGGTCGAGCGGCGCGCTCTGGCCGAACTCAATCGCGGCGGGGCTGACGCGCGGGAATCGCGGGTTGCCCGTGTCGAAGTCGAAGTCGAACTGCCCGTGGCCGAAGAAACTGAAGACGAAGAAATTGTACTTCTTCGACGGCGTCGAGCCTGCGTAGAGATAGTAGCCCCAGTTCGGCGCGGAGCGCTCGTGGTCGCCGCGGAAGAACGTGCAGGGCGAAAGCTGCGCCTGCACCGTGGGGTCGAGCGCAGGATCGTTCGAGAGGCCGAGGCACGGCGGGACGGCGAGGCCGCGCAACTCCGCGTTCTGCGAGTTCAGGAGCGCGAAGCCGTCGCGCGAGGTGCCGAACTCCGACTCGAATATGCGCTCGTAGCCTTTGTCGAAGCCGACGCCGACGAAGGTCTGTTTATGAAAGTCAAGCTCGAACTGCGTCTCGTCGTTGTAGAGTTGGCTGCGCCCCTTCCAGTCGAAGTTTCCGCCGAGGTCGTTGTAGATGTTCCAGCTTACGAGTTTGGCCTTTGGCTTTTCGGTTGACTTGTAGCGGACGAAGAGATTCTGGTTGTTCGTGTTGAAGCGCCGGTTGAAGCCAACGTCCGCGCGGAAGAAGGGCGAGCGACCGACCGCCGAATAGTCGTAGCTCCAATTGCGACCGCCCATGTTCAGGTCGTAGGCGTAAGCCAGTCCGTTCTTCTTGCGGTCGTCTGTGACGCCCTCGTCGGCGAAGAAGAAAGGTTCGTGCGTGACGCTGCCAAGCACTTGTGCGGTAAATGTCGTCGTCTTGTTCAAGCGATAACGCGTGTCGAATCCTGCGATGTCGTTGTAGTGGTCAACGAAATTGTAGGTCGTCGCGAGGAAGCCGACGCTGTTCTCCTGTCCGAAGTCGTGTTTGAATCGGACGACGCCGACGGTTGATTCCTTGCCGAGAATTTTCGCGAGCGCCTCGCGGTCGGCCTCCGGGTTGCGCGTGTCGAGAATGAAGTCGCGGTCTTCGTCACTGAGATTGCCGGGCGCTCTATCTTTTGCGAACAGCACGCCGAAGGTATCGTGCCCTTCCTTTCCCGTGAACTTGAAAGCGTAGTCGGGGTCAACGATTGTGCGCGTGTGAACGGCGCTGATGATCGTCTCGAAAGTCTCCTTGCTTTCGAGGAAGAACGGCCGCTTCTCAGAAAACAGCACGGGGAAACGCAGGTTGGCCGTGACTACGGGTTGGTCGGCCTCGACCTGCGCGAAGTCCGGGTGATACGTGAAGTTGAGCGTCATCGTCGGACTCAACTCGAACTTCGCCGTGACGCCGAGGGCGTGGCCGATTGGCTTGTTGAGAAAGCGGCCCGAATCGAGAGGCGGGGTGATTCCGGCAGCTTGCAGACCCGCGAGTTGCCCCTGCGTGAGCACGGGAACGCGCTCGCCCTGCTCCGAGATGGTGACGCTCGGAATTATTTCAAGCGTGCGCTCGGTCGAGATGCCTTCGAGTCCCGTGACGTGCCCCTCCTGCCCGAGCAGGCTTGAGTTGTCGCGTGCGATTGGCTCCCAACTGCTCTGCTCGTTGTTGAAGCGCTTGATGGTGCGTAGGAAGTGAACCCCCCAAAGCTTATCCTTGCCGACGACGTAGCGAATCGACTTGAACGGAATCGCGATCTCGACCGTGTAGCCGTCGTCCGTCACGACTCCCTTCGAGTCCATCACGATGTCAACTGTGAAATCTTCGCTCACGCCCTCCGTGTACATTGCGTCGGCCTGCACGCCGAGCGGATTGAAGATGAGTTCGTATGCGTGCCGCCCGTCGTTGGTCGTGTCGAGCCAGACGCCGACCCAATCGTCGTTGAACACATCGTCGCGCTTCGGGACGGTTGCGCGCACCTTGCCCGGCTCGTCGTGCGCGCGAAAGGCGATGTAGATGAACTTCGAGTCGTAACCCATCAGAGCCTCGGTCGGCTCAGAAGGCGCTTGCAGGTCGCCGGGACGCCATTGAATGAAGTCCTTGAAGACGGCAGCCGTCTTCCAAACGTCTTCGTCCAGTTTGCCGTCAATCACGGGCGGCTTGTCGAAGCGCGGGATGCGCGCGGGATTCACCTTCTCGGCCGTGCGAAGGGCCGCGAACCGCACAGCCGCAGCCGCGGGCAGCGATGCAAAGATGTTTGAAGCGCCCGCGGAGGCAGCGGTCGCAGTCGCGCGCGGAGCCGCGCCCGTGGCCGCGTCGTTCGCCGTTATGTTCTGCGCGGCGGGCGCGGTCGTCGCCGTCGAGGCCGCAGGAGTCGGCGTCGGAGTCGTCGCGCCGGGCGCATCCTTCGGAGTCGAGGATGCGCTCGAAGTCGAAGAACCGTTTGCGCCGCCTGCCGCCTGCGCCTGCCCGGCGAAGACGATCTCAAGCTGGTTGAAGATGGCGCGCACGCGCGGCGCGAAGTCAGGCTCGGTCGTGAAGGCGACGAGCGCGTCGTCGCCTTGCTGTTCGGCTTCGACGTTCGTGAACCCGCGCGCCGCGAGCGCGCGACCGGCGAGAGCGGATGCGTCCGCGCCGTGCAGAAGAACATAGAACTTTCCGTCGCGCGCGAACGTCTCGTAGCCGCCGAGCGGCGCGTCCGAAGTGATGCGGACGCGCGAGCCTTGAGCCGACCCGCCGACGCTGATCGCCATGCGCCTCAGCGCGTGCGCCGTTCGTTCGGGCGCGGGCGTCGTGTTCGACGCGAGTTGCTGCGCCGAAGCGCGCGCGCACGCGAAGACGAATGCGGCGACGCAAGCGAGGACGGCTGTTGCGGCTGCGTGCAGAACTTTTTTCTTCATGACCGTTCGCGGGATGGATTGCTGCCGGCGCTTCGTACCGATATTTGGATTTCGTCTTGTTGGCTGTAACGAGCGACGCACTCGACCGTCGCACTCTGCGGTAGCTTGTTAGACGAACGCGCTTGATGAAAGTTTCAAGTGAATCTCGACACGTCGGATATTTTTACGACAGGTTTACAAGAGTGGAGCGCGACACGCGGTTCGCGCTTGTGTGCGCTTGTGAACGCGTGCGACGCGCCTCTTTGCTTCCGCACATCTTAAAGACGCGCGGCGCGGCGCACGCGTTAACGCGCGCGTGCCTCAACGCTTGCGAAGTATGATTTGGCCGTCGCCGGTGTTGAGTTTCAAGACCTGCCCGCCGCCGCCGATGCGCCAGCGGCGCACGCGACTGTCTGCCGGACTCTCGGCCACGGCCACGCCGTCGTTGAAGACCGACTCGGCGTCTGTTTCGACCGTGGCATTGGTTCCATCGGGCACGGACAGAGAGATCGTGCCGTCGCCGGTGCGCGCCGTGAGCGTCTTGAAATTTCCGTCGAGCGTGATGCGACCGTCGCCTGTGCGAGCCTCGGCGTCGCCGTCGAAGCCATCGACGCGTATGCGACCGTCGCCTGTCTCCGCGTGCAGTCGTCCCTGCCCCGTGCTCACGTCAATCGAGCCGTCGCCCGTGTGCAGGTCAATCTCGCCGCTCACGCCTTCGATCCGAAGTCGCCCGTCGCCGGACGAAACGAACAGCGTCGCATTGCGCGGGACGTACACGTCGAATTCGGTCGAGGCGTTCGAGTTGAAAGAGATGACGCGCCCACCCTGCTCGCGATAGATGTGCGCGAACGTCTTGTCGAAGTCGGCGCGCAGCGTTACCTCGCCGCCCGACCCTTGCGCCTGAATCTTTATCCCCTTCATCTCGTGTTCGTCGCCCGCGCGTCTGGTCGCCGTGTAGGAGACTTCCGGCTTGTCCCAGGCGTGGACGTAGATCGCGCCGTCGAATGTCTCGACGCGAACGCGCGGCGTGCCCGCGACGGCGAAGCTTTTGGACTCGCGCTCGACCTGCCTGTGCGAGTCGTCGTAGCCGTTCTCTCTGACTGCGTCGCGCGTCGCCCTCTCTGTATCGCGCGCGGCGCGTTCGGCCTCGCGCTGGACTTCGCGCGCCGTCTGCTCGGCCTCGCGCTCGGCGTCGGCGCGCTCGCTCTCGGCGTCCGCCTTCGCCTCGGCCTTTTCGCGCTCGGCCTCTTGCTTCGCCTCGGCCTTTTCGCGTTCGGCGTCCTGACGCTCGCTCTCGGCGTCGGTTTGCGACTCGCGCTTGTCGCGCTCGGCCTCGCGGGCGGCGTCGCGCGCTTCGCTCTGGGCTTCTCTCTGCGCTTCGCGTGCCTCTCTCGCGGCCTCGCGCGCGTCCGACTCGCCGCCGTATTCCTCGCGCGTCTCGGAAAGAAGGTTGACGGCGGGACTGACGGGGCGGTTGTCGTTCGCCCGACGAATCGTGATCGAGCCATTGACGTTCGAGAGGCGGACGCGCGCGCTGCCCTGACCCAGACGGCCTTCGAGGTCGCGACCGACGTACTCGCCCTCGCGGACGGGAAGCTTGAAGTCGTTGTTGATCGGGCCGTGCAGCGTGTTGGCGCGCACCGTCGCGTTCGAGTCGGACGGGAGCGTGACGACGAGCGGGCCGTTGACCGAAGAGAGCGAGATCGTGCCCGACTCGTTCAGGCGGTCGAGCGTCGCTTCGAGTTGACCGTTGACGACCGAGAGGTTGACCGTGCCCGCGAGTCCGCTGGCCGTGACGCGACCGTTAACGGACGAGGCGTGCACGGGGCCCGCGACACCCTCGATAGTGAGCGAGCCGTTGACGAGGTCTATGTCTTCGAGCCGCGAGCCGCGCGGAACCGAGAGAGTGTACTCGACGCTCGCGGGGTTCTCGTGCCGCTCGCCGTCGTCGCGCCAGTTGTACTGCGGATACTCGGTCTCGACGCGGACGTAAGCGGGCCCGGCATCAACGTTGATCTTCGCCTCCTGCAAACGCTCCTGCGTGTATGCGCGCTTGACGGCGTCGATCTTGACCTCGTTGCGATCCCATGCCGAGACGCGTACGCCGCCGTTGATGTTCTGTAAGCTCACGCGGCCGTCCGCAGTGAGCGGATAGGTCTGGTGAAATTCCTCGGTCAACTCGGGGCGCGAAGACTGCGCGCGCGTTGCGTCCGACGCCGCGAGCGCCAGCGTCGCGAGCGCGAATAGAACAAGCATTAAACGTTTCGTCAGCATCACGGAAGTCCTCTTTACATTGATGAGCGATGAGCGGCAGAAATGATGAATTAGAAACGAGGGCGCTGCTTTTCATTCGTCATTGCTGCCGCCCGGCATTTTATGAAGCGCGGCGAATCTGCACGCTGCCGTTGACGGTCTCAAGCCGGAGTTCGCGACCGCCGCCGCCAATCGTGCCCGCGAGGTGACGCCTGCCGAAGCTGCCCTGCACCGTGAGCGGGAAGTCGGTCGAGACATCTCCGTTCAAGGTCTTCGCCTCGACCTCGGCGCTGAGTCCGGCGGGGAAGCTCACGTCAATGCCGCCGTTGACGGTCTTGAACTCCATCTCGCCCTCCCAGTCTGCGCGCCCCATCGAGGCGATGATCGAGCCGTTGACGGTCTGCGCGCGCGCAACGCCTGTCGTCGAAACGTTGACGCCGCCGTTGACGGTCGTCGCATCAACGTCGGCGCTCAGACCTTCTGCGCTGACCTTGCCGTTGACCGTGTGGCCGGAGAAGCGGACGCCCGCAGGCACGCGCACGGTGAAGTTTACGCTCGTGTCGTTGTTGCGCACGTTCATGTGGCCGCCGCGACCGGGCGCGCAGGTGTTCGGCTCGCCGCCCGCATTCGGATAGACGGCGCAGATCGTAACGCCGTCGCCGCTGCGAACGACCTCGATGTGAACGTCGTCGGGGTTGCTGCGGCGCGCGCGCTTTGTCGCGACGACCTCGACCTCGCCGCCCGTCGAAGGCTCGGCCTCGACGCTGCCGTTGACGCCCTTGATCTCGATGACGCGACCGGCGGCGAGCGGCTCGTGCCAGCGGAACTCGCTGCCCTGCTGCTGCGACTCTTGAGTCAAGACGTTCGCGGCAGGCGCGTTCGAGCGTGCGCCGTCGGACGACTTTTGATTGCGTGCGCCTACGACTTGAACGAGCACCGCGAGCGACGCCAGCATCGCGACTGTTGAGAGAGTGTTTGCGCGCTTCATTCTTCCTCCTCGGATTCCGAATCTCGGATTTAATCTGACCACGCGGGCTTGGGCGAGACGCTCTGGTGGCGAACACACATCCATCCTCTGCGACTGCTTCCCCCATCCGCTTTCAACGAGGAAACACCGCGCCGCTTAAATTCGTGGCAAATATTTTTGGTTGAGTTGCGGGGCTTCCGCCGTCCGGGCGCTAACGTCTCTTCAGTCGCACAGACCCGTTGAACGAACTGAGATTGACGACAGCGTCGCCCGTGCCGACCGTGCCGTCGAGCCGCGTCTGCGACTCGTCTTTCGGAGGCTTCGACTTGCCCGGCTTTCTCCCGTCGGGCGGCGTGGGCGGCGTCGGCCAACTCTGCGCGTCGGACTGCGTAGAGGTGTTCGTGCCGGTCAAGGTCTTGATGGGAAAGTCCGTGACGATGTCGCCGCCCTGGAAGACCTTTGCGTGGACGGTGAAGGAAGAGTCGGCGGGCAATTCCAGAGTCACGTCGCCGGAGATCGTTCGGAAGTCGTAGACGCCGCCGCGAGCGAGCGCGCCCGTGTAGATGACGCCGCCGCTGACGGTCGAGCCGTTGACCTGAGAGTGCGCGATGCCTTCGAGCGTCACGTCGCCGCTCGTCGATTTGGCCTCGAAGCTGTCGCCCTGCGCGATGGTGCGAACGTTTCGCGCCTCGACGTTCCCGCTGATGGCCGCGAGACGGACGGGCCCGCTCGAATCTTCGAGCGAGATGTCGCCGCTCAGACACGAGACTTCGACCGAGCGCGACGCGCGGCTTATGTCAACGTCGCCGCTGAGCGACTGTACGTGCGCCTCTGCAACGTCCGCGATTTCGACGTGGCCGTCGCGCGCCTGAATGTTGACGGACGCACCGCGCGGAACCATCAATTCGAGCGTGCTCGTCGAGCCGCAGCCGCCCGACTCAAGCCCCGCTTCCTTGTCTTCGGCGACGACGACCTCGACGCGCCGCGCAGGCTGGCCGCCGCCCGCGTCTAGTTTGACGCCGCCCGACTCCGACACGCGCGCGCGAACTTCGGCGCGATCCCAGCCGCGCACTACAACGTCGCCCGACGTGACGCAAAGCGAGAGCGCAACGTCCGCCGCCGCGTCCACACGGCGCTCGACCGCGAAGTCTTCATCGGCCGCCGGCTCAGCCTCGCGCTCCGTCTCGCGCTCCGTCTCGACTTTCGTCTCGACGCGCACGGTCTTCTGCACTTCGGCCTTCTTCTCGGCGGGATGCGTTTGCGCCGACGCGGGCGGAGCGACGATTAGAGCGAACAGTATTATCGAGAATAAAAACTTCATCGTTATGAATCCGACTGTCAACGTCCGAGCGCGGCGACCTGCGCCTGATCCGCGACCTTGGTCAAAAGCTCGACCTTGCTCTGATATGCGGACATGAGGAAGCCTACGGCGTCCCTGTCCTTCGGGTTCTTCGCGGCGGCCTGCCGCGTCTGCGTGATCGCGTTGTCGAGAATGGCGAGGTTCCGCTCGTAATCGACGCGCACGGCGGGCCTCAGAGCCGCGTCGCCGCCGAGCTTTATCGTCTTCTCAAGCGAAGCGATTGCGGTCTGGTAATCCTTCTCGCCCGGCAGAAGTTGCGGCCCCTTTTCGACAGGAGCGTTGATTTTCTCGCCGCCGGTCGCGGGCTTGCGCCTGTAACCAGCCGTCAGGACTTTAGCCCTGCGCTCGACCTTCTGAATTTCAACGGCCGTCCCTACGACATCCGGCGTCGGCGTCACTTCAGTTGAACGCGCGGGCGTCGGGTTGCTGCTCGCGACTAGCGGCGCTCCCTGATTTTTATACGGTGCGGGATTCGACCTCTGAACAGCAAAGTAGACGAGCGCGACGGCGACGACGGCGAGCAGGCTCGCGAAGGCCGCCACGCTCCGCGGCGTGAAGTCGAACAGGCCAGAAAGAGACGCAAGGAATCCGCCGAAGCTACGATTGCGCGCGCCGGCAAGGTCGGTTTCAGACGTTGATTCCAGTTGCGCGACGGCGGCATTGATGCGCGCGCGGAGCGCCTCGGTCGGGACACTCACCGAATCGTCAATCGCGAAGGCGGAAGAGAAGAAGGCCGACTCGCTCTCTGCAACGGCGAGCGCGGCGGCGCACGACTCGCACGCGTCGAAGTGCGACGCGGCCTCGCTCGTCTCAACTTGAGAGAGTTCGCCGTCAATGTATGCCTGCAAAAGCCCTTCGTCCAAACAACCTCTTGTCATCGGCGTCCTCCGATCTTCCCGTAAACCCTCGCGAACTCTTTGCGCCCGCGCGCCACGAGGCTCCCGACGTTCGACTCTTTTATCGAGAGCGCCTGCGCGATCTCGCGATACGAAAGCCCCTGCTCTTTCAGTAGAACGCAACTGCGCATCGGCTCCTTCAACTGCGAGAGCGCGCGCCGCGCTTCTTCAATCTCCGTGCGCCGCTCGTAGTCGGCCTCGACGCCGACGTGCGAGCCGCCGCCGCCGGCCACCGCCGCCGCGACGAACCCCTCTTCGCGCGCGCCCGCGCGGCTGCGGCTGCGGATCGCGTTCAGCGCCGTGTTCGCCGTGACACGCAGAAGCCAAGGGCGCACGTGCTCTGCGTTCTGCAAAGAGCCGAGGTGCTGGTAGAGCTTGAGAAAGACCTCCTGAGTTACGTCCTCGGCCAGCCCCGAATCGCGGACAAGAGAATAGGCTGCGCGGAAGACGGCGCGATGGTGCAGCGTGAACGCCTCGTCGAAGCAGGGCGTCGTCGCCGTCCGAACCGTCTCTGGCACTGAGTCAATCAAAGCTTCTGCCGCTCGTTCGCTCATGCAGCCACTCACAACCCTACAAACACCGCCGCCGAAAGGTTTGTGGCAGGAAATTTTAACAGATTCCCGCGCGCACGCTTTACCGCCTGAAACCGAGCGCTTTCGTCGCTTTATAATCGAACTCGCGGCATTAGCCGACGAAAGTTGCCAACTGTTATAGTGCTCAAGCGCCGGGCACGCGGGAAATCTGAACGGACGGTGAGCCGCGTAAGTTTCACGAACGAGAAAAGAGACGGATGAACGAAGCGACGAAGACCCACGGCACGACGCTGACCGACGAACTGCGCGACAGTCCTTTCATGCGCGCCTGCCGGCGCGAGCAAGTCCCGTACACGCCCGTCTGGCTGATGCGTCAGGCCGGGCGCTACATGAAGGAGTATCGCGACGTGCGCTCGCGCCACACCTTCCTTGAGATGTGCAAGAAGCCGGAGGTCGCATCCGAGGTGACGGTTTACGCCGCGCACCGCCTGAAGACGGACGCCGCTATCATCTTCGCCGACATACTCCTCATCGTCGAGCCGATGGGACTCGAACTCGAATTCGCAAAGGGCGAAGGCCCCTCGATTCATAACCCCGTCCGCTCATCCGAAGATGTGAAGCGCGTCCGCGAAGTCGAGGACGTGAATTCACTCTCCTACGTTTACGACGCCATCAGAATCACGCGGCGCGAGCTTCGACCGAACGTCCCGCTCATAGGCTTCTGCGGCGCGCCGTTCACGCTCGCCTCTTACATCTGCGAAGGCGGCGGCTCGAAGAACTACACAAACACGAAACGGCTGATGTACACGGACGCGGGCGCATGGCACGCTTTGATGTCACGAATCGCGCGCGCGCTGGCTCGCTATCTCAACGCGCAGGTCGAGGCGGGCGCGCAGGCCGTCCAACTCTTCGACTCGTGGGTCGGCGCTCTGAGCTACGACGACTATCGCGAGTACGTCCTGCCGCACACGCGCGAGGTTATCCGACAGGTGAAGCCCGGCGTGCCCGTCATACATTTCGGCACGGGCACCGCCGGACTGCTTGAGTTGATGAAGGAGGCGGGCGGCGACGTTATTGGCCTCGACTGGCGAGTCCGGCTCGACGAGGCTTGGGCGCGGCTCGGCGACGTTTCCGTGATGGGTAACTTCGATCCGGTCGCTCTCTTCACGACGCCCGACATCATACGCCGTCGCGCGAAAGCGATTCTCGAACAAGCGTCGAATCGCCCCGGCCACGTCTTCAACCTCGGCCACGGCATCCTGCCCGAAACGCCCGTCGAGAACGTCGTCGCGCTCGTCGAGGCCGTTCACGAACTCAGCCAAAGGTAAAGACTCGTCAAGATGAATCAGACTTACGACGCGCTGCTTGTCGTCTCCTTCGGCGGCCCCGAAGGCTTGGACGACGTTATGCCGTTTCTGGCGAACGTGCTGCGCGGTCGCAACGTGCCTGAGTCGCGCATGCGCGAGGTCGCGCACCACTACGAGATGTTTGGCGGCGTGAGTCCTATCAACGGCCAGAACCGGAAGCTTATCGCCGCGCTCGAACGCGAGCTTGGAGAGAACGGCCCGCGGATTCCGATCTACTGGGGCAATCGCAACTGGCATCCGCTTCTCGCCGACACCATCAGCCGGATGCGCGACGACGGAATCAAAAACGCGCTCGCCTTCGTCACTTCGGCTTACAGTTCTTACTCCGGCTGCCGGCAGTATCGCGAAGACATCGAGCGTGCGCGCGAACGTGTGGGCAGTGAAGCGCCGCGCGTCGAGAAGCTGCGCGCCTTCTTCAACCACCCCGGCTTTATCGAGCCGAACGTAGAGAATCTTCGCGACGCGCTCGAACAAATCCCTTCCGAGCGAAGGTCGTCTGCGCGCGTAGCGTTCACGGCGCACAGCATCCCCGCGGCGATGGCCGCTGGCTGCGAGTACGAGCGCCAACTTCTCGAAGCGTCCCGACTCGTCGCCGAAGGCGCTGAACAGGAGAGTTGGCGACTTGTATTTCAGAGCCGTTCGGGGCCGCCGACGCAAAGCTGGCTTGAGCCGGACATCTGCGAACACCTCCGAGAGTTGAAGGCGGAAGGCGTGACGGACGTAGTCGTCGCGCCCATCGGCTTCATCTCCGACCACATGGAAGTGCTCTACGATCTCGACACAGAGGCGCGCTCGCTCGCCGCCGAACTCGGCATCGGCATGATTCGCGCGGCGACGGTCGGCGCGCACCCGAAATTCATAAAGATGATTCGAGAGTTGATTCTCGAACGGCTCGACGCCGAAACACCCCGGCGCGCGCTCGGCAACTTCCCCGTCTCGCAAGACGTTTGCGCCGCGGATTGTTGTCTGTCGGGCATGACGCGGCCCGCGGCGAATGGTTGAAGCGCACGTGCGATTTATCTTCCGAACGTGACCGAAGGATTAAACAGAAGGCGGCGCATCGTCATCGTCGGCGGCGGCATCAGTGGCCTCGCCGCGGCTCATCGTCTGTTCGAGTTGCAGGCTCAAACGACTTCCGCAAGTGACAGGCAGGAAGTAATCCTGCTCGAAGCTTCCGAACGTCTCGGCGGCACAGTCCGTACGCACCGCCGCGAAGGATTTCTACTCGAAGGCGGCCCCGATTCTTTCATCTCGGAGAAGCCCGCCGCGCTCGAACTCGCGCGCCGCCTCGGCCTCGAAAAGAGACTGACGGGGACGAACGAGGCGAACCGCCGGAGCTTCGTCGTCAGCGGCGGACGCCTTCGCCCGACGCCCGAAGGCTTCCAGTTGCTCGCGCCTTCGCGGATGCTTCCGTTCCTCACGACCGACATATTCACATGGCGTGGCAAGGCGCGCATGGCTCTCGACCTCTTGCTGCCGCGCCGCGCTGCTGCGAACGGAGACGACGACGAAAGCCTCGCCGCCTTTGTCCGTCGGAGGTTCGGGCGTGAGGCGCTCGAACGCATGGCGCAGCCGATGGTCGGCGGCATCTACACGGCAGACCCGGAATCTCTTTCTCTGCGCGCGACGATGCCGCGCTTCCTCGAAATGGAGCGGCGCGACCGGAGCCTCATCCTCTCGATGTGGAAGGCCGGTCGCAAGTCCGCTGCGAACGCGCGGCACGGCCGGGCCGCGAGCGGCGCGCGTTACAGCCTCTTTCTCTCGTTCGACGAAGGCGTGCAGGTTCTCACCGACGCGCTCGCCGCGCGACTGCCCGAAGGTACTGCAAGACTCCGAACGAAAGTCGAGTCGTTGAGACTCGAACCGGCGACGAGACTCTCTTCGGGAGTTGAAGACGAGCCGCGCCGCTGGACTCTGACGACGGCGGGCGGCGAGACGTTGAGCGCCGACGCGGTCTGCCTCGCGCTCCCCGCTTACGCCTCTGCGCGTCTGCTGCGCGAGATTGACGACGAACTCGCGGACGAACTCGAAGCGATACCTTACGCCTCGACCGCGACGGTCAACCTCGCGTACCGCCGCGCCGACATCCCGCACCCGCTCGACGGCTTCGGCTTCGTCGTCCCCTTCGTCGAGCGTCGCGCCACGCTCGCATGCACCTTCAGCAGCGTCAAGTTCGAGGGGCGCGCGCCCGAAGGCCACGCACTGCTGCGCGCCTTTGTCGGCGGCGCGCTCCAACCCGAAATGTTCGCGCTCGACGAAGAGAGCATGGCCGAGGCCGTCCGCCGCGACCTGCGCGACCTGCTCGGCGTCGAATCATCGCCCCTCTTCGCACACATCGAGAAGTGGCCGCGCTCGATGGCTCAATACCACATGGGCCACCTCGAAAGACTCTCTCGCATACGCGAGCGCCTCCGACAATTTCCTGCTCTCGCCCTCTGCGGCAACGCGTACGAAGGCGCCGGCCTACCCGACTGCGTTCGCGGCGGCGAGTCGGCTGCCGAAGCTCTCCTCGATCTGAAAGCCAGCCTCTTAAATTCAAATCACAATGATTCGCATCCGAGGCCGTGGAATTAACGCTCGAAAGTTTGTCCGGTCTTTAACGAGCGGCTTGTTTCGTAAAGCCGACTCGAATCAAGTTGAAAAGATTAATCTCTCAAGGGGGCGCGTTTGCGCGTCGCTCCGGTGTGCACGTATCATCTTGCCCGCCGGCCCCGAAGATTTGAAAGTGAGTTTCGCAGATGAATAATCTTGTACACAGACCGAGGCGTCTGAGGACGCGCGAGGGCGTGCGCGCTATGGTGCGCGAGACGCGGTTGGCGCGCGAGAATCTGGTGCTGCCGCTCTTTGCCTGTCCGGGCGAGGGCGTGAGGCGCGAAGTCTCTTCGATGCCCGGCGTCTTCAATCTCTCGACCGACGAGGTAGCGCGCGAGGCGGCCAGAGCCTTCGACGCGGGCGTGCCCGCCGTCATCCTCTTCGGACTTCCCGAATCGAAGGACGAGACGGCCACGGGCGCTTACGCCGAGCGCGGCGTCGTTCAGGAGGCGATACGCGCCGTGCGTCGCGCCGTGCCCGACATGGTCGTCATCGCCGACACGTGTCTTTGCGAGTACACTTCGCACGGCCACTGCGGCGTGGTGCGCGAGGGCGAGGTCTTGAACGACGAGTCTCTTGAGTTGATCGCGCGCACCGCCGTCAGTCAGGCCGAGGCGGGCGCGGACATCGTCGCGCCTTCGGCGATGATGGACGGGCAGGTCGGCGCGATACGCGAGGGACTCGACGCCGCCGGCCTCGACAGCGTAGCAATCATGGCCTACGCGGTGAAGTACGCGTCGGCGTTCTACGGGCCGTTCCGAGAGGCGGCGGACAGCGCGCCGGCCTTCGGCGACCGGCGCGCTTATCAGATGGACGCGGCCAACGCGCGCGAAGCGATGCGCGAGGCCGAGTTGGACGTGATGGAGGGCGCAGACTTCCTGATGGTCAAGCCTGCGACTCCATATCTCGACATTCTCAAGTCGGTGCGCGAGCGCTTCGACCTCCCGCTCGCCGCATACCACGTCTCCGGCGAGTACGCGATGATAAAGGCCGCAGCCGAGCGCGGCTGGATTGACGAGCGGCGCGTGATGTTGGAGACGCTGACGGGCATCAAGCGCGCGGGCGCAGACGTGATACTCACCTACTACGCAGTTGAGGCCGCGCGCGAGTTACGTTGAATAAGGATGAATGCGGAATGATGTGTGATGAATGAAGCAGCCAAGCGGCTTTACATTCATCACACATCATTCCGCATTCATACCGTTTTTAAGGTCGTGGATTCGAGAGACGCATGAAGCCGACGATGGCGCAGACCGCGCCGAGCGCGACGAAGAGGTTAAAGAAGGCGGCCATGCCGACGACGTTCTCGACGTTGTGCTCGTTGATGCCGTAAACGGCGAAGACAAACCATTGCAGATGGTAGAGCAGAAGACAGACCGCGGAGGCCGCGAACCAGCGCGGCGACTCGCCGAAGACGCGCGCCCGCGCGAAACCAAGCACGGCGGCTATAAGCCAGCCCAGTCCGCCCGCGCCTAAAAGCCCAAGCGCAACCCAAGGGAAGTACGCAGGTATCCGCATCGGCTCGCCCTGAGCCAGCGCGTGCGTGAAGGTCAAAAGCATCGAAGTCCTTTCCTCAAGTCCGGGTTCTGCCGCGAGACATAAAGCGCCGGGCGTCGCACGCCTCCCGCGAGTGTTTCGGGAGGCAGAGTGCGACGCCCGGAAGTCGTGTCGGCGTGCGAGAATGGGCAGCCACATCGGGGCCGCCTCCGTGTGCGGGGCCGGGTTCGCAACTGCCCCGGCCTCCGACCCGCGGAAGAGAAGCGAGCGGCGCGCGTCACTGCGTAATGTGAATCTCCTCCTCCGCCCCAGAGTGGCGCAGGAAGACCGCGAGCACGCAGACGCACATCACGACGAAACCGATGATCGCCATCAAAAGCTCGCGCGTGAAGCCGTTGTTCGTCCCCGTCACGAAGAAGTAGAACTCGTAGATCGCGAAGGCGAGCGCGGCCACTCCAACAATCACAAGCAGAACGTCAACTAGGCTCTTCATACTGAACCTCCAGCGTCTGTTGAATCGGTATTATCGTCTAAAGATAAAGCCGGAAAAGCTTGCACTTGAGAATTCGCCGGGAACAAGCTTGCGCGTAAACTTGTACTGCTCGGATTCGCCGCTATGTTAGCGCCCCCGCACGCCAGAAGCAAGGATTTTGAGCATTCAGCTTTCAGCCTTCGGCGTTCAGCCATTCCCGTTTGACGGACGCGGAGCTTTGAAGCGTGGTCGCTGCTGGCGGACGAAAAAGTTGAAAGCTGAGCGCCGAATGCTGAATGCTACAAGATTATCCTCTTGTCGCCGGCCCTGCGCGTGACGCGCTCGCGGTCGAAGTATTCGAGGAGCGGGATGGCGTACTTGCGCGAGACGCCGGAGAGTTCCTTGAAGGCCGCAACGTCAATCAGCCGCTCCGGCTCGTGGCGCGCCGCGTATTCACGCAGCGAGGCGACGAGACGTTCGAGCGCGTCGCGGTGGAAGAAGAGGTCTTCGCGCACGCGCACGAGCACGCCGGCCTCGATAATTAGTTGGAGTAGCTTTCGCAGGTGCTCACGACCGGCTCCGCCGGGCGCGGCACGCGTGAAAGCCTCTTCGAGCGTCGGCGCTTCGAGCGCGGCGTCGCGGAAGACTTGTTCGAGCCGCTCGCGCAGGGCTGCGTCCGCGGGCGAGAGCCGAAGGCTGTGGCGGCTTGCGCGCACCACCTCGCGCTCAGAGACGAGCGCGCCCTCAACTTCCGCTTCCTTCAACACCGCGCGAAAAATCTCCGGCGCGATGTGCGTGAAGACTCGCTCGCGTAGTGTCTCGCGTGCGAGTCCGCGCGACAGAGGCTCGCGCTTGTGGTGCGCCTCGACCTCGGCCTCCGCCGCTCGCACGAGCCGTCCGAAAATTTCACTCCCGATAAGGACGCCTTCCGATTCGACAATCATGCTGTACTTTACGCCCTCGGCCAGCGCGGCGTCTAAAACTTCGTCGCGCCATCCCGTGCGCGCGGCGGCCTCGGCTCGCGGCATCCCGCGTTCACCCGCCGACTCGACGAATAAGACGAGCCGTGCGGCGAAGCCCGCGCCGACGAGCGTGGCGAGTTTCACGCGCGCCGACGAGCGTTCGCGACCGCGATGCTTCGGCGCGTGCGCGTCGAGAACGCAGCCGCCCGCAATCGTCTGCTGCGGCGAGTATGTGCGGACGATGAAGCGGTCGCCGGGCAGCGCGACTATCGGAGACTCAAGCCGCAACTGCACGAATCCTTCCGAACCGGGTTCGACCGTGCCCGACTCTTCGAGCACGGCGACGCGCGCCAGAACCTCCGCCGTGCCGTGATGCACGCGGACGCGCTGCCTCGTCTTCAGACCGCGCGGCGCGTCGGCGAGCACTGTGACGAGCGCGTCGAACGCTTGCGTCGGTCTGAGCCTACCGCTCGGCGCGAGCACCATCCCGCGCTCAACCCGCGACGACTCGATGCCGCCGAGATTCACGGCCGTCCGTTGCCCCGCCGTCGCCGCCTTCACGCTCGCGCCGTGAACCTGCACGCCGCGCACACGCACGCGCACACCCGCCGGCAGAAGCTCCATCTCTTCGCCCTCCCTGATCTCGCCGGCGACGAGCGTGCCTGTGACGACCGCGCCGAAGCCGCGAATCGTAAACGAGCGGTCAACCGGCAGACGCGTCACCGTATCCGACCGTCGATCCGCGACATTCAACGCCGCCCCGCGCAACGCAGCCTTCAACTCTTCGATTCCCTGCCCCGTCCGCGCGCTCACGGCGACGACGGGCGCGCCTTCGAGAAACGAGCCGGCGACCAACTCCTCGGCCTCTGCGCGGACGAGTTCGAGCAGTTCATCACCCGCGGCATCCGTCTTCGTCAGGACGACGATGCCGGCGGCAACGTCGAGCAGGCGGCAGATGTCGAAGTGCTCTCGCGTCTGCGGCATGACGCCCTCGTCCGACGCGATGACGAGCGCGACGAGATCAACGCCGTGCGCGCCCGCGAGCATGTTCTTGACGAAGCGCTCGTGGCCCGGCACGTCAACGAACCCGACGCGCACGTCGCCGAGGTCGAGTTCCGCAAAGCCGAGGTCAATCGTGATGCCGCGTCGCTTCTCCTCCGGCAGACGGTCGGCGTCAACGCCCGTCAGAGCGCGTACAAGCGTCGTCTTGCCGTGGTCGATGTGCCCGGCCGTGCCGACGATTACAGATCGCATGAGTTTCTAAAGAAGCTGTCAGCGTTCAGCGTTCAGCTTAAATCCCTTTGCGCCCTCCGCGAGAACCTTTGCGTCCTACGCGGTCAAATAAACCGGACTCAACGCAAGTAGGCGCGAAGGTCGCGGAGAAGAAAGCTGAATGCTCTCTTATCACTTAAAAAGAGTGACGACGTTCGAGAAGTCGTCGCGCCAGAGTTCGAGTTTGTAGCCGCTCGCGTCGAGCGGCTGCCAGCGAGCGTCCGACGAAAGCGCGCCGAGGTCTTCCGCCTTGCGCGCGACGACGCACCACGTCGATGGGTCGCGCCCCGCGTCCGGGTCGTATTCTTTATCGGCGAAGACGCGCGCGACAAGTCCGGCGTCCGCCGCGATGCCGCCGACCACGCGTTCGAGTTCGAGGCTTCGGTTCGAGACGTGGTAGGCGATCAGGCCGCCCGGCGCGAGCTTCGACAGGTAGAGCGTGAGCGCCTCGCGCGTCAGAAGATGCGCGGGCACGGAGTCGGAACTGAACGCGTCGAGGACGATCAGGCCGAAAGAGTTCGCGGGCGCGTCGCGCAGGCGCAGGCGCGCGTCGCCGAGCACGATTGATACCGGCGCGGCGGCGCACGCGGAAAGATACTTGAACAACGCCGGGTCGCGCGCGACGCGGACGACCGCCGGGTCAATCTCGTAGAACGTCCACGACTCGCCCGCGCGCGAGTAGGCCGCCGAAGTGCCTGCGCCGAGACCGACGACGGCGACGTTTTGCGTCGCGCCCGGCTTCGAGTCGAATGCGGCGAAGACCGAGCCGAGCGGCCCCGCGCGATGATAGTAAGTCAGAGGCTCGCACGCGCGCGCCGCGTCCGTGAACTGCCTGCCGTGCAGCGTGCTTCCGTGGCGCAGGAAGTGCGACTCGCCCGAACTCTCTTCGACGACGCGCACCGTCCCGAAGAAGTTTCGCTCGGCGCTCAGCGTCTGCCCCGTCGAAGCAGAGAAGACAACGCTCGCGAGCATGATCGCGCCCAACCCGGCGGCGAAGCGGAGCGGGCGCGGCGCGAAGAAGTAGTTGAGAAGAAAGAGCGGCAGGCCGAGCGAGACTGCGATGCGCTCGACCGTCTTCATCTCGACGCGCGCGACGAAGAGCGCCAGCGCCGCCGCGAGCACTCCGACGCAGAGCGGCAGCAGAAGGTCGAGCCAGTCCGCGCGCGGCTCGCGCACGCCCGCGTTCTTCTCGTCTTCGGCAACCCTTCTCTCGTCTCCAACCGCGTCGCCTTCGTCTTCGACTTTGCGCGCGCCGAGCCGCAGACCGAGCAGTTGGCCGCGCTCGCGTCGGAACGCCGGGCGAAGGTAGCTCGCGAGCAGGATGACGAGCGGGTATTCGACAACCGAGTTGAAGACGAGCGGCGCGACGACCGCGTTGAAGAGTCCGCCGAGCGCGCCGCCCAACGAGAGCCAAAGGTAGAACTCCGCGAGGTGCCGCGCGGCGGGGCGTTCGTCTGCGAGTTGGCCGTGGCAGACCATCGCCGCCGCGAAGAGGAACGCGAGGTGGAAGAGAATTAAAAACCATGAGGGCTGCGTCGCGCCCGAAAGATATACGAGCACGACGAGCACAGACGCGCCCGGAAGCGCCCGCGCCATCATGCGCCGAGGCAAAACCTGCCGCCGAGCGAAGACCAAAACGAAGCTCAGGAGGTAGAGCGCGAGAGGGACGACCCACAGCAGCGGCACGGCGACAACGTCCGTCGTGATGTAAGTCGTAACGCCCAACACGAGGCTCGAAGGCACGAACGCAAGAAGCGTCCAGCGCAGCCGTCGGCGAAGACTCAAACGCTCCGGGCCGTCTCGATTCGTCGCGTGTGTCCCGTCGGCGGCTTGCGCGTCGTTGCGCGCAGCCTCGCCCTTTGATTTTGAGCGCGAGATGAGTGCCGCGCACGCGCACGCGATGACGAGCGCGACGAGAACGAGGTATGCGAGCGACCATGCGCGCGCCTGTTGTCCGAGCGTGAGGTTCGGTTCGAGAAGCGTCGGGAACGCGAGAAGCGCCGCGAGGCTCCCGGCGTTGCTCGCCGCGTAGAGAAAGTACGGGTCTGAGGCGGACGCCGCGCGCGTCTGCGAGAACCACTTTTGCAGAAGCGGCGCGCTCGCCGAAAGCGCGAAGAACGGAAGCCCGACCGCGAGCGCCAGAGTCTTCAGAAGCCATTCGACGGGACTCGCCGTCGGGTCGCCGCCCGACGCCGCGCCGACGAACGCGACGGGCAGCGCCGCAGCGGCAGAGACGAGCAGCGCGACGTGAAGAAGCGCCTGCGCGCCGGTCGAGAGCCTTCGCGTCGAGGTGAGCACGTAGGCGTATCCTGCGAGCAGCGCGCTTTGAAAGAACAATAAACAAGTGTTCCAGACCGCGGGCGTCCCGCCGAGAAGCGGCAGCAGCATCTTGCCCACGAGCGGCTGAATCCAGAACAGCAGGAGCGCGCTGGCGAAGAGTGTGACGGCGAACAGCGTGGACATGAAACTAAAAGCTCAAGGTTCAAAGTTTAAGGTTCAAAGTCGAGTGTTCAGAGTTCAAGCTTTAGCTTGTGTTTGCGCGCAGGAACAATCTGAACATTGACTCAAACTTTGAACCTTGAACTTTGAACCTTGAACCTTGACTCAAGCTTTGAACCTTGAACTTTGACTCGAACTTTGAACCTTGAACTCACTTGACTATCTCGAAGTCAATCCACTGCGTCGCCGCACGCCTCTTCTCAGGCGCGAGCGCGTCGGTAACGATGATCTGAAGGACGTAGTCGCCGGGCGCGAGTCCGGTGTTGAGATGTATGCGCGAGCCGTCGTGAAGATTCTTCGTGTCGGTCTGCTTGCCGGGGTCGAACGGAATGGGCTGTCCTGCGTAAACCTGCTGGCCGTCGCGGAACAGGCGCATCTGCGTCTGCAACTGCGTGCGGCCCGCCGAATCGAGCCGCGCGTTGTAGATGTTGAAGTAGTAGTCAACATCGTCGCCCTGGCGGAAGCGTCGCACGGCTGGACTGCCCTGCGGGTCGGGCGTCGCCTGCTCGCCCTCGGCTCCAATGCCCGAAGATAACAACTGCACCGCGGTGAAGCCGCTCGACTGCATGATGATGCCGGAGAGCGCGAGCCGGTCTTTCTTGAGGTTCGGGACTTCGACGAACTGGCTCGCCGAGCCGAGCTTCTCGGTCGCGGCGTCGCGCACGGCCACGCGCAGTTGGTAAGCGCCCGCTTTCTTTACGGGAACCTGCATGGTGTAAACAAGTCCGTTGTGGCGCACGGCGTCGTATGCGGCGGCGCGCACGCGGACGGTCTCGGTGCGGTCTATCCGATCTATGACGTTGCCCTCTTCGCCGAATGTGAGCGCGACAACGTCGAGCACTGCCTTGTGCCAGCCGTCGGCCTCGTCTGTGAACCTGACGCCGCCCATGTCGATGTGCATGAGCGAGGTGACGTAAGAGCCGCGCGCCGTGTCGCCGCCCGGCAGAGAGGTCAGACGGAGCGGCACGTCGCCCGAAGAGAAGGGCGACGCAAGCGCGCCGATGAGTTGCTCGACGCGCGTGCGGCGCACGGGCTTCGCCTCGGAGTCGGTGACGCCTATGAAGCCCGCGCGCGAACGGACGCGCAGCCCCGGTCGCCTTACCTTCACCTGAAGATTGTTGAAGTGCCTGCGCCCCCTGATCGAGTCGAAGACGCTCTCGTCGGGGCGGAAGCCGATGAGGTAGTAGCCCTTCTGATCTTCGAGCACGCGACGGACTGCGCCGCTCATGTCGTTGTTGTTCTTGACGAGGAAGCCGCCCGTCGCGTCCGCAAGATATTGCAAGCCCTGCTGCGTGTCTATGAGTTCGTCGAGCCGCGAGGTCAAGAGGTCGTTTATCTGCTGCGTCGTGCGACCGTTGAGATCGTCGGCTGCGCTCAGTCCGGCGACCTGAAGGCCGCGCGCGTCAACCGTGTAAACGACGACCGACGCGCGGTTGGCGAGGTCGATGAGGCGGCGCAGATTATCTATCACGCGCGCTTTCTTCGTGGGGTCTTCTTGGTCGTAGATCTTGAAGCCGTCGGAGAACATGACGACAGACTTTCTTCCGGGCAGTTCGTTCATCCCGCGCACGATGAAGTTCAAAGCGCCGAGCGTGCCGACCGAGAAAAGCTCCTCGCGAAACTCGTCGAGGTCGGAGGAAGGATCGTTGCCGTTGGCGTTGTTGTTACTCAGCCCGCTCTGCTGCTTGGCCTGCGCGAACGCGTCCGGCGCGGCGGGCGCAAACGCGCTGATGCCGGAGCGGCCGGAAGGGTTCCAGCGGACGTGCTCGATTGCGCGATAGAGAATGTTCTTGTCGGAGGTGAACTGCTGCAAAGCGCCCATTCCCGCGCTCGTCCGCATGATCGCGACGAGGTCGCCGGGCTGCATCTGTTCGTCGACGAATTTTTTCAGAGCCTGCCGGACGTATGTGAGACTCTGGAAAGAAGTGCCGAGGTCGTCAACGACGAGCGCGACCGTTCGGCGCACCTGTTCGGGACGAAGGTGCGCGGGCGGGATGGGCGGCGCGTTTCTGTCCGCGAGCCGCGGCGTCGTCGGCGTCGCCGCCATCAGCACGCCCGACTCTTCCGAGATGTAGGAGAAGTTCGTCAACTCCTGCTTCTTGCCGTCGAGGAACACCTCGAAATCTTCGGGCCGAAGGTCTGTCACCTGATGCCCCTGCCTGTCCGTGACGACGGCGTCGAACTGCACGAGGTTCGTCGTGATTCGCACAACGTCCTCTTCGGACTCTTCGGCGGGCGTCGATTGCGGCGTCGGCGTCGCCTGAGTCGAAGTCGGTGTCGGCGTCGCCTGCGCGGAAGTTTGTGTGGGATTCGTCTGTGTTGAAGGCTGCTGCGTCGTCTGCTGCGGCAGCGTCGAGGGCACGTGCGCAAGGGCGTTCGACGCGAGGAGCGTGAGCGCGAGGATTAGAGCGAGGCGTCTTTTCATCGTTCGAGTTCTCTTTCTTCTGTTGTAATGATGGTCGTGATTTCGAGCGGCGGTCGCCGGGGTCGCTTCGTCGAATCGCTTTGCGGACGTGCGGCTGGCCTTTGCATGGAGGATGTGCGATGCTTCCGCACGAACCGGAATCACGGAGGAAGATTATGACAGACCCTGTGAAAAACGGCGACCGGGTGCGCGTGCACTACACCGGACGGCTCGACGACGGGAGCGTCTTCGACAGTTCGCGCGAGGGCGACCCGCTTGAGTTCACGGTCGGCGCGGGCGAAGTCATCCCCGGCTTCGACGAGGCCGTGCGCGGCATGAATGTCGGCGAGTCGAAGACCATCGAGATCGAGCCGGAGGACGCATACGGCCCGCGACGCGATGCGCTCACAACGTCAATCCCGCGCGAGGTCGCGCAGTTCCCCGTCGAGCCGCAGACGGGGATGCACTTCGTGCTCCCGCTTCAGGACGGCAACCAGATCGAAGTCGTTATCACCGAAGTCACCGCCGACCACGTGACCATTGACGGTAACCACCCGCTCGCTGGCGCGCGACTGACCTTCGACCTTGAACTCGTCGGCAACGAGCCGAAGAGTTGAACCGGCGGTCTTCAACGAACGATTCATAAGCCGCCTTTCGCACTTCTCCCTTTCGTGTCTCACGACTTCCGGCGGCCCTCTCCGTTTCTTCCGGCGGCCCCTCTCCGTTAATGTCCCGTCCGATTCGCTAAAGCCTCTTTCTCTTCTTCCGCGCGCCCGGCGACTCTCTATTCTTCCCGCGCGCACGCGGCTTCGCGCTCTGCGGCGTCCGCGCTTCTTCCTCTTCGTCTTCGGGCGCGACGCCGAAATATTTCATCCACTCGCCCATCTCCGAAGCCTCGACGCCGCCGCGCTCCGACGCCTTCGACTCGTCAACAGCGGCGGAGGCCGCGTCGAGCCGGCGGCGGAACTCGCCGGAGCGCACGACCTCCGCGCCGCATAGGCGAACGTAGTCTGCGAGCGCGCGGTCTGACGTGACGACCTTCAGCGTCCGGCGCTCGCGCGACGCCTCGACCAGACGCTTTATGCGCGTGTCGGCGTCCGAGCCGCGCTCCGCGTAGAAGACACGCACGCCCATGAAATCGGAGCCGTCGGGGAAAAACTCGTCCGGCGCACCGTCGAACACGGCCTCGACAGTCACGCCCGCCTCGCGCGCGAACCGCGCAAGCTCCGTCAGCAGCCGACGCCGCGCGCCTGCCTTATCCCTGTGCCACCCGACGCGCTGCGCCATCACGTTGTTGCCGTCTACGAGGTAAGACATACAATCGAATCATAAACTCGTTTTGGAGAAGAGCGGTATGCCTTAACATCGCTTACCGCAAGAACGCCACGGCGGGAGAAAGGCCAAGTTCAGGGAAAGACTCCTGCTCTGGTAGTGTTGGGTTGGGAGATTATTGGACATTCCGCAAGCTACCCGACTTTACATAAAGTTTGAAGACTCTTTAAGCGCAGTAAAGCCACTGCACTTTATGTGAAACCCGACTTTATGTGCAAAGCCGGGATTTCACTGGTTCGCAAATCATTATAAAGGGGAAATCCTGTCGCTAAGGCGCGAAATCGCTTTCTACGGAGTGAAAATTGATTGCTACAGAGTGAAAACGTACTTCTGCAACGTGAGAATTAGTTACTGCGGTGTGTGAAAGGACTTCTGCAATGTGAAAATCAATTACTGCGGTGTGAAAATGGACTAGTACAGCGTGAGAATTGATTGCTACAGAGTGAAAACGTTCTTCTGCAACGTGAAAACGTACTTCTGCAATGTGAAAACGGAGTTCTGCAATGTGAAAATGTATTTCTGCAATGTGAAAACGGAGTTCTGCAATGTGAGAATTGACTTCTGAAGAGTGAGAATCTCTTTCTACAGCGTGAAAATTGACTTTTCAGGCGTCAGAAGAAGCTTTTGAAGGTCGGAATTTTTCCTCTTAAGCCTGAAAGTTATCCTCAAAAGGGCAAAAACGCCTTTCAAAGCTGCCGCATCACTTAAATCAACTCGCGCCCGTAGTCGCAGTATTCGACGATGGGGCAGCGTTCGCATTGTGGGTCGCGTGGGCGGCAGAGTTTGCGTCCGTGGCGTATGAGGTTGACGTGGAAGGAGTAGAATTTGCCCGCGGGCACGATGCGATTCATTACGGCGTGCGCGAATTCGTCGGAGCATTTCGAGGGGATGAGTCCGACGCGGCGAAGGATGCGAAATATGTGCGTGTCGAGCGGGAAGATGTCTTTGCCGCAGGCGAACAGGAGCGTGCAGGCGACCGTCTTCGGGCCGACGCCGCGGAACTCGGAGAGATACTGCGCGGCTTCTTCGGCGGGCAGGTCTTGAAGGAACGAGAGGTCGAGCGAGCCGCGTCGCTCCTTTATCTGTCTGAGAAGTCCGCGTATGACCGACGCCTTTTGATTGGCGAGTCCGCCGAGGCGTATTGTGTCCGCGATTGTTGACTCGCGCGCTCGAAGCACAGCATCCCAAGTTGGAAAACGTGCCTTCAACGCGTCGTATGTTCGGTCGCTGTTCGCGTCGCTCGTCGCCTGCGAGAGTATGACCGAGACGAGCATGTCGAGTACGTCCCAGCCCTCCCACTTATTGACGGGGACGCCGTATGCGCGCTCCAAATTTTGAATGACGTAGCCGACGGGCTTCTCTTCGAGGACGGACGCGACCCATTCGTCAACGTTTGACGAACGGCGCGCGGCGTTCTGCTTTTGGCCTTCAGATCGTGTGGCCGTCCTTCGACGCGGCGATGACGCGCTCATAAAATTCTATGTACTGCGGGATGACGAGGTCTGTGCTGTAGCGACTCACGGCAGACTCGCGCGCGCGCCGCCCCATCTCGCGGCGCAGGTCTTCGTCCGAGAGAAGACGCGCGGCGCAGTCGCTCATCTTCTCGATGTCGCCGACTTCCGCGAGGCAGCCCGTCGAGCCGTCGTCAACTACTTCGGGTATGCCGCCGACGCGCGACGCAATCACCGGAACTTCGCAGGCGAGGGCTTCGAGAGCGGCGAGTCCGAAAGACTCCTGCTCCGACGGGAGCAGCAGTACATCCGAAGCCGAGAGATAGTCTGTGATGCGCGGCTGCTTGCCGACGAACGAGCAAAGGTGCTCGACGTTCAGGCAGCGCGCGCGGTGCTCTGCGCGGCTGCGCTCGCTCCCGTCGCCGACCATCACGAGACGTGCCTTTACACCCTTCTCGCGAACGCGCGCAAGAATCTCCACGCAATCGACGGGGCGCTTGACGGGGCGGAAGTTCGAGACGTGTACGAGCAGAGGCTCGCCCGCGGGCGAGAGTTCGGCGCGTAGCTCGGCCTTCGGCTTGCGGCTGTAGTCCGTCGCGCAGATGAAGTTCGGGATGACCGCGATGTGGTCGAAGTGGAACGTCTCGGCGGTCGCGCGCTTCAGGTAGTTCGAGACGGCTGTGACCCCGTCCGACTGCGCGATGCCGTAGCGCGTTATCGGCAGGTACGAACGATCCGCGCCGACGAGCGTGATGTCCGTCCCGTGCAGCGTCGTGATGACGGGCAAGGTTCTGTGGGGTTTGAGAGACTCGCGCGCCAGAATCGCGCTGATCGAGTGCGGGATGGCGTAGTGTACGTGCAGAAGATCCAGGTTTTCCGACTCGGCAACCTCGGCCATCTTCGTCGCGAGCGCGAGCGTGTACGGCTGGTGCTCGAAGAGCGGGTACGACATCATCTCGACCTCGTGAAAGCGCACGCGCCCGCCCAACTGCGTGAGCCGCGTCGGCAGGCTGGAAGAGATGAAGTGAACCGTATGGCCGCGCTCGGCCAACTCCTTGCCGAGTTCCGAGCCGACGATGCCGCTCCCGCCGTAGGTCGGATAGACGGTGATTCCTATGTTCATAAAAAACACTCAGCGGTCAGCACTCCGCCTTTCAGCTTTATCTGCGCCGAAACCACTCACCTCCCAGTTAAGAATTCGACCGCCGGAAGGCTCGAAGGCTGAAAGCCGGTGCTGGCCGCTGGCCGCTTAATATAGCAAGAGGCAGCCGGCCCTCGCTACCGTCTGCCTCTCGTCTCAACTTGTCTCACCTGCGAAGGGGGGACAAGCGAGAACTTAGAATATACGCCCACTTTAACTTTTTGACAAATTAAATCTCCGGCGACGCGAGTTTAACTTGGTACTATCGAATCGAGTAGAACGATTGAACGGAAAGCCTAAGTCATGCGCAAGTTAGGTTCTTCAAGGAGTTCAAGTCCCGCGACGTTCAACGACACTTTATCGAGTGCCGGACGATAAAGTTCAGGGAAACTTAACCCTGCCTGCCGTGCGCCCGAAACTGCGCTGTTTTTTGAAACGATGTATAATTTGTTCGTGCGAACATCTGAACGTAATCTTTTGTCGTGCGCCGGTTCGCGCGGACTTACTTCAAGCACTGTTAACGGAGACGATTGAATCATGCCGAAGATTGATAACATCGAAGAGACGCCAAACCCGAACGCCGTAAAGTTCATCCTCAAAGAGCCTGTGACCGCGGGCACGACGCGCTCGTTCCACTCCCCGGAGGAGGCCGCCGAAGATCCGCTCGCCGGCCCTCTCTTCGCGGTCGGCGATGTTGCGTCGGTTTTTTACATGGACAAGATGGTGACGGTCGAGAAGACTGAGGAGGCCGATTGGGACGAACTCCTGCCGCGGCTCGCCGTTCCGATTCGCGCGGCGGAGTCCGTTAAGACGAACGGCGCGCCCGCGCCCGCTTCGTCGAACGGCGTCGGCGGCGCGCTCGGCGCGTTGATGAGCGACGACCCACGCCTCGTTCGCATCAACGAGATGCTCGACGAGCGCATACGACCTTACCTCGCCTCCGACGGCGGATGGCTCGAAGTGCTCTCGCTCGACGAGCAAAAGCTCACGATCCACTATCAGGGCGCGTGCGGCAGTTGCCCTAGCTCGCTCACCGGAACGCTGATGGCAATCGAGAACATGATCAAGCAGGAGATAGACCCGGAGATCGAAGTCGTCGCCGTCTGAAACCTCCGCCGTGCGCGCCGAGGTTTCGGAACCCGCGCGCAGCGACCGGCGTTTACACTCCGACGCGTCGGCGGGCCGTGTGCCGAAGGTTTGCCCGTCGCAAGCGCCTGCCCGACGAACATTTCAAAAACAACTGCTGGCGCTTACATGCGCCCGCAGCGTGCTCGGCAAGTTAATTCGGGAACTATCAGCCCGGCGTGCCGGAATTAACTTAACGAGCGGGCGAAAGTGGTTGACGAGTTAATTGACGAGCGCCGAACGGTTGATGAGAGCGGCGCTGTAAAAAATCGGTCGTTCGGTATTCGTCGCTTCCCTTTCGTCCGGCGCTTCTCACGTTAAGGCTTAAAGTCGGAGGATAGTCATGTCGAAACGTGTCCCGCTTATCGCCGCCGCGCTCTGCGTCGTATCTCTGACGACGGCGCGCGCGCAGCAGACGCAACAGGCGCAGCCGAAGGCGTCCGCGAAAACGTCCGGCTCGAAAGCAAACGCGGTCGAGGCCGACCCGATGGCGGAGATTCGGCGGACGACCGCCATCTCGCTCGTCAGCACGCTCGCCAACGACGCGCAGATGTTTCGCGACCCCGTCTTGCGCGCACGCGTTCAGGCGCGCGCGGCGGACGCGCTCTGGGACACCGAGCGAGAGCGCTCGCTCGCGCTCTTTCGTCGCGCGTGGGACGAGGCCGTCGCTGCCGACGCAGAGAGCGACCGCCGCGTCGCGGACGAGAAGGCCCGGCAGATGCGCGAACGCGGATCGTTCTCGATTCACCCGCCGCCGAGCATGCGGACGGAAGTGCTGCGGCTCGCGGCGAAGCGCGACCGCGCGCTCGGCGAAGAGTTCCTGAAGAAGCTCGACGACGAGCGCAAGCAGGAGGCCGAGAACGCCGCGACATCGAACGACCATCCTACAGCCGACGACTCGCAAGACCCGACGACTCACAGGCGCGACCCGATGTACACGCCGCCCGAAATCTCGAAGCGTCTGCGGCTCGCGACACAGCTTTTGCAGGACGGAGACACCGAGCGCGCGCTACAGTTTGCAGACCCTGCGCTCGCGGCAGGCCCGGTCAACGCCGACGCGCTTCAGTTCCTCACGCGTCTGCGCCAGAAGGACTCGAAGGCCGCAGACGGGCGCTACGAGGCGTTCGTCGGTCGCGCGGCGCTCGACCCCGCGTCGGACGCGAACACAGTCTCGCTGCTCGCGTCCTACATTTTCACGCCGACGCTCTACGCGGTCTTCGACTCGAACGGCGGTTCGAGCCTGAACTCTTGGGGTCGCGACTTCCCGCCGCCGACAGACATCGCGCCGCAACTCCGCGCGGCATATTTTCAGGTGGCGGCCTCGATACTCCTGCGACCGACGCCGACGCCCGAACTGGATCAGTCCTCGTCGGGGCGCAAGGGCTGGTACATGATCATCTCGCGGCTGCTTCCGCTCTTCGACCAGTTCGCGCCCGACAATTCCGCAGCGTTGCACGCAAAGATGGCTTCGCTCGCGCCCGACGCGCCGCCTGAAATGAGGACGACCGAAGGCGACGACATCGTCAGGCACGGACTCGTCCCCGACGACCCGAACCGCGACCGCGTGCAGGACGCTCTTAACCAAATCGACTCCGCGAAAACTTCGGACGAGCGCGACGAAATCTACATCGGCGCGATCATGAGCGCGCTTCGCAAGAACGACCCGCGCGTCGAGGAATTGCTCGGGAAGATCGAGGACGCGGACTTGCGCCGACGCCTGCGCGCATACGTTGACTTTCAGTCGGTGCAGACGGCCTTGAGCAAAAACAACGCGGCTGAGGTTCTGAGGATCGCGCACGCGGGCACTCTGACCCCGACGCAGACGGCATGGGCGCTGACCGAGGCCGCGCGCATCGTCACGAAGGCCGAGCCGGGGCGGGCCATCGGAATTCTCGACGAGGCGCTCAAGGAGGCGAAGGAGCACATTGACGATTCTTCGCCGGAGCGCGTCAGCGCGCTCGTCGCCATCGCCACGCAGTTCGTCGCGCTCGACCGCTCGCGCGCGTGGGACGTAATGATGGAAGTCGTCAAGGCGTCGAACGCCGCGAAGACCTACATGGGCGAGGACGGCAGGCTCGACTCGCGGCTTGAGGCGAAGGGCATGACGATGATGTCTTCTTACAGCGCCGAGTCGTTCGATCTGGAAGGCATCTTCGCCAAGCTCGCTTCGGACAACTTGCAGCGCGCCATCGACCTCGCGCGCGGCTTCGACGGCGAATCGCCGCGCGCCGCCGCCACGCTCGCCATCGTCCACTCGATTCTCGACAACAAGGACGAGAAGAAACGACCGCAGCAGCGCGCGGCTGTAAACTAACGAGGAAGGATTCTTCAATGAGAAGGACGAAGTGGTTTGAAAGGGAGTTCGACTTCAGCCTGCCCGTCGGCGTCTTTCCCTCGGTCGTCGAGCGCCTGCGCGGGACTCCCGCGCGTCTCGAAGAGTTGGTGCGCTCGCTCCCCGCCGAGACTCTGACCGCGCGACGCGGCGAAGCGTGGTCAATACAGGAACACGTCGGCCACCTCATTGACCTCGACGAGTTGCACGAAGGCCGCCTTGAAGACTACGCGCACGGCCTCGACACGCTCCGCGCCGCAGACCTGACCAACCGCAAGACCTACGAAGCGAATCACAACGAGGCCGCGCTCGAAGACCTGCTCGCTCGATTCCGCGACGCGCGCCTCCGATTCGTCCGACGCCTCGAAGCATTGTGCGAAGAAGAGGTCGCCGTCTCCGCCCTGCACCCGCGTCTCGGAAAGCAGATGCGCGTCATCGACATGGCGCTCTTCGTCGCAGAGCACGACGACCACCACCTCGCGACAATGACAGAACTCGCGCGCGCCGACTGACAAGCTTCAGCAGAGCACACCCACCTTTATATCCCTGAGCCGGGCAAATACCGACACGGCAACGAACCGTCACAGACGACGCTGAGGGCTTAAGCTTTTGGGATATTGACCTTGAGTCATGGAAAAGCCGTGCATTATCGCTCGCCCCGAACGTTCCTTCGCCTCAAGAGCAGCATGACATTAACCGCGACCGGGGAAGCGGCAGCGAATGTTCCGGCGCAACAGGCGGGCAGTGCGCGAAAACATAGCCCCGCCGCTTTACCGAAGCGCCGTCATCCGGGGAAGAGTATGGCTAAATTAAAAAACCGCCCGGCGCGTCGTCCCACGCCGGGCGGAAACCACAGGAGAACCATCCAATTTTACCCCTGACCGCTTTCCCCTCGCGGCCATGCAGGTAAACGCTATGCTGTCTATTCGGATGCGACGACGCTCGCGTCGCGTTGCTCAATAAATCTTCCGGCGGTCGGCCTTCAGCCATTTTCGCCAAGGCAGTCGCCGCGCGGCGACGCGAGAGACTACTTGCCCGGTTCGATTGTCACGTCAATCTTTTTGTCTGTGCTCTGAGGGTTCTTTGGGTCAACGATGACTTTCATGTGTATGATCTCAAATCCCCCCTCTTTGCTGGCGCGAAGCTCGTACCTTCCCTTCGGAATACCTGTAAAGCAGAATCTACCATCAGCTTCGGTTACACATACTTTCACCCGCCGCGGCTTTTCCGACAGCCTTTCAGAGACGGTGAATAGTTCAACCAACACGCCCTCCAGAGGCTCATCGGTGTCTGACAAGTGCGCCACACCGCGAAGTGTCTTGTGCGGGATTTCATCCCCAACAGTTATGTCCTCAAAATAGCCTGCGCGGGTTGTCGCGCCGGATTCGGGGGCGTGGCATTTACACTCCTGCGAACTAAGCGCGTTGACCGAGCAGGTGAAGCTCAATAAAGCTGCAAGAGTTAGTCTCAACATAACCCTTGTCACCTCTCGTAGCGTAAGACGAGGCCGTCGCCGCCGACCGCCCAGCCCGTCTTCCGGCTCTTATCGAAAAAGAGCGCGTAGAGGTTCTGGCGCGTGTGTGTCTCCTGCTCCACCCAACTCTCGCCGCCCGTCTCGGAGCGGAGTATGATGCCGCCGCGACCGACCGCCCAACCCTCTTCGTCGTCAACGAACTGCACGCTCAGCAGCGTCGCCTTCGTCGGCGACTTGACCGCGCGCCATGTCGTGCCGCCGTCCTCCGTGCGGATTATCGTCCCGCGCTCGCCCACGGCCCAGCCGCGCGCGTCGCCGCGGAAGTCAACGTGATAGAGCGCGGCCGTCGTTCCCGAAGTCTGCGGCGTCCAGTTGTCGCCGCCGTCGTCTGTGTGAAGAATGCGACCGTTGCTGCCGACGATCCAGCCGCGCTTGTCGCCGTCGAAGTCGAGGTGGATGAGTTCGTCTTGCACGGGCACGCTCTGGCGCTGCCAGTGCGAGCCGTCGGTCGTGCGCAGCACGAGGCTTTCGACGACCGTATCGCCGCGGCTCAAAGAGCCTACGACCCAGCCGCGTTTCTTGCCCGTGAAGCGGACGCTGTAAAGCTCAGGCTCCGCGCCGCCGAAGCCGGACGCGAGGAAGCGGCCCGAAGAATGCCACGTCGCGCCGCCGTCGTCCGTAATGAAAATCTCGTTGCCCGCGAGAAGGTAGCCGTCGTCCTTGTTGCGAAAGTATATGTCGTTGACGCTCGCCGAAGTCCCTGCGTGCTGCGGCGTCCAACTCACGCCGCCGTCGCCCGTGTAAAGTATGACGCCGCCGTCGCCCGCGACCCATCCGTGCTTCGAGTCAACGAAATAGACGGCGTTCAAGTCCTTGCCCGCCTGCCCCTGACGACCGCCGACCCACTGGGCGCGCGCCTCACCAGCGCCCGCCAGACACGCGACCGAAAAAATTATGGCCGCGCACAACGACCGCGCGGCCCCACCCCTCAAAATTGCTTTTGGCTTCATCTACGAAACGACGCTCCGTCGAAATGAGTCCGCTCGAAAAACTCTGCCGACATCCTTCCCCGCGCGCACACCTTTGTACATGAACGCACGCCGCCGAGACAAGCGGAACAGAACCGCGAGCCGTAGAGAGTGTGTGTGAGGGACATCAAAGAAATTAAAATGGATTGACAGGATTGAAGATTTGAAATCTCAAATCTCAAACTACGAAATTCGGATTCCGAATTCTTAATCCTGTTCATCCTGTCAATCCATTTTAAATTTCTGCTCTGCGGTGCTGACCCGCTCGCGGTTCTGTTCTACTGCCAGCCGCTCACTGCTTACTGCTCACACGATAGACGCGGCCCTTGTAAACGACCACGACGCGTTCGCCAAGCGAGAAGAAGCGCGCGAGTTGCGGCTCGCGTTTCAGGAGAGCGAAGTATTCGTCGCCGCCGAAGTCGAGCGCGGTTTCGGGCAGCTTCGCCTCCGGCTTGAACTCGGAGTCAACCCACGCGCCGCCGCGCATGTAGAAAGTCTTGTCGCCGACCTTCTGCGCGCCCGTCTCGACCCTCAGCGCGTCGTCTTCGGCGTCAACCGTCATGGCGTTCTGCTGCTCGCGCGCGCGTCTGCTCTCTCTGACGGCCAGTTCGCCGGTCGTCGCCTTCGCGGCCTCCTTCGGCGGCGGCGCGGGCATGTCTCGCGCGCCGCCCGCGATTCCTGCGAGCCTTCCGTTGACGGCGGTGGGACGGCTCATCGGGAGCGTGCTCACACCACGCGAGTCGGTGGTGACGGTGACCGTCTCGGCTGCCGCGCCCGGCTCGACGGCGAGATAAGAAGTGTACGGCGTGACGATGCCGTAGCGCGTGCCGAGGTCAACGATCTCGTCGGTCAACTCCTTCTGCTCGCCGTTCGTGCGAATCTGCTCCATCAGCCAGCCGACCCTTCGCGTCGCCCAGAGACGCGGCAGGAAATCGTTTCGATCTTCGGTCATGGGGAAGTCGATGTTCTCGTATGTGAACGTTCGCGCGGCAGCGCCCGTCCGGCCCGTCAGGCGGAGCACGGCGTTGCGAACGTCGTAGTTGTTTCGGTAGCGACCGATGAGCGTGATCTGCGAGCCTCGGAAGAGGTCTGGCATTTCGCGCGGGTAGAGCAGATCGGTCTGGACGCCGCCCATGTCGAGCGCGAGGTTCGTCAAGACCGGATGATTTATCTTCGTAAAGAAGTTCGAGACCTTGACCTCCAAATCTTCCTTCGGCTCGACGTACTCGGCGACTCCACCGTTCTCAGCCGCGAGCTTGTCGAGAAGCGCCGTGTTCACGTCGTAGCCGACGCCGAAGGTGAACAGGCGAGTGCCGGCGACGCGCTCGCGACGCGCGTTCTCGACGATGCGCTCGACGTTTGTTTCGCCGACGGTCGGCAGCCCGTCCGTGACGAAGACGAGCAGGCGCGCGCGCTCGCCCTGCTCGAACATCTTGAGCGCGGCGGTCAGCGCGCCGTTGATGTTCGTGCCGCCGACGGGGCGAAGCTGATTGATGAAGTCAACGCCTTTCGCCTTGCCCGCCGCGTCTGCCTGCACGAGTTCGGAAGACATCAAATGTTCCTCGCCCGCGAAGTTGATGACGTTGAAGCGGTCTTCCGCTCTCAAGCTTCGCACGCCGAACAGGAGCGCCGAGCGCGCCTTCTCCATCTTGCCCTCGTCGGCCATCGAACCCGACGTGTCGAGCACGAAGACGATGTCTTTCGCCGCATACTCCGCTTCGGCAATTTCATCTTTCGGCGAGATGGTCAGAAGGAAGTAGCCCTGCTTGCCCGGCTCGCGGTGCGTCAAAAGCGTCATGCCGAAGTCGGCGTCCGAGAGCGTGTAGAAGAGTTGGAAGTCCTGCGGCTCCTGCCCCTGCTTCGACTCGAAAGAGACGCGCGCCGCGCGCTCGCCCTTGCGCGCAACTTCGATCTCGTGGCTTGGCGAGTAGATGTTTCGGACGGCCTCGCGCCCCTCGATCTCGACGCGGCCAGAGACCGTGCCGATTGAAGGCACGACGTTTCGGCCCGTGCCAAGCGGATAACGATAAGCGACAGTGCCGCCCTCTGCCTTCAGAACCTGCGTGTAAGTCAGTTCGAGTTTTTTGTCCGAGTGCGGCGGGATTGGAAAGATGCTCGCCTGAAAGAGATTTGCTCCGGCGTATTCGAGAAGACCGGGGTCGCGCTGGCGTCGGACGATCTCGTCGTAAATCCTGCGCGCGTCGTCGCGCGAGCGCACTTCGCCGACGAGCCTCTGGTCGCCGTTCCAGAGCGCGAACTCCGCGACCGATGCGGAGTCGGGGATTGGGAAAAGATAAGTGCCTTCGAGCGTGGCGTCGGTGTCGTTGCGGAAGATCTGCTCGACGTGCGTGGTCGCGACCTGCGCGCTGATCTTCGTGTCAATCGTGATTGACTTGACGGGCAGCGAGCGCGGGAGCGCGACGGGGCGCGGGCCGTCGGGGCAGCGCGTGCAGGGGCCGGGGACGATGACGCCCTGCGCGTCGGCGCTCGCCGACACGAGCGCGAGCACGACGAGACAGAAGACGAGGCACACAAGGTCTCTCAAGTTTCGCATTCTTTTCACTCCTCAAAAAATCTCTTCGCAGTTTCACACGAGCAGGCCGCGACTTTAAGACTCCGAGTCTCGACCGTCTGCCCGTAGAACGCGCGCCCGGAGGTTTCTTGCGTTTCGGAAAACCGCGATGAATTGGAGACGGCGTGCCGTCGTCGTAATGGCCCGGTCGAACTTCTTAAATCTCGCGCAGCCGCGGGTAGCGCGCGGCGACGAAGACTGCGAACAGGAAGATGACGAGGCCGCAGACCGCGAGCGTGTGGCCGGGGCCGAAGTAGTCGGCACACCTGCCCGTGATGAGACTGCCCAAGGGCATCGTGCCGATGAACGTGAGAAGCCACATGCTCATCACACGCCCGCGCATCTCGTCCCTGACGAGTTGTTGGAGCAGGGTGTTTCCGAGCGCGAAGAAGCAGACCATCGAGAAGCCTATGCAGAAGAGCAGAGACAGCGCCAGGCCGGGCCTTGCGACCGAGGCGAAGCCCGCGATGCACGCGCCGCCCGAGAACAGGCTGCCGAGAAGCAACCGGCCCTTGCGACGGAAGTCGCCGAGGTATGCGAGGAAGACCGCGCCGACGAGCGCGCCCGCGCCTGCCGTTCCCATCAGAAGCGAGTATCCGGCTTTGTCCCAGCCGTAAACGTTGTGCGCGAACATCGGCAGAAGCACGAGGTACGGCGTGCCGAAAAGGCTCACGACCGTCGAGCAAAGCAGAAGAATACTCACGCGCGGGCGGCTCCTCACGTAGCTGAAGCCTTCGAGCAGGTCGCCCCAGATGGCGCGGCTTCGCACGCTCACCTTCTCTTTACCCGGCAGACGCACGCCCGCGAGCGCCGAGACGATTGCGACGTAGGAAAGACCGTTGGCGAGGAAGCAACCCGCGAGTCCGAGCAGTTGCATCGTCAGGCCCGCGAGCGTCGGGCCGATGACGCGCGCGAGTTGGAACTGCGAAGAGTTGAGCGCGATTGCGTTCGCGAGGTCTTCACGCTCGACCAGATCAACCGTTATCGCCTGATACGAAGGGCCGGAGATGGCCCAGCAACAGCCCGTCACGAACGAGAGCGCGAGTATCATCCAGACGCGCACGACGCCCGTCCAGACGAGCAGCGACAGCGCGAGCGCCGAAAGTCCCGCGCACGCCTGCGTGAGAATGAGAAGCCGTTTTCGGTCAACTATGTCGGCGATGACTCCGCCGACGAGCGTCAGGAGCAGCCCCGGCACGGTCGCCATGAAACTGTCCGCGCCGAGCCACGTCCCCGAATTAGTCAACTGAAAGACGAGAAGGCTCTGCGCGACCGTCTGCATCCAGGTGCCTACGTTCGACAGGAACGCGCCCGACCAGAATAGCCTGTAGTTACGGTGCGAGAGAGCGCGGAACATCTCCGAAGCGCGCGTCGCTCCTTTCGCCTGCGTCTCTGTCTGCGTCGTCGCCATGAGTCTTGTCAGGATTGCCCGAACAATGAATAATGCTGACCTCTAACGCCGGGAGCGCGTTTCTGTCCGCTTCTGTTAACGACGGACTCTAAAATGCCTTCAACCCGCCGAAACCGCAAGGAGCAACGATGATACGCGAGCACCTGTCGAAGAATGAGGCGGAGGTGCAGAACGGCTTCCGCCTGCGCGGGCTTGGCGAGGTTTCACGCATCGAGGCGCTTTCGGACGGCGTCATCGCCTTCGCCATCACGCTTCTCGTCGTCTCGCTCGAAGTGCCGAAGACTTTCGACGAGCTTCTCGTAACGATGCGCGGTTTCCTCGCCTTCGCCATCACGTTCGGGATGCTGTTCCACGTCTGGTTCGTTCAGTACAGATACTTTCGTCGCTACGGTCTGAACGACCACTTCGTCATCTGGATGACGGGTGCGATGCTCTTCGTCGTACTCTTCTACGTCTATCCGCTCAAGTTCGTCTGGACGCTCATCGTCAACAAGTTGCTCGGCTTCGGCGCGTCGGTGCAGGCGGCGGGCGGCGCGGTCGAGCCTGTCGTGCGCGAAGGGCAAGTGCCTGCGATGCTCGCCATCTACGGGATAGGCTTCGCTGCGGTCTTTCTCATATTCGCGCTTCTGTACCTGCACGCGTACCGCAGACGCGTGTCGCTCGGACTGAACGAGCTTGAGACGTTCGACACGCGTCTGTGGGCGCAGGAGAATGTGTTGATGGTCTTGGTCGGCGCGCTCTCGGTCGCGCTCGCAGTCTTCGGCGGCGCGCGCTACGCGCTTCTTTCAGGCATGAGCTACTGGCTCATCGCGCCCATACAGTTTGCGCACGGCTTCGCGATGGGCAATCGAAGACGGAAGATTGAAGCGCGCGTTGCGAGCGTCGCCGAGTTGAACGCCCCGACGCACCGGGCATGAGAATCATACTGAATCCGATTCTCACGGCAGTCTTTGTCTTCATAGTCCTCTGCTGGCTCGCCTTCGTCGCCGCCTGCTTTAATCGAACCCGTGAGCCGCCCCAAACTTCTACAGTCATATTAAAGACTTCTACAGCCCCGTAAGACTCTTTGACAGTCTTGCAGGAGTTTCCAATGGCTTTGTAGGAATCTTTGATAACTGTGTTGGCGAGTTTCGCTCCGCCTTCTATCTCTCCCGACGCCATGCCGACAGAGGGCGGCACGTACCGCCGCGGCGGTGCGCGACGATCTCGGCGAGTGCGGAGAGCGCGACCTCTTCGGGCGAGACTGCGCCGATGTCGAGGCCGATGGGCGCGCGAACCTGATTCAACAACTCTTCGTCGAAGCCCTGCTCGCGCAGCCGCGCGAGGACGATGTTCGTACGCCTCTTACTTCCGATCATGCCGACGTAGTCGGGGCGCGCGTCGAGCGTAGCCCTCAAGCACTCCGCGTCCTCGTTGTGCCCGCGCGTGACGACCGCGACCGATACGCCGTGGCCCGCGCCGACGACCCGCTTGAGCGCATCAGTCCAACTCTGCGCAGCGACCAGTTCGATCTCCTGTCCGGGGAAGCGTTCGCGCGCGACAAACTCTTCGCGGTCGTCGAGAAGCGTGACGCGGTAGCCGACCGCGCGGGCGAGGCGGGCGAGCGAAGCGCCGACGTGACCCGCGCCGCAGACGACGACGTGCGGCTCAGGTTCGACGCGCTCGAACATGACGCGCGCGCCGCGCCAAACGTCGAGCGCGGGCGCGAACTCTTCGACGGCGAACGTTCGCGCCTCGGCGCGCGAAGAAAGAAACGCGCCCGCTTGTTCCGCGAGCGCGTCGTCGAGCGCGTCGTCGCCGGTCGTGCCAGTCCGCGCGCTGTCCTTCTCAATCAAGACCTTTGAGCCTACGCCGCGCGACGCTTCGACCACGATTGCGAGCGCGGCCAGCGAGCCTTCGCCGAGAACGCGAGCGACGGCGCGCGTCAATTGTGCTGAAAGGTTCGTGTGGCCCGCGCCGCTCATCTCGCCCGCGGCGCTCGCTCGTCGAGAGTCTTGCGCGAGTCTCTGATGACGCCGACGGACGCAAGCCCGCGCCGCACGAGCCAAACGGGGCCGACGATGAGATATAGAGGGTTTCGGAAGAATGCAGGGCTGTTGCCCTCGATCAAGTGGCCCGCGAACTGGAAGACCCAGCCCACGACGAACAGCGCGAGCGCCCAGCGCCAGTTCCAGAAGAAGAGCGGCAGGCTGATGACGATCAGCGGAATGCCGATTGAATGCGACAAACGATTCAGCGGGTGCTGGTGCTTCGCCTTGTAGTTCTCGACAAAAGAAGTCGGCATGAACACCTCCTCAAATCAGTGATGAGTGATGACTGATGACTGATAAGAAACATTGGCAGCAACTTCTCATCACTCATTACTCATCACTCATTACTCATTACTCATCACTTATCACTTCTCCGCTCCACACGTCGAGGAAAATCTCCATCGTGCCGCCGCAGACCATCCCTTCCTCGCCTGCCTCGTCCGCCGTGAGGCTGAACTTGTGAAGCGCGGGCAGACCCGTGCGCATCGTCTCGCGCGCTTCGGCCCAGACCTCGGCCTCGACGCAGCCGCCGCCGACCGTGCCCGCCGTCTTGCCGCCCTCGAAGAAGAGCATCTTCGCGCCGCGGCGCTGCGGCGTAGAGCCGCGCGTGTGCGCGACCGTCGCGACGACGACGCGCTCGCCGCGCGCGTTCGCCTCTTCGATCAGGCGGTAAAGATCGTTCTGCGAGATGGTAGTCATGAAAAGTTAAGGATGAAGGCGGAAGGATGAAGGATGAAGTGAAGGCAAGACTGCTTTAACTTCATCCCTCATCCTTCCGCCTTCACATCGGCGGTTGCGCGGCGGGCGTCGGCGCGGGCTGCGGCGTCGCGTTGGTGTTGGTGTTCGTGGTCGTGGTCGTCGCGGTCGCGCCCGTCGCGTTGGTCTGCTCCTGATCCGCGGCCTCGACGCGCTGGCGGAGTTTTTCGACTTCGGCGTCGGCGCTCGCGATGGCGGTTTCGAGGTGCGTGTGGCTCGATCCGAGCAACTCCAACTGCTTCTGTATGCGCGTGCGCTCGCGCTCAAGCGCCTGCTGCATCGCGTCGCGCACGGCGGAAGGGTCGAGCGTGCCGACGAGCGCGGCGCGGCGCTGAATCGAGTCGGGCTGCGACTCGTAGTCAATCTCTGCGAGGCGCTCCTGATACTGAAGCTCCTTGTCCGTTACCTCTCGAAGCTGTGTGCGGAGGTCTTCCGCACGCTGCTCGGCGCGCGTCAGGCGTTCGAGGTCGAACATCGCGCGCTGGTCGGTCTTCAACTGGTTGAGTTGGCCTGATAGTTGTTCGACCTGCGACGAAAGGTCTTTGACCGTTCCGCGCAACTGTTCGTTCTCGGCCTGCGTGTTCTTCGTCGTGCGCGGCGTCGAGTGTTGAGTTGTGGTGCTCTGCTGGTCGCCGGCTGTGCTGACGACGCTCGGCTCGTCGGAGTCGGCGGGCGTCGGCGTGGGCCGCGTGCGCACGGGATGAGTCACGCGTCGCGAAGTGCGCTTGCGCTGCCGCGACTGCGCCACCTGCAAGAAGACGAACGCGCCGACGAGCAATGCCAACCCGACTCTGATCACAGACTTCTTCATCGAACACCCCCTTTGCAGATCAAGCCCAAACGAAGCCGACGGCTGACACCTCAGACATCCAAACGCCCGCGCGCGTTTTACACGCCGCGCCGCGTCGTTTGTTCCCGCTCACGCCGACTGAATCTTGAAACTGATGTCGGTGGCACGAGCCGAGTGCGTCAGCGCGCCCACGCTGATGAGGTCAACGTCGGCCTCGGCGTATGCGCGCACGTTCTCAAGCGTGATGCCGCCCGACGATTCGATCAGCACCTGCGGCGCGAGCGAGCGAGCGACCTCGACCATTCGACGCGTCTCCTCCGGCGTCTGGTTGTCGAGCAGAAGTATGTCCGCGCCCGCCTCGATGGCTTCGCGAAGGTCGCGCTCGCGCGAGACTTCGACCTCGATCTTGTGCAGGTGGCCGACGGCCTTGCGCGCGCGCCCGACCGCGGTCGCCACGCCGCCCGCGAGCGCGACGTGGTTGTCCTTTATCAGCACGCCGTCGTCGAGTCCGAAGCGATGGTTGCGCGCGCCGCCCGTCAGCACCGCGTACTTCTCAAGCATCCGAAGCCCCGGCGTCGTCTTCCGCGTGTCAACTACTGTCGCGCGCGTTCCCTCGACGGCGCGCACGAACTGCCGCGTCAGGGTCGCGATGCCGGATAGACGCTGCATCAGGTTCAAGGCGAGGCGCTCGCCCGCGAGCAGAACGTCCGCGAACCCGCTCGTGCGCGCGATTACCTTGCCCGCCTCGACCTCGTCGCCGTCGGAGACGAACGCCTCGATCTGCTGCTGCGAGTCGAGAGTGGAGAAGACGGCCTCCGCCGCTTCGAGTCCGGCGACGACCATCGACTCTTTCGCGATGAAGCGTCCCTTGGCGCTCTGGCTCCGCATCACGATTGACTGCGTCGTGATGTCGCCGCGGCCTATGTCTTCGTTCAGGAACGCGCCGATCTGCGAAAAGAGCGCGCCCTCGTCGAGCCACGTCATTCTCCGAGCGCCTCCAACATCTGTTCGAGCGACCTGACGCGCCCGCCAATGTCCGACGCGCGCGCGCGCAACTCCTCGACCTTTTCCGCGGGCGCTCGCTCGACGAACTGCGGGTTCGCAAGCTGCGCCTCGACCTTCTGCGATTCTTTCTGCAATTTTTCGATCTCGCGCGTGATGCGCGCGCGCTCCTGTGCGAAGTCAATCAAGCCTTCGAGCGGCACTGCGACCTCCGCGCCTCCGGCGAGCGCAGCGCGTGCCGACGCGCGCGGAACTTCGGCCAGCGAGTCGCTCACCGCCACGTCGCGCGCGCGTGTGAGCCGCTTTATCTGCGGCAGGCTCGCGTTGAAGATCTCGCCGAGGCCGTTGCCCGCCGTCCCGATGACGAGCCGCACCTCCTCCGAAGGCTTCACGTTTAGCTCCGTGCGTATGTTTCGGACGCGCGATACGAGTTCGATGACCGACCGCATCTCGCTCTCGGCGCGTTCGTCAATCAAAGTCTCGCCCGCTTGCGGAAACGACGCGAGCATCACAGTCGGCGTCACGTCCGACTCGCGGTAAGCCGCGTGGAGCGACTCCGCGCCGACGCCGGGCAGACGCTGCCAGAGTTCTTCCGTGATGAACGGCATGAACGGATGCAGAAGCCTGAGAGCCTGTTCGAGCACTGTGAGCACGCGGCTTCGCGCGGCGTCTCTCGCGGGCGTTGCGTCCGTGGCCGTCACGTCCGACTTCGATAGCTCGATGTACCAATCGCAGAAGTCGTCCCAGAAAAAATGGTAGAGCGCATAGACGGCTTCGTGAAACTGGTACGCTTCAATCGCGCGGCCAACGTCGCGCGCCGTCCTGTTCAAACGCGACACGATCCAGCGGTCTTGAAGCGCCCACGTCTTCGGCTCGCCTTCAAATCCCTTTCCAACCTGCGCGCCTTCCGAGTTGAGCAGGCAGAAGCGCGCGGCGTTCCAGATTTTGTTTGCGAAGTTTCGATAAGACTCGACCTGATTGTCGTTCCAGCGCGTGTCGGTCGAGCCAATCGAGGCGAGCACGAGGCGCGTTGCGTCAACGCCGTACTTGTCGAACACGCTGAGCGGGTCAACGCCGTTGCCTTTCGTCTTCGACATTCGCTGCCCGTGCTTATCAAATATCGTGCCCGTTATGAACACGTCGTCGAAAGCCTTTTGGCCCGTGAACCTCAGACCTGTCATCATCATCCTCGACACCCAGAGGAAGATTATGTCGCGCGCCGTCACCAGCACGGAGGTCGGATAAAATGTCTTCAGGTCGGGCGAGTCTTCGTCGGGCCAGCCCAAGGTCGAGATGGGCCACAAGGCGGACGAGAACCAAGTGTCGAGCACGTCCGGGTCTTGTGTGAGTTTGTCCGTGCCCGCCGCGCCCCGCGCCTCTTCCTGCGTGCGAGCGACGAAGACCCGGCCTTCCTCGTCGTACCAAGCCGGAATGCGATGGCCCCACCAGAGTTGTCGCGAGAGCGTCCAGTCGCGGAGGTTCTCAAGCCAACTCGTGTAAACCTTCTCGTAAGGCACTTCGGGAACGAAGCGCGGCTCGTGCTTCTCGCGTATGAGTTCGAGCGACGCGCGCCCCATCTCGGCCTGCTTCAGAAACCACTGCGTCGAGACGAGCGGCTCGATGACCGTGCGGCAGCGGCTGCATTTCGTTATCGCGAACTCGTAGTCGGCGACCTTTTCAAGAAGCCCAAGCTCGCCGAACTTTTCGACGACCTTCGCGCGCGCGTCGTAGCGGTCGAGTCCCTCAAACTCCGCGCCCGCATCCAACGTCATCTGCGCGTTCTGGTCAATGACGACGACGAGCGGAAGGTTGTGGCGCAATCCCATGTCGTAGTCGTTCTGATCGTGCGCGGGCGTCACCTTCACAGCGCCCGTGCCGAATTCCGGGTCAACGAACTCGTCGGCGACGACGGGAATCTCGCGGTTCACGATTGGAAGCAGAAGAGACTTGCCTACGAGGTCGGCGTAACGCTCGTCGTTCGGATTCACGGCGACCGCCGTGTCGCCGAGCATCGTCTCGGGCCGCGTCGTCGCAACGGTCAAACGCCGGTCGCTCCCCTTCAAAGGATATTGAAGGTAATAGAGTTTTCCCTCGCCCGGCTTCGTCGGCTCCTTGTCAACTTCGAGGTCTGAAAGAGCCGTCTGATCTTTCGGGCACCAGTTAATCATGCCGGGGCCTCGATAGATGAGTCCGTCTTCGTAAGCGCGGACGAAGAACTCGCGCACGGCGCGCGACAGATGCTCGTCCATCGTGAAGCGCTCGCGCGACCAGTCAACGCTCGCGCCTTCGCGTCGCATCTGTTTGAGAATCTGGCCGCCGTACTCTTCCTTCCACTTCCAGACGCGCTCGGTGAACTTCTCGCGCCCGAGGTCGTGGCGCGTCAGACCCTCTTTGTGAAGCTGCCTGACGACCATGAGTTGCGTCGAGATTCCGGCGTGATCCATGCCCGGCAGCCAGAGCGTTCGGAAGCCGCGCATGCGATGGTAGCGCGTCAGCACGTCCATGATCGTGTGCTGGAGCGCGTGTCCCATGTGAAGCGACCCTGTGACGTTCGGCGGCGGGATGACGATTGAATAGACGGGTGCGCCGGCGTCCATGTTGATTTCGGGCGCGAAACACCCTTCGCGCTCCCAGCGCGCGTAGTGACTCTCCTCCGCCTGCTTCGGGTCGTAAGTCTTCGGAATCTCCATGAGAGACGATTATACGGAGGCGAAAGGCAAAAGGGAAAAAGGCAAAAGAAGATGCCGGGTGTTAGATGTCGGGTTCCGGTCGGATTCAATCCGCCAGCGCCCGACACTTAACACCCGGCACTCAAAACCTTCTTCGACCTTTTGCCTTTTTACTTCAGCTTTCCTTCGTCGAGCCACTGCTTGATTAGGAGTTCGGCGAGTTCGGGCACGACCTCCCAAGTGATCTCGCGGACGACCTTGTCCGACATCAACTCGACGACGCGGCGCGCGATGCGCTCGACCGCTTCGGGCGAGAGTTGGTCTGCGCCGAGCGACTCTTCGACGCCGGAGCGGGCCTCGCCGACTTGTCCCGCAGACGAAGACTCGGACGCGGCGACGCTTTCGCTTGCGCCGATCCCGGCGACGTTCGACTCGTGCGACTGTTCGCTTCTGGCTGTTTCAAACATTGGGTTCGTGTGGTAAAGACCGGCGGGAGGCTTCGCAACGTCGCCCTCGACGCTGCCGTCCGTGTAATCGCCCTCGAACGACGCGGGCGCGTCCGCGGGTACGACCTCCGGCTCGACGAAGCCGCGCGGCGCGTGTGACTCGCCGTGTGCGGCGAACCCTTGCGTCTCGACGTGCTGTGTGAACGGCTGCGGCTCGTCGTGCATGAAGACCTCCGCGGCGACCGGCTGCGAGGTGTGCTCGCCGTGCGCGGCCTCGGCGAATGCGCCGGGCGCGTCGGGCCGCGCGGACTCGCCGCGCTTCTCGTCGTTCAGATAGAAATCGTCTTCGAGGTCGAGTATGAAGTCGTCGTCGCCGGACGCGGCGACCGGGGCGGGCGTCTGCATCTGGCCGAGGTCGAGCAGCGTGTCGTCCGCGGAGGCTGCGCTCGCCGGGCGAGCGTTGAAGGAGGCGCGGGCGGCCATCACGCGCTCGCCGACTTCGTGAGCGGCGGCGAAGGATGACGAAGGCCCGGCTTCAAAACTCGGTTCGAGCGAAGCGGGCGGTGCCTCTTCGTGTTCCGCGTTCGCCTGAGTGTTTGCGGCGACCGGCTCGCCATGGTCGAAGTGCGGCTGTGCGAAAGCCTCTCGCTCAAGCGTCTCAGCGCCGCCGCGTGCGTGCGCCTCGTCGGCCTCAAGCGTCGCTTCGGCGTCTAAGTCGTGTGCCCCGGAGATGAACTGATCGCGCGAAGACACATCGGCCTGAGCGGGCGCGACACCGAAGGAGTCTGCGTGCTTCGCCTCGATCAACTCGTCGTCGGCGGAGAAGTCTGCGAAGGCGTCGGCGTGTGCGGCGTGCGGCTCGGCTTCGTGACCGCCGAAGCCTTCGGCGGCGTGCGCGGCAGGCTCAAGTGCGGCGGCGTCCGCCTGATGCGTGGACGGCTCGACCGCGGGCTGTCCGGCTTGCATCTCGTCGTGCGCGATCTCTTCGCGCTTCGACTCGCCGCCGAGAAGCGAGCCAACCCGGCTTACCAGATCGCGAATGGATTGGAAGGGTTTAGTCAATACTGTGTCCGCGCCAACTCTGCGCGCCTCCGCTTCGTTGAATGGTTCAAAGCTGCCGACGAGAAGCACAACGGGGACGTGCCGCAGCCGCACGCTCTGCTTGACGCGCTCGCACAACTCGTAGCCGTTCGGGCCGGGCATGTGAATGTCCGCGAGCAGAACGTCGGGCGGCGAATCCGATTCGAGCGCGCCGAGCGCCCGCTCGCCGTCGCCGACCGCCAAGACCTCGAAGCCCTCGTCCTCGAACGTCAGGGCGATCATCTTTTGAATCGTCGGCGAATCGTCCGCTAGGAGCAGTTTCCGGCGTCCCGAAAGCAAGAGCGTTTCTCCTTGTGTCAGGGGGCCATCCGTCCGAGGGCTGCGAAGGACGCGCCCGCGGGCGCGTGGACGAAGATGGCAGGGCATGACTCGCGACCAAGCCGATAACGCCCCGGCGAAAGCCGCAATTCAAACCTAGCACCCGCGCCGACGACCCGTCAAGCTGATTTTCCGGCACGCTTTTCGCGCGTCGCCGCGCAGCCCGGCCCGACGTTCGTCTTGAAAGCCTTGAGGATTTTTTTTAGCGGCTGACGGTCACGTCGTCCTGCGTGCCGGGCTTGCCGTCGGGGCCGTCTGAGGCGAGCGTGTATGCGTCGGTCGTGCCTGTGTAACGATAAGGGTTGTGCCAAGGGTCGATGCGGACGATCCGTTTAATGAAGCGCGGGCTGAGGTAATCCATGAGAACGACGGAATCCAGCGCGACGACGTAGAAGCCTCGCTCGCGTCGGTAGGCGTCGAGCGCGTCGCGCACTGTCGAGAGTTCGGCGCGCGCGCGCTCCGCCTTCGCGGAGTTGACCGAGCGCCAGAGCGCGGACGGGTCAACGCCCGGCCCGCCGCCGAACGAGATTTCCGAGACGACCCAACGCCCGGAAGCATCCTTCGACAGATTGAAAGTCGCTTCGACAACTATTTCCGCGACCGCCGACGAACCCATCGCCGAAAGACCTTTGATCGTGAGCGGGCCGCGCGTCAAAGGCTCGTTGCTCTTCTTCTCGTCGCCCTTCTTTTTGTCGCGCTTCTCTTTTTTCCCCGCACCTTTTTCTTCGCCGCCGGTCTTTTCAGCGCCGCCGCCGTTCGCTCCGTCTTTGTTTTTGTCCGATGCTTGTCGCGCCGCGTACTCCGCAACGAGTTCTTCGAGCGCGCCGCGCGCCGACTCAAGTTGCCGTGGGCCGACCGCCGAGGCGAGGAAGTCGAACTCCTCCCATGAGCGGTCGCCCGTGCGGAACTCGACCGCGCGCCAGCGCGTCTTCTTGAAGACGCCAGTGTCCTGCTCTGCGCGCTCGTCCTCTACCGACGCGAGGCGGAACGCCTCCGTCAAGTCCGCCGTTACACTCAACGGCGACGCGCCCGACGGACTTATCTCTTTGATCTTGACCGCACCCGCCTTCAACTTGAAACCCGGCGCGGAGGCGATGACGGCGCGCGCCTGCTTCTGGCCGAGCGCGGGCTTCGGCTTCTTCTGCGCGAGCGCGGGCGAAGCGGAAAGGCAAAAGGAGAAAGTAAAAATGCAAGAGAGAAGAAGTTGCGAAGCGCGACTACTGCGGACGGCGACGCTCTCGTCAACGGCGGCGCGGCTCTCTTCAACGTCGTTGAAGAGAGCCGCGCCGGTCGTCTCTTCTTCTTTCGACTTGTGCCTTTTGCCTTTCGCCTTCACGGTCGTCAGTTCTGCGGCGTCATGATTTGGAAGCGCGAGAGGATTCGGTCGGCTGCGTCGCGCGAAGCTTGTTCGAGTTGCAGTTGCGAAGGGTACTGCTCGACGCGCCGCGAGGGAACTGGGACGGGGATGCCGCCGATGGTCGCCGTCGGATGGTAGGGGCGCTGGTAGGTCGTGTCGGCGTACTTTACCGCGCCCGTCTTCGGCGCGTAAACGTAGGTCTTTATCGTCAGCGTGCGCGGGTCGTCGCCGTAAGTGCCGACGCCCGCACCCATGTCCTCTTCGATCTGAAAGAGGACGACGTATGCGTCCGTTTCGTCCTTCGCGCGCTTGCGAGCGTCGCCGCGGCCGCCGGGGTCTGCGCGCGTGACCGAGACGGTCGCAGGCTGGCCGAGACGGCCCGCGAAAGTGTTGACGAGGTCGTCAATCTCCATCGAGTTCATCCCCATGAGCGCGGTCGTGTACTCCATGACGACGAAGCTGGCGAGCACGCCCTTCGGCTTGTTCGACGAAGCGCGCGGCCTCGACTCCGACTCGGACTCGCCCTGCGGAGTCGCCTCGGGCGTCGGCGTCGGCGTCGGAGTCATCACCCTCGGCGCGTGACGCGACTGCGCGACTGCGCCCGACGCGAACAGCGCGAAGGCAAACGCCGCGAGCGCCGCGAAGGCGAGCGCCGCAAGCGCCGCGAAGGCGAGCGCCGCAAGCGACTTGCCCGGATGCGCGTGTTGAGTCTTTGCCATCTCGTGCTTCCTCCGACCCGCCGGGCAAAGCTTCTGGCCGCCGACGAGCCTGAAATTACGAAGCGCCCTGCGACTTGCTGATGAGCATGCGCAACATGACCTGAAGTTGCGACGTTGTGAAAGGCTTGGGGAGAAAGACGACCGCGCCCGCGGCGAAGCTGTCGGACGAGAGCTTCGGATTCTGCTCGGCGGTCATCATCATCACGGGGATTTTCATCAGGCGCTTTTCCGACTTCATGTAGCGGACGAGTTCCGGCCCCTGTATGTGCGGCATCACTACGTCGAAGACGCACGCAGCGAACTCCGTGCCCGCCTGCAAGAGCCTGTACGCCTCGCGCCCGTCGCGCGCCGGCACGACCTCGTAGCCCTCTTTCTCGAAGATGGCCGTAACCAGCCGCAGTATCGCCGGGTCGTCGTCTGCAACGAGTATGCGTCGTGAGGATTCGTTCTGCGCGGACACTTTTTGAAACCTCCGGTTTCAGAAGTGATGAGTGATGAGTGATGAGTTGAAAGCAGTTTGCCTTCACTCATCATTCATCACTCATCACTTCTTTCAAACTTCTACCGCTCTGCCGCTCGTGTCGGCGCGCGAGAGTTGCGCGGCCAGCTTTATGGCGGCGACCATGCTTGAATGTTCCGCGATGCCCCGCCCCGCGATGTCGAAGGCCGTGCCGTGGTCAACCGACGTGCGAATGAACGGAAGACCGAGCGTGACGTTGACCGCCTCGCCGAACGAGAGGCACTTGACGGGGATCATCGCCTGATCATGGTAACACGAAATGACCGCGTCGAACTCGCCGCGCGAGGCCCTGAGAAAGACCGTGTCAGCCGAGAAAGGCCCCAAAGCCTCGATGCCTTCGGCGCGGGCGGCCTCGACGGCCGGAACGATCTCCGCCGACTCCTCGACGCCGAACAGTCCGCCCTCCGCCCCGTGCGGATTCAACGCGGCGACGGCGAGACGCGGTCGCTCGATCCCCCAACGCTTCAACTCGCGGTTCGTAAGTCGGACGACGCGGACGATGCGATCCTTCTCGACGAGCCGTATGGCGTCGGCGAGCGGGACGTGCGTTGAGATGAGAACGATGCGCAGGTTCGATGCCACGAAGGCCATCGCGCACTCGTTCGTGCCGGTCAGGTGCGCGAGGAATTCGGTGTGGCCGGGGAAGCTGTAGCCGCCGAGGAAGAGCGCGCGCTTGTTTATCGGCGCGGTCGAGATTGCATCGACCGCGCCCGCCGCGCAAAGCTCGACCGCCGCCTCGATGTACTCGGCGGCGGCGCGACCGGCCTCGCCCGACTCGACACCCGGCGCGACCGACGCGCCGATGTTGTCGAGATGATAGATGACGGGCACGGCCCAGTCCTCCGGCAACCGTTCGCCGCGGCGGACGATGTCGTAGCCGCACTGGAGGTCGAGCGTGCGCGCGGTGTGCGCGAGCAACTGCGCGTCGCCGACGATGACGGGCGCGCAGGCCGCGAGCACTTCCACCTCGGCGACGGCCTTCAGGACGACTTCGGGGCCTATCCCTGCCGGGTCGCCCATCGTGACGGCGACGCGCGGGCGGCGCGCGGCGAAGCCGTCGCGCGCCGTCACAGTCGGCTTTTGTGAAGCATCGGTCATTGCTCGGAGCCTGAATCCGCGTGAGACGTGTTGAGGCGTCGCCTCGGCGCGCTCGAACCGGGGCGGCGTCAGTCGCTCGACTCGCCGCCGCCGTTGCGGTCTTCGGCCTTGAACATGTATTTGATGTTGTGCTTGAGGAGCATGATGTTGGGCGCGCCCTTGCGGTTGATCTTCAAGGCGCTTCGGTCGTACCACTCGATTGTGCCCTCGACCTCCTCGCCGTCCATGAGCACGATAACCATCAGCGTGTGCCCATCCATCTGCTTCTTGTAGTAAAAAATCTCGGCGTTGGTCTCGGCGGACGGAATCTTCTTGCGTCCCATCGCGGCGGCAGCCGAAGACACGGACGAGTCGCGCGACGGCGACGGCGACGGGCCGCCCGTGCGATGTGCGGGACGCGGCGGCGCACCCTCGCCGCGCTCCCTCGTGTGGCTCGGCTCGCGCCCCTTGACCTCTGCTAGTGTAGTGCGAATCAGTTTACGGTTCACTTAGTTTTCTCACCTCCATCAATGCCAAAAGGCTTGCATGAATCGTTTTGCGTCGGCTGTCTCGCGGGAACAGGACTGAACGGAAGACACTACACGGCGACGCGTGCCGAGTTGGCGTCTTCACACACTCTGCGGTCTGAATTAGACAGACTGGAAACGGTCTTTACCCGTAGATGATTTCAATCCTGTCAGGTTTTGCGCCGTATGCTACACGAGGCGACGGCAAAAGGCAAACCGTCAACCCTTGGACTGGTGCGGGCGGCGAAACTCGAATACAATGCGCCCGCAAACCTGAGCCGGACTGCATCCGGCGCGTCCGATTCCAAACAGATAAAAGGCCCGACAGCCGGCGCTTTCGTCCGCCGACCAACAGCGGCCCACCGAGGACTTTATGAAGAAAATTCTTCCGCTCGCATTTCTCGCGGTGCTTGCGCTTTCGTCCTTCGCAACGGCGAAGGAGGCGCGGCTCATACGCTACCCGCACTATCAGGACGGTCGCGTCACCTTCAGCTACCTCGGCGACATCTGGGTCGCGGGCGAGGACGGCACGAACATCCAGCGGCTCACGGTCAACCGCGCGCGCGACGTGTACCCGCGCTTCTCGCCCGACGGCAAGTGGATCGCTTTCTCTTCAGACCGCAACGGCAACTTAGACGTTTACATCATCCCCTCGACGGGCGGGACTGTGAAGCAGTTGACCTTCCACTCTGCCGACGACACGGTTCTGAATTGGACGCCCGACTCGCGCGCCGTCCTTTTCTCGTCGAACCGCGGCGAGGGCTTCATGCCTACGCTCTACACCATCTCGATTGACGGCGGCATGGAGACTCCGGCGGGCGTTGACATGGGCGTGCAGGGTTCGTACTCGCCCGACGGTCGCAGGATCGCATACAACCAGAAGTCGCAGGTTTACTGGCGCAAATATTACCGCGGCGCTTACCAGTCGGACGTGATGGTCGCCGACATCGCCGAGAAGAAGTTCACGAACCTGACCGACTTCGACGGGCTGGATTCGTGGCCGATGTGGTCGCACGACGGAAATATTTATTTCGTCAGCGACCGCGACGGAAACGGCTTGACGAACATCTGGCGAGTCGCCGAATCGGGCGGACGTGCCGAGCGCGTCACCTCGTTCAAAGAGGGCGACGTGCGCTGGCCCGCGATCAGCGCCGACGGAAAAACTATCGTCTTCGAGCACGACTTCGGCATCTCGAAACTCGACGTTTCTTCAAAGCGCGTCACGCCGCTCCACTTCGACATCGCCGCCGAGACCGAAGAGAGCATGACGGAGGTGCGCGACTTCAATTCGCAGGCCGACGACTACGACCTCGCGCCCAACTCGCGCCGCATAGCCTTTAGCGTCCACGGAGAGATTTTCACCGCGCCGGTCGAAGAGGGCGACCTGCGCCAGATAACCGACACACCGGCGCGCGACCGGAACGTCAACTATTCGCCCGACGGCAAGTGGCTCGCATACGTCTCAGACCGCAGCGGACGCGAAGAGTTGTACGTCGCCTCGGTTGACGGCGCGGGCGAGGCGCAGAAACTCACGGACATTGACGCGCTCAAGTTTGGCTACGCTTGGTCGCCCGACTCGACGCAGATCGCTTTCGTCTCTTCCGACGACAAGCTGCGCGTCGCAACGGTGGCGAGCAAAGAGGCGAAAGAGTTGAGCACGTCGCGCTATGGAAACATCGGCTCGCCCGCCTGGTCGCCCGACGGCAAGTGGCTCGCGTTCTCGAAGCCGGACGCGTCGCGCTCGACCGACATCTATCTGATTCCGTCTTCGGGCGGCGAGGAGCGGAAGGTCACGTTCGAGTCGTTCAGCGAATCGAACCCGCACTTCTCGCCCGACGGTCGAAAGCTCTTCTTCACGCGCAACGACAGCACCTCGACGAGTCAGGCGTCGGGGCTTCCTTCGATTCAACTCTTCTCCGTCGCGCTCGAACACCTCGACCGCGACCCCGACGACCCCGAAGAGCGCGCAGAGGCCGAGGCCGCGCGCGAAGAACAACTACAGCCCGCAGGCGAAGGCGCTACGCCGACGCCCGGAATGCGTCGGCAGATGAACGCGCAACGCCCGCCCGCACGTCCCATCAACGTCGATTGGGCCGGACTCAAGCATCGCACGAAGCAGTTGACGCGCGTGCCGTTCCCAGTTCTCGACTACACGATCTCGCCCGACAACCACACGCTCGTCTTCTCGACGCTCGAAGCGGCCGGACTCATCAACGCGCCGGCCATCTACTCGGTTCAGGACGACGGCAGGCGTCTGACGCGCATAACCTCAGGCGCAACGCCCGGCGGCGAGTCGGGACAGGAGCCGCCCACGCCCGGCGGTGGAGGACTGCGCGGCGGCATCTCGAACCTCAACGTTTCGCGCGACGGTCGCGCGCTATTCTTTCAGGAGGGCGAGTACGTCTATTCGGTCGCGATGCCGCAGTCGGCAGCGGGCGCGTCGGCTGCGAGTGGCGCTCAGTCGGCTCTTGCCTCCGCGTTCGGCGGCGCGTCGCGTCGTCGCATCAACTTCGACGCGAAGGTGAAGATTGACCACGCGGCGGAGTGGGCGCAGATGTTCGACGACGCCTGGCGCACGATGAAGTACCGCTTCTACGACCCGCAGATGCACGGCCACGACTGGGACGCGATGCGCGCGAAGTACCGCCCGCTCGTCGAGTACGTCGGCGACCGGCAGGAACTCCTGAACATCATCAACGAGATGATCGGAGAGCTTAACGCCTCGCACACGGGCGCGGCCCCGCCGCCGGAAAGACGCGAGCCGGGCGCTGTCTCGACAGGTCATCTCGGCGTTGACCTCGACGCGGACTCTCAGGCGGGTCGCTACCGCGTCGCGTACATTTATGAAGACGGCCCGGCGGACAAGGATTGGGTGAAGGTCGCGACGGGCGACTACCTGATCGCAATCAACGGCACGCAGGTCAAGGCCGGCGACAACTACTGGCCGCTTCTGAACTATCGTCTCAACCGCAAGGTCGCCGTCACGTTCAGCAAGTCGGCGAGCGGCGACGGCGCTTGGACGACGCGCATCGAGCCGACCTCGATGCAGAACTTCGCAACGCTCCGCTACGAGCGTTGGGTGAAGGAGCGTCGAGCGATTGTTGACAAGCTCTCGGGCGGTCGCGTCGGCTACGTTCACATACGCGCGATGGATCCGCCGAGCCTCCGACGCTTCGAGAAGGAATTGCGCGAGTACCACAACAAGGAGGCGCTCGTCATTGACCAGCGTTGGAACGGCGGCGGCAACATCGAGCAGGAGCTACTCGGCATACTCGTCCAGCGACAGTATCAAGTCTGGCAGCCGCGCGGGACTGAGGCGACGACGCGGCCATTCGAGGGCTTCTTCGGCCCGAAGGTCGTGTTGCAGAACTGGCGCTCTGCCTCGAACGCCGAGATGTTCCCCGCCGGCTTCCGCGAGCTTGGCTTGGGCAAACTGGTCGGCACGCCGACGATGGGCGCAGTCATCGGCACGGGCAGCTATTCCTTGATTGACGGCTCGACCGTTCGCACGCCCGGCGTCGGCGTCTATCTCTTCGACAAGAAGCAGACGAATATGGAGAACTACGGCGTGCACCCCGACATACTCATCGACAACTCGCCCGAAGATAATCTCGCCGGTCGCGACCGACAGTTGGAGATGGCCGTACAGGAACTGCTCAAAGAGCTTCAGGGCGGCGGCAGCCGGCTCGCGAGCGGCGGAGGCCAGTAAAGATAGGTTGCAGGGGCGGGAGGCAGTCGGCACTGAGCGATAAGCAGCCGGCGGTCGGCGACAAGCCTCGGACGTTAAGCAAAAAAGAAGGCAGTCAGGAAGTGTTGAGCTTCCTGACTGCCTTCTTTAATTCCCTGCCGGACTCGCGCCGGAAGATTTCCGCCTTTAACTGCCTCCTGCCGGCTGCGCCTGTCTCGTGTCCTCTCAGTCCGCCTTCTTGCGTATGAAGGTCGGAACGTCCAAGTCGTCAGAGCGCGTCGGAGCGCCGGGGCGCGGCGGCAGATCAGGCGGCGGCGTATAGCGCGGCGGCGGGACGGTCGCGCCCCCGTGTGTCGTGCCCACGTCGCTCATGTCCTTGTCGAAGCCCGTCGCGATGACAGTGATCTTCATCTCGTCGTGCAGGGATTCGTCAATGACCGCGCCGAAGATGATGTTGGCGTCGTCGTCCGCCGACTCGCGTATGATCGAAGAAGCCTCGTTGACCTCGTACAGAGTAAGGTCGGAGCCGCCCGTGATGTTGATGAGCACGCCCTTCGCGCCCTGAATCGTCGCCTCTTCGAGGAGTGGGCTTGAAATGGCCTGCTGCGTCGCCTCGACCGCACGGTTCTCGCCCGACGCGCGCCCCGCGCCCATGAGCGCGAGTCCCATCCCCGACATGATCGTCTTCACGTCAGCGAAGTCGAGATTGATGAGGCCGGGCACGATGATTAAGTCCGAGATGCCCTGCACGGCCTGGCGGAGTACGTCGTCGGCCAGCTTGAACGAGTCTTGCAGCGAGACGGTCTTATCAACCGTGTGCAGCAGACGCTCGTTCGGGATGGTGATGACCGTATCGACGCACTCGCGAAGTTCTCTCAAGCCCTGCTCGGATTGCGTCATTCGCCGCTTGCCCTCGAAGTGGAAGGGCTTTGTGACGACGGCGACCGTCAGCGCGTTCAACTCGGTCGCAAGGCTTGCGATAATCGGCGCAGCGCCCGTGCCCGTGCCGCCGCCCAAGCCCGTCGTGACGAAGACCATGTCCGCGCCTTCCAGAGCCTCGATGATCTTCTCCGTATCTTCGAGCGCGGCGTTGCGACCGATGTCGGGATTCGCGCCCGCGCCCAAGCCTTTCGTGAGTTTGCCGCCGAGTTGAATCTTGATCGGCGCGCGAGAACGCTTCAAAGCCTGCAAGTCCGTGTTGGCGACAAGGAATTCGATGCCCTCGATGCCCGCTTCGATCATGCGGTTGACGGCGTTGCCGCCGCCGCCGCCGACCCCGATGACTTTGATGCGCGCACCCGTGATGGGCGGGTCGTCATCAATGAAAATGTTTATCCCGCTGCCCGGACGGCCTTCCGGTGTCATGATTTGCAAGTTCCTTCCTCCTTCTGAAGCCAAACACCGCCTCGAAAGGGTCAATGCGGTTATCTTGGGCTGTGCGCGCTGCCGACGACAATATATTGAGGACTATATCTTGTGTCGGCTGGCGCGGCAGCATACAACATCTTCTCAGAAAATACCACCAAAACGATTGCGAAATTTCGACACGAGCGCGCCGAAACCGTTGCCCGCCTGCGCGCGCGACATCGAAGCTCGCATTTCCGCAGATTTCGCGCGTTGACGGATCAAACAAAGGCCCGACGCGGCGGCCCACGCCGGACTCTGCACGTCTTCGACGAGTCCGCCGAAGCGGTCGCGCTCCGGGTAGCCGAGCCGGACGGGCGCGTCGAAGACCTGTTCGGCGATCTCGACCATGCCGTCGAGAAGCGAGCCGCCGCCCGTTAAGACGACGCCGCTCGAAAGTTGTCCCTCCCAGCCAGCCTCTCGAATCTCGTCGGCGACGTGCGACAGAACCTCTTCGGCGCGCGGCTGAAGTATGTCGCAGAGAATCTGGCGCGAGAGTTGGCGCGGCGGGCGGCCCCCGACCGAAGGCACTTCCACGAGTTCGCTTCGTTCCCCTTCGCTCAAGCTCAAAGCGCACGCGCATCCGACGTTGCGTTTTATCTTGTCTGCTTCCGGTATCGGCGTGCGAAGCCCGAACGCGATATCGTTCGTGAAGTGCGAGCCGCCCAAAGCGAAGACCGCCGTATGCTGCACGGCTCCGCGCTGGTAGATGATGAGTCCGGTCGTCTCCGCGCCGATGTCAACGAGCGCCGCGCCGAACTCCTTGTCGTCGTCGGTCAAAGTCGCCTCGGCGGCGGCGAGTTGTTCAAGAACCATCTCGCCGACGACGAGACCGGCGCGGTTGACGGCGTTGATTACGTTCTGGCGCGCGGTGACGGGGCTTGTAACGATGTGGAGTTTGACGGCCAAGCGCGCGCCGATCATGCCGACGGGATCGTTGATGCCGTCCTGATCATCGACGATGAACTCCTGCGGCAGACGGTCAACGATCTCGCGCCCGGCGGGGAGTTGAATCGCGGAGGCCGACTCGATTGCGCGTCGAACGTCGTCCTGCGTTATCTCGCGGTCGCGCCCCGCCACGACGACGTGCGCGGGCGGGCCGTAGAACGAGCGGCGTGAATGGCCGTTGTCGTGGTTGGATTCGCGCTCGCGGCCTGAGACGGCGACGATGGCCTGCCCGTTGAAACTCATGATGTGCGAACCCGAAAGGTTGATCGCGACCTCTTCGGTTTCCAGCCCGCTCATGCGCTCGGCCTCTTCGACGGCGCGCGTGATTGACTCGACCGCCGCGTCCGGGTCAACGACAACGCCTTTGCGAAGGCCGCGCGACTCCGACTCGCCGATGCCGACGATGTCAACGGTCTGGCCGTCGCCCGGCTCGCCGATGATGCAGGTGACGCGGCTCGTCCCGATGTCGAGGCCGACGGTGTGTGTCGCTTGTTTAGGCATCCGGGTCTCGCTCCTTCAAGTGCGTGGGGGTTTCACTCCGCCTCGGGAATCTCTTCTAATTCACGCGGCGCGGCCTGAGCGCGGCGTCGTCAGCGCCCGCCTCGTTCTTCTCGTCGGCCTTCGCCGCCGGTCGCTCGTCTTTCTTCAAAGTTTTCTTTCCGCCCTTCGACGCGGCGCGCGCAGGCTCCGAGGCGGTGGCGGGCGGCGGCTCGACCGTCGCGGCGGCGCTCGCCGGTGCGTGCGCGGTCGCGCCCGTGCCGATAATCGCGCGCTTGCCCTGCGACACGTCAACGTAAGTGACGAAGGGCCCGCGCGGCGTCGAGCGCTGCGCGTCGAGGACTTCGAGCGCCTGTCGGAAGCGCTTTGCGAAGTCTTCCCTGCCGAGCCTGACTTCGACCGCCGCATCGTCGCCCGCGAGTTGCACGCGCACGTCGCGCAGGTCTTCCAGATTGACCTCGCTCACGCGCCGCGAGAGTCCGGCCTGCGCCAGATCGCTCGCAAGCTCCAACGCGGCCTTCACGCGCTCGCGGTTCTGTTTGACGGCTTCGTCCGTCCGACTCTCGTCGATGCCGCGGACGAAGAAGTCTCGCTCGTCGGGCGACGCCGAGCCGAGCACAACGCCGTCGTCGTCAATCCACACGAGCTTTCCCTGCGAAGTGCGCGCGATGATGCGCGGCTCGCGCTCCGTGACTCGCACGCGGAGTCCCGCGGGCAGGACGCGCGTGACAACGGCATCACGCACCCACGGCAGCCCCTTGATCTCGTTCGCGATTACTTCGAGGTCTGCCTGCCAGACGCCCGCGTTCGAGAGGCGCAACGCGGCGGCGCGAATCTCGTCGCGCGAGGCCCTCGTCGCGCCGTCAACGTCAACGGTCTTGACCTTGAAGAAAGAGGCCGCGACCGCCGCGCGATAGCCGACGAAGGCGAGCACGCCGAGACTCACCGCGAGCGTGAGCTTGAGCAAGAGCGGGACGTAGACGAGCGCAGACTTCCACTCGAAACTTTTTTGACGAGGCTTCGCCTGTCCGGCGGGCTTCGCGCGCCGCGGCGCGGGACGCTGCACCGCGCCGCCCGCGCGTCCCTTCGCGCCCGCGCCTACCCGCCCCGCGCGTGTTGTGATGACGTTCTCTCTCATCTCTAAAACTCCGAAAGGACGAAGGCGTAACACTCAAGCATCCGACTGTTTCTCGTCCGTATTTTCTTCATCCTTCATCCTTCCGACTTCATCCTTGAATTCGGCGTCCGCGCCCCACAACTCGACTTCGTATTCGAGTTCGATGCCGTGCTCGCGCCGGAACCGCTCGCGTATCTCTTCGGCGAGCGCGAGCGCGTCCGCCGCGCTCGCTTCGCGCCCTTCGGTGACGATGAAGTTCGCGTGAACGGGCGAGACTAAAGCGCCGCCTCTACGCTCGCCCTTCATGCCCATCTCGTCAATCATCTTCCCTGTGCTCAGGCCGGAACCCGGCGGGTTCTTAAAGAAGCACCCGGCGGAGCGCGCGCCGTGCGGCTGCGTCGCGAATCGGAGTCGCTTCGCCTCTTCCATCCGCGCGCCGATCTTTTCCGGGTCGGCGGATTTCAGCCTGAGCGTGCAGCCCAACAGCAACTCGCCCTCTTTGAAGGAGGTGTGTCGATAGTCCCACTTCACCTCACTTCCGCGCACGACGACGACGCGACCGCCGCGCGCGACACGCACCGACTCGACGACCTCGCCGATCTCGTGGCCGTAAGCGCCCGCGTTCATCCAGAGCGCGCCGCCCACTGTGCCCGGAATCCCGCCCAACCCTTCTATGCCCGAAAGCCCTTGCCGCGCCGCCTCGACGCACAAACGCGGCAGGGAAAAACCCGCGCTCACCGAGACTCGCTCGCCGTCGAAGCGCGCCTCGCCCTTGACCTCGCGCATCGAGACGACGACGTAGCGATGCTCGCGGTCGTCCGCGAGCACGTTGCTTCCAGCGCCGAGAACGCGCCACGCTATCGCTGCGCCTTCGAGCGCGCCGACGACGGACGCGGCCTGCTCCTCGGTTTCGGGGACGAGCAGCCAGTCAATCGAGCCGCCGACGCGCAGAGAGGTCAACTCCGCGAAGCGCCGACCGCGCTCGGCGCGCACGCCGCAGCGTCGCGCGACCTCTTCGATCCGCGCGTCGCGCTCTTGCGCGTCGGTCGTGTTTGTCTCTTCGTTCATCACTAATTCAAGTCTTGAGACTTGAGACTTGAGACTTGAGTCGAAACACATTAGTTTTCGACTCCGGACTTCAAGACTCCTGACTCGCGACTCTTTAAAAGCTCCGGCAGCCGCTCGCCGACGCGATAGACGTTGCCCGCGCCGAGCGTGATGACCATGTCGTTCGGTCGGACTTCGGTTAGAAGCGCCTGCGTCGCTTCATCAATCGAGCCGACGTATCGCGCGTCCTTGTGTCCGAAGCGACGGACTGCTTCGACCAGAGTTTCGGCTGTGACGCCTTCAATCGGGTCTTCGCTCGCCGCGTAGATGTCTGTCAGCATCAAAACGTCTGCGTTGTTGAAAGAGCGCGCGAACTCTTCCATCAAGTCCTGCGTCCGCGTGTAGCGATGCGGCTGGAAGAGCACGACCATGCGGCGGCCCGCCGAGCCGAGCTTGGCCGCGACCAGCGTCGCTCGAACCTCCGTCGGATGATGCCCGTAGTCGTCAACGACGATGACGCCGCCCGCCTCGCCCTTGAACTGAAAGCGACGGTTGACGCCCGTGAAACCTTCGAGCGCGCCCGCGATTGTGTCGAACGGCACTTCCAACTCAAGCCCGATGGCGATTGCCGCGAGCGAGTTGTAGATGTTGTGCAGGCCCGGCACGTGCAAAGAGACTTCACCGATTGGCTCGCCCATCCTTCGCACCTGAAAGACGGAGCCGAACTGCTTATCGTAACGAACCTCGCGCGCCGCGATGTCGGCCTGCGCCGAAAGCCCGTAGGTGATTCGGCGTCGGACAACTTCCGGGATGACCGCCTGAACGTGCGGGTCGTCGAGACAAAGAACCGAAGCGCCGTAGAACGGAACCTTGTTGACGAAATCCGCGAAGCACTTCCGCACGTCCGTCATGTCCGCGTAAGAGTCCATGTGCTCGCGATCAATGTTCGTCACGACGGCGAAGGTCGGCGTCAGCATCAGGAACGAGCGGTCGCTCTCGTCGGCCTCGACGACCATCAAATCGCTCTTGCCCAGACGCGCGTTCGATCCCATCGCGCCGACGACGCCGCCGACGACGACCGTGGGGTCGAGTCCGGCGTGCGCGAGCACGGTCGCGACCATCGAGGTCGTCGTCGTCTTCCCGTGCGAGCCTGCGACGGCGACCGTGTGCGGCTTCAGCAGCGCCCGCGCAGGAAACGTGGAGCGAGCCGCCGCACGCTGAAGCGCAGCCTGACGACTTCAGGCCTTACGCGGCGCCCGACGAGGAGGCGCCCCGGCGGCGCAGCCCCTTGCTTACGATCCTGTTGATCGTCGCGCTGGTGATCATCATCGCCGCAGCCTTCTGGTTCCTCGCCCCGCCCGATCTCAAGGCCAAGCTCGGCCTCGCGGGCATGGGCACGACGC
>DATINM010000105.1:0-16411 GCA_035474235.1 Pyrinomonadaceae bacterium
TTCAACGGCGAACTGCAAATCTCGCGCGACTCGCACTTCATAGTCTTCTCGCGCTCGACCGCAACGACTCCGTCCGAGATTTTCATGGCGCGGCTCGACGGCATCGCGCCTCTGAACGGCACGGGCAATCAGGCGATTCAGTTGACGCACACCAACGACGCCTTCATGAAGCCGTTTGGGTTGCGACCCGCCGAGGAGACGACTTGGACGGGCGCGGGCGGAACAAAAATCGCGGGTTGGATCGTCAAGCCGCCTGACTTCGACCCGTCGAAGAAGTATCCGCTCGTCGTGTTGATTCACGGCGGCCCGCAGGGCGCTTGGGACGACAACTGGGGCTATCGTTGGAATCCGCAAATCTACGCGGCGGACGGCTACGTTGCTTTCATGCCGAACCCGCGCGGCTCGACGGGCTACGGCCAGCAGTTGACGAACGAAATCTCCGGCGACTGGGGCGGCAAGGCTTACACGGACATCATGAACGGCGTCGCGCAGGTCGCGTCGCTCCCATACGTTGACCGCAACAACATCGGCGGCGCGGGCGCGAGTTACGGCGGCTACATGGTTGACTGGATTCTCGGACACAACGACGACTCGCGCTTCAAGTTCAAGGTGCTCGTCTCGCACGCGGGAGTCTTCAACCTGACGAGCATGTACGGCGCGACCGAAGAACTCTGGTTCCCCGAATGGGAGTTCAAAGGGACGCCGTGGGATAACCCTTCGCTTTACGAGAAGTGGTCGCCGCATCGCTTCGCAAAAAACTTCCACACGCCGACGCTCGTCACGGGCGGCGAGTTGGACTTCCGTGTGCCGGTCGATCAAGACCTCCAACTCTTCACGTACCTGCAACGGCAAGGCGTCGAGTCGAAGCTCGTTATCTTTCCGAACGACGGCCACTGGATTCTGAGGCCCGCCGATTCGCAGTTCTGGTACACGACCGTTTTGGACTGGCTCGACTCGCACCTGAAGTCGAGGACTTGAAGACGGCGACAGAAGGTAAGGACGAAGACCGGAAGACGGCGACCGAGCCTTTCTGAACGGAAGACGGCGACCGAACCTTTCTGAAAAGATAAGCTCGCACGAAAGAGCCTGCACATTGCGAATGAAAGCAACGTGCAGGCTCTTTCGTGTGCGCTTTTGCCAAACGCGTCAGGGATTGCCCGGCCCGGTGTAGATGCGCAGCCTGTAGTTGACCGGCACGCGCGCCGGATTCGAGAAGTCGACCGCGACCGTGATGACCTGACCCGGTTTCCACGTCGCCTGATTTCGCCCGGCTGTGACGGTCAGGTACCTTCTGCCGAGCGGCTCGGCGCAGCGCGTGGCGGAGAGCGTCGTGGCTCTGCTCCCGCCGACGCTCGCCGGAAGCCCGTCGAAGACGAGGTTGACTGTGCCGTTGAGCGCGCGGCCAGAGTTGTTGCGGACAAAGATCACGTTCGTGACCTGTGCGCCCGACTGGTTGCCTGCGCGCACAATCAACTGGCCGACCGACGAAGTAACCTCCGCCGCGCAACCGCCGCCCGCGACCGTGAGCTTGAGGCTCTGCGTGTTGTTGCTCTTGTCCGGGTCTGCGACCGTCGAGTTAACGAGAGCGCTCGCGTTGATGTCGCCCGCCGCGGTCGGGCGCGTGTTAATGCTGATCGAAGTCTGCGAGCCGGCGGCGATTTGGCCGATGCGGCAGATGGTCGTCGTCGGCAACTGCGGCGACTGGAGGCACAGCGCGCCCGAAGTCGAAACAAGGTCGAGTCCCTGCGGGCGCACGAACGACGCCGTGATTTGGCCCGCCGCATCGGGGCCGCTGTTCTTGACGACCAAAGTGTAGAACAGGTTTCCGCCGACGGTTGGCTGAGCGGGCGTCGCCGTCAGCGTCACAGACAAATCGGCCTGCGGGGTCGGGGCGGGCGTCGGCGTCGGTATCGGAGTCGGAGTTGGCGACGGGTTGGGCGACGGGTTGGGAGTCGGGTCGGGAGTCGGGTCGGGCGTAGGCGTCGGGGTCGGCTGCGCCACGGCCTCCGGCTTCCACTCCGGGACTTCGCCCTCGACGCCTGTGAAGGTTGCGCCCGTGCCGTCGGCGTTCATAACGTAGATGCCGTTGAGAGTGCTGTCGCCGAAGTTCGTGAGCGAGTAAACGATCTTCGAGCCGTCGGACGTGTAATTAGGCTGGCGCTCGTCGGCGTCGCCCGTGTTGGTCAGGTCTGTGAGAACGCCCGTGCCGTCGGCTGCTATCGTCTGTATGTCGCGGTTCGCGGTGAATGCGATCTTCGAGCCGTCGCGCGTCCACGCGAGAGTGTTCTGAATGTCGAGGGTTCCGAAGTTCGTCAGGCGCGCGAGTCCGGTGCCGTCCGCGTTCGCGACGTAAATGTCCATCTTCGAGAGTCCGCCCTCGATTGTCTCGCCGATAAAAGCGAGCCTCTGGCCGTCGGGCGACCAGGCGGGCTGCGCTTCGGAGACGAGTCCCGAAGGCGTGGACGAAAAGAGCTTCCGCTGTCCCGTCCCGTCGGCGTTCATCAAGTAGACGCGGTCGCCCGTGTCTGAGGCATCTTCGCGGCGGCTGCTCGCGAAGGCTATCCGCGAGCCGTCGCTCGCGTAGGCCGGGCCGAAGTCGTGACCCGAACTGGTGAGCGCGACGCCGCCCGATCCGTCAACGTTGACGGCATAGATGTTTGAAGTCTCGCTGTTTTCAGGGAAGGTGATGGCGAGCTTCTTTCCGTCGCTCGACCACGAAGGATCGTAGCCGGGGCCGAGGTCTGTCTGCGTGCCTCCGTCCTCTGTCATCACGAAGATCTCGCCGTCGCGGTCGAAGGCGATCATGCGCGCCGCGCCGCTCGCCTGTGCCGAGACGCGACCCGTCCTGAACGGCGAGAAGGTCGTCACGACGATGCCGAGCGCGAGGACTATGAGCAGCAGCTTGAGCCGCCCGCCGAGCGCCGGCCTGTGGGTTTTGACTGTGAGCATTTCCTTTCCTCCTGCGAAACAAAAAAGAATTTTTATCGTCGCGCCGCGCGGCGCGTGTGCGGGGCGGGGCTTCGTCGCCCTCTCTCATCCCGACACGGAGATACGCGCAGCGCCCCGGGAAAAAGTATCAGCAGGCTTGAAAGAATTTCCGCGTGCGATTCGCGCGCCTGTCGCGAAGCACGCGAAGGCTTGCCATGCGCTGACGTTGAAGTGATATAAACGTCGCTGTTCGTTGTCGAAGCGTTGACGCACGAACGAACGCGGACGCACGGAACGAATGATTGACTTGCAAGGCAGCACTCTTGATCGAACGGACGTTGACGATATGCGTGGAGTGATTCTTCGACTCGTCTGCTGCGCGTGGCTTGCGCTCGCGCCCGCCGCGGTCGCGGCGAAAGTCTCGCCGGGTAAGAGCGAGGGCGGCGTGCCGCGAGGCTCGCGACAGTTGATTCTGGTGACGACGCGTGATTGGGACGCGGTCGGCGGCACGCTGCGCCGGTTCGAGCGGAAGAACTCGAAGGCCGAGTGGCGGCAGGTCGGCGACGCGATTCCCGTGGTCGTCGGTCGTAGCGGTTTGGGATGGGGCGCGGGTCTGAACACGGAGACGGGCGACGGCCCATCGAAGAAGGAGGGCGACGGCAAATCGCCCGCGGGCGTCTTCTCTCTGGGCACGGCCTTCGGCTTCGCGCAGGCTTCGGAAGCGGCTTGGCTCAAGCTTCCTTACACGCCGCTCGACGACGCGACCGAGTGCGTTGACGACACAAACTCGCGTCGATACAACCTGATCGTCGAGCGCGGCGACGCGGGCGACGTTGACTGGAAAAGCTCGGAGCGCATGCGAGAAGTCTCCGGCTATCGATGGGGAGTCGTCGTCGAGCACAACGCGAGTCCGCGCGTGCCGGGCCGAGGCTCCTGCATCTTCCTTCACATCTGGTCGGGGCCCTCGAACGGCACCGCCGGGTGCACGGCGATGGAGCAGTCGAACCTCGAAGCCACGTTGCGCTGGCTCGACGCGAAGAAGAACCCCGTGCTCGTCCAACTGCCGGAGGCCGTGTACGCGCGCCTGCGCTCGTCATGGAAGCTGCCCGCCCCGGCGCGATAAAAACTCTCGCCGTCCGAAGAGGTGCGCGCCCGGTCGCTTTGAGCAAATCGCGAAAAGGCTCTATTCTATTTACAGACGGAGAACCCGCTAAAAATTCGAGAGGCTTCGCGGAAGGGAAGGATTTGCCATGAGCGCGACGAAAGAGACTCTGACCATCACAGACAACCGCACGGGCAGGCAGTACGAAGTCCCCGTCAAGGACGGCACGATCCGCGCGATGGACTTACGCCAGATAAAGACAGACGACGAAGACTTCGGGCTGATGACCTACGACCCGGCGTTCATGAACACCGCCTCGTGCAAGAGCACGATCACATACATTGACGGCGACCGCGGCATACTCGAATACCGCGGCCACCCAATCGAGCAGTTGGCCGAGCAGAGCAATTACCTCGAAGTCGCGTACCTGCTCCTGCACGGCGAACTGCCGACCGGGAAGCAACTCGAAGACTGGAAGTGGAACATCACACACCACACCTTCATCAACGAGAACGTCAAGAAGGTTCTGGACGGCTTCCACTACAACGCGCACCCGATGGGGATGTTCGAGGCGATGGTCGCCGCGCTCTCGACCTTCTACCCCGAATCGAAGAACATCGAAGACGCCGCTTGCCGCCAGAAGCAGATTTACCGGCTCATCGCCAAAGTCCCGACCATCGCCGCCTTCGCCTTCCGCCACCGGATAGGGCTTCCATACTCGTACCCCGACAACGACCTCTCTTACGAAGGCAACTTCCTCAACATGATGTTCAAGACGACGGAGTTGAAGTACAAGCCGAACCCCGTGCTTGAGAAGGCTCTCTCAGTCCTCTTCATACTCCACGCCGACCACGAGCAGAACTGCTCGACAAACGCCATGCGCTCAATCGGCAGCGCGCACACAGACCCGTACTCGGCGCTCGCGGGCGCGGCAGCCGCGCTTTACGGCCCGCTGCACGGCGGCGCGAACGAGGCCGTGCTGAAGATGCTGGGCGAGATCGGCTCGATTGACCACGTGCCCGAATACGTCAAGAGAGTGAAGGCCGGAGAGTTCAAGCTGATGGGATTCGGCCACCGCGTTTATAAGAACTACGACCCGCGCGCACGCATCATCAAACAGATCGCATACGAAGTCTTCGACGTGACGGGCAAAGACCCTCTCTTAGACCTCGCGCTCGAATTGGAGCGCATCGCGCTCGAAGACGAATACTTCGTCAAGCGCAGGCTCTACCCGAACGTTGATTTCTATTCGGGCATCATCTATCGCGCGATGCGCTTCCCCGTCGATATGTTCCCCGTCCTCTTCGCAATACCGCGCACGTCGGGCTGGCTCGCGCAGTGGGTCGAACTGCTCGAAGACCCGGAGCAGAAGATCGCGCGCCCGCGCCAGATTTACCTCGGAGAGCGCACGCGCGACTACGTGCCGATAGAGCAGCGCGATGGCGCGGCGGTCGGTCAGGCCGCGGGCGACTGAAGCGGCGAGACGGCGCCGGTGAATCCGAACTCGAAAGAGGCGCAGCGGTGAATCTTCCTGACATCGAGTTGGTCGCGGCGAAAGTCCACGAGTCGTGGATGGAGTCGAAGCGCGCGCAGGGCGTGACTTCGCGCAGGAGCGAGTCGGGCGAGGAGTTGATGATCCCTTACGAGCAATTGTCGGAGGGAGCGAAAGAGCTTGACAGGGCGACAGTCCGCGCCGTCTACGAAGCGATCCGCTCCGCCGCGGAAGACTCCCGCTAGAACACTCGCGCATGAAGGAAGGCGCGACGAGGGCCCCCGCCGAGGGACACTCGCCGCGCCTTTCGTTGTCCGCGCGAACGGAAGTTTTCAGTAAACCTCGCCGCCTCCGCCGCTGTGCTCGCCCGGATTCCAGTCACCCGGACGCGCGCCGCCCTCGGCGATCTCCTGCGCGTCGTCGCCGAACGTCTCGCCGAGCTTGCTTTTTGCGGAGCCGGGAATGCTATGGCCCGCGCCCTCGCTGCCCGCCGGCCCCACGCCCGCCTCTTCAAGCCCCAGATTCGAGTTGTCAAAGTTGCTCTCGTCGCCTTCAGCCATTCCAGTACTCTCCTTGGTTCGTCGTTGGTATCCGGCGACGCGCGTCGTTTGAAGACGCGCGCGCCGCACAAACTCTTCGCGCGTCGAAGGACGTTGGAACGCCCGCCCGAAGAGTCATTAAGTCGTTCTTTAATTCCGGTTGCCGACTTTGCCGCAAGTTTATTCAACGCGCCGCTCGTTGTCCACATCGCGACCCTTACGACCGGCGGGTGTTCGCCGGCGAGCCTCGACGAGACGCCCGCGCCCGATGGAACCAAACGAATCGCCGGAAGGTTTTTCCGCCCGCTCGAACGTCTCGCGCGCCTCGACCGCTTGCGAGCGCGTCACGTTATTTTTGTGCCACACGTTCGACAAAAATTTAGGCGAGAGTCTTCCGAAGCGGCGCTTCGGGCAGCCGCAGTTCGCGCCCCGGCGCGGGCGGAAAAAGAGAGAGCCGTGCACGCACGCATACCCGTCTCAACCTACAGGCTTCAGTTCAACAGCGACTTCACATTCGACGCCGCTCGTGCGCTCGTCGAATACCTCTGCGAGTTGGGCGTGACCGACTGCTATTCGTCGCCGATTCTGAAGGCGAGACGGGGGAGCGTCCACGGCTACGACATAGTTGACCATTCGGAAGTCAACCCGGAACTCGGCGGCGAGAAGCGGTTCGTCGAACTGGCACGCGCGCTTCGCGAGCGCGACATGGGCGTCGTCGTGGATGTTGTGCCGAACCACATGTGCATCGCAGCGTCGGAGAACCTCTGGTGGCAGGACGTTTTGGAGAACGGGCCGAGTTCGCAGTTCGCGCGGCACTTCGACGTTGACTGGAACCCGCCGAATCCTTCGCTCAGGGATCGCGTGCTGCTGCCCATACTCGGCGAGCAGTTCGGTCGCGTGCTCGAAAGTCAGGAGCTTCGCGTCTCGTACCGCGACGGTGCTTTCTACGTCAACTACTGGGAGACGCAACTGCCCGTCGCGCCGAGCACGTCCGCACTCATCCTCCGCCTTGCGCTCGAAGGCGTGCGCGCGCGCCTCGAAGAGTCGCACACGCACGCGCTCGAATTAGAGAGCATCATCACCGCGCTCAGCCACCTGCCGCCGCGCACCGAGATCGATGCCGCGGCCTTGCGCGAGCGGCGTCGCGAGAAGGAAGTCGTCAAGCGCCGACTCTCAAGCCTCGTCAAAGAGAGCAACGAGGTGCGAGCCACCCTGTACGACGCGCTGCAAAGAATCAACGGCGAGAAGGGGCGGCCCGACAGCTTCGACCTGCTCGAACGACTCATCGGCGAGCAGGGCTATCGTCTGAGCTTCTGGCGCGTCGCCTCCGACGAGATAAACTACCGGCGCTTCTTCGACATCAACGAACTCGCGGCGGTTCGCGTCGAGGAACGCCCCGTCTTCACCGCCGTTCACGAAGTCGTCCTGCGTCTCGTCCGCCGCGGACTCGTCACGGGACTCCGCGTTGACCACGTTGACGGCCTGCTCGACCCCTTCAAGTACCTCACAGACCTTCAGCGCGAGGCCGCCGCCGCAGCCCGCCGCAAACGGAAGGACGCACGCCGCGACGAAGCGGATTCGGCGCGAGTCGAAGCAGCCGAAGGCGGCGACGCACGCGTCGAAGCAGGCGAGGAGGAACGACGGCTGCCGTTCTACGTCGTCGTCGAAAAGATTCTCGGCCACGACGAGCTTCTGCGTCGCGAGTGGCCCGTGCAGGGCACGACCGGCTACGAGTTCATGAATCTGTTGAACGGCGTCTTCGTCGATACATCGAACGCGCAGGCGTTCCGCGAGCTTTACTCGGAGTTCACCGGCGCGTTCGTGAAGTTCTCAGACCTGCTCTACGAGTGCAAGCGTTTGATACTGAAGGCTGCGATGTCTTCGGAGCTTCACGTGCTGGCGCGGCGGCTCTCGCGCATCGCCGAACAGCACCGTTACACGCGCGACTTCACTTTGAACAGCCTGCACCACGCGCTCACGGAAGTCATAGCGTGCTTCCCCGTCTATCGAAGCTACATCCGGCGCACGCAAACCTCCGTGAGTCCTGACGACCGTCTAAACATCAACGCTGCCTTGCGCGCGGCGCGGCAGCGCAACCCCGCGCAAGACCCTTCCATCTTCGACTTCATCGGCTCGCTGCTGCTTCTGAAAGACCCGCGCGGACTCAACGCGCAGCAGCGAGCCGAGCGGCGAGACTTTGCTTTGCGCTTCCAGCAGTTGACGAGTCCGGTCACGGCGAAGGGGCTTGAGGACACGGCCTTCTATCGCTTCTACCCGCTCGCGTCTTTGAACGAGGTTGGCGGCGAGCCTGCCATCTTCGGCGTGACCGCCGAGCGCTTCCATCGCCGCAACGGTGACAGGCAGGAGGCGTGGCCGCACTCGCTCTCGGCCACCGCGACGCACGACACGAAGCGCGGCGAGGACACACGCGCGCGCCTAAACGTCCTCTCCGAGATTCCCGAAGAGTGGAACCGCGCCGTGCACCGCTGGCGCGAGATGAACCGCCCGAAGAAGTCGCGGATCGAAGGCGCGGAAGCGCCCGACGCGAACGAAGAGTATCTCTTTTATCAAACGCTCGTCGGCACTTGGCCGCTTCTGCCGATGAGCGACGAAGAGCATGCCGGCTACGTCACGCGCATTCAGGAGTACACGATCAAGGCTCTGAAGGAGGCGAAGCTTCACACAAGCTGGATAAACACGAACGAGAACTACGAGCGCGCCGCGCGCGACTTCGCCGCCGCCGTACTCGACCGCGACGCGAACGGCGCGTTCGTCGGCGACTTCGCGGAGTTTCAAACTCTGACGGCGCGCGCAGGCGTTCTCAACTCGCTCTCGCAGACGCTTCTTAAAACGGCATCGCCCGGCGTCCCCGATTTTTTTCAGGGCACGGAGCTTTGGGCCTTCACGCTCGTTGACCCGGACAACCGCCGGCCCGTTGACTACGAACTGCGGCGGGCGCACCTCGCATCGCTTCGCGAAGCGGACGACGGCGACGCGACCGGGTTCGTCCGCAGACTTCTTGAGCGGCCCGAAGACGGACGCATCAAGATGTACGTCGCGAGCCGCGCGTTGGGCTTCCGGCGCGAGCACGCCGAACTGTTTTCGCAAGGCACTTACGCGCCGCTCGGCATCTCGGGCCGCCGCGCCGAAAACGTCATCGCGTTCGCGCGCGAGCACGAGGGGCGCGTGGCCTTCGCCGTCGCCGCGCGCTTCTTCACGCGGCTCGGCACGCATCGTTCCGGCGCGCTCTCGCTGGGCCGCGACGTTTGGGGCGACACGGCGCTCGAACTCGGCGTGCTGCCGCGCGGTCGCTTCCGGGACATCTTCACCGGGCGCGAGTTCGACGCGCGCGCGGGCTTGCTCTCAATCGCGGACGTGCTGTCGCCGCTGCCCGTCGCTCTGCTTGAGCGATTCGAGGCGTGAGCGTTCTCTGGCAAAGAAGGAATTAACATGGATGGACAGGATAGACAGGATGGAAAACAGGGAAGAATTTGAGATTTCAGATTTCAGATTTGAGGTTCCAGATTCCAGATTCCAGATTTGAGATTTCAAATTTCAGATTTCAAATCTGGAATCTCAAATTCTTGAATCCTGTTCATCCTGTCCATCCATGTTAATTTCTTCGGTGAAAGCCGAAGACATTTCGAGGGAAGGATAACCGATGAAAGTTTGGCCGGGGCACCCGTACCCGCTCGGCGCGACGTGGGACGGCGCGGGCGTCAACTTCGCTCTCTTTTCGGAGAACGCGACCGGCGTCGAGTTGTGCCTCTTCGATTCGCCCGACGCCGAGCGCGAATCGCGTCGCGTTGCGCTTACGGAACGCACAGACCTTGTCTGGCACGCTTATCTGCCGGAGGCGAGACCCGGACAACTCTACGGCTACCGCGTCCACGGCGCTTACGAGCCGCAGGCCGGCCACCGCTTCAACCCGCACAAGCTGCTCATCGACCCATACGCGAAGGCCGTCGCGAGCACGATCAAGTGGGACGACTCGGTCTTTGGCTACTCGATAGGCGACGAACGCGCAGACCTCTCTTTCGACGAGCGCGACAGCGCGCCCTTCATTCCGAAGTGCGTCGTCGTTGACCCCGCGTTCAGTTGGGGCGACGACGTGCGGCCTCGCACGCCGTGGCACAAAACTCTGATTTACGAACTCCACGTCAAAGGTTTTACGAAGCTCCATCCGGAAGTGCCCGAAGAGTTGCGCGGGACTTACGCGGGCCTCGCCCATCCTTCGTCGGTCGAGTACCTCCGCTCGCTCGGCGTCTCTGCGGTCGAGTTGATGCCCGTCCACCAGTTCGTCTCAGACAAGTTCATACAGGATCGGGGCCTGACGAACTACTGGGGCTACAACTCTATCGGCTTCTTCGCGCCCGACGTGCGCTACTCTTCGTCGGGGACGTTGGGGCAGCAGGTCTCGGAGTTCAAGACGATGGTGAAGACGCTCCACCGCGAAGGCATCGAGATCATACTCGACGTGGTTTACAACCACACGGGCGAGGGCAATCACTTCGGCCCGACGCTCGCCTTCCGCGGTATCGACAACGCGGCTTACTACCGGCTCGTACACGGCCAGCCGCGCTACTACATGGACTTCACAGGCTGCGGCAACACCCTGAACATGGTTCACCCGCGCGCTCTCCAACTCCTCATGGACTCTCTGCGCTACTGGGTTCTCGATATGCACGTTGACGGCTTCCGCTTCGACCTCGCGTCCGCCTTGGCGCGCGAGCTTCACGACGTTGACCGCCTCGGCTCGTTCTTCGACATCATCCACCAAGACCCTGTTCTCTCGCAGGTCAAGCTCATCGCGGAGCCTTGGGATTTGGGCGAGGGCGGCTATCAGGTCGGGAATTTTCCGGTGCTGTGGGCCGAGTGGAACGGGGTCTATCGCGACAACGTGAGAAGTTTCTGGCGCGGCGACGCGGGGCAGTTGGACGACCTCGCGTTTCGACTCACGGGCAGCAGCGACCTCTACGAGCGCGGCGGGCGACGACCTTACGCCAGCGTCAACTTCGTCACCGCGCACGACGGCTTCACGCTCCGCGACCTCGTCAGCTACAACGAGAAGCACAACGATGCGAACCTCGAAGAGAACCGCGACGGTCACGACAACAACGTCAGTTACAACTACGGCGTCGAGGGGCCGTCGGACGACCCGGAGGTAAACGCCGTGCGCTGGCGGCAGATGCGAAACTTCCTCGCGACGCTCATGTTCTCGCAGGGCGTGCCGATGCTGGTCGCGGGAGACGAGACGGGACGAACGCAGGGCGGCAACAACAACGCATGGTGTCAGGACAACGAGATTTCTTGGCTCGACTGGACGCTGGACGAGCCGCGGCGCGAGCTACTTGAATTCACGCGCCGCCTCATACAAATCTTCAACAACCATCCCGTCCTCCGCCGCCGGAAATTTTTTCAGGGGCGGCCCGTGCGCGGCGCTGAGATCAAAGACATCTCATGGCTTCGCCCCGACGGGCGCGAGATGGACGAGGTGGACTGGCGCAACGAACAGGCTCGCTCGCTCGCGGTGCTGCTCGCGGGCGACTCGATTGACGAGGTGGACGAGCGCGGCAGGCGCGTCACAGACGACACGCTGCTTCTGCTGCTGAACGCGCACCACCGCGGCGTCTCGTTCACGCTGCCCGCGCCGCGGCGCGGCGGGATCTGGGAGCAGCTTCTCGACACGCGCGACGGCAGCGGACTCCGAAGGACTCGCCGCGCCACACGCGGCGGCGGGACTTACCGGCTTGAGGCTCGCTCGCTCGCGCTCTTCCGCCTCGACGCACAGGCGGCTCAGGACGAGACTCATCGCGCGGAAGATGAGAAGGCCGAAGCGCCGCGCGCGATGGAAGAGGAGACTGCGACGATGTCGGAAGCGCAAACGACCGAGTCGGTTTACTGCGAGAACGCGAAGGCAATCGTCCCGCTCGACGAGGGCTTCTGCCGCGCGTGCAGTCGTCAGGTCGAGGAAGGCGACGGCATCCATCATCCGCCGACGCCGGAGATGCTCAAGCAACTGGCCTACATCACGACCGCCGAAGTGCCCGACGCGGAGGCGCGCGGCGAAGAGCCTGAAGCGAAGGACGAAGAGCCGCAGGAGTGAAGGGAGAATAGGGTGTTAGGTGTTAGGTTCTGGATAAAGACCGCGGGCGGCCTGAATAATTCCAACACCCAACACCCAACACCTATTTTTTCTTCTTACGGCAGGCGTCCGTAAATCGCCGTCATCTCTCTCAGGCGCTCGCGCAGTTCTTCGTTGAGCGCGCCTTCGCGAAATCTCCATGTCCAATTGCCCTCGGCGCTCGCGGGCGTGTTCATGCGTGCATCCGACGAGAGGCCGAGCACGTCCTGAAGCTGCGCAATCGAGATGTCGGCGACCGACATCTGCACGGCGCGTATGAAGTCCCAATTGATCTCCGCGCCGTCGGTGCCGAGGTACTTCAGGCAAAGCTCGCGCTCGCGCCTCTCGCCGCGGCCCGCGCCGTCGCGAGCGCGCGCGTCGAACCAACCGACGACGGTGTCGTTGTCGTGCGTGCCTGTGTAGGCGACGGTGTTGTGCGTGTACTCATGAGGCAGGTGCGTATCGTGCGGGTCGCCGCCGAAGGCAAACTGAAGGACGCGCATGCCGGGGAAGCCGAACTCGTCGCGCAGGGCGTGAACGTCGGGCGTTATAGTGCCGAGGTCTTCGGCGATGATCGGCAGTTCGCCGCCGGGCGCACTCTTCAAAGCCCCAAACATCTCGCGCCCCGGAGCCTCGACCCAGCGACCGCGCTCGGCAGTCTTGTGATCGGCTGGCACTTCCCAGAATGACGCGAAGCCGCGGAAGTGGTCGAGGCGGAGCACGTCAACGATCTTCAAAGTCTCGCGCACGCGCGCCGTCCACCACTTGAACCCGTCCTCGCGCATTCTGTCCCAGTCGTAAATCGGATTACCCCAGAGTTGTCCCGTCTCGCTGAAGGCGTCGGGCGGGACTCCGGCGACGACCGACGGGCTTCCGTCGTCTTCGAGTTTGAAGAGTTCGGGCCGCGACCAAACGTCCGCCGAGTCATGCGCGACGAAGATCGGCATGTCGCCGATGACGCGCACACCACGCTCGTTCGCGTAGTGCTTGAGCTTGAGCCACTGGTTGAAGAAGGCGTACTGGAAAAACCTGTGCGCCTCGATGCGGTCATTGAGCGCGCGCCGCGCGTCTTCGAGCGCGCCGTGCTCGCGCCCTGCGAGTCCCGCTTCCCACTTGTTCCACTCCGCGCCCTTGTGCTCGTCCCTGAGCGCTGCGAACAGCGCGTAGTCTTCGAGCCAGACGGAGGCGAAGTCGCGGAAGCCTTCAAAGTCGCGCCGCAATGCCTCGTCCGTTTTGACCTTCTCTTTGAAATTTCTGAAAGCCTTTTCGAGCAGGCCGCGCTTGTACTCGATGACCTTGCCGTAGTCAACGCGGTCGGCGGGAAGGTCGGGCGGCGTCTGTATGTCCGAGTCGGCGAGCAGCCCCGTCTCGACGAGCATTTCCGGGCTGACGAGGTTCGTGCTCCCCGCGAAGGCGGAGAAAGATGAGTAAGGCGAATCGCCGTAACCTGTCGGCCCAAGCGGCATGATCTGCCAGTAAACCTGTCCAGCGGCAGCGAGCCAGTCAACGAACCTGTAAGCCTCGCCGCCCATGTCGCCGATGCCGAAGCGTCCGGGCAAAGATGTTGGGTGGAGCAGAATCCCGCTTGATCTTTTGAATCTCATCCTTTTCTCGTTTGTCCCAAATCAGAAATCAACATGGATGGACAGGATAAACAGGATAAGAAAAACCGGATTGAAGATTTGAAATTTGAAATCTCAAATCTGACATTCTTCTTTCTGCTTTTATCCTGCCTATGCTGTTCATCTTAATTTTTCTTACTCCGAAGTCAGAATCCAGCAGCGCAAGACTTCGGCGACGCTCCATGCCTGCGCGATGCAGCCGCGCGGCGTGAAGGGCGCAACGGCGTCGAAGACTTCGCTGATAGAACCGATGCACGCCTCGTCCAAGTGCGGCACGAAGCCTTCCAGAAATCTACGCGCGCCCGCGCGATCTTCCGTGTGGACTTTGAGCCATGCGTCAACGAACGGGCCGATGAGCCACGCCCAGACCGTGCCCTGATGGTAAGCCGCATCGCGCGTCTTCAGGTCGCCGTGATAGGTCGGTTTGAAGTTCGGGTCGTCGGGCGCGAGCGAACGAAGGCCGACGGGCGTCAAAAGTTTTTCGCGCACGACGCCGAGAACTGATTCCCACTTCGACTCGTCGAGCACAGGATGTTCGAGCGAGATTGCAAAGAGTTGATTCGGCCTGCACGCGGGGTCGTTCTCGCCGTTCTTCTCCAAACTCTCGACAACGTCGAAGAGGTAGCCGCCCTGCTCGTACCAGAAGCGCCGGTTGAAAGAGCGGCGGCACGCCTCGGCCTGCGAGGCGACTTCGCGCGCGCCGTCGTCGCCGTCGAGCTTGCGCGTCCAGCCTTCGAGAATTTTGAGCGCGTTGTACCAGAGCGCGTTTATCTCGACGGCCTTGCCGCGCCGCGGCGTGACGACCCATCCGTCGCACTTCGCGTCCATCCAAGTCAGTTGATAGCCTTCCGCGCCCTGAACCAGAAGCCCGTCCTTCGGGTCAACGTGGATGCCGAAGCGCGTGCCTTCGAGATGGTGCTTCACGATGTCCCGCATCTTCGGCAGGAGCAGTTCGAGCGTGACGCTGTCGTCGGTCGCCTTGAGATATTTGTCGAGCGCGTGGAAGAACCAGAGCGTCGCGTCCGCCGTGTGGTATAGACCTTCGTTCGCGCCGTCGGGGAACATGTTGGGGATCAGGCCGTCGCGTATGTACTGGCCGAAGGTGCGTAGAATCCAGCCGGCCTCGCGGAATCTTCCCGTCACGAGCGTCAGACCTTCGAGGCTTATCATCGTGTCGCGGCCCCAGTCGGTGAACCAATGGTAACCGGCGATGACGCTTCGTATCTCCTCGCCCGCGGCGTGCGCGCGCGCGGCGTCTTCCTGCCGGCCAGAAGGCGTGATGACGAACTGGTCTGCGGCGAGCGTCAGTTCAGCGCCGACGCCTTCACGCGCCGTGTGCGCCGTCATCGCGAGCAGGCGCTCGCGCCGCTCTTGCTCGGCCAACTGAGCCGCTTCGGGCGAGAGCGCGCGGACAGTCTCCCAACTCTCGGTCGAGCCGACGAGCGTCGCGCTCACGTCCTTCGACACGTCAACGCTGAAGTAGCCCGGACTCCAAAGCTCGCCGACGTGCGCGTAGCCGCGACGGTCTTCCGCTCGATAGTAAACGTTCTGCATCATCCCGCCGTCGAGCGCAAACGTCGCGCGCTGGCCGTAGATTTTCAGACGCAGCGGCGGGTAGACGTGGCCCGTGCAAAGTTCGAGACGATCTTCGACGGAGGTGACGGTGTACGGCTCTTTTATCGAATCCTGAACGGCCTCTTCGAGCGGGCGAAACTGAAGCGCGGGTCTGAGCTTCAAGCGGACGGGGCCGTCGCCCTCGACGAGTTTGTAATTGACGTGCACGGTGTTCTGCATGTGAAGCATGAGTATGCGCTTCTCGACGACCACGCTGTCCATCTCGTAGCGCCACACGGGCAAGCCTTCTTCGAGTCGGAACTCTTCGAGGTAATGCGCGCCGGGCATCTCAAGCACGCCGCCCGCGTGCTCCTGCCCGCCGATCTGGAAGCGCGAGCCGCCGCCGGGCAGCCGCAGCCACTCCGAGAGGTGATTGAGCATCACCGTGCGACCGAGCGGAGTCGGGAGCGCCGAGATTAAAAGCCCGTGATAGCGACGTGTCGGCACGCACGCGACCGTCCCCGACGCGAAGCCGCCCAGCCCGTTCGTCACGAGCCACTCGCGACCGAGCAGCGAGTCAACTTCGTCGCGCGCGTCCGCCTCGGTGAAGACCAACTTGCGAACGAGATCGCTCATTCTTCCTCCCAATCTTTCAGAGCCTCGGCGCGCGCCTCTTCCTCTTCGCTCGTCCCTTCGCGCTGGCCCGCCGGGTCGGGCACGGTGCCCGCGTGCGCGGGTCGCATCGCGAACGCGGCGTGGCCGGGGATGCGCCAATTGTTCTTCGTCTCAAGCGCGGGCGTGCCGCCGCCGCCGTAGTCGAAATCTTCGCTCGACCAGAGCGTCGTCCAGATCGTCCCTTCGGGCGGCGCGAGCAGAGGCTCCGGCGCGGGGTCGAGATTCAGGTCGCGCCCCATGTTGACGATGAGCAGACGGTCGTCGCCTTCTTCGCCGAAGAAGCGGAGCACGAACGCTTCGGGGCCGAGAACCGCGCCGTCAACGCCGCGCGGCGCTTGCGCGCTGAAGACCGAATCCTCGCGGCGCAGTCGGAGC
>DATINM010000106.1:0-43970 GCA_035474235.1 Pyrinomonadaceae bacterium
CGACCGTGCAGTTTTCTGTCGCGGCGGTACGAGAAGAAGAGTTCGGGGCGGCAGATGGTGCAGAGCGGGAGTGAGTGCACGCGTCCGGCTGCTAAGCCCGACGCGACGAGTTGTTCGCGGTTCGCACGTTGCAGGTCAACGAGCGCGCGCCCTTCGCGCGTCGGCGTGAAAAGCGAGTCGGCGTATCCGAACTTCGAGCGGAAGGCTTCGACGACTTCCTCGCCGACCTCGTAGCAGCACGAAAGCGCCGCCGGGCCGATTGCCGCGCACACGTCGCGCGGTTCTGTGCCGAACTCTTCGCGCATCGAGGCGAGCGCGTGCCCGACGATCCCGGCAAGTGTGCCGCGCCAGCCCGCGTGAACCGCCGCGCACGCTCCCGTCCGCGCGTCGCCGATGAGCACCGGCACGCAGTCGGCGGTCTTGACGCCGAGCAGAACGCCCGGCTCGCGCGTCGTCAGCGCGTCGCAACGCTCGTTCTCCGAGCGAGCGCCGGCGATGTCGCGCACGATGCGAACGTCCGAGCCGTGAACCTGCCAGCACGCGGCGAGCGTCCAGCCGTCCCCGAGCAATGAGAGGAAGCGGTGGCGGTTCTCGCGTATGTTCTCCGCCGCGTCCTGATCGAAGCCCGCGAGGTTCAGGGAGTTTTCGGGGAAGGCGCTTACGCCGCCCCGCCGAGTCGAGAAGGCGTTGGCGAAGCCTTCCGCGTCGAGCGGCTCGCACGCGAACGCGGCGACGCCGTTTTCACCTTCGCGCAGGACGAAGCCCGCGCGTTCTATCTCCGAGGTAGTCGTGATCGTCTCCATCGGCATAGACATTATCGAAATCCGCCGCGTGCGTGAAGTGCTGGCGCGCACGCCGCGCTTCCGCGTGCGCGTCTTCACAGAAGGCGAGCGCGCATACTGCGACTCGCGCGGCGACGCGGCTGCGCAGCACTACGCCGCGCGCTTCGCAGCAAAGGAGGCCGCGTTCAAGGCTCTACAGACGGGCTGGCGCGACGGCATCTACTGGCACGACATCGAAGTCGCCTCGAACGGCGCGGGCGCGCCTCTGCTCCGCATACACCGTCGCGCGCTCGAACTCTTCGACGCTCTCGGCGCGACCGACGCGCACCTCTCGCTCTCGCACACGCGCGAGCACGCCGTCGCGCAAGTCATCTTCGAGCGCCAACCTTGAAAGACAATTCATGAGGCGTTGAAACAGAACGCCGCGCCTCTCATCGCAAGAGGCGCGGCGTTCGGCGTCTTTACTCGACTCGCAAGTTTCGTTCAGTCTTGCCGGCCCTCAGTGCCCTTCGTCGTCACGCGTAGATCGTTCGTGAGTGTTCGCCGCCCGTCGCGACCCGTGACGACCTGTGTTGGTCGTCTTGCCTTTTCGACGTGCGACACTTCACTTCCAATCACTTCGGTCGGCGGCGCGTTCGCGATAACAGGCGGCCCGGCTTGCGGTGCGTAACCCGTGCGCGCGGGTTCGTCTGAAGTGACGTAGGCCGCGTCTGTCGCGTTTGCGGTTTGAGCACTCGTCGTTTGCGCGTCCGGCGAAGACGACGCGGCCAGAGCCTTCAGCCCCCAGGGGTCGCCGTGGAGCGAGCACTCATGGTCGGGCAGGAACGCGGGCGCGAGCGCGACGCGTTCGCGCTGCGGGCAGGACGAAGTGGCGAGAAGGCCGTTGTCGGCGTCAACCTCGACCGTCGTGATAGAGGCGGGGCGCTCGAAGCTCTGACCGCCGAGTTCGGGGCGAAGCTCCGTCGCGCGGCGCACGAACTCGACCCACGCGGGCAGCGCCGAGTCAGCGCCCGTCAGGTTCAACTCTTCGCCGTCGTCGAAGCCGACCCACACGACGCACACGAGGTGCGGCGTGAAGCCCGCGAACCAACCGTCACGCGAAGTGCCGGTCTTTCCCGCGACCGCGACGCCGCGAATCGCGCCGCGCGCCGCGCGCGCAGTGCCGCGGTCGATGACGGCGGAGAGCATGTCGTCCATCATGTACGCGGTCGAAGGCTTCAAGACCTGATCGGGCGCGAAAGATTTTTCGCCCGGCTTCGGCGCGCTCGCGTTCGGCGCGAAAGATTTTTCGCTCGACGTGGACGAGTTTTCGACGCTCAAGCTCTGGCCGTCAACGCGCATCAAGGGGTTCGGTCGCACGACCTGTCCACCATTTACGAAGGCCGTGTAGGCGGTCGCGACTTCGAGCGGCGTCGCCTCGGTCGTGCCGAGCGCGAGCGAAGGATAAGCTTGCGGCTTCGGGAGTCCGAGCCGTTCGGCGAGCGTGGCAACGTGGTCGAGTCCAGTGCGGAGCGCCGTGTCAACCGTGACGACGTTCAAGGAGTGAATGAGTCCCGTGCGGAGCGTCACGTCGCGCATCGAGAAGCCGCCGCCGTAGTTCGAGGGCCGGTACTTCGAGTGCAGGTCGTATGTGAACTCGCGCGGAGCGTCCAGAGAGAGCGAGAGCGGCGAGATGCCGTTCTCAAGCGCCGCAGCGTAAACGACCGGCTTGAAGACCGAGCCGGGTTGCCGCCGCGCGTCGGTCACGCGGTTGAGTTGCGACTCGGCGTAGGACGAGCCGCCGACCATCGCCAGCACGTGCCCCGTCTTCGGGTCGAGCGCGACGAGCGCGGCCTGCGGATGGCGCTTGCCCTTGAAAACCTTTTCGAGCCGCGCGAGTTGATTGTTGACTGCCTCCTCGGCGACCTTCTGAAGCTCAAGATCAATCGTCGTGTAAACGCGCAAGCCGCCGTCGTCGTCAGAGCCTGCGCGCGACTCGACGGCGCGATTGACGTAATCAATGAAGTAGGGCGCGGTCGCGTCGGCGTGCTCGAATGGTGCGACCGTCAGGGTTTCGGCGCACGCGGCGCGCGCCTCTTCCGCCGTGACCGCGCCGTCGCGTAGCATCCCCGCGAGAACAGTGTTGCGTCGCGCGTGTGCCTCTTCCGGGTGGCGGTCGGGGGCGTAGCGCGCGGGGCTTTGAATCATGCCCGCGATGGTCGCCGCTTCGGCGAGCGTGAGGTCTTTCAAATCCTTGCCGAAGAAGACGCGCGCCGCCTGACGCACGCCGCGCACAGAGACCGAGCCGCGGCGGCCCAAGTAAATCTCGTTGCAGTAGAGCGCGAAGATGTCCTCCTTCGACATACGGCTCTCGATTACGGAGGCGAGCGCGGCCTCGCGGAACTTACGCCGGAGCGTGCGCTCAGGCGTGAGGTACGTGTTCTTGACGAGTTGCTGCGTGATGGTCGAGCCGCCCTGCTTCAACTCCTCGTCGTCGCCCCAACTGAAGGCGGCGCGCGCGATGCCCCAAAGGTCAACCGCGCCGTGCTCGAAGAAGCGCCGGTCTTCGGTCGAGAGTATCGCGCGGCGAAGGACTTCGGGAACTTCGCTGTACGCGAGCGCGGCGCGATCCGCGGTCTTCTCCGCGGCGTCAACGGTGAGCGGCTCCGGTTCGAGCGCGTAGGAATCTATGCGCGCGCCGTCGCCCGCCAGTGAAGAGATTTGTCCGCGCCCGTCGAACTCGACGCGCACGGCTTTGAACCCTTGCGCCGCGGCGATGTCGCTCGCGCCCGACGGCAGAATCTCGACCGCGCCGTCTTCCTCGCGGAAGCGACCGCTCCAGACGCGGCTCGCCTCGCCTTCGACGTAGCCCGCGCGCCTGAGAATTTCCGCGAGACGTTCGGACGTGAGTTTTTGTCCGGCGCGAAGCACGCGGGGCGCGGCGTACATCCCTGCGCGACTCGTCAGGTAGCCGGTCGCCAGACGCTCGTCAACGATCTTCGAGTAGTGCGAGTAGAGGTATGCGAAGGCCGCGGTCGTCGAGACGGCGGAGACGACGACGAGCGCGCAGAGGACTCGGAGCGAGACCGAGACGAAGCGCGGCAGCCGTGGCAGCCTGCGTAGGAAGAGGCGGACGCGGCCTGCCCTGTCCTCGCGCTCGAAGTGCCAAGCGCCGCGCTCCATTCGTGTTCTGTGAAACTCGGTCGCCATCTACTTCCTCCGTCCGCGAGCGACACTCCGCCCTCGGCGGGCGCGCGAAAGCTTTCCGTGCGCCCCCGGTTTCGGGCCGGCTCAGGTTCGCTCGTGTGTGAGGAAAGTAAATGTCTAATCGCCGTCGATTTCTTGTTTCAAGTCCGCGCCGGGGCGTGGCGCGAAGCCTTTTATAAACTTATGCGCGCCGCTCGCGAAGCGTCATCCCAACAACTGCGAAATCGCCGCCGTCGAGACGGCGAGCGTTACCGTGAGCATGATGATTGCGACGAGCTTGAAGAAACTGTCAGCCATCTCCTTCATGATCCCTTGCCCCTCCTTCACCTGTAAAACTTCTGCACGCATGCGGACTGTGCAAAGGTCATGCCGACGACGACGCGCGCGTGAATGCGTCTTCTGATTTTCTCAAGCCTTGACTCACTAAAAAATTTTCGGCGGCGATGACAAGAGTCGCCGCAGGCGCGCGGCCTTCGCCCGTTTTCGATACAAGACCGCGAGCGTGAATCGGCGTCTGCGTTATTAAATGGTTCATCGAGGAAGAAGACGAGGCGGGCGGACAAAGGTTTTCGAGGGCCGTGGGTCGCGTCTGTCGTGCGTTTGGAATCAGTCGCGGCTGTGATGAAGTTGGAGGCGGCTCCGGTCTTCGGACGGATTTTGTTCGAGCAGTCTCTTGATCGAGGGCAAGGCCGCGCGCGCCGACTCAATCCCTGCGGCGATGAACTCTTCGGTGCGCTTCATCTCGTCCCATCGCAGATGTCCGACCGCCGGGCTGATGCAAACATCCGCGAGACGACGCTCGTGCTGCACCGCCGTCTGCTGCACGACGACGATTGACTGTAGCAGCACGCCGACCATCGTCGTCGGCTTGATGAACTTCGCGCCCTCGTAGTTCACGTCCACTGCGACTACAACGTCCGCGCCGAGCGAGCGCGCGACCGAAGTCGGGAGGTTTGCTACAAGTCCGCCGTCAACCAACTGCCGCCCGTCGGGGTCTGTGACGGGCACGTACCATCCGGGCAGCGCGCAACTCGCGCGTATTGCGAAAGCCACGTCGCCCGCGTCCCGCATGACGACCGCCTCGCCCGTGTGGAGGTCTGTCGCGACCGCCGCGAAAGGCATCAGCAGTTCTTCAAAGCGCGTCAGCGGGAAGCGCGCGCGCACGTACTCTTCCGTCAAAGCGTTCGACTGGATGCCGAGGCGCGAGAGCGTCATCCGGCCAAGGTCGCGCCAGCGCAGGCCGCGCGCGATTCCCTCTATCTCTTCGCTCGTCATCCCCGCGGCGAGCGCGCCGCCGACGAGCGCGCCTGCGGAAGTGCCCGCTACGCAGTCAACGCGGACGCCCTCTTCCTCGAAGACCTTGAGCACGCCGACGTGCGCCATGCCGCGCGCCGCGCCGCCCGAAAGCGCGAGGCCCAGACGCGGCCTTTGATTCTGCTCTGCGACTCTCAGCGACATGAAAGAAGCCTGACGCTCTAGCGGCGCGTGGATGCGGGAGGCTTGCTCTTAACGGCCCCGGGCGTTTGAATCCCGCCGCCGCCCGCCTGCCTTTGCCCCGCATCGGAGAGCGACTCGTCGAGAATCGTTATCTGCGCGGTCGAGCGTGCCTGTTCGAGAAAGTCGTCGGTGTCGGACTCGACCTTGCTCTCGACCATCTCGCTCTGAATCTGGTTGTAAACGTCCTTCAGTTGGGGGATCGTGTGACCCGGCGCCTGACGCCTGAAGCGCGGGACGTATGTGTCGCGGTAGTAGGCTTCGACATCCTTCTGCGTGACGACGGTGAAGGCGCGGAAGCGGAAGTCGAGGTACTTACGCATACGGACTCGATCCTGCATGATCTCGCGGAACTGCGACGAGTCCGAGCCGATGCCTACGCGACTGAGACGTTCGTAGAACGCCGACATCGAGGGAAAGAAGCTTATGACACGCTTCTCCTCGTCCTGAATCTCCTGATCGGTCGGCGCGGCGGAGGGAAGCTTCTCCGCCTCTTCGAGTATGAGCCGCTGGTCTGTGAGAAGGTCGAGCGCGCGGCGCAAGTCCTCGCGCCGGGGATTGTCGAGCGGCACATCGGGCTGTAGCGCGAGTTGCCAGAGCAAGTCCGAGTAGGTTATCAACTCCCTTTCGTTGACGACCGCGACCATCCTGTCAACGACCTCCTGCGCGTGCGCGGAAGGCAAAAGTAAAAAGGCAAAAGGCAAAAGAGTCAGTGCAGCCGCGACTCGTGCGAAGAACGCGGTTCGCCTCACTCCAACAATTCGTTTACGTTCTCTCGCTGCCTCTCTCATCGTCTTACCTTCTTTTGCCTTTTTACTTTCGACTTCTTTAGAACGTCTGCCCGAAGCGGAAGTGAATCTGAGTCCGCTTCAGACGAATGATCGCCGTCGAGCCGCCGAACTGCGGGACGACGAATTCAGGCGGGTTGAGCAGGTACGCCCAGTCCGCGCCTATCGAGCCGAGCGGCGTCTTGAGCCGCAGTCCGAGTCCTGCGGTGTGCGTCCACTTCTGGCAGAGGTTCGGGTCGCGCCCGGCCTCGCAGTTGCCCGGTCGGAAGAGGTCGCGCGCGCGGTCGAAGACGTTGCCGCCGTCGTAGAAGGGCACGACCTGTATCTCGCGCGTGGCCTGAATGCGCGCTTCGAGGTTGACGACCGCCATCGCGTTCCCGCCGATGGGAACGGTGAACGGGTTGACCGTGACGACGTTTCCTTTCTGGTCGTGGAACGTGCCGCACGGAGGAAGAAACGTGGGCGGCGGGTTGCCGTTCGGCACTGGCCCCGGTTGCGGCCCGAAGGTGCAGAACGGCGCGACGACGCGCGGGCCCGCTTCCTCGAAGCCGAAGCCCCGAAGCGATGTCGCGCCGCCTGAGAAGAACCGCTCGCTGATGGGCAGGCGGCGGTCTGCGTCGTCAATCACGCCGTTGCCGTTGCGGTCTGTGGGCGAGAGTATGTTTGCAAGGCCCAACTGCACGCTCCCGGCGAGCACGGTCTGGCGCGGAAGGTGGCCGACGTTCTGGTATCGCCGGTAGGTCAAAAGGAACTTGTTGAATGAGATGTTGCCGCCGAGCGGCCTGAGCGCGAGCGCGTAGTCGGCCGTCAGGAAGTCGCCGCGCGTCGGGTCGAACTGGCGGTCACGCGTGTCGCGCGCGAAGCTCGCGCCGAAGCGTGAGAGCCGCACTACCTGATCGGGGCGCAGCACGTTCGAGATCAGCAGGCTTCCGATGTTGAAGAGGCGCACGTCCTCGTAGTTGTAGCGCAGGAACACGGTCGTCCGCTTGCGCTGCGCGCCCGAAGGCGTGAGTTTGAATTCGAGGTCTCGCTGCGTTTCGAGGTTGACGCTGAAGCGATTTATCGAAGGCTCTTTGACGGTCTGGCCGAACTCGTCGATGAGGTTGCCGTCGGCGTCGAAGCGCTGGACGATGCCGTTCGTGCCCTGATCAATCGTCGAGCGGAAGAAGCGCGTGACGCTCGTGTCGCGCTGGTACTGCACGGAGAACGTGAGCGGCGCAAAAGACTTCCTGCCGTAGCGACGGAAGCGCGGGTCTGTGTACTCGAAGCGCGCGAGTTGCTGGAGCTTGCTGAAGCGCGTGCGTATCGCGCCCTGCTTCAGTTGCCCGAAGAGGTTCGAGTCGCGCACCTCGAAGCCGAACTCGCCGCCGGTGTCGGTCGAGAACCCGACGATGTACTCGGTCGTGATGTGCTTGCGCTCCTGAATGTCTATGATCACGTCCTTGCGCTTGAATCCGCCCGCGGTTATGCCCGCGTCCTCGGTTCGGATCAGCACCTGACTGAACGCATCCGACGTGTTCAGGAGTATGCGCTCGCTCTCGGCGAGGTCGTCGCCCTTCAACACCTCGCCCTCGCGCAGAGGTATCGCTTCGAGCACGGCCTCCTTCTTCGTGTTGACGAGTCCGGCGACGATGATGTGGTTGATGAAGACCTTGTCGGCCTCCTTGATTGTATAGACGAGCCGCACCTGCTCGTCGCCGTTCGCCGCGACGGGCAGTTCGTCCACCGATGGCTGCACCTCGGCGTCAACGTAGCCGTTGCGAACGTAGTAAGTCCTCATCCGCTCGCCGTCGGCGCGCGCAGACGTGCGCGAGTATGGGCCGCCCTCGACGACGCAGCCCGGCTCGTCGGGGCCGGGGCTTGCGGGACACCGCACGCCGCGGAGTTGCGCGGCGGTGTAAATCTCGTTGCCGCGCGTCTCGACGCGGACGACGCGCGTGAGCGGGCCTTCCGTGACGGCGAAGGTGATGATGAGGTTATCGCTCGTGAGCGAGACGCCCTGGCGTGCGGACACGTCGGCGTTTCGATAGCCGAGGTCTGCCATGCGCTGCTTGATGACGCGCTCGTCGTGCGAGAGCGCCTCCTCGCTCGTGTAGCCGCGACCGTAGCCGATGAGCGGGACGAAGCCGAGAAGGTTCGCCTTCTGGCTGTTCAGGTCTGCGGACACGTCCGAATAAGAGAGTTTGCTCGTGCCCTCGATGCGAATGTCTGTGAGCTTGAAGCGGCGGCCCTGCGCTACGTCGTAGATGATCGAGACGTTGCGGTTTGCCAACTCGTCGGGGTTCAGGAGTTCGCACGGATCGGTCTCGACGGCGGGCGTCTGCGCCGCGTTCGCGCCCGCCGTCTGAGTCGTCGCGGCGTCGGCGGGCGGAGGCGCGAGCGGCGGAATCACGGAGCAAGAGGGCGTGACTTCGGCGAAGAAGTAGCCGTCCTGTTGGAGTTGATTCCTGATGCGCCGCGCGCCCTCGATGATCGCGGAGTATTCGATAGTGCCCTCGCGCTCGACGGGCAGGAGAGTTCGCTGCTGCTGCTCGCTGAGCTTGTAGCCCTTGATGTTCACCGAAACCTTCGGGCCGATGCTCCCCTTGAGCGAGACGCTGACGCGGTTCGACGCGGGATCGAGCGTGATGGCAGGTTCCTCGATGCGCGGCGCGAGGTAGCCCTGCGAGATGAGCGCCTGACGGATGCTCGAAACGTCCGAGCCGAGCGCAGCCTGCGTGAACCGCGCGCCGGGCTGAAGCTTCAGCGTGCGGCGGACGTTCGACGCGTCGAAGCCGTTGATCTGAATGTCGAAGGCGTTGAGCGTCGCGGGCTGTCCGGGGTTGACGTTGAAGACGACGGTCGCGCGCGTCCGCGTCGCGTCGAGTTGCTGCGTGTATGTGACCTCGGCGCGGTAGAAGCCCCGGTCGCGAAGGTACGCCTGCACGGCGTCGGCGTTCTCGCGAAGCGACTGTTCGGAGATGCGCTTGCCGGGTTCGAGCAGAGTCACGCGCGAGCGCAACTCGTCCGGCGTTATCTCGGCACCGTAGTCAGCGCCGATCTGGAACGAGACGCCGCCTACGATGACCTGCGGGCGGACGATGAAACGCAGCGCGACGCGGGGCCGTCCGTCCGCGCCCGCGCCCGCCGCGTCGCGTGCCTCGACACGCGCGTCTGCGACGCGGCCCTGACCGTTGTCGAAGAGCGCCTGCAAGGATTCGCGCACGAGCACGGCGGAGAAGGCTTGACCCGCCGTGACCCTGACGCGCGCGCGCAACTCGGCGAGCGAGGCTTCATCGAGCGAAGCCTCTTCGACGGAAACGTCAACGCTCTCAATCGTGCGCCCCTCGTAGCGGCTCAGGTCGGGCGCAAGGCGCGGCGAGTCCGTCGCGCGCGCGAGCGGCACGATGACGAACAGAACGACGACTACGAAACAGAGACGGCGGATGCCCACGAAATTTGCTTGACCCTGCTTGCGAATTTTTACGGCCACCGGGACGCCCGCGGCTTCAAAGACCCGCCGGGCGCGCGGCCTTTAGTACCTCTTCCTGAACCGAAGCTCGAAGCTGAAGTTGTTATTGCGCGAGCGCAGCGTGTCGGTCGAGCCTTGCTGGTACTGCGCGACGAACGAGAGGCGGTCGCTGACGCGGTACTCGACGGCGATGACCTGATCGGGCACGCCCGTCACGTTCGTCGAGTACGTGATCGCGAGATTGCGATTGACCTGCCGACCGACAGTCAGACGCGCCGTGGGACTCTGCCCGCTCTCACCCGAAACTATCGGGTCGAACTCGAACCGGTTGAGTCCGAAAAGCTTGTCGGTCGCGCGCTCGACGGGCGCGTTAATCAGCGTGTCGGTCAGCAGACTCGTCGCCGTTCCTATCCCCGTCTGCGCGACGGTCGAAGCGCCTTCGGGGCCCGACGACAAATTGCCGGTCGTTATCAGCGCGATCACGTCGGCCTGCGGCAGAGCCGGGTCGGACGTGGCGGTCGTAGTGAGTCCGCCGGAGAGCGGCCCCGACATCGTGACCGTGACGCGATAGCCCTTGATGTCGGACTGCGCCTGAAGGTTGATTACGGGGTCGGCGTCGGCGCGCGGCGGAAGCTCGATGAGCGCGCGCTGCACGTCGTAGCGGTTGTTGCGGAACGCGACCGTGCCGTGCGTCGCCGAGATGCGCCCGGAGATTACGGGGTCGTCCATCGGCCCGAACACTCGAAGGTTTACCGAGCCTACGATGTCTGCGAGATTGTTGCGAACGACGAGCGCGTCCTGCCCCTGAATAGTCAGGTCGAGCGAGGTCTGAGCGCCGAAGAGTCCGGGGCCGCCGCCCCCGCCTTCGGTTATGGGTGCTTCGGCGTGGCGGTTGATTATGTCGGCGAGGTCGATGTCTTTCGTGTACTCGCTCCGGCGGACGTTGACGTTGCCGCCGATGACGACGATCTGGCGTTCGAGCGAGCCGCGTACTTCGAGTTCGGCGTCGGCGGTCGTCGAGAAGTCTTGTGGGAACGGCACGGTGACGTTCGTTCCGCGCGCCGTGACGAGGAACTCGCGCGGCCTGAAGCCCGCGAGCGAAGCGCCGCCCGAAGCCGAGAAGCGACCGCCGCCGAGACGACCCGTCAGCGTCTCGATGCTCGCCTGATCCGCGTTGAATCGGACGAGTCCGTTGATCTCGGTCGCCGTCAAACGCTCGTCCGAGACAAGGAGCGCGAGCGAGGCGTTCGCGACCGAGGCCGTGCCGGTTACCTGCGGCGCGTCGAAAGTTCCGCCGAGGTTGACGCGCACGCTCGCCACGCCCGCGAGGAAGAAGTTTTGCTGCGCGTTCGACAGCACACGCATGTTCAGGTCGCCGTTGACGGTCGCGTTGTTCGTGCCGCCCGCGGCAAGCGCGGCCGTGCCGCCGATTGTGATGTTCGTCCCCGGCCCCGTGAAGTGCGTACGCTCGAACGTGACTTCGTTCGGCTTGAAGGTGACGACGAGCGGGTTCTCCGCCGTGAGCGGCACGTCCTCGACCTGCACGCTCAGGTCTGTGAACTCGGCGCGGCCCGCGACGCCCGCGGTCGTGAACTCGCCGTCGTCGCTCAGAAGATTTCCGCTCGCGCGCAGAGTCCCCGTGGCGTGGCCGGAGACGTGCACGTTCGGGTTGTTGAGGATCGTTGCGAAGAGCGGCGTCAGGTCTGCGTTCGTCAGAGTAGTCTCGACCGTCGTCGTCCAGTTCTCGCTGCCGAGGTCAACGACGGCGTGGACGGCTTGCGGCTGTCCGAGAAGCTCCGTCGTAAGGTCTGCGGTGAATCGCTGCTGCTCGTCCATGTGGCCGACGAGCGTGAGTTGTCCGGCGGGCTGGCCGTTGACGGAAACGTCGCTCCCTTGCGCGTTGATGTCGGCCTTGAGCGTGCGCGGGTCGAGCAGGTTGCCCGAAAGAGTCGCCGTGAAGTTCGCCGTGCCGGAGAGTTGCGGCAGCTTGCCGGAACTGAAGAGTCCCGCGAGCATCGCGATTTGGACGTTCGTGCCCTGCACGCGGAAATCTCTGACGGTGACGTTGGGGAACGCGTGCCCGCCGCCCTCGCCGATATCGACCGCGCCGGTCGCAGTGACGTGCCCCGCGCCGAGCCGCACGTCGAAATTATCGAGCGAGACGTTCGAGCCGTTAAAGCTGGCGCGCGCGACGATCTCGTCGTAAGGCTGCCCGCCGATTCGCCCGTCCGCGACTCTCACGTCGGCGCTGCCGGACATCGCGCCGGGCAATCCGGCGACGCTCAACTTGCCCGTGGCGGGCCCCAGTCCGGCGAGGCTTTGCGGGTTGAAAGACTTGAACGACGAGCCGAAGGCCGCGGCGAGGCTGCCGACGTTCGCGTTCTCAAGCGTCGCGTCGAGCGTGACGTTGTTCTCGCCCGCGCGCGGGATGACCGCCGTGAAGTTGACGCCGCCGCCCGCCTGCCGGAGCGAGCCGTTGTTGACGCGCGTTGCCGTCGCGTCCGAAGCGATGTCGGCGGAGAGCGCGCCCAAGTCCTGACCGTTCGCGGTCAAAGACGCGAGCGCGAAGTGGCCGTTGACGACGGGCGAGTCGAGAGCGCCGGTGACAGTTCCGTCGAAGTTGAGACTGCCCGCGAGTTGAACGCCGAAGTCTTTGGCCTTCTGCTCGACCGAAGGCAGGAGACCCGTCGAGAGCAGGACGTTCTGAAACTCCGAGGCGTCGGTTGAGTCGAGCTTGACGGCGAGGTCGCTCCCGCCCTCGAACGAGAAGCGGCCCGTCGCCGTCACGTCGGTCGCGCCCGCGTGGAGATTCGCACGCTCGATTTGGAAAAGTCCGCGATCTGCCGTGAGCGCGATTGTGCCCGTCAGCGGCGTTCGCGCAGACGCCTCCCTGCCGGTCGCGCCGTTGAAGGTCGCGTCGAGCCGGCCCGAAGCGAGTTTGAAATTCGTGCCGGGGAATCGAAGATCAACCGTGCCCGTCGCCGCGCCCGTCAGAGGGACTGCGTTGCCCGAAACCAACGCGACGAGTCCGCCCGCGTCTACACCCTCGAAGCTCGCGTTGACGCTCGTGGTCGCGCGACCCGCCGTCGCAATCGTCGCGCCGCCCCGTGCGTGGCCGCCAAAGATGTCCGCGTCGAAATCGCTGAGTTGTATCTTCCCGTTCGACGCGACTACGCCTGCGCGCGCCTTGCCGAGATTCAGCGTGCCGAGCACGCCGCCGCCGAGGCTCAAGTCCATGCTCGCGCGGTAGCGACCGCCCGGCTCTAAAGTGAAGCGCGGGCGCGCAAGCCGCACGTCGTCAACGCGACCCTGCTCCGCAGCGCCGCCCTTCGACGCGGGCGGCATTGTGAAGGCAACCGTGCCAGCGTTGATGTCGCCGGTCGTCCCTTCGACGCGACCGCCCGGAGAGATCGCGAGCCGCACGCCTGCGATGTTCAGGCTTCCTGTTCGCGCGCCCGCGGCGTTAAGTCCTGCGACGATGACGCGGCTCACAGTCACGCTCGCGGAGTTGTCGGCGTTGACGCTCGCATCGATGCCGGAAGCCTGCACGCCCGCGACCGTCGTGCCCTGCGCGACGATAGAACCAGCGCGCATGCCCGCGACCGTCGCGTGCGTCCTGCCGTCTCGCCCGCGCGAAAATTTCGCGTCGGAAATTTGTAGGCCGCCGGCGCGCGCGCCCTGCGCCGTAACCGTTGTCGCCGACGCGGAAGACGCGCTGCCGGAAAGCTCGCCGTCGTGCATCTCTGCAACGGCGTCTTTCATTATGAGTCCGACGACGCTCGTCGCGCCCTCGCGCGCCGCCGCCGCGCGCAGTTCGCCGAGCCAGCGGAAGTCCGTGCCCGTGCCCGTGACGCCGCCAACCATCTGCACGAGGTCGAGCCGGAAGTCGCCCGCCGACAGAAGCTCTGCGACGGCGCGCCCCTGCGCCTCGTAGCTCGACCCTTGTCCCGATGCCGTCGCGTTGACGCTGAGCGCCTTCAGACGAATGTTGTCCGCCGCGAGCGCGTCGGAGACGCCGCTGCCCACGACCTTGTACTTGTCGCCCTCGCCCTCGACAGTCCCGTCGAACTTGCCCGTGCCGCGCAGCGCCGTCTGGAGTTGCAGCGCGTCGGACGTTTGCGTCAGGTCAACGCTCGCGTTCACCTTCATGTGATAGCGGAGCGCGCGCCAGTCGTCGAGCGTGCCCGACAAGGTGGCCTCCGCGACGGGCGAGCGGATGACGAGTTGATTTATGTCCGCGCTCGTCTGGTTGACGCGCGCGTGCGCCTCGATGTCGACGGGGCTGACGGAGTGGCCGCTCGTCGTAAACGTCGAGTCCGACATCGAGAGGTCAACGAGGTCTGCGCGGCTTGCGGCGGGCGCGTTCGGGTCTTCGGGGCGAACCGTGACCTTCAGATTCTTCGCCTCGCCGTTGATGTCGTAGCGACGGTCGTCGTAGTGCACTATGCCGTCTGTGACGGAGACGTTCGCGGTCGAATAGGCGAAGAGTATGCGCTGGTTCGGGTCGGGCGGCGGTACTTTCAGACCTGCGAAGTTCGAGCGCCCTTGCGCGTCGTATGTGACCCAGATTTCCGGGCGCTCGACCGTGAGCGATTCGAGATTGACGCTGCGCCGAAGCGACAGCGCCCACAAATCCTCGACGCGAATCGTTGCGACGATTCGACCGACGTTGCCGATGGGCGCGCCCGTGACGGCGTTGTAGAGTTTGAGGTCTTTGATCTCGGCGGTGCGCGGCCCGATCTGAGCGCGGAACGAGCCGATCTCGGCGCGTATGTTGTACTCGGCGAGCGTGCCGATAATCTGCCCGGCGATGATCTGGTCAACGCGCCCCGAGCGATAGAGCACGAAGATTATCAGCGCGAGCGCGATGACGGCGATGACGCCGACGACGGCGGTCAGTATCGCGTTGCGACGATTGACGACGCGACGCCATCCGCGGCGTCGGCGCGCCGGCGTCGCGCCGCGTGTCTCTACGGACGCGGGCGTTTCGTCCGGCGAATCAGGCGTCGGCTGAGCGGGTTGCTCGTCGTGCTCGTCTGCTGGCATAGCTCTTTTTCTTGAAGTGCCGTCCGGGAGATTTGACGGCGGAGAGTGCGAACAGCTTTAAGGCAGCGCCAAACAAGAAGTGATAAGCGATGAGTGATAAGTGAAAAGAAAAACCGTCTGTTCTTTCCTGTTGCTCATCACTTTCTACGGGCCGCTCGATCACTCAACGCTTATCACTCATCGCTTATCACTTTCTTTCCTTCTTCCCTCGCGGGAGTGCCGAGCGGCACGCTCCCGACCAACTCCAACTCGAAGCCTTCGAGCGCCGACACACGCGGCGGGTTGTTCGTCAGAAGCAGTATCCGGCGAAGGCCAAGCTCGTGGAGTATCTGCGCGCCCACGCCGTAGTCGCGGTCTTTGCCGTAGCCCGTCTCGACGCTCGCCTCGTCTTTCGTCAAGCCCTGCTCCTGCATTAACTGATAAGTGCGAAGCTGGTGTACGAGGTCGAGGTTGTTGTGCCGCTGTCGAAGGTAGAGCACGACGCCGCGCCCCTCCGCCGCGATGCGTTCCAACGCGGCGTGTAGTTGAAAGCCCGTGTCGTCAACGAGCGAGCCGAACATGTCGCACGTAACGTTCTCGGTGTGAACGCGCACGAGCACTGGGTCGTCCGTGCGAACGTCGCCCATGACCATCGCGAGGTGTATCTCTTCGCTCAGGATGTTCTCGAAGGCGACGGCGCGGAAGAGTCCGTAAACCGTGGGGAGGTCGGCCTCGACCGCGCGGCGCACGAGCATCTCTTTTCTCATGCGATAGCGCACGAGGTCTGCGACCGTGATCATCTTCAGGCCGTGTCGCGCGGCGAACTCTTCGAGTTGAGGGAGCCGCGCCATCGTGCCGTCCTCGTTCATGATCTCGCAGATGACGCCCGCCGGGTAGAGTCCTGCGATGCGCGCCAGATCGACGCTCGCCTCGGTCTGTCCGGGGCGGACGAGCACGCCGCCCTTCTTCGCTCGAAGCGGGAAGACGTGACCGGGGCGCGCGAGGTCTTGCGGTCTGGTCTTCGGGTCAACCGCGGTGAGTATCGTCGTCGCGCGATCCGAAGCGGAGATGCCGGTCGTGACGCCTTTGCGCGCCTCAATCGAGACGGTGAAGGCCGTCCCGAGAAACGATGTGTTGTCGGCGACCTGCATCGTCAAGTGGAGTTCGTCGCAGCGCTCTTCCGTCAGCGGCATGCAGATCAGCCCGCGCGCGTGCGTCGCCATGAAGTTTACGGCTTCGGGCGTAACGAGTTCGGCGGCGCAGACCAGATCGCCCTCGTTCTCGCGATCCTCGTCGTCAACGATGATGATCAATCGGCCTTCGCGCAAGTCAGCGGCGGCCTCTTCGATGGAAGCAAAAGGCATTCGAGTCTCGCCTGAAAACCACTACTGTGGAGAGCTTTTGAAGTCGTCGGGTATGTTACCTGAAAGCGCCGTTTTTTGCGAACACATTGTCGGCGCGGCAGGGCGGCCTGTTCATTCTTAAATGACAAACGCCCACAATTTCCAACGGCGAGTCGGCGTGTACGCCGCTCAGTGAGGAAGTCGTGTGATCGTCTTGCTGTCGAGAACCGTCACGCCGGTCGTGTAACCGTTATCGTGAAGCGGCTCGTCAATGGCTATTACACCCATTGTCATCATCTCCGTTGCAACTTGCAGAGACGCCTCGACGCGCACGGTCTCGTCGGCGTGAAGTTCCAGGTGCTCGACGATCAGATGCTTGAAGCCGGGCGAAGAGGCTTCGAGCGTGTACTTTCCGGCTGCGAGTTGCGGGAAAACGAACTCGCCCTCGCTTGAAGTTGTGGCTTTGAATTTCTGTCTCGTGCTCTCGTTGGTGAGGACGACATCGGCCCCGACGATAACAGCGCCGTTCGGGTCAGCGGCGACGCCTGAGAAGGACGAATGACCGTTTATGGCCTGCATGTTCTGAATCTTGACTTCGCCCGCGGAGCAAGACTTTTTTTGCTTGTGCGGCTTCCCCGATGCGACCGCGAAGAGGCTGAGCACGGCGGCGAAGGCCGCGCCCGCCGCGAGCGAGACGCGACGACGAACGGCGCGCAATCCGGTCGGGCAATCCTTCGTCAAAACAGTCCCGTCGGCGCGGCGGAAAAAGCGCGCACAGAGTCGCCCTTCCGTCTCCGCGACGAGCGATGCGGCCTCTCGCCTCGTCATGCCCGAAAGGTTATAGACGTTCAGGTTGCACTCGCGGCAGAAGCGCACGCGTTCGTCGCCCTCCATGCGCTCCCAATTCGCTCTGCACGGCGAGGCGACGCGCACGCGCCCAAGAATGTCCGCTCGCTCGGTCACGTCTTCAAGTCTCCTTAACTTTTTCGGCCCGCGCCGGGCCTTGAGGTGTTGACTCTCTTCTGATGCTTCACGTGGCCGTGGATGGTTGCCTTCGTCGAAGCCGTAGATTCCGCTCGCGCGAGCCGCGTCGATTTTGATTCAGGCGAGGGAGTCGCGCGTCTCTCAATCGAAACCGAGTTCGACGAGTCGTTCGCGCGTGATGCCGCCGGAGTCGGTTCGCGCATCGTCTTCGCGATTGCCTGCGGCGAGTATGCGCTCGACGTATTTGGCGATGATGTCGGCTTCGATGTTGACGGGGTCGCCCGCGCGCAAATGCGAAAGGTTCGTCAGTCCCCAAGTCTTCGGGATGATCGCGACCTCGAAATAATCTTCGGCGAGTCCCGCGATTGTCAGGCTGATGCCTTCGACCGCGACCGAGCCTTTGAAGACGAGATAGCGCGCGAGCGTCTTCGGATAGCCGATTCGCACAGTCCAAGAGCCGCCGTGCTCGTCCGCGCTCAAGAATTCCCCGCGCGCGTCAACGTGCCCCTGAACGATGTGGCCGCCGAGACGAGTCGCGGGCGTGACCGCGCGTTCGAGGTTGACCGGCGACCCCGCGCGCAAAAGTCCGAGCGTCGAGCGCTGCAAAGTCTCGCGCGAGCCGTCCGCCGCGAACGATTCGCGCCGCACGTCGAGCGCCGTCAGGCACACGCCGTTGACCGCGACCGAATCGCCGTCGTTCGATCCTTCCGTCACGACGCGCGCCTCGACCGTGAGGCGCACGCCCTCGCCCCGCCGCACGACCTCGCGCACGCGCCCCAACTCTTCTATCAATCCCGTGAACATCGACTTTCACCGCCTGAGATATTTTTCAAAGAAGCCGAGGACGCGGCTCTCGTACTCGTTCCCCTTCAACTCGTGCAAGTCCTGATGGTGCGCGCCATCTACGACCCAAAGCTCTTTCGGCTCGGTCGCGGCGGCGAACAACTGCCGCGACTCTTCGAGCGTCGTGTGCCTGTCGTCCGCGCCCGCGATGAAGAGCTTGGGCGCGGCGACGCGCGCGACGTGGTCAATCGGGTGTAGGTCTCGGGCGCTGATGCCTAGCCTGAGTCTGAGTTGCGCGGTCATCAACGGCCTGAAGACGACGGCCCAGCCGCCGAGGTTCAGTCGCAGGCGGTCGTCAATCGCCTGTTCTATCGTCGGATAGACCAACTCGAAGACGACGGCCTGCACGTCGGGCGCGGGTTCGGCGAGCGCGAAGGCCGCGCCGCCCATCGAGACGCCGACGACTCCGATCCTTTCGCCCGGTGCTTGCGCGCGCACGAAGTCAACGGCGGCGCGGGCGTCGCGACTTTCGAGATAGCCCGTCGTGATGTGTTCGCCCCCGCTCTCGCCGTGCGCCTGAAAGTCAAAGAGCAGAACCGTGTACCCGGCAGCCGAAAGGAACCGAGCGCGCGACAACGTATTCAGCCGCGAGCCTCGGACGCCGTGCATTAGAACGACCGCGCCTTTACCTTTCTCGCCCGGCAGGAACCATCCGCGCAGCGTCGCGCCCGAATCGCTGTGGAACTCGACCGCGCGACCGTTCAAGTCCGGCGGCAGACTCCCGACAGACCTACGCGCGGGCGCGCTCAGAGCCGTGCCGGCCATCCACGCGACGACGAGAACGGCGACGACAAGCGCCGTAACGCTCGCGACGGCGACGGCGGCGACTCTTTTTCTCGTCTTCTTCAGACGGCCTCCGCGCCGCCGCGCGTGCCCTCAACGTCTGCGGCCTGACGCTCGTTGACGACGTGGAGCATTCGTTGAAACACGTCGTCAATCGAAGACTCTGTGGTGTCGATGACGACGGCGTCGTCCGCGATGCGGAGCGGCGAGTCGTCGCGTGTGGAGTCGCGGCGGTCGCGCTCGTTTATGTCTGCGAGCGTCTCGGCGAAGGACTGCGCGTGGTCGCGCGCTCGTTCCTCGTCGAGTCTTCGGCGCGCGCGCTCTTCGGGCACGGCGGTGAGGAAGAATTTTACGTCCGCCGAAGGGAAGACGACCGTGCCGATGTCGCGACCGTCGAGCACGACGCCGCCCTGTGCGCCCATCTCGCGCTGTCGCCGGACGAGTTCGCGCCGCACTTCGGGAATCGCAGAGACGACCGACGCCGCGTGGCCCACGCCCTCGCCGCGAATCTCAAGGGACACGTCGCGACCGTCGAGCGTGACGCGCAGAGAGTCCGGGTCGCCTTCGAGTCGTATCGAGGCGCGGCGCGCGACCGTCGCCACGCGCTCTGTGTCAGAGAGTTCGACGCCCGCCGCGACGGCGGCGAGCGCGACGGCGCGGTACATCGCGCCCGTGTCAACGTAGAGCAGCCCCAACTCGCGCGCAAGACGGCGACCGAGCGTTGACTTGCCCGCTCCCGAAGGGCCGTCGATGGCGATGATGAGAGGCTTCGTCATAAAGAAGCGTTCAGCGTTCAGCTTTCAGCTACATCCGCAACAGGTAGTTGAGACTTCGTAAAAATTACGCTTCGCCCGCGTTCGTCGAAAAGCCGAATGCTGAATTGCTTCTCAAACAAACGCCGCGAACACCTCGTTCGAGAGAAGCGCGCCCGCGGGCGTCAGCCGCAGAACGTCGCCGTCGAGCGTGATGAGTCCGGCCTCGTCGAAGCGCGCGAGGTCTTCGGCGTAGTCGGCGCGAACGTCCTGACGGTAGAGAGCGGTGTGCTCCGAGAGGTTGACGCCGCGCGAGAGAAGGCGCAGGCCGAGGAAGAGAGCTTCGGCGCTTGCGCTCCGCGCGTCCAACTTTTCGCGCGCGGCGACGGCGCTTCCCTTCTCTTCGACCAGTTCGACGTAACGGCGTGTGTCGCGCTCGTTCGACCAACGCGAACGTCGTCCGTCGAACGAGTGCGACGAGCAGCCGAAGCCGAAGTATGGTGCGCCCGTCCAGTATTTCATGTTGTGACGCGACTCACGCCCCGCGAGGCAGAAGTTTGAGATCTCGTACTGCTCGTAAGCCGCTTCGCTCGTCCGCTCGACGAGCGCGCGGAACATCGCGGCGGCGATGTCCGGGTCGGGCGCATTGTAGCGTCCCTGCTGGATTTGAACGGCGAGCGGCGTCCCCTCGTGGACTTCGAGGAGGTAGAGCGAGAGATGCTCGGGGCGGAGCCGGAGCGCCTCGTCGAGATTTCTCTGCCACGCTTCGAGCGTCTGTTCGGGGAGTCCGGCGATGAGATCGAAGCTCACGTTGTCGAAGCCCGCGTCGCGCAAGCTGTCGAGCGTGCGGCGCGTGTCGTTTGCCGTGTGCGTGCGACCCAAACGCTTTAGTTCGTGCTCGTCGAAGGTCTGCGCGCCGAAGCTCGCGCGGTTGACGCCTTCGCCGCGCAGCGCGCGCAACGTCTCGCGCGTGACCGTGCCCGGATTCATCTCCATCGTCACTTCTGCGTCCGCGGCAATGCGGAAGCGCCGGCGCACCGACGCGAGCAGGAGCGACACTTGCGCGGGCGCGAGCAGACTCGGAGTGCCGCCGCCGAAGTAGACGGTATCAACTTCCGTTTCAACTTCGACGCCGGCACCGGCGCGCGCCTCTTTGATGTCGAACTCATCGATCTCGCGAGCGACGGCGCGCACGTACCTTTCGGCCAGCGCGCTCTCGTAAGTCCCCGTTGCGAAGTCGCAGTAGGAGCAGCGCGCGCGGCAGAAAGGGATGTGTATGTAGATTCCGGCCCGGCTCATGTTTGAATGTTCACGCCCGACGAGTTTTGAAATTATAACACGCGCTAATTGTCGTGCTCTCGCGTGTGTGCGGTGGATGACAAAAACGGCGCACGGTCTGTACGCTTTTTTGCCGCCGTCTGTACGACTTCAATTTGAGATTGACGGCGCGAAGTCGCGTCGAAGACGGGGGCGTTCGCGTCGCGCCGGTTGAAAGACTTGCAAACGCGCGGCTCGTAACTCGACGCTCGCTCCCGCGGCCCGGCTCGCGCAAGTGGCATGAAGTTTGTTTCAACGCCACGCGGAAAATCAAGACGAGCGGATGAACGCGCGAGATCATCTCTGACTCTGTTTGCGCGAATAAAGTCCCGGCGTTCATCTGTCGGCTCACTAACCAAACACTGACATTGGAGGAGAGAGTCATGGCAGACAACACGCAAGGAACGGGTGGTGGTAGCACAGGCGGCGGTGGCGGCAGTTCGTCCGGCGGTTCAAGCGGTGGAAGTTCCGGCGGCGGCAGTTCGTCGGGCGGCTCGTCGGGTGGCGGTGGAAGCACGGGCGGCGGTGGCGGCAGTTCATCCGGCAGCGGCGGCGGAAGCTCTTCGGGCGGTTCGAGCGGTGGTAGCTCGTCCGGTGGTTCGAGCGGCGGAAGCTCCGGCGGTGGCGGCGGAAGCTCTTCGGGCGGTGGCTCCGGCAGCGGCGGCGGCTCTGGAAGCGGTGGCGGTTCCGGCAGCGGTGGTTCCGGCGGTGGCGGAAGCTCTTCGGGCAGCGGCGGCGGTAGCTCTTCGGGTGGTTCGGGCGGAGGAAGCTCGTCCGGCGGTTCGAGCGGTGGAAGCTCCGGCGGCGGAAGGTAGAATTCCTTCCGCGCAAAAGAATTCAGTCTTCAACGGCTGAATGAACAAGGGGGAAAAGGGCGTGGCGTGGGTTTCCGACTCGCGCACGCCCTTTGTTCATCTCGGGCACGTTCCGAACGTCATTGAACGCGAACCGTTGCGCCGCACGTTTCAAACCCGCGCGCGCACGTCTATTTCGACTGTGCTTCGAGCCGTCGAAGATTTCCCTCGGCGCTTATCTTTCGCTGCTCGATGCGCGCGACGCGCTCGACCTCTGCGAAGGCGCGCATAAAGTTGCCGCCGAGTATTTTAAGAATGTCCTGCTCGCCGTAGCCGCGCCGCAGAAGCTCATACGTGACGGCGGGCAAATCCTCGACGCCTCGCATTCCTTCGGGAAGCGTCACGCCGCCGTCGAAGTCCGAGCCGAGTCCCACGTGATCGATGCCCGCGACCTTCGCGATGTGGTCGATGTGATCGACGAGCACGTTGATGGTCGTCGTGGGCAGAGAGTTCGCATCGTCCAACTTCTGCAATTCTTCGGCGAGCCGCTTCGGGTCGTCCTGGTACTGAATGTTGAGCGCGTCGCGCTGCGCTTTCAACTTCGCGTCGCGCTCGATTGAAGCCTGACGTACCTTCTCGTCCAGAAATACCGAATAGAAGTTGACCATCACGACGCCCCCCTGCTGGCCTATGCGTTTGAGCAAGTCGTCGGGGATGTTCCGCTTGTGATTCGAGATCGAGCGCGCAGAAGAGTGCGACGCGATGACCGGCGCTTTCGACACGTCGAGCGCGTCCGACATCATCTTGTCCGAGACGTGCGAGATGTCTATGAACATTCCGAGCCGGTTCATCTCGCGCACGACATCCTTGCCGAAGTCCGAAAGGCCATTGTGCTTTGCTTCGTCGCAGCACGCGTCGGCCCATTCGTTCGTGTTGTTGTGCGTCAGGGTCATGTAGCGCACGCCGAGGCGATAAAACTCGCGCAGCGCCGACAGAGAGTTCTCAATCGCGTGCCCGCCCTCGATGCCCATCAGCACGCCGACCTTTCCCTCGCGCTTCGCGCGCCGGATGTCCGCGGTCGAGACGGCGAGCATGAGGTCGTTCGGGTACTTCTCGATCATCCTGTATGTCACGTCAATCAGGTCGAGCGCGCGCCGCGACGAGCCGCCCTCGACGACGTAGTTCTTCGCAATCCAATCGGGCGTCGCGTACTGTCTGTCAACGTAGATAGAGAAGAACTCGCCGGTCATCCCTGACTGCTTCAGACGCTGCAAGTCCGTGTGATACTTCCCCGCCGAAGGCGTGCCCAGATCGTAGTCTTCGTCAACCATTATGGTCGGGATGTCGTTGTGCCCATCGACGATTATCGCCTTGCGATGAATCGCCAGAGCCTTCTGCCACAGACGCTCGTCGCGTTGCGGCGTGGCCGGGGTCTGCGGCGTCGCGCTCGCCGCACCTTGCGCGCCCGACGAAGCTTGAACGCCTGACTTCAACGCGGGCGCGGCGCTGCCCGAAACGAACGAAAGCGACAACGAAAGCCACGAGGCGGCGAGCGCGCAGGCGACGACGCCGGCAAACGAAGCGACACGAAGAATCCTTTTCATCAATTGTCCCTACTTTTTTCGACGGAGGTTTTCAGTGCGGCAATCGCGCGGGATTATAAGCCTTGCGCACTACGGTTCTCAATCGAACGCGCTGAAGTAATGCCTTCGACGCGCTCTAACTCGTCAACGCAAGTTGCAAACGTAGTACGAGGGGCACGCGGACTGTAAAGTAACCGCGTGCCCCTCGCTCTTTAAGAGCGTGTCCCTCGTTCTTAATCGCGTACCCCTCGCTCTTAATAAGGGGTTCGCCCCCGGCTTTTACTTCGTCCCGCCGTTCCCCTTCTTGTTCCGCGTCGGACTCTTGTATTCCGACTTCTTCTTCATCCCCAACGACGCCACCTGATCCGAGTTCGGCCCGAACTGTGCGTTCACCTGAACCTTCGCGTCGAGCATCGCGTTGTGGAAATCCCACACCGCCGCAATCTCCGCGTCGTGCTTGGCGTCGGCGTCGGCCTGAGCCTGCGTCGCCTCGCGCTGCGCCTCGTCCACGCGGTCGCGCAGAACTTTTATGTTCGCCACCGTGTACGCCGGATTTGCGGGCGCGTAGTTCTCAATACCCTGCAAAGCGTCGAACGCCTCGCGGTCTGCGGCAAGCTGCACAGGGCGCACGGGACGCGTCTGATCCTTAGCCATAATCGTTTCCTTTCTTTGATGAGGTACGTGGAAAGTTTGACGGGTCTTCAACGGAGGCCCGCCGTTATCCCGCTTGAGGACGCGGATTCTACGCCCGAAGCCGCCCAAGCCGCAAGACTTTTTTCCAACCCCCCGCCACCAACGCCACGCCCCAAACAAGCCCTGCAATAAACCAATCCGCCCCGCCACAACGAAACACAACGAGATCAGGCCATAACCGGACGAGATTACGCTTCAACCAGACAAGATTACGCTCTAACCAAACAAGATTATGCTTCAACCAAACAAGATTACGCCGCAACCAAACGAGATTGCGCCATGCTCACTAGAGATTACGCCCTAACTATCCTGTGCAATGACCCAATCTCGTCGTGTTACGCCCTAACCAAGCCCTGCTACGGCATAACCACGTCACGCTACGCCATAACCAACCCATATTACGACCCAATCACACGCTGCAACGCTCCAATACACCTCCGCAACAACGCACCATCGCCCCGCCACAAACCAATCTTGCCCCGCAACAACGCCCTTCCCCACCACCCAAGCCCCCGCCCCCGCAATCATCTCCCCACGCCCCGCTAAGCCTCCCCGCGCCACTCAGCAAGTTTCGCGCGCGCCACTTCGGCATTCGGCGATTCAATCTGCCCGAAAATCTCAAGCGCCGCTTCGGCGTGTGCGATGGCCTTCGTGTGGTCGCCAAGTGTGTCGAGCGCTTCGCCGATGTTGAAAAGCGCGATCCCCTCGACGCTTCTGTCTCCTATCTCTCGCGCGATAGTCAGTTGCTGCTGGTAGAACTCGACGGCCAGACGCACATCGCCCAAGTTTTTGTAGGCGTTGCCCAAGTTGCCTAAATGTCTTCCCTCGGCGGCGCGGTCGTCGAGTTGTCGTGCCGCCTTAAGTCCTGCTTCATGCCAAAGGATGAAATTGCGTGGGTGTTGCCGCAGGTTAAGCACATGCACTCCAGCATCAGGATATTGCCAGCATAGCCGCGCGGCTGTTTGGTCTCCGCCGGAATGCTGACACGCCCATTCCTGACCAGCCTCGACGTTCCGCCGTTCCATGTCAAAGAGCGCAAGCCCATCTTTAATCGCGTCACCGCCCTGTAGGTAGAGTTCATCACACTCCGCAAGCACTCTCAGGTATTGCACGGCGTGACGCATCCGGCCCGCGTTTCGCTCAGTCTCGCTCAGGCGGGAGTCGGCGAATAGGCGCGCGAGGTCGTGGAGGCTGTAGCGGGCGGTCTTGGCGTCCCAGTCCAGCATGCTGAACTTGAGCAGTTCGCCGAGCGTGTCCTGCGCCGCGTCCGCCTCCGTCTCCCAGACGGCGGCGGCTGCCGCCGCGTCGAGAGTGTCGGGGAAGACCGAGAGCGCACGCCAGAGCCTTTGCATCTCCGCGCCGAGCAAGTCGTAACTCAGCGTGAGCGATGCCTCGACGAGTCCGAGCCGCGTCTTCGCGTCCGACAGGCGGCGCAAGTAATCCGCGGGGCTAAGATTCTCGCGCTCGGCGAGGGCGCTTGCGGCGAGGCGCAGCGCGAGCGGGAGGTGGCCGCAGAGCTTCGCAATCTCGCTGGCGCGCTCGCCGACGCGCGGAGCGATCTTGAGCAGCAACTCGCGCGACTCTTCGGGCGAGAGCGTGTCGAGATGTTTCGTGAACAGACCGGGCAGCGTGAAATGCAGGCGCGAGGTGACGAGCAGGACGCAGGATTCCGGCGGGACGAGCGGCTCGACCTGCGCGGCGTCGCGCGCGTTGTCCATTAGTATGAGCGCGCGCTGACCGTTGAGCACGGAGAGGTATGTGGCCTGCAACTCTCCGACGCCTTCGGGAAGCTTTGCCGTCGGATGATAGGCGCGTATGACGTGAGAAAGGGCTTCGGCGACGGAAACCGCTTGCTGATTACTGGCGCCCTTCAGGTCGAGGTAGAGTTGCGCGTCTGAATAGCGCGGCGCGAGTTGCTGCGCCAGCTTCAGCGCAAGCGCGGTCTTGCCGATGCCGCCCTGCCCTTGCAGCCCGGAGATTGTGACGCCGCGCTCCATCTGCGACATCAACTCGCCGAGTTCTCGCTCGCGTCCCGTAAAGTCGCGCGGCGGCGGCGGGAGTTGATGCAGCGCGGCGATGGCCGTGTCAGACGTGTTGTAGATGTGAACAATCTTGTCGCGCAGCACGAAGTCGCCTTCGACGTTGAAGCCACTGCCTTTCAACTGCGCCAACAGGTCGCGGTTAAGCACGCTCAAATCCCTGATCGCATCGAGCAGCGATTGTGCTTCGTCGCGCGGGACTTCGCCGCGGAGCGCGCCTTGCAGTTTCGGCGTGAGGTAGTTGTCGAAGAGCCAGCGATGCAGGTCGGCGGTTACTTTGGCGGCGATGTTGTCGGGATTTGTGAAGTCCGGGGCGATGGTGTGATTCGCGCGAAGTTCCTGCTTGAGAGCGTCGAGCTTTGCCGTCTGCGCCGGGTCTGCTTCGCGCAAGTCGCCGGGGATTGTTGCGTCAGACTTGAAGTAAATGAGACACGGCAGGCCGCGAGAGCGTGCACGGCGATACTCTGCTTCCGTGATGCCGGAGCCGTATCGCGCGGCGAAGATGCCGACGTAGATGCTGCTGCGGTCAACGTCGTCGAGCGAGGCTTGGCGTGTTGTATCGTCGCGACTGCCGAAGTATTCCATGCCGACGAACTGCGTCTCCTTCATTCGCAGCACGGCGTCGCGGACGGCGATTCGCTCAGACGCGAGGTCGAGCCACGTGGAACTGACGAAGACGGGAAGAATGGGCACGTTCATAAAATCGTTCCTACGTGCGAAGACAATGTGAGTTCACGAGTGCGCGCCGTCGTAGGTCAAGGTTCGACGACGACTGCGGCGTCTTTGAATACAGCCGTGCAACGATACAGCCGGAAAGTGCTCGTTGTAAATGGATTCGACGCGCGACGACGCAGGCGCGAACGTGCTTGCGGTCGGTGCGCCGCAGGTCGCGCTTGCCGCGCGCGGCGGTTTCTGTTACACAAGGCAATCACACGGCGAATTTTGCGAGACGCGGGCTTGATTGTCTTCGACATTCGGCCCAGACAGTTTGGAGTGAAGGTACGCGGCGATGTCTTCCGACAAGACAAACATCGAATCGGTTCTGCAAGAGGGACGCGTCTTCCCGCCGCCCGCCGAGTTCTCCGCGAGAGCGCGCGTCAAATCAATGGAGGAGTTCGAGGCGCTCAGGCGCGAGGCTCACGACTCGCCCGAAGAGTTCTGGGCGCGGATGGCCGAGGCCGAGCTTCAATGGTTCAAACGTTGGGACACGGTTCTGAAGTGGGAGCCGCCGCACGCCGAGTGGTTCAAGGGCGGACGCATCAACGTCTCGTACAATTGCCTCGACCGTCATCTTCAAACGTGGCGACGCAACAAGGCCGCGATCATCTGGGAGGGCGAGCCGGGCGAGCAACGCACGCTTACATACGCGCAACTTCATCGAGAGGTATCGCGCTTCGCAAACGTATTGAAGCGCGCAGGCGTCGAACGCGGCGACCGCGTTGCGCTCTACATGCCGCTCGTCCCCGAACTCGCAATCGCGATGCTCGCGTGCGCGCGAATAGGCGCGACGCACTCGGTCATCTTCGGCGGCTTCTCGGCGCACGCGATCATAGACCGCGTCAACGACGCGGGCTGCAAGCTCGTCGTCACGGCGGACGGCGGATACCGTCGCGGCTCTGAGATTCGTCTCAAAGACACGGTTGACGAAGCTCTGAAACATACTCCGAGCGTAAAGGGCTGCATAGTCGTCCGACGCACCGGAAGTAAAGTTCACATGGAGATGGGGCGCGACTACTGGTGGCATGAGATCATGCAAGCGGTCAGCGGCGAGTGCGCGGCGGAAGAACTCGACAGCGAGCACCCGCTCTACATACTCTACACTTCGGGCACGACGGGGAAGCCAAAGGGCATTCTGCACACGACCGCGGGCTATCTTCTCCAGGCGCACCTGACGACGAAGTGGGTCTTCGACCTCAAGGACGAAGACATCTACTGGTGCACGGCCGACATCGGTTGGGTGACGGGTCACAGCTACGTCGTTTACGGGCCGCTCTCGAACGGCGCGACCGTTCTGATGTACGAGGGAGCGCCGAACTACCCGCAGCCGGATCGCTTCTGGGATATCGTCGAGCGCCACCGCGTTAACATCTTCTACACCGCGCCGACCGCGATTCGCGCTTTCATCAAGTGGGGCGAGCAGTGGCCGCTCAAACACGACCTCTCATCTTTGCGTCTGCTCGGAACGGTCGGCGAGCCGATCAACCCGGAAGCTTGGATGTGGTATCGAGAGACAATCGGCAAGGGGCGTTGCCCAATAGTTGACACATGGTGGCAGACCGAGACGGGCGCGATTTTGATCTCGCCGCTTCCGGGCGCGACGCCGACGAAGCCCGGCTCGGCGACGCGGCCTCTGCCCGGCGTCGAGGCTGCAATCATGTCGAAGACAGGCGAGGAGGCGGGCGCGAACGAGGGTGGCTATCTCGTCATCAAGCGCCCGTGGCCTTCGATGCTCAGAACAATTTGGGGTGACGACGAGCGTTACCGCAAGCAATACTTCGACGAGATCGAGGGCGTCTATTTCGCGGGCGACGGCGCACGCTGTGATGAAGACGGTTACTTCTGGATCATGGGGCGCGTTGACGACGTGATAAACGTCAGCGGCCACAGGCTCGGAACGATGGAGATCGAGAGCGCGCTCGTCTCGCACGCGGCGGTCGCGGAGGCCGCGGTCGTCGGTCGTCCCGACGAACTCAAAGGTCAGAGCATCGTCGCCTTCGTCACGCTCGAAGGCGAGCGCAAGGCTTCGGACGAGTTGAAGAACGTGTTGCGCCAACACGTAGTTCAAGAGATCGGCGCGCTCGCCCGCCCCGACGAGATAAGGTTCGCAGACGCGCTCCCCAAAACTCGCTCGGGGAAGATCATGCGCAGGCTCCTGCGCGAGATCGCATCAAGCGGCGCAGTCCACGGCGACACGACGACGCTCGAAGATTTCTCTGTGCTCGAAAAGCTCAGGACGCACGAGGAAGAGTAAAAGAGGGTTCCGGGTCTTAGGTGCCGGGTTTGGGTTTTCAGTTCTTACCAGCACCCTGCACCTAATACCCAAAACCCTTCCTCGATTTCGCCCGCTTTAGCAGTTTATTTCTAAAGCGGAACGTCAGATTCAGAACGGAGGCTCGATCATGTCCGCCCACTTTACCGAACAGCGTTCAGGCCCTCGATATCTCGTCCACATCAACGTGCGCGCCGAGTGGGACGACGAACGTTCGGGCGAGCACGTCGTCGTCGAGGGCGAGACCGAGAACATCGGGCCGATGGGCGCGCTCGTGCACCTCGAACGCCTGCCCGACGTGGGAAGCCGCGTCAACCTGATCGTGCCCGACACCGAAGGCAAGCCGCTCGAAACCATCGCCGAGGTCATAAGACTTGAGCGAAATCCCGTCCAGCCGCTCGCCGCGCTGCAACTGACGGGCGAGACAGACGAGTGGCGCGGGCTGGTCTGGGAGCCTGCAGGGATACGCGAGCAGCAACCGGACGAGAACTACGAAGACTACATCGAGTAGCGAAGCCGCGCGGGTCGCCGGTCTCGAACGCCGCGGTCGGTTTGCCTCGGGACTTCCAGAGTGGAATTTTGGCGCGCGAGTTCGCAAGAGAGGCGGAGTTGGCGAAACAGAAGGAGATCACAAGGCACGGCAACGTCGTCCGGGAGGACGAGCGCCGCGATATGGAGTCGAGGGCGGCGGTCGCGCTCACCGAAGCGAAGACGCGCGTCGTGCTGCGGCTCGCGACGCGTTCCGTTCTGTGGCTCGCCTTCCTCGTCCTCGTCCTCTACTACCTGTTCGAGGCCGCGCGCTGGGTCTTCGACGCGCTGACGGGCATACTGCTGGTCGTCGTGCTGGCGATCTTCTTTGCCTACCTAATCGCGCCGCTCGTCGAGTTCGTGCGCCGCCCCTTCAACGCGCGTGGGCGCGAACGCGTGATGCCGCGCGGACTCGCAATCGCGGTCGTCTATCTCGCTATCTTCGGCTCGGTCAGCCTTGCGGGCTTTCTCCTCTACCCGAGCCTTGATGAGCAGATGACGCAACTGGCGCAGCAGGCACCGAATTACATAGACAGCGTGCGCAACAGCGACACCGCGCAGCGCCTGAATAAAGCTTACCAAGGGCTACCACCCAAGACACGTGATATCATCGAGCAGAAGGGGAGGGATTCGCTCACCGCCGCGGGCAAGGGCCTCTACGATGTCGCCGCGTGGCTTTTCTACCTTCCGTGGCTCGTGCTCATCCCCATACTCGCCTTCTTCTTTCTGAAAGACGCAGACACATTCCGGCGTTCCGCGCTGATGATGCTGCCGCAGGGGCGAATACGCTGGCGCGGCGACGAGTTTTTTCAGGACGTGAACTCGACGCTCGCCGCGTATATTCGCGCGCAGCTTATCGCCTGCCTCATCATCGGAGTTGCCTGCACCGCGGCGTTCGCCCTCATTGGCGTGCGCTACGCGCTCGTGCTCGGCGTCGTGGCCGGATTCCTTGAGTTCATCCCTCTGCTCGGCCCGCTCGTCGTCGCCGTCATCGCGGGGACGGTCGCCGGGTTCGACTCAGCGTCGAAAGCATTTCTCATACTCGCCTTCCTCGGCGCGCTGCGGATCACGCAGGACTACGTCCTCTACCCGCGCATCATCGGCTCAGGCATACACCTGCACCCGCTCGCGATCATCCTCGCCGTCCTCGCCGGACACGAGATCGCGGGCGTCGCCGGCATCTTCCTCGCCATTCCCGTCATCGCCGTGCTCACGGTCACTTACCGGCACTGGCTCGAACACCGCGGCAGCGCCGGACTCGTCGCCGAACTCCTGAGACCGGCGGAGACGCCCTCGGTCGAGACGCCGCCCGCCTCGGAAGAGGTCGCGGACGCGACGCCGGAGTCATCAGCGCCCGCGCTGCAAACGTCCGTGCCGTTGAAGAACGCGGCGGACGCCGCTCCGCCGCAGCCCGCCCAATAATTTCGGTTGATTATTTTTTTGGATTCAGGCTTAATGTCCGCGTTCGAGATCGCCCAAGCCAACGACGGTTGCGTGTTCGCTCACGTACAGACTAAAAGGGCGACCGGTCTTTAGCGTTATCGCGCCCTGACTTCCACACTCTGCCGGACAACGTATTTAAGGAGTTCCCTCGGATGTCGCATCCCCGCAGGCGCATCCTTTGCGCAGAACCACACGAGGACACTTGTAGCCTCATCACAATGCTGCTCGAAGAGCAGGGCCACGAAGTCGTCTCCGCCAGAACCATCGCCGAGTGCATCGAACACGTCGGCGGCAGAGTCTTCGACCTCTACATGCTCGACGACGACTACATTGACGGCACGGCCATCGAACTCTGCAAACGCCTGCGCGAGTTGACGCCGCAGACGCCCATCCTCTTCTTCTCCGCGCAGGCTTTCACGCGTGACCGCGAGATGGCGCTGAGCGCCGGGGCAAGCGCCTACCTGACGAAGCCCGAAGACCTTTTCGAGATAGTTCATACGGTCAACTCGATACTCACGGGCAAGTCGAAGCGCCGCGGCACGACGAACGAAGCCGAAAAACCTTGACGCTCGCCGCGTAAGCGTTTACATTTGCTCATCCCCTGAACTTCCCCATTTCTTCTGACTCTCTCTTCGTCGGGGTGTGTCTGATGCAAGGAGGAATGCGGCGCATACTTTGCGCCGAGTCGAACAAGGACGTGGGCGACCTGATTGCCCTCATGCTCGAACAGAAAGGCTACTCGGTCGAGTCAGTGCAGACGGTCGCCGACTGTCTGAAGCTCGCGATGACCGAGCGCTTCGACCTCTACATCCTCAACGACACGTACATTGACGGCGAAAGCCTCGAACTCTGCCGCGAGCTTCGCGCCCTCGATCCCGTCACGCCCGTCCTTCTCTTCTCGCTCGAAAGTTCAGGCCCGAACCGCGAGCAGGCGCAACAGACCGGGATCAAAATCTACCAGAGCAAGACCTCCGACTTCGTCTCGCTCGTCCAGACGATTGACCAACTGTTGCAGTCATAGAAAGCCGCAAAGTTAAAGGCGGCGAGCAAAACTCAAAGGCGGCGAGCAAAGCTTGAAGACGGCCAGCGGCGCGTCTCTCATCGAACGTTCGATGAGAGACGCGCCGCTGGCCGTCCAACTTCGATGCCTGCTTTTTTGCCGTTCTCCTTAGCCGGCCACGCGCGTCTTCGCCATCAACTCGATGAAGCGGCGGAAATGGTGCTCGGCGTCGTGCGGCCCCGGCGCTGCCTCCGGGTGATACTGGACTGAGATGACAGGCAGACGGCGGTGGCGCATCCCCTCGACGCAACCGTCGTTGAGATTGACGTGCGTGACTTCGACATCCGATGGAAGGCTCTCGGCCTCGACCGCGAAGCCGTGGTTGTGCGACGTGATCTCGACCCTGCTCGTGTGCAGGTCTTTGACCGGCTGGTTGCCGCCGCGATGCCCGAAGCGAAGCTTGTATGTGGCCGCGCCGAACGCGCGACCGAGCAACTGATGCCCGAAGCAGATGCCGAAGACGGGGACGCCCGCGCCTAGGAGTTTGCGAATCTCCTCGACGACCGCGTTCATCGAGGCCGGGTCGCCCGGCCCGTTCGACAAGTAAATCCCGTCCGGCATCATCGCCAGAACTTCCGACGCCGGCGTCGAGGCGGGAACTACGCGGACGCGGCAGCCCGCGCGCGCGAGTTCGTTCAGAGAGTTGCGCTTGACGCCGAAGTCGTAGCAGACGACGCTGAACTTCTCTTCGCCGACCGCCGCGACCTCGTAAGACCGGCTCGTAGTCACAACGCTCGCGAGTTCCCTGTTCTCCATCGACGCGGACGAGAGCGCCTTATCGAGCAGGCTCCGCTCGTCAAGATCAATCGAAGAGAGGCACGCGCGCATCGCCCCACGCTCGCGTATGTGGCGGACGAGCGCGCGCGTGTCCACGCGGTCAATCGCGGGAACCTGCCAGCGCTTCAGGTACGCGTCCAAGCTCTCCTCCGAGCGCCAGTTCGACGCTACCGCGCTCGCCTCGCGCACGACGAACCCTTCGACCCACGGCCTCGAAGATTCTTCGTCCGCGCGGTTCACGCCGTAGTTGCCGATGAGCGGGTAGGTCATGCACACGACCTGTCCCGCGTAAGACGGATCGGTCAGAACTTCCTGATAGCCCGACATCGAAGTATTGAAGACCATCTCGCCGCAGCACTCGCCGTCCGCGCCCCACGCGCGACCGCGGAAAGCGCGACCGTCTTCGAGCACGAGCAGCGCCGGCCTGTTCTCTCTGTTCGTCATCCCGTTTCGTCCGAGCTTCGCTCGCAGTTCGATCAAGCCTGCGTCCGCAAAAACTGCTGCGCCTCGTTGAGCCAGCGCTTGTCGGCGCGGTACTTGTAGGCGGGCGCGGTGCGTACCGACTCGACGCAGGCCGTCATCCATTCCTTCGCCTCGCGCAGTTGGCCGAGGCCGAACGCGGCGCGTCCCATCAGGTAGAGCGCTTCGGGGTCGGAAGGCCGCCGGTCGAGGAAGCGCTGCAACGCATCGCGCGCGTCGGCGTACTGCCCCGCCGCGAGATAAGTCGCGCCGACCTCGCGCCAGATTTCGTGCTGCGCGTGCGAGTCGTCGCGCGTGACGACCTCGCCAAAGTGTGTGATGGCTTCGGGCAGTCTTCCTTGCCCGCGCGCGATGCGACCGAGTTGGTAGTGCGCGTCCGTCTCTTCCGGATCAATCTCGACGGCGCGCTCGAAACGCTCGCGCGCGGCGTCGAACTCGCGGCGCTGCGCGTGGAGGAGTCCGAGGTTGTAGTGTGCGGACGCGTCCGCCGGGTTGAGCGTCGCGGCTTCGAGGTTCTGTCTGAACGAAGCGCGCGCGCGCTGCCCGCGCATCACTTCGCCGAAGTACCCGCGCAAAAGGAAGAAGGCGAGCAGAGCGAGGAAGGGCGCGCCGAGCAGCGTGCTGAAGATGATGAGCAGAACCGGCGAGAGGACGAACATCACGACCGTGCTCAAAACGACAACGACCAGCGACTTCAGCCAAGACACGCGGAAGACCTCGCGCACGGCGGCCACGGCCCAAAGGCTGAAGAGCGTCAGCGGCTGAATCGTGAAGAGCAGCAGCGCCTTCGACAGTGCGCCCGTCATTTGATCCATCTGCGCGGGCGTCGGGCCGTCGGGCGTCTGGCTGTTGAGCACCTGCTGCGCGGTCTGCTGCGCGGCCTGAAGCGTCTTTAACACCGCCGCCTCGTTAAGCCCCGCGGCGTTCGCGACGTAAACGAGCGGGAGCGCGACGAGGCTCGCGGCTGCGAGCGCGTAGAAGGCGGTCGAGGCCGCCGGCGCGTACTCCTGACGCAGCACGACGCCGAAGCCCGCGCCCCGCTCCAGAAGGTTCGCAAGCAGTATCGCCACGGGCACGAAGATGAGCGCGACGATGAGCAAGTAGCCGGCGCATGCAAGCACCGCGCTTACAAACGCCCACGCGCCGGAGTGCATCGCCACGTTCGCGAGTTCGTGCCACTGCGCGTAAATCGTGTGCGCCGCCAGAAGCAGAAGCGCGAGCAGCGCCGCCGGGCCGAGCGGCGCGCGGTCGCGCACCTCCGCCATGCCGCGCGAGGGCGCGTAGAACATCAGCAGCAGCGGTCGCAACCAGTCGGACATAAATAACAGACGGCAGACGGCAGGAGGCAGACGGCAGTGACAGTTTGCAGTTTCAGATTTGAAATTTCAAATTCAAAAGCCGGACTGCGCGTCCGGCTTCCGAGGAACGAGGACTCGAAACACAAAACTGAAAGCTGAAAACTCAAAACTGTCTGAAACTGAAAGCTGAAAACTCAAAACTGCCTGTTGCTTTCCGCCTGCTTCTTATCTGACTCATTCTTCCGGCTCCTCGGCGTGCTGCGCGCGCCGGTCGGGAACGCCGGGGTAGTCGGTCTCGTGGCGAATGATGCTGGCCTTCGAGAGCGGCCAGTAGCGGACGAGCGCCTTGCCGTAGATGTATTTCTCAGGCACGAGTCCCCACGAGCGCGAGTCGCTTGAGTTGTCGCGGTTGTCGCCCATGACGAAGAAGTAGTACGGCTTGACGTATGTCGGCGGCCGGTCTTCGTCGGCGACGTTCAGGGTCGGGTCGAGGTAAGGCTCAGGAAGCTCCCTGCCGTTGATGTAGATTCGACCCGAGCGCATCTGCACAGTCTCGCCCGGAAGCCCTATGACGCGCTTGATGTAACTTTTCGATGGGTCGTCGGGGAACCAGAAGACTACTATGTCGCCGCGCTCGATATCGGGCAGGCCGTAGTAGATCATCTTGTTGACGAAGATACGCTCGCCGTCGTGCAGGCGCGGCAGCATCGAGGTGCCCTCGACCTTGACGGGCTGCGCGACGAAGACGAGCACCAGAGACATTATCATCAGCGCGAAAACGAGGTCGCGGAACAGCAACCGCGCCTCGCCCCAGAAGTGCGCGCGCGACTCGTCCGAGAGCCGGCGTACCTCTATGTCGCGGTCGTCGCCCGCGTCAACGTCGCCGAACGCGTGCGCGCGTTGGCCCTTTCGTCCGAAGAAGAGCATGTGTGTTCGTCAGATGCGTCGCGGGACTGTTTCGTCCGCCCCGCCCGCGCGTCCAGAGGTTAGCCGCCGCGCGCTCGCGTTGTCAAAGAAGGTGAAATGCAGTTTTCAGTTTTCGGTTTTCAGTTTTGACTGAGACGCGTAGCTAGGGCCTTGAGTGCCGTGATGTCGCTGCAAAGCTTAAAAGCCGAAAACTGAAAACCGAAAACCGAAAACTGTCCCACCCTTGACAGTCGTTGCAGGGCGTCTCTATTATCGCGACTCGGAAAGCGTTGGCATCCTTAAGACGAAACTCTCTCCCCGGAAAGTCAAAAGCGGAGGCCGAAATCAGGTGATTAAACTCGACATCGTGAACCGCGTCGCGGAGCGCACGGGCGTGCCGAAGATGAAAGCCGAGCAGGCCGTTGACGCGCTCTTTCACTCGATGAAGGAGGCGCTGGCGCGCGGCGAGCGCATAGAGCTTCGCGGCTTCGGCGTCTTCGTCGTCAAGCCGCGCAAGCGCGGCGTGGGCCGCAACCCGCGCACCGGCGAGGAGGTCGCGATACCCTCCGGCAAGACCATACGCTTCAAGCCGGGCAAGGAGCTTCAGGCACACGGTTTCCACGTCGGCGGCGACCACGACGAAGACCACGACGAACACGAATCGTCTCCGGGCGCTTCAACGCACGAAACGAATTTCTGAAGCAGTGACAAACGGCGAGTGACGAGTGACGAGTTGACAAGTTCTCAAGGCTCGTCACTCGTCATTTTTTACTCGCCGCCGCTTTCGACGAACATGGCCGAATCAATCCAAGGCGTCCCGACTTTCGCCCCGCGCGCTTCGTCGCTACTGCGGCGTGCGGCGCGACCGACCGCGCGCGAGTGGACGCGCCACGCGATACTCTTCACGCTCACCTTCGCGACGGCGACGTGGGCATGGATGAGCTTCTCGACCCTGTTCGGCGACATCGAGCCAAGCGTCGCCGCGCCCGTCACGCCGCTCGACTATCTTCTCTACGTGCCGAAGTATTACGTGCTCGCGCTCGCGGCGGTCGGCTCATACGCGCTCGCGCATCCGCACTTCATCGGCGATGGGCTGAAGTTCGCGGCGGCGCTTCTCTCGATTCTGCTGGCGCACGAGTCGGGGCATTACGTCGCGTGCAGACGCTACGGCGTTGACGCGACGCTGCCGTTCTTCATCCCCGTGCCGCCGCCATTTCTCGCGGGCACGCTCGGCGCGTTCATCAAGATCAAGTCGCCGATACCTTCGCGCCGCGCGCTCTTCGACATCGGCGTCGCGGGGCCGCTCGCGGGATTCCTGATGCTGATACCCTTCGCCGTCGTCGGACTCCTGACCGCCGTGCCGTCGCCGCCGATGCCGTCCGACGCCGCGGCCATCATCTTCAACGACCCGCCGCTGCTACGCCTTCTGGCGAGCGTTCTCGGCCTGCGCGACCTCGCGGTCATCGCGCCGAATCCGTTTTACTTCGCGGCGTGGTTCGGGCTGCTCGTGACGAGCCTGAACCTGATGCCCGTCGGGCAGCTAGACGGCGGGCACGCGACATACGCGGTCTTCGGCAGACGCTTCCACAAGCAAGCGGGGCGCGTCGCGTTCGTCGCGATGCTCGCGCTCGCGCCGCTCGGTTGGTTCTGGCACGGCGCGCCGAGCGGATTCCTCTACGCCGTTCTACTCTTCGTCATGCTCCGCATACGGCACCCGGAAGCTCTCGACGAGAGTGACCGGCTCGGCACGGCGCGCACGCTCGTCGCCGTCGCGACGCTCGCGGTGTTCGTGCTCTCGTTCACTCCTTTCCCGATTGCGGTGAGGTGAATGAGCCGCCCGCGCGCCGCGCAAGGCCGAAGACATTTGACGCCGAAATCGAAGAGGGCGCGCCGCGACGGATGCGAGGCGCGCCCTCTTCGATTTCGTCCGGCTGCTGCCTGAGAAGCCTACGGCCTGTTGCTGTGACCGGCGTCCGGCAGGAAGCCTGAAGTGCAAGAGGGCGCGTAGCCCGCGACCGGACTGTGCGCCCAGTTCCGAGGTACTAAGCAAACGTCAGCCGCCGTCAATTCTAAAGACGGCGGCTGACGTTTTTTACGAAGAAGTAGTTGTCCTAAAGTCCGCGCTCTGCGTCGCTCGCGTTCGCGAACTGACACGCACCCCGGCGCGGCCTCAAGCGGTCGCAGCCGAAGGCAGAAGACCCTTTATCTCTCTGACGATTCGTTGTGCGTCCTCCTGATCGCGCAAGGCTATCATAAAAAACTTGTAGCCCTGCTGGATGCAGACGACGCCGTTTGCGAAGAGCCACACGCCGTCGAGGACGGGGTTGCCGCCCAGAAGCCAACTGATGGGCGCGCCGACAATCGGGCCGGGCCGAAATATCTGCGCCCACATCGCGAGACCCGCGGCGCAACTGAACGCGCCGAGCAGCGGCGCGCCGACTTGTCGAACCATCCGCCGCTCGAACTCGACGCGCTTGCGCTCGGCCTCGTCCAACTCGCCTTCGGCGATCAGACGCTCGCGCTCGCGCAGGTACGAGTCGAACTTCTTGGCGAGACGCCGCACGACCCAGACCGGCAGCGCCGAGTGCGTAAACCAGTGCGGGTGCGCGCCGAGAAAGACCGCGTCGAGTCCGGGGAAGGACGCGCCCGCGCGCACGCCCGCCGCGAGCGAGAGCGTGACGACGATTGCCTGTTTCGGATTCTGCCGCGCCCAGTCGTATGCCCGGAAGAGGCCGACCGACGAGGCCGAGGTCAGGCGCGTCGCGTGTACGCCCAGTTTCGCGGCGCGCGCGGCCTTCTTGTAATGCTTCTTCGCGTCGCCGAGAACGTCTCCGGCCTTCGTGCCCGCCTTCTGCCCCGCGTCGCGCACGCGCCCCCCGACCTCGCGCGCGACGCGCGCCGCTCCTTCCGCCGCGCGAGCGGCCTGATCGCGCGCTTCCTGCGTCCGCTCGCGAACGTCCTGCGCGTGATCGTTCAGGTCTAGGTCTTCGCCGAGCCGTTCGGCCTCGGCGCGCGCGCGCTCAGCGCCCGTCTTGACAGCGTCCGCGCCGCGCCGCGCCGCGCCGCCCGCCGCGCGCGCGCCCTCTTCGACGCGCTCGCGTATCTGATACTTGTCGTCCAGTTCGCGCGCCTTGCGCCGCGCGGCCTCGCGCCACTCTTCAAGCTTGTCCCGGTAGTCAGCCATGCTCACTCCTGAAATGATGAATGCGGAATAATGAATGAATGACGAGTCGGAAGCGGCTTGAATCTCAATTCGGCATTCCGCACTCATCATTCATCATTTCGTTGATACGCCGAGCGCCTCAGTCCGGTTCGATTGGTCAAGCACGGGCGCGCAGGCCACACGGTCGCGGCCCGCGCGCTTTGCCTCGTAGAGCGCCGCATCAGCAGCCGCGCGCAACTCTTCGCCGGTGCGCGCGCAGGCGGGAAGCTCTGCGACGCCGAGGCTCGAAGTGATGCGCCCGACGCCCTCAAGGTCGAGCGCGGCAATCGCTACGCGCAGCCGCTCGGCCACTTCGAGTCCGCGCGTGAGTCCGGTCTCCGGCAGGATGACGGCGAACTCGTCGCCGCCGATGCGCGCGCCCGTGTCTATGCCGCGCGTGCCCGACTGTATGACGTTCGCGACGCGCCGAAGCGCCTCGTCGCCGGCCTCGTGGCCGTTCGCGTCGTTGACCGTCTTGAAGTCGTCAACGTCGATCAGGAGCAGGCAGAACGGATGGCCGTAGCGAACGGTTCGGGCGACCTCTCGCTCCAACTGCCGCACGAAGCGGCGGAGGTTGGCGAGTCCCGTCAGGTGGTCGGTGAACGCGGCCTCCTGGCACGAGTCGAGATACTGCTTGAACTCAAGCAGCGTGCGTGCGCGTGCGCGGAGAAGGTCGAGGTCTGTGGGGTCTGTGAGATAGCCGAGCGCGCCCAACTCCGAGCCGAAGCGCACGTCGCGCGACTCGTTGCGCGCGGCAGACTGTATAATGACGGGGATGAACTTTGTCTGCGGATTCCCTCGCACGCGCCGAACCATCTCGTATCCGTCCATGCGCGGCATCATCACGTCCGTGACGATCAGGTCGGGCTGGTACGCCTCGACCGCCGCGAGGCCCTCGACGCCGTCCTCGGCTGTGTGCACGTCGTAGCCCTCGTTCTTGAGCGCGAAGGCGAGCAAAAGGCGCTTGTCCGGCTCGTCGTCAACGACGAGTACGCTTAAGTTGCTTGTCATGATGTTTGCAACAAACAGTTCTTGCGCGCGCGCGCCCTTCGTGCTATCGTGCCGCCTACTTCAAAGGGACGGTTTCGCATTAGTTGCGTTTACTTTTCCTCATCGAACAACGGTCAGGTAAAAACAAAGCCTCGTGACTTTGAAGGTTTCCGCGCCGCTTTAATTCCCTAATCCGGTCAAGAAAGTTTCGGCCCCGTTCTTCCGGTCGGCGCGCCGCGGATTCCAAACGCACGCTCTTGAAAATATCCCCGATCACGAAACGAGGTTTCCCCGTTATGCAACACCTGCTAACACGCGACACCCCCGTCGCCGACCGCGAAGAGATTATACGACAGTCGGAGATCGGCAACGGACTCGACGACGCGACGCTGGCGCGTCTGGCCGCCGCCTCGGCGACGGTCGAGTTCCGCCGCCGGCGCTTCATCTACCGCGAAGGCGACGTGGCGGACGCGCTCTTCGTCATCTCCGAGGGCCGCGTCAAAATCTGCTCGATTGACGACGACACGGGGCGCGAGGCCGTCGTGGACATCGTCGGCGCGGGCGCGCTCTTTGGCGAATCGTCGCTCTACTCTGCCGGGGTGCGCGAGAAGTGCGCGGTCGCATACGAGAACGCGCGCCTGCTGCGAATTCCTGCGGGGGTTTACAGGGAGGGGATGGCCGCAAGCCACGGGCTTTATGATTACACCTTCCGCATGGTCGGTCAACGCCTTTCTCGCGCCGAGCGGCGTGTTTGCGATCTGGCGCTCGACGCCGTCACCGCACGCCTCAACAAAATGCTCGTAGACCTCTCCGAGCGTTACGGGCGCGAGGAAGAGGGCGGCGTCCTGATCGACCTCCCGCTCCCGCACCGCGAGATCGCGTCCATCGTCGGCTCGACGCGCGAGAGCGTGACGGTGCGCTTGAATGAGATGCGCCGCGCCGGTATCATTGACTTCGTAAACAGAAAAATTTTGATAAAGACTCCCGCCGCCTCGGCTGCGGCTTAGAAGCTGTCAACATTCAGCGCTCAGCCGTCGGCCTTAACCGAACCCGCGGCGGCTGATTCGTTTTGGCCGAAAGCTGAGTGCCGATTGCTTTATGAAAAAGTGTCCGACCTGCCACAGACCCGTCAACTGGGAGAACAATCCCGACCGTCCCTTCTGCTCCGAACGCTGCAAGCTGCTTGACTTCGGCGCGTGGGCCGACGAGGAGTACGGCGTGCCGGCTGAGGACTCCGCGCCATCGCTCGAAGAGTTGGAGGGAGACACGACGGCGACTGACGGCGACTCGGATCTGACGAGTCGAACGCCCCGGCGTTGAGCCGCCGCGGGCGACACGGGCGACGCGGGCCGCAGGCGCGTTCCAAGCCCGCCCGCCTTCGTGTAGAATGTCACGCGCACGGAGGAGTTGGCCGACGATGCAAACCAGAGTCAAAGGAAATTTTCGCGCGCGAAGACTCGTGTCGGCGTTCTTCGTCTTGACGCTTGCCGCGCTCGCGTCGTCATGTGACCTCGACGGCGCGTCGAAGAAGCGCGCGATGGGGGCGAGCGCGTCGAACAAAGAGGCCGCGGCGACGAAGCCACCGCAGACGAATCTGCCCATGCCGCCGGTCGAGCCGGCGCACGCCGCTTCCGCGAGTGCGCCGCGCGGCGCTTGGACGCAACTCGACGGTCGCCACGCCTCGCTCGAAGATTATCGCGGCCAAGTCGTCGTGCTCGACTTCTGGGCGACCTACTGCCCGCCGTGCCGCGAAGAGATTCCGCATCTCGTCCGCTTGCAGCGCCGCCTCGGCCCGCAGGGGTTCAAGGTCGTCGGCCTCAACGTCGGCGGCGAAGACGATCAGCCGAAGATTCCGGACTTCGTAAAGCAGTACGGCATCCAGTATCAACTCGCCGAGCCGGACGAAGACACCGTGAGCCTCTTCCTCGCAGACGACGACCGCATCCCGCACACCTTCGTCATAGACAGGCAGGGCCGTCTCGTCCGAGATTTCGTTGGCTACGACGAGGACGCCGCCGCCGAACTCGAACAGACCATCGCGGCGGCGCTCGCCTCGAAGGCGAACTGAAAAGCAAGTAGGCAGACAGCAGAAGGCAGTCAGGAGGCGACACGTCTCCCGACTGCCTTCTGCTATTTCACGCGAGACGAGGCGTTCGCGGTTTTGACTGCCTACTGTCTACCGCCTTCTGCCTTCTGCCTACTACCGGCTTGCCTCCGTCGTTGACTAAAAGCGCGCGGAGTATTACAACGGCTGAAGTCGTCCAAAGAAAATAATCAGAGGGGTTGCCGAAGGTGAGGAGAGCCAAGATACTTGCCACGCTCGGGCCCGCCTCGCGCGAGACAGCCGTAATCGAGTCGCTGCTCGCCGCGGGCGCGAACGCCGTGCGGATCAACATGTCGCACGGCACGCAGGAGGAACACGCCGAGACTATCAAGCGCGCTCGCTCGGCAGCCGAGCGTCTGAAGCGCCCGCTCTCCGTGCTCGTTGATCTTTCGGGGCCGAAGATCAGGACGGGGATGCTCAAGGGCGGCCAGCCCGTCCAACTCGAAGCCGGCGCGCTCTTCACGCTCACGACGCGCTCGGTCGTCGGCGACGCGCGCGAAGTCTCTACGAACTACGCCGGACTCGCGAAGGACTTGAAGCCGGGCGCGCGCATACTCCTCGACGACGGCGCAATCGAACTCGCCGCCGAGAGCGCGACCGACACAGACGTTGTAACGCGCGTCGTAAACGGCGGCACGCTCTCCGAGCGCAAAGGCATAAACCTGCCGGGCGTCTCGCTCCCCATACCTTCGCTCACCGACAAGGACAGGCGCGACCTGCACTTCGCCGTGCGTGAGCGTGCAGACTACATCGCGCTTTCGTTCGTGCGCCGCGCGGAGGACTGCGCCGAGGCCAAGTCGCTCATACGCGCGGCGGGTGGCGCGCAGCCGCTCGTCGCGAAGATCGAGATGGCCGAGGCGATTGACAACCTCGAAGAGATCGTTGACAAGGCGGACGGTGTGATGGTCGCGCGCGGCGACCTCGGCGTCGAGACGAGCGTCGAACTCGTGCCCGTCTATCAGAAGCGCATCATCGGCGAGGCGAACAGAAAAGAGAAGGTCGTCATCACCGCGACGCAGATGCTTCAGTCAATGATCTCGGAGCCGCGACCGACGCGCGCCGAGGCTTCCGACGTTGCAAACGCCGTGTGGGACGGAACCGACGCCGTGATGCTCTCAGCCGAGACTGCCGCGGGCAAGTACCCTGTCGCGGCAGTCGCGACGATGGCACGCATCATCGAGGCCGCGGAGGCGGGCAAGCCCACAGCCTTACGTGACAGAAGGCGGTTCGCGGGGCGGCAGTCCGGTCGCGTGAGCCGCGCGCTCTGCGAGGCCGCATGGTTCGCCGCCGAAGAGATTGACGCGCGCAACATCGCAGTCATCACCGAGTCGGGGCTGATGGCGCGTCGGCTCTCGTCGCTCAGACCCGCGCAACGCATCGTCGCCTTCACGCCGGAGCGCGCCGTCTACGACAGTCTCTCGCTCGTCTGGGGCGTCGAGACGCTCGTCCACCCGCCGTGCGACAGCACCGAGGACATGCTGAAGATTTGCGAGCGCATGCTGCTCGAATCCGGCGTCGTGCAGCACGGCGAGACAATCGTTTTGATGGCGGGCCGCCTCTCCGGCCTCGGCCTCTCAAGCTCCGTGACGATCTACACAATCGGCGGCCCGCTGCCACGCAAGCTCTGAGCGTCTATCGCCCTGCGCATTCGTTGAAAGCGGCGCGACCTGTGCGCGCCGCTCTCGAAGTTTCTGGAAGTACCTACCGCCAAGCATCGACGCGTCGAAAACTCTTCCGGTCGCTCCGGCGTCAGCGTGACCGACCCGCTTCGTCTTGACCGAACACGCGCTTCCAACTTGACCGGGCGCGCAGAAGCGCCATCGCACGCCGCCTCGATTTCTTCAAATTTCCAGCCAAAACAAGCCGGTTCGCCCTTATGACGCCCGCGGCACGGCGCTCGCTTCTATGCCGGCAGCCGGGCGTGCGCCGGGCAAGTTTTTTAGTCTCTGACAACATTCGACAAGCAGGTATCCAGACATGAAACCGAAAGCTCCCTCGTCTCTCGTTAAACTTTTCGTTTCAGCATCTCTTGCGGCGTCCACGCTGGTGGGCGGGGCCGCCGTCACAATCCACGTTGGCGCGCAAGCTCAGCGCGAAGCCACACAGCAATATCCGGTGCTCTCGCGCTACGCGAGCGACCTGACGCGCCTCGCCCGTCTCGGCAGGCTCGACGCCGCGGGGCGCGAGGCCGACGCACGGAAGGCCGTCGAGATTCTCGCGCGCGGTGCGAAGAACAACCCTGTGCTGCTCGCCGAGTCGGGCGCGGACGCTTCCACGGTCGCGCGCGGCGTCGCCATCGAGTTGGCTTCGACGCAAGCGCCCGAAGCGTTGCGCGG
>DATINM010000107.1:0-53157 GCA_035474235.1 Pyrinomonadaceae bacterium
GTCCGCAGTCTGAGCAAAGGTAGCGTTGTTTGCCATTCCGGGTTAGGCCATTGCGCGCCAGTTGATCACTGCCGCAGTGATAGCATTTGAGTTTCACCATCCGGAAGAGTTTACACCCTCTCCCGCGTTTGAGCCACTACCGGTTGTGGAGGCTCTTATAGAAGGCCCGATCCTCTTCAAAGGCGACAGACTTAGCGGGACGACAAAACTCGTCGGCAATGAGGTGAAGAGCTGTCCACCTGACAGCAGGAAATTCTTTAAAGTTCGCCAGTGGGTCAATATCGATGAGGCTAAAGACATACCCGAAACCTTAAAGACTGTCGGCAACCGATTCGACTTTTCCGAAGCCATAATCTACATCAAAGCAGATAAATTCCCCGGCGACAAACCAGCGCAACTCAACCTTACGCGCGGAATGCAAAATGCCGATTTAGGGAACAAGATAATTGAGTTGGAAAATGCTAATGCTCGGTTGAGAACGGAAATCACCGCATGGAAAGAATGGGCAGGGATTGTAAAAGAAATGAACCTTGCTCTGGGGGCATGTTATCAAGCCTACAATCAAGCGGAACGTGGAGAGGCGTTATCCGAAGAGGCATTAAATAATCTAAAGATGCGGATCTCTCACGCCCTTTCCACGCTGCCTAACGAACCTAGATGGCTGTTTGAGATCAAAGACGAACTACCCCCAACTCCCGATTCCATTGATGAGCAACAAAAATGGATTGACTCTCTGTGCTGTAAGTTAAGGGAGATTATAAATGAACAATGGCAGAGGCTTTCGGATTATGTCCAGAACGACGGCTCAACACCTAGCTCATAGATGGACTGAATAAGGCAACAGATGTTGTGACAAAGAACCTTGCATAGAACTTCGTTCACTTGTCCCATCCGGCTCTTGCTCCGTAGCCGCTCCCCGAACTGAGCGTTTTATGCAGAACTATCATAAACGCTCAAACGTCGAAACGACGTTCCACATGATAAAGGCGAAGTTCGGGGATACGCTGAGAAGTAAGACGAAGCGGGCGCAGATCAACGAAGCACTTTGCAAGATACTCTGCCACAACATCTGCTGCCTGATACAGAGTATGTATGAACTTGGGTTGAAGCCGAAGTTTTGGAAGGAAGTGGCGTGAGATTAAAGAGAGTTAAGAACGCGCTGTAAGTCCTCTCTTTGATTCTCCCTAATGTCAAAGCTATCAATGGCGCACGCAAGTAATTCTATCAGTAAATCCTTCGGAAGCTCACCAATGCGCCGTATGCTCCCGACGAAAACCTTTTGCTGCAATTCTGCCGCCTTTAAATCGTAGAACTCTACAAGCAGAAACCAACTCTCCCCGCGCAAACAACAGCTTCCGTCTGGGACATAAAAATTAGGGGGCCGGTCTTTCAACTGACACCCATCATTTCTGCCTTTTTGTTTAGGTTGGGAAGTGGTTTTAATTACTATATAGATGCCGTCTTTGCCGTCATTCAGGACTACAAGCAGTTTATTCCCAAGCTCGCCGTCAGCGAATGTGAACTGCGGATCGTGAAGTATCGTTCCCGGATTCATCGTAGGCTTCTACAATTTCCCTGTGCTCTTGCTCAAGGTCTCGAATCAAATCCGCTTCATCTTCTGATAGGGCATACTCGTAAGGGATTTTCCCCCGCTGTTGATGTTCAACATTATAAACCCTATGCCACGGTAAAGTCTCAACATGCGTGGCTTCAATCATCTCATCCGCTTTACTCATCTCGTACCTATCCGCCAAGTCCTTCAATATAGTAAGTTCACGTCGGGTAAAGTGAGACGAGTCAAACTCGGCCTTCGGCTCTATCTGGAATAAAGGATTTTCGAAGCGCGTTTGTATGGGATTGATTCTTACTTTTTCCGCTAAATCGGGTTCGGGGACAGGCATTTCCTCATACAGATCAACGGGCACCGGCCCCATCTTCCAAGCGTAATAGTCCAATCCGGTTACACTGCGACCAGTCTGTTTATAGTGCTCGAAGTCGAGGAAATATAAAAGCTTGAATAGTTTGACGATGCCGCAGAGTGAAGTATTCGCGCTGAAATACACTATCGCATTCAGCAGTTTTTCTCTGTTGTAGGTAATCAACATAAGTGATACGCCGAGGGGGAAAGCGTTTCATTGTCGCAACAAAAACGCGTGCGTGCGACAATGTCTCACACGTGAAACATTATACGCGCCCAGCGGCAAAAGTCAACCATTTTCCACAGCCAGCAATTCTGTGGAAAACGGTTGCCCATAATTAATCCTGATCCCCTATGCAAGAGTTTTCTGTTGGGCAAGCAAATCTTTTGTTGGGCAAAAGCCTTCCGTTAGGCAAAGCCCATTTCAGCGCCACTTGCCTGTAAAATACTGTTTGCCTATAAATTCAACGGCTTGCCTATAAATTCAAAAGGGACAGAGCAGAGTCTTCTTTCAGTCCCCAAGAATCTGTGGATTGAGTGAAGACTCCCGAATTTCATTCGCAGCCGCTTTCAGTCCGCGCGAAGCCGCGGATAAGTTGGCCCGCGCGTCTCAGCGACCGGGCAGGATGTCTTTGAGGTATTTGTCAATATCGGCGGGTTCCGCGCCCGACGGGGCGAAGCCGAGATAGACGCTCCAGACGTTGAGGACGCTTTCGAGCGAGCGCGTGCGTAGGCCGATGGGGCCGGTCTCGAACGTCAGCACGCGCCCGCGTTTGTCGTCCACCTCGACGATCTGCGCCTCGTGTAGCCATGTGAGGTACTGCGTTCCGATGGGCTGCGGGGCGGACGGGCTGATGACGGGCCCGAAGACGGGCTGTGTGCGCGTGACGGTGTTATCGGCGTTGAAGTGGTACGTCCAGTTGCCAGCCCCCTTGAAGCCGTCGGAGATGGGTTCGCCCTTGTCGCTTTGAAGCCCGACCGTATCGCTACGCACGACGCTGATCGGGTCTGCTGGCGGCGTATACGACCATTGGAGGAAGAAGAGGCTCGAACCCGGTTTAAGGTCGGCGACGCTTTTCGGCCTTGAGAACGACGCGCCTTTAGATTTCCCCGCGTACCATTGCGCCTTCTGGTTGATGCCGCCGTCGGGCTTGATGCCACGTGCGTGCAGGCACATCTCGGCGATCTCGTTGCAGACGGCGCGGACGACGACCAGCGAGAGGTCTTTGCCGTGCTTCTCGCGCCAAGCCGTCACGTCCTTCTTCCACTCCTTCATAATCTCACGCCAGCGAACCGTAGCCGGGTCTTTACGGTTCTTCTCCGCATCCTCTTCAGGCGTCACTCTCTCCCAGTCTTCCCCGGCTTCGACCTCAAGCTTGAGCGCGGTGACGCGGACTATCTCGCGCCAAGTCCATTCGGGGAACACCTTGTTGGCGCGCATCGCCCTGAGCACGGAGACGGCCTGCGTGTCGTCGAGAGTGGAGAAGGCCGCCGCCGCTTTCTCCAATTCATGCTCGACGACGGCGGCGCGTCGCTTCTCCTCAGCCGCGTGGAGGCGCTCGCGCACACGCTTGAGCGGCTTGGAGTCAAGCTTGGCCTCGGCTGCCTTGATGAGAGGGTCGAGTTCGTCGAGCCTCTTCTGCGCGGCGTCGGCCAAAAGCTTCTCGTCGAGTTCCGACGTGAGAAGGGCGCGCTCGTCCTCCAACTTCGTCAACTCGGCGAAGTCCGCACGCTGCGCCTCCTGCCCCTTCTGCGAGAAGGCGGCTGCGCGCTCCGTCTCGACGGCCTTCAGTGCCGCGAGGCGTGTCTTGAGGGTCGCGGCGCGTCTCGGGTTCGGCTTGCCGGTCGCGTCGAGTTCGGCTTCGATGTCGAGGACGGCCCGCTCTTTCAGGCTAATCACGTCAAGCTGCGAAGCGGCCCCCACCTCGTGTTTAATCTGCTCGGTCTTGAGCCGCCTGACGAGGTCGGTGGCCGGCGCGTAAGAGCGGTGCGCGCTCTGATAGCGCATGCCGGAGAAATGGATGACCATGTAGCGGAGCCACTTCGGATAGCGCGTGAAGGTCGTGTCGGCGTCGAAGCGGTCGAGGATGCGCGCGAGCAACTCGTCGTGCATGAGTTCCAGCCCCACGTCGTTGTACTTGGAATATTGATAGGCCGTCCACCTCTTCGCCGCGCCGGAGGGCAGGGTGCCTTTTGCGGTCAGCCGGGGAAGGTAATTCAAATCGCCTTCAAGGCGATGCTTGCGAAAGTAGAACGGCCTGACCCATTGAGTCAGGTCGTTGACCTTCTCTTCGTCCTTGGCCTTCTGCGCGCCTTTGATCTCCTTCTCCACCGACTTAATATTCTCGTCAATCTCCTTCAACTCCTGTTCAAGCTTGCCGCGCTCCAGCTTCAAGTCGTCGGTGCTGAGGGTCTTTATCTTCGCCGCCGCCGTCGCCGGGTCGTTGAGGTCTATCTCCATGTAGGTGCGCAGGAAGAACGAGAGCATCTCGTCGCGGTACGGATAGATGCTGTTGCGCAGCGTGAGGTTCTGCCAGAGATACTTGATGTCGGGCGTGGACACGTCGTCGGGGTCGGGAACTTCGACGGGGAGCGGCCCCGAGGCGTCGCGGTGTACGACCGGCTCGTGCGCGCCGTAGACGACGTGCGCCAGTTCGTGCGCCAGCAGGCGGTCGCCCGCAGGCGTGCCCGGCGCGAACTGCCCCGCGCCGAAGACGACGTGGCGGCCCACCGCATAGCCGCGCGCCGCAAGCGACTTCGCCGCCTCGGCTGCGTCCGCTCCGGTGTGGACGCGCACGTCGCCGAGGTCGTTCCTGAAGCGCGGCTCGAAGAAGTCGCGCGCGCTCGCGGGCAGGGGCTGGCCGCCTCCGCGCGGGACGAGCGGCTCGCGCTCGGCGACGGGCACGCCCGAATCGACGGCGGCGTGCTGAATGACGGCCGGGGCCGCGCCGGCGTCTGCCGGAGGGCCGTCCGTCCGAGCGCTCAAGACGCGCTCAGCCGCGCTCTCGGCCAGAAACTCGGACGCGTCGCCCGGCTCGCTCACGCGCAGCCTCGTCTGACTCGCGCCGTGCTGCCGCGACGACGACTCCGCGCGCAAGCTGACTCGCGCGGGCGCGTCGGCGCTCTTCTTCCCGGCGGGCGCGTCGGCCCCGCTCTTCTCTACAGCGACTCTCATCGTTTTCGCCTCTAGGCCGCCGTGGGGGCCGGTGCTTCGGAGGCCGGCTTCTTGACGAGCTTGTGTTGCGCCGCGTCGTACTTAAAGCCTTCGCAAAGTTCGGCGGTGTCGTGCCCCACGGTCGCGCTGTCCTGCGTGACTTCCGCCGCGCCGTGATCTTTGTCTTTGAGGTAGAAGGGTTGCTCAAGGCCCTCCGGCAGCGTCTCGGTCTGCACCACCGCGACGATCTGCCCCTCCGCGTCATACTGGATAAAGGTTCTCATCTCTTCCTCCTTAATTCAGAATCCGACATTCAGAATCCTGACCGACTTCATGAAGACCGTCGAAGTCACCGGCTCGTTGTTTGTGATGGAAATGTAGCGATCCCCGTTGATGATGCTCTCCGTCCAACTCACATTGCCGAAGCTCCCGGTCTGGACGTTTACAAATATGAAGAAGTTCGACGACTGAAGCTGCGCCATGGTCGCCACCGGCACGGTGGCAGTCCCGCCGGGGAGGATCGCCACACCCAGATTGAAAAGGCTCTCCGTCGCGAACTTGACGAAGCCGACGGACGCGTTGCCCAACTTGTCTGAAGTGACCGTGAGGCTCTGAAGCTTCGACGTGGAGACGCTGCCGTCCGCAAGCTCCGTACGTTCGGGATTCATCAGCCGGTCGAGGTCGGCCCGCACCTTCGCCAGCGAAAGCCCACGCACGCGCTTATCCTCAAGGATGAAGAACACGGAGTCGTGCGGGGGCGTGGGCGGGGGCACGCCGTTGGAGTCCGGCGGCACGACGGGCGGAACCGGCTCCGGGCCGGCGGAGGTGGACGTGGTCGCGAGGTCGCTCACGGGAGGGATGGAAATGGTGGCGAGGAGGCAGAGGTCGGGGCCGCCGAAGTTCGGGTCGGTCGTGACGAACACCTCCCATTCGACCCGCTCGCGCAGCGCGGTCTCGAAGCCGATGTCTGCGCCGTTGTGCAGGTCGGCGTCCTCCGTCTCGTTCACCTCGACGGTGAAGACGCGGAGGAAAATGAAGCTGGCGTTTGTCTGCGACAGCGGCGCGACCCGCTCATTGTGCGGCTGGTTCTTGTAGGTGGTGTCTTCTTCGAGCGCCGCCTCGTAGCCGTTGACGAGGAAGCGTCCGGCCTTGATGGTGAAGTCGCCCTCGACGAGATCGACCTTATCGATGCGAAAGCCGTCGCTGTCTTCGGGCGTCCCGTTGCCAAGGTACTTTTGAAAGAGCCTTTGCGGGGCGGCGAGGTCAGCCGCGAGGTTCAACTCGCGGTCGAGGATCGGCTTGCCCTGTTGAAAACGGACGCTCGTGTAGCTCTTCTGGATGGCGTCCTGAAGCGCCGCCTGCGGATCGTTAGAATAGTTTCCCACGGTCTTTCCTCCTTCTAAAAGATGAGATGCACGCGCCGCTCAAGCGTGACGGCAACGTCCTTTTCGATCAGCGGGTGCCGGACGTAATCAATCATGTAGTCAACGTCCTTGAGCCTGCCGAAGAGGCCGAACTCGCGAATCGGGTAGGGCGAGGGCAGTCCCGACTGCGGGTCGGGCTGGCCGGGGCCGACGACGGCGATGATCTCAAGCCGGTTCGTCGTTACAGCCGAGATTTCGTTATTGCCGTTAAGATACTGAAGCGTGAGCGCATCCTTCGGGATGACGAACGGCGTGTCGTCCACGAGTTGTGTGAAAGTGTCGGGGGCTTTGGGCGGCGGCACGGTGTCCCACGCCGTATCGCCGCGCCCGAGCTTCAACGACTGAATGCCGAGCGGCGCTTCCGTTGCGTCGCCCTTCATGAAGGCGGCCAGCAGTTCGCGGCAGCGCAGCACGATCAGGTTCGGCTTCCATCCCGCGTCGCAGATGATTTCGCCCGCGGGGCCGCGCAGCACGTCGCGGTAGATTCCTTCGATCTGGACAGACATCTTCTAATCTCCTTCTTTCACGTTTCTGAGGAAGAGGCGGGCCGACAAACGGAGCGGCCGCTCGCCTGTGTTAACCATCTCGTCGGGCCGGGCGCCGGGCGCCCAGAGCCTGAAGAAGTGGAAGTTGACCTCGTCCGCGTAGTCTTCGGCGAGGCCCTTGTAAACTTCGCCGAGGCGCGTGTCGAGCCAGTCCTCGCCGATGAAGCGCGGCGCGTCCGGCGGCGTCGCCGCTCGGTCGTAGTTATAGACGGCTTCGGGGAAGACCTGTTGGACGATGACGACGGCGCGTACCTGTATGGGCAGGAAGTCGCGCAGCAGTTTCTCGATCTGGTCGCGCTTCGTGATGATGAGCGAGTCGTCGTCGGTGTCGGGCGTGAGATAGACGCCGACGGTGTCGCGCGCATACCAGTTATCGTTGCCGCGGCCCGTGTCGGCGAGGTAATGCAGGGTGTCGTCGAAGCGCCCGCTGATGCCGAACTTCGACGAGTCGCGCGTGTCAATCGTGGTCGAGCCGGAGTAGCGCGCGTCGAAGGTGTGCGACCCCGGATAGAGCGGGCTGCGGTAGGCGAGGCTCTCGTTACTGCGGAACCAGAGCTTCGCGTCGCCACCCGCGAGGCCGAGCGCAGCCGGGGCCGAGTGAGTGAACTGCCCCTGCGTGATCTGCGCGTCCGTTTGCTCGTTCGTCGGCGTGACGACGTTCGACCAGACGTGCACGCCTTCCGCGCGGTTTGAACTGAAGAAGAGTTCGGCGCGACCTCCGCCGATGACGAAGGCCGACGGTTCCGCGTTGTCGTACTGCGCGCCGGAGGCGACTGCCAACTCGTGCTCTTCCCAACCGGCGTCGATGATGTGCGAGTCGAAGTCCAGATTCGTCGTCGTCCGCCAGAAGATGTTCTTCCGCCCGTCGGCCCTGCGCCCCGTCCAGAAGACCCAGAGCCGGCTGCCGTCCGCGTCGAAGAGAGCGCACGGCTCGCGGTCGGCGGTCGCGCCAGAGGTGAGAGTGCGCGGCGAGGCCCACGAAGTACCGTCGAAGCGGTAGTACAAGATTTTCAGGCGGCCCGCTTCGCGGCGCGAACTCCAGAACAACCAGAGGCCGCCCGCGTCGTCTTCGCAGACCGAAGGCTCGCTGTCGTCCGGTATCTCCTCGGACGGTAGCGGCGTCGCGACGCCGAAGCCGAGCGTGGGTGCTGCGGACGAATCGTTCACGTCAACGACGACCGAAGCGTCGTCGCTCTCGCTCGGCGAGGTCAGCACTACACGCCCCACGGAGTCGGTCGCGCCGCGCGGCACGAGAGCGCGGATGACGGCGGCGACTTCGGCGGCGGTGGCCTGTGCGATGTTGTTGAAATCGTGCGACCGGAAGGTGACGACGCGCGGCAGCCCGCCGTCGTACCTGAGCGTGAGCGTGTCGTTGTCGGCGAGCGCGAACGGCCCCGTCGCGCTGCCCGTCAGCCGCGCCGGGACGACATCGGTGCCGTTGCACGTCGCGGGCAGGCCGAGCTTGGACGCGGCGGCAAGGTCGGCCCCGAGTTGAACGCCCGCGCCCGACGCCGTCGTCGAGAGCAGCACCGTCTCGTCGCGCGCGACCGTGCAGGCGACTCCCGGCAGTTCGCGTTCGAGAAGCGCCGCGACCTCCGCAGCCGCAGCGTTGGCGATGTCGCGGAAGTGCTCGCGGTGAAAGACGACGGTCTTGGAAGTCACACGCGCGCCGTCGGTCAGTTGAACACGGAGGCCGTCGCCGTCGGCAAGATTGAAGGGGCCGGACTGCGTCCCGCGCAGTCGCGCCGGCGCCGCGGGGCGGCGTGCGGCGAGAAGGCTCAGACGGAGTTGCCACGTCGCGCCGCTCTCGCGTTGCTCAAGCTCGCTGTAGAAGACCCAGAAGCTCGCGTCCGAGCGGCGGACGGCCGCGGGATATTTGCAGATGCGCTCGCCGGTGGTGAGTTGCTGCGAGGGCGTCCAGTGGTCGAAGTCCCAGAGCTTAAACCAGAGGTGCGAGAAGTCGCCGGGCGCGCAGAACTCGGAGCCTTGACCGGGCGGCACCTGAGCCTTCCGCGTCGCATGATAAAAGAGCCACTGGCGTTCGTCCGTCTCGCGGACTGCCGACGGGCGGCCTTCGTAAGCAGTGGCGACGGAGGCCGACTGCGATTCGTCCCAGACGCCCCCGTGCCGCTCCGTGCCCCGGATGGTCAGTCGTTCGGGGTCGTTCGCGTTGAAGATGTTGTGGACGAACTCTTTGATCTCCGCGTTCCAAGTGGTCAGCCGGTTGAGGGTCGCGCGCAGGTTGGCGGCGATCCCCTTCGTGCGATAGAAGTGCGGCGCGTACCTGATCTCGTTGCGCTGTTTCGAGAACGGAAGAGTGAAGTCGGTCGGCCAGCCGAGCCACTCGGCGAGCAGCGGCAGAAGCGCGCCGTCAACGCCTTCGAGGTCGAAGAAGCCGCGCGTGGCTGAGGCGTAGCTGCGAAGGAGGTCGAACTGCAAGCCGAACATCTCGACGAGCCGGCGCAGTTGCCCCTTCGTCAAATCCTTCGAGTCCACTTCGGCGAGCGCGGGAGGTACGAGCGTGTCGAAGCGTTGGTAGACGGCGGGCAGCGCCGAGTAGAGTTGTTCGGCTGAACCGTAGGGCGTGGTTGCCAGCGCGGAGGCGAAGGCCGGGAAGAAGCTCGGCTTCGCCGCGCCGTCGAAGGCGGCGACCGCGTAGTAGTAGTTCGTCTCGCCGTCGAGTCCTGCATCGGTGAAGCTGACGCTCTGGTTGAAGCCGGTCTGCGTGTCCGTGAAGACTCCGGCGTCGTCCGCCAGTTCAAACGGTTCGGGGAAGGAGTTCTCGCGGCGCACGACCTTGACCCCGCGAAAATCGGGGAAGTCAATCTGGCGCGGCGTCGTCCAAGACAAACGGATGCGCCCGCCGCGCGGGTCTGAGTCGGCTCTGAGGTCTTGTACCAACACTAGACGCCTCCCGTCACGTCGATGCGAAATTCGTTCGGCACGGGTATCTGATTCTTATCGAGTTGAATCAGCCCGCCCGCGGCGATGTCGTCGTCGTCATCGTCTCTGTTGAAGACCGAGACGAAGACGCTGTTGACGCCGTCGAGCTTTTCCAGCGCCTCATAAATCTTGCTGAGGTAGAGCGTCTGCCCGAAGTCAACCTTCTCGAAATCGAAGAGGTCGGCGAGGGCGGCTTCGGCGGCGGTGAGCACGTCGAGGCGGCGAAAGTAAGGCAGCGCCTCGACCGTCGCCGTCACGTCGATACGGACGTACTCCGGTGCCTCGATGCGGATCAGCGTCGTCAGCATCCGCTTGTCCTCGAAGTATGCGAGCAGGTCTTGAATGAGGACATCGGAGGGCGGCTTGCCGCTCCCCGTCGGGGCGATGAAGAGGTTAATGTGATTCCAGCTTGTGGCCTCGGCGCGCGCCTTCGAGACGCCGGGGAAGAGACGCGCAAGCGCGACGTAGTCGGCGGCGGTGACGGCGCGCTGCATCGAGCCGAAGGCGACGGGCGCGAACTTTATCGCTTGCTCGATAGACTCGCGCTCCGCCCCGCCGCTCGCGGCCTCGCGGTTGCCGACCTTCGCGCCGAGCAGTTGAAGCTGCGGCGCGCGGCTGATGACGTTAAGCTGGCCCGCGCCGACGTTGCCCGCCGTGCCGCCGCCCACGCGATAGGTGGCGACGATCTGCGCGCCCGGCGGCGGGATGCGCCCGTACTGCCCGTCTCCGAAGACGACCGTCGTCACTTCGTCCTCGTCCGTCTCTATCGAGTAGTCTTCGTCGGCCGTGCGGCTGAAGGCGAGCGTAGAGCCGATGCGCTCTTCCTTGAAGAGCGCGGCCAGTTGGTCGTCGGTGAAGGCCGGGCGGCTGAAGGCGAGGTTGCGGCGCAGCGTCCACGGCGGAGTCGGCGGATCTGTCTCGACCACGATTTCGAGCGTGTCGCGCAGGAGGCGCGGTTGCGCGAGCCGGAAGCGCTGGTTGGGCGTGCCCGCCGAGACGCCGATCACCTCGCTCGCGACGGTGCGCCCCTCGCGCACGGGGATCGCGTCCACAACCTCTTTGAAGTTCGGCAGCGGCGTGCCGTCGGGCTGTTTGATGACGAAGTTCGGCACAGCCTGCGACGTGTCTATGAGCAGCGGCTTCTCGTCCGTGTACTCGAAGGTCACGCTGGGCCGCTCGCGCGTGCTAGCGGTGGCGAACTGGTCGCCCTTGCGCACCTCGACAAGCTGGTTGACGTTGTTGCCGACGACGAGGCTCAGGCGCGCGGTGGCCGCCGCCGCCGGGGCCATCTCGTAACCGATGAGCCGCAGGTGCTCGATGACGCTGCGTCGCTCCTGCGCCGTCGGCAGGAACGCCTCGTTGGCGAGCCTGTCCTGATAGTAGCTGAGGATGTCGGCGAGATAGGCGAATAACTCGACGAGCACGACGCCGAAGTTCGCCTCAGAGCGGTCTGTCCACTCCGGCAGCTTGGCCGGAATCAAGTCGAGCAGCGCGCGGCGAAAACTGTCGTAGTCGCGCGCCAGATAGTCGATCACCTGCCGGTTGTCTCTGACGTTGATGGTTGCCATCAGTCTTATCCCTCTTCAATCACGACTTCAGAAAGCGATCTTGACGCGGCCCGTCTCAAGGCTGTCGCGCCGGACGTAAACCACCTCGACTTCAAGCGTGCCGTCGTCGTGCGTGACGCCGACCTGCTCGACCAGAATCTCGTCGCCGAGCCAGCGCACGAGCGCGCGGTTGATGGCGAACTCGGTCGTCGCCGCGAGGATTTCGTTGTTCGGGTCGAAGAGCAATTCGCGCAAGCCGCAGCCGAACTCCGGCAGGTTGACGCGCTCGCCGGGCGCGGTGAGCAACACCTGAATGATCCGCGCGCGCAGATTCTCGTCGCCCGTCTGCGTGGCGACGCGCCCGAGGTTGTCTATGGTGAACGGGAACGCCGGCCCGGTCGTGTCCATCCTTCTGCCCCTTTCGACTTATTTTCTGCCCTTTCGACTTACTTTCTGCTCTTTCGACTTATGCGACGTGCCCCGTGGTCGGCCCCGTCTGCGTCGCTCCCGTCTCCGTCGGGACGCCTACCTCGATGCCGAAGATTTCCATGTTGGCGACGATGTGGCCGACGACCCCGCCGGCGATTGCCGCGGCGAGCTTGCGCCAGCCGTCGCGCACCGTCTCCCTGTCTGCCGATGGGAGCGACGCGACGGCCGGCCCGAGCGCCGCGTCGAGTTGGTCGAAGATCGCCTTCGTCATGCCGTTGGTTGCCGTCTGGTCGCCCGCCTGTAGAGCCATCTTTCGTTCGCCTCCTATTCCTTCATCTTGTACTTCGCCGAGAGCGGCACCTGAAGAGGTTGTAGCGGCGGCGTGGGCGGCGATGTCGGCGCGGCGAGGTTGCCGACGTGTGTGTGCGCGGCGAGCGCCGCGAACCACGACGCGACGTTTGCCATAAACGTCTGGCCGAGCACGAACGGCTCGACCGTCGCGCCGTCGCCGACCGTGACGTTGTCCGACTTGACGGTGACGCCGGAGGAGTCGAGCACGACCTCGTGTTTGTTCGCGCCGTCTCTGAGACGAATGCCGTCCTTGTTCATGACGAGCAGGTGTTTGTTGGTCGCTTCGACGATGAGCACCATCTCGTCGCCGTCGGCGTCTTCGAGTTGGATGGTGTGTCCCTTGAGCGTCTTGATGATCTTGCGCGTCGGGGGCTGCGTCGCTTTCGTCTCCGCGCCGCCGGCGTCGTTCGGCACTGGCGGCTCGGGCGCGCCGCCCGGCTTGCTCCAGAAGGTGCCGACCCAGACGGGATGCGAAAGGTCACCGCCCTCGAACTCGACCCACACGCCCGCGTCCTTCTCCGGGATGAAGAAGAAGCCCTGCCCCGCCGCGCCGCCGTAAGGCACGCACGGCATCGCCCATCCCGACACCACGTCGGGGCCGAGCACCGAGGGGACGCGCACACGCAGCCGCGCGCGCCCTTCGGGGTCGGCGTTGTCAACGACCTGAGCCTGATACTTCCCGTAGTAGCGGTGCTCGACCCGCTCGACGAGCTTCGTCAACAACTCCGTCGTGATGGCTGTCATAGGAGTCCCCCGAAGAGCGAATCTCCGCCCGCGAAATCGTCAGGGCCGGAGGGCGCGAGCGCGTTGCGGCGCGCGCAGAAGTGCTGTGTGTAACGCTCGTCGCGGAAGACGTGGCGCACGTTCGTCAGGTAGTAGACGCCGCTGAAGGCTTCGCCCACGCCTTTGACGGCGACGAGGCGGCGGGTTTCGAGAATCGCGCCGTAGAGCGAACTATCTACCTCGCCGCGCCCCTCGACGAACCACGTCGATTCTTCCACGAGCGCGCGGCTGAGGTTCTGCATCTCGGCGAGGCTTGAGGCGACCGCCTGCTTGACGAACATCCGCGACGCGACGCCGCCGGGCGGGACGAGCGAGAGCGCGCCTTCGAGTCCGAGTTGCTTCTGCTCCGTCACCTCGACGGCCGTCTCCTGAAACTCTTTGGCTACGGGGTCGAGCCGGTGCATCGTCGCGCGGACGGGGCGCAGCGCGTCGGAGCGCGCGTCGAAGGAGGTGAGATTCGTCTCGTCGCCGAACTGCGCCGCGAGCACGGGCAGCGGCGGCTCGGTGAAGACCGGCCTGCGGAAGTTCCCCGTGTTGCCTTTGACGAAACACTCGAAGCCGTTGCGCCGCGCAAGGCGGCGGAGAAACTGTATGTCTGTCTCGCGCTGGATGACGGTCATCTCCGTTTCGGAAGAGGCCGGGCCGGTGTCGTCCGGCTCGCACGTCAGGTCGTAGAGGTCAAAAATTTCGCGCGCGATGTCGGCGTCGGACTTGCCGGGCCAATCCCTGATCTTCTCTTCGAGGCTCATCAGACACGTTGCGTCCATGCCGATGATTTCGACGTAAGACTCTTCCTCTTCGGCGGCGTGATGCGGCCTGACCTGCGTGACGTAGCCCGTAATCAAGTCGTGCTCCTCGCCGTCGAGCGCGACCGAGATCGAGACCTTGTTCCAGAGCCGCGCGCGCTCGTCGTCGAGGTAGGCCCAGAACCCGTCTTCGCTCCGCTGCATCGCGAGCTTGATGCGGAAGACCGAGGCGAGCCTGAAATCTTCCTCGACCTCCATCTCCAACAGGTCGGCGAACATGTCGAGCGCCTCAACGTCGTTGACCCGGATTGTGGCTGCTATCTCAGACAACTCTCTTCGTTCCTCCGCCTCTCTCGTCTTCAGGCAATCTGGTTCGGCGGGATGACGATCTTCGCGCCCGCCCGCGTCGAGACCGACGCCGCCGACAAAACCTCGAAGCCTTGGTCTTGAATCATCCCCGTGATGTCCGCGCGCTCGATGGCCGCGGCGTTGTAAACCACTTCGAGCGCCGACTCGAAAGCGCGCGAGCGCGCGCTCAGCACACCCGCCTGACGCTCAAGCCGTTCGACGAGCGCGCGCCAGCCTGACTTCGCCGCGCGGTCGTCGAAGGTAAAAGCCTCGGTCGTCGTGCCCGCGCCCGTCTGGCCGAAGGCCGCGAGCGAGTCGAGTCCGCGGGCGTCGAGCAGGTTGAAGCCGCTCGCCTCAATCTCGGCGACGATCAGGTCGCGCGTCGCAAACGCCTCGGGGTAGGTGACGAGGACGGCCGTCTCCAGAAACCGAGGGGCCGTGGACGGTGCCTCGCTCAGATTCTCAAGCGGCGTAGCCCGTCCAACCGCGTCGAGCGCGGCGAAGAGTTGTGCGTAGCGCGCGGCGAACGTGGCGTATTCGAGCACGAAACGCTCGGCGACGATGGGGCGTCGGTCGAGCAGGTTCGGCGGGAACGTCTCTGCCGGGTTGGCGTCGCCGATCTGCCACCAGCGGGTCGGGTCGCCGTAATATTTGAAGGCGATAAGGTCGAGTCGCTCGCCTTCGCGGACGGTGTGTGCGAAGCGTCCGTCGGCGCGCGGGATGACGCGCAGGTCTATGCCGCGCTGCCGCTCGCCCTGCGCGTTAACGGGACTCGACTCCGGTACTTTGCGGTAGCGTGATCCTTTGCTGAACATAATCAAGCCGGGACGATGGTGTTGGCGATGTCGCCGAGGTTGGCGAGGTTCGTCAGCGACATCGCTTCCTTCATGGACTCCGTGTAGAGGAAAGGCGCGTTGGGGCCTTCGATGACCTGAAGGCTGACGCTGACGGTCGCGCGCGTCGGGTTGAGGTCGAAAGAGAACTCCTCTTCCTTGATCTGCATGCCGGTGATGTTGACGGGCATCACCTTCTTGCGCCCCCACACGAAGAGGATGACGGGCGGGTTCTTCGCATCGTCCGCAAAGGAGAACTTCGAGCCGGCAGCGCCGAGCAGCGCCGAGCCGCCCGCGCCCAGAAGTCCCTGCCCCTTCGGCAGCATCATCAACTCAAGCGTCGAGAGTTGCGGCGTGATGCCGAACTCCTCGGTCAGCGCGTCGCCCGCGTCGAGCTTGTCGGTGGCGTCGAGCCGGATGTCGAACGAGAGCGTCTCGTCGTTGACGCGGACGAGTTGCTTGCCCCGAACGTCCTTCAGCGAGTCGGGCGAGATCTGTTGCAGAAGCGTCAGGTTCTGCGCGCCATGGCGTCGCGGCGTGCGCGGTTGCTCGACCGAGGCCGTCCGCGTGCGGCTGATGCTGAGTGGGTTGAATTGAAAGACGACGACGAGCGGCGGCAGGCTGATGCCGAACTCGACGAACGCGCCGCGCAGGATTTTCGGTTTGTTGCTGAAGCCACCGGGCATTTTTGTCTAAGACCTCACGAGTTGAGCGCGCCGAGGAGCGCGCGGTGGATTTCCGAGGCGACCGAGTGGGCCACCTGTTCGTCGCTCATCGAGTCGAGCGTGACGATGACGGGACTGATTTCAAGCCCGCCGATTTCCGTGACCGCCCCGAGACGGCCGCGCCGGTTGGCGAGCATCTCCGACAGGTAATCAAAGGCGAGCCGCGAGATGTGCTCGGCTCGTCCGGCGTGCTCCGCGCCGCCGTCGAAAGACATCCGCACTTCGTTGAGTTCCAACTGCACGGTTACACAATCCTCCCTGCGTTCGGCTCGTCCCCGGCCGCGTCGAGCAGCGCGTGATAGGGCGCGAACTCCATCTCCGTACACATCCGCCCGATCTTCTCGTACTCGCGTCGCGCGGCTCGGATGACGTGGCGCATGTGGATGCGCCCGGAGTTGGCCGCCGCCATGAAGGCCGCGCCGACGGCGATGTTCTTGATGTTGCCGCCCGCGAGTTGGAGGCGACCGGCGAGGAAGTTGAAGTCAACGTCGTCCGAGACGGGCGCTGCGTCGGGGAAGTGTCGCCGCCAGAGACGGTAGCGGTCGGCCTCCTCGGGGAAAGGGAATTCGACGGCGACACTCATCCGTCGGAAGAACGCCTCGTCGATGTTCTTTCGTAGGTTCGTGGCGAGGATGACGAGACCTTCAAACTCTTCGATGCGTTGAAGCAGGTAGCCCGTCTCGATGTTGGCGTAACGGTCGTGCGCGTCCTTGACCTCCGAACGCTTGCCGAAGAGCGCGTCGGCCTCGTCGAAGAAGAGGACGGCGTTTGAAGTCTCGGCCTCCGCGAAGATGCGTGAGAGATTCTTCTCCGTCTCGCCGATGTACTTGCTGACGACCGTTGAGAGATCAATCTTGTACGCATCAAGCCCTAACTCGCGCGCGATGATCTCGACGGCCATCGTCTTGCCCGTTCCCGACGGCCCGCAGAAGAGCGCGCACAGACCCCGCCGCAGCGAGAGTCGGCGCTCGAAGCCCCACGCGCCGAAGACCGTCTGCCGGTGTCGCATCTGCGCGCACAGTTCGCGAAGGTGCGCGACCGAATCGGGCGGCAGAATGAGGTCGGCCCAGTCGTGACGTAGAGCGAGCTTGCGCGCGAGCGTGCCGAGGCGCTGGTTCGACTGCGCGCGGCAGGCGCGGTTGAGGTCGTCGGCGCTAACCTGTGCCCCGTCGCCTTCGCGCAGGTGCGCGTAGTTGCGCGCGGCGACGTGAGCGTCGCGGAGTTGTCGCGGCGTCAGCCGGAATCGCGCGGCCAGTTCCTCCCATTCGACGCCGGGCGCGAACGAAGCGTCCGCGTCGGCGAGCGCGTCCCACAGCAGCGCGCGTTCTTCCGCGTCGGGCGCGGGCAGCGCGACGCCGAGCAGCAGGTGTTCGCCGAACATCCCCGCAGGCTCCCAGTCGTTCGCCGTCGCGATGAAGGTCAGCCACGAGAAATCTTCGACGGCGACGGCGAGCGCGCGGCGGCGCGCGGAAAGTTCTTCTTCGTCGCCGTCGGTCAACAGGTCGAAGTGTTCGATGAAGAGCGCGGTCGGTTGGAGAATGGCCTCGCGCATGACTGCGCGCAGGCTCTCCTCGAAATCGTGCGAGCCGTCGAGGACTCGCCGCAGGTCAACGACGAGCAGTCGTGCGCCGAGTTCGCCGCAGAGCGCGGCTGCCAACGTCTTCTTCCCCGTCCCGGCGGGGCCTTGGAAATGGAAGATGAGCTTGCGTCGTGCGGGCTGAGGGCTGCGCAGGTATTCCCTCGTCACTTCGAGCAGGCCGTCTTTCAACTCGTCGTGCCAGCGTAGTTCCGCGAGCGGGCGCGGGGCGTGGACGGCGCGCACGCACCTCTCCGCCTCGTGCCCCATCCCGCCGACGCCGAGCAGGTAGTTGGTCATGCGCGCGTCGAGGCGCACGACGCGCGCAAGCTGCGGCGCTTCGGCGTCTTCCGTATAGCGCAGGATGTGCGAGCGGAAGAGTGTCGCCTGCGGCGCGAAGAAGGCGCGTACGCGCAGGCGCTCGCCGGCCGTGGACGTGAGCAACCGCAGGATGACATCCACGCTCGGACGTTTGCGTGTGGGGTCGTCTTGAAGAAGCGCGTAGAGCCTTTCGTATCTAAGGTCTGCTTCGAGCGCGAGACAGACGGCGACCGCGCCCGTCTCGAACGGCGAGAGGCCGAACAGTCGCGCGACGTGCGGCAGCGCGAGGAATGTGCCGCGCTCAAGCGTGTCCCGCGACCGCTCGTCTATTTCGAGCCGGAGCGCCGCCGCCGCCGCGCGCAACTCTTCGATCTGCGCCCCGGTCGTCGAATCGCCGCCGGGCGCGGCACGACTGCCGAGCACCTCGCGCCGCAGCAGCAGGTCGAGCAGCGCGAACTCCGCCGACAGGTGCTCCCAGTTATTCTCGTAAGGCGTGCTTGTCATCGACCCTCAACCGAGTACGGTGAATGTGAGCGCGTTGGTATCCGCGCCGTCAATGTTGACTTGCAACTGCACGTCGCCCGGCTCTAACGCGACGGGCACGGCCGCTTCGAGCAGCGTGGCGAAGGCTTGCGGGCCCAAGTCGAGGCTCGTCGCGCCGAACTTGACGACGACGGCTTTGCCGCTCAAGCCGCGCCCGTTGAGGCGTACGACCGCCCCGCGCGAGGCGGCAGCCGGCTCGACCGATTGAAGCTGCGGCGGAAGCGGATTCGACTCGCGGTTATCTACGAGCACCGACACCGGCAGGCCGCTTTGAAGTAGGCGAGGGACGCTCACTTGTAACTGCGCTGCGTCGGCGTTCTCGCCTTTGCGGATGAGCAGTTCGCCGTAGCGTAGGTGAACGTCGTTGCCCGCGAGGCGTTTGCCCGTCACGACGATGGTTGTCTGCGCGGGCGAGTCCTGCGTCGTGATGTTGACGGTCTCGATCTGCGGCATCAACTCGAACAGACGCGCGTTACTGCGCTGCACGGGATCACTCCCGACGAGCAGCACGACGGGCTTGAGGCCGCTCGAAGCGACCGACTCCGGCACGCTTGTCATGATGGCCTGCGCCGCGTCGTCGTACGTAACGGGAATCGTCTGCCCGTCGAACTCCACGGCGAGCGCCGTCCCTTCGGCGGCCTGAAAAGGTATCGCGAGGGGAATGCCGCCGATGCCTCTGAGCGGCTGGATGAAGTTGATCCAGGGTCGCACCTCGAAGAAGGCCGGCGCGCTCTCGCCCGCGCCGCAATCGACCGTCAGTTGCACTCTCGGCCCGCGCTGCAAGCTCGAAGGCACGGCCAAAACGATCTCGCCGGGCGTGCACCTGACCAAGTCCGACTCGGCGAGCCGGACATCGCCGAAGGTGACGACGGTCTGCCGCCCCTGCGCCTTCAGCCCGCTCCCCTTGATGGTGATTTGCGTGCCCGCCGCGCCCTCCGGCGGCGAGACTGTCTCTAACAAGGGCACGCCTCTGGTCGCCACGCTGAGTTGGACGCTTTGCACGGGCGGCCCGACCAATGGATACGGGGGCGCGGGCGCGATCTGCACGAGCGACACTTCGTAGAGGACGGAGAGGCGAAGGGCTTTGCTGAATCCCGTCCAGATTTTCGAGAACTCTTCCGTCGTCGCGGCTGGCACGATGCTGACTTTTATCTTCTCGAAGGAGTCGCGCAACTCGGGCGCGAACTGCGCGTCGAGGCTCGCGTCGAAGTCGCCGTCGTGTACGTCGTTGAGCACAGGGTACTCGTGCAGTATCGCCATCGCGTTGCCGAGAAGCTGATGGGACGTGATGTCGTCCAGCGCCGCGCCGTCGGCCTTCTTCGCGTAGGCCGTCAGAAGATAATGGAGCGTGAGCGCCAGCGGCGGTCGCTTCGTCCCCGAAGGATTCTGCCTGTCGCCGCGCCAACCCGTGTTGCTGAAAAAGGGGTTGACGCTCACGCGATAGAGGAAGAGGTTGACGCCGTCGTTCTCGCCGACGCGTTCGTCGTCGGGCGGCAGCGCCGTCACCTTCGGGATGACGGTGCCGAGCAGCGCCGGCTTGTTCATCTTCTTCGAGAGTAGCTCGGCGACCGCTTTCGTCACCGCGCCGAGGGCTAAATAGCTCATGGCCGTTTCAAACCTTCAGTAGAAGAAGCGCCCGAGGAAGCGTCGATCCGGTGCCCCCCACGGATCAGGCTGCGACGCCGACGCCGACGCGTGCGGCGTGGGCCGGGCCGGGGGCTGCGGGTCGGCACGGTTGACGACCTGCACGTCGAGCCGGTTGATGGTTAGCTTCGGCGCGCGCGCGATGCCCGCACCGGCTTCGCCGCGCGACGCCCGCCCGGCGATTTCGTCGCGCGCCCCGCCCTCGCGCGTCAACGTTTGAATGAATGGACTCTTCTCGCCGCGCGTGTGTGCCGCCGGAGTCATCCGCGCGGCGCTGCCTTCCTGCGACTCGCGCGTGCGCGACGCGTGCGCAGTCCGCGTCTGTTTCGCCGGGTGTGTGGATTGCGTTTGAACGGCCCCGACGCCGGCACGCGGGGAAACAATCGCCTCATGCGAAGTCTTACCCGCCTCGCCTTCGACTTCAGCGGCGTCCGAAGCCTCCGCGCCTCTCGTCTGCATGAGCGTACGCAGTTGATTGATGTGCGCCTCAAGCGTGTGTGGCTTCCGGGCGATGCTCGCCCTCGCGCTCTCGCCGGTGCGCGCCGCGTCGCTTTCGACCGCCCCCGCGAAGTCGCGTACATCCAGCCGCGTCGAACCGTCTTTCGGCGACGCGTGAAAGACGCGCGCGGGCTGCCCGTGCCGTGCAGCAGGGTTGCCGTCTTCTGTCTGAAGAGGCGCGGGCGACCATCCCACTGTAAGCGGATTCGGAGTTGCGGACGGGCGTTCTTCCTCAACTGCCAAGACCGTCGCGTGTGCCGCTGCGACGGCCCTGTGCTCCGTCTCGTCACTCCGAATCTCATCTCTGGAAAAGGACGGCGAGACGTAGCCCGATCCTTTCTCGCGCGACTGATTTTCGATGCCGGCGTCTGTATATGCCGCCGGCGCGGAGGAGACGCGCGTGCGCGGCGACGGGCGCGCGGGCGACACGAACGTCGCGGCGTCGCGGCGTCGCGGCGCGCGGCCCGCTGCGCCTACAGACCCGGTGCCCGCGCGGAGCAGTCCCGACAGATACGTCAATCCGGAATTATTCGACATCGCGGAAATGCCTCTGGCTCTCAGTCAAATCTTTCTAACTCTTCCCGCAGGAGTTCGACGTAGCGCTGTCGCTTTCGCCGCGTCAGCGAGAGGATGTCGTGCTCCGACCAATGGTAGTGCAGGGCGAGGAAGTGGACTTCACGCTCAAGGGCGAGCAGGTTGTCGCGCATCTCGGCGACGAAGAAGCCCGCGATGTCGAAGCGAGTCGAGCATAGTGTGCCGCACTCCGGGCATGCGCCCTCGACATCTATCTCGACCTGCGGAGAGAGCCGCCTCATCTGCGCGGCTATCTCATCGCATGCCTCACGGGGCAGCCCGGCGATGAGCGCCTCGTCAACGTCTTTGAAAGCGCCGACGCACTTCACGGTGCGCGCCAGCAGAAGGCGCAGCGCGCTCTGCTCGTCAGCGCGGAAGACTTCGGCGAGTTCCTCCTGATCCGCGCCCGTCGGCAGGCGAAACTCCACGAGCCGCGTCTCGTCGCGCGCGCCGTCGCGCTCAATCAAGACCGGCGACGAGAGCCGCGTCGTGAAGAAGCGCGAGCGCACGGCGCGACGCTCGAACTCCAACTCGTCGAGCGAGAACCGCACGTCCATGCGCTTCCCGCATTCGGGGTTGCGGCAATCCAGAACGGCGTCTATCCGCGGCCCGAAGGCGAACGAACGCAGACATAGGACGAGGTAGTCGCGGTCGCAGACCAGAAGGTCGCGGACGAGCGCGGCGTCTACCCGCTCGATTGAGCCGACGCGCGCGACGCAGCGCGTGAGCAGGGCGGTGACTGCCGCAGCCGCGGCGATGCCCGGCGCGGCCTGAGCCAGCGACTCTTCGTCGTGCCCGGTCAGCGCGCCGAGCCGCACTTCGCGATGCAATTCGCCCCGCTCGTCGAGGTATCCGCCGGGCAGTACGAACAGCCCATCGTCCGGCCTCTCCTCCGGCTCGGCGACTGCCCCGGCGTCGGAGACCGCGCCGGGCGCAGGCATGGCGTAAGGGCCTGCCGCGGCCCCCGCCTCGTTTCTGGTGTCGAGTAGCATTAAGTCTCCGTCGGCTCGACCACGGTCTTGTCGCGCTCCCAGCCCTCATTCTCCAACTTGATCGTCTGAATCATGACGGCATTGGCCGAGGCGTCGAGGTCGGGCAGCGCCTGAAACTCCGAGACCCAACACCTGTAGACGAAGTAGGAGAGAACTTTCTGGTCGGCCTCGTTGAAGACATCGATGACTATGTTCTTGCGAAAGTTCTTGAGCGACATGGCGGCGTCGCCCTGAAAGTTGTTGACGAGGTTGGCCCAGTCCTCAAGCGTCGTGTCATGCGAGACGCCCGTCGTCAGGGTGATCGCGTCGTACTTGGTCTTGCCCGGAAGCTTGTGCGTGGTCGAGGGGTCGCCGGCCTCGCGCCATTCGACCATCTCGGTCGACTTCTTGAGCGGGCTGCACTTGGCTAGACCCGCGACGTAAACGTTATCGATCTTGATCCGAAACTTGAAATTGCGGTACGGATCGAAGCGCTGCGGGTTGACGGTGAATTTCGCCATCTTCGTAGTGACTCCTTTGTGATGTCAGGTCAGGCCGCCGGCTGCAATGCCTTCTGGCTGAGCTTGAGGACGACGAACTCCGCCGGCTTGAGCGGGGCGAAGCCGACGAGAATGTTGACGATGCCGGCGTCGATGTCGGCCTGCGTCGTGGTCTTGTCGTCGCATTTGACGAAGAACGCCTCGCCCGCCGACCTTCCTTGGAAGGCACCGTTCTGAAATTGAATCGTCATGAAGGCGTTGATGTTGAGCCGGATGCTCGACCACAACTCTTCGTCGTTCGGCTCGAAGACGGCCCACTGGATGCCGTTGTAAATGCTCTGTTCGAGGTAGACTGCGGTGCGCCGGACGGGGACGTACCTCCACTCAGGGTCGCTCGTGATCGTGCGCGCGCCCCAGACGACGAGACCCGCGGCGGGGAACGAGCGAATGACGTTGACGCCTATCGGATTCAGCGTGTCCTGTTCGGCGTCCGAGGTTTCCTTCGCAAGCCCGACCGCGCCGCCGAGGTTGGCCTGCGTCCCGGCGGGTGCCTTCCACACGCCGCGCTTGGCGTCGATGCGCGCGTAGAGGCCGGTGACGTAGCCCGAAGGCGGCAGCGAGATAGGCTCGATTGATTCGCCCGTGGGGTCTGTGGCCCGCACCCAAGGGTAATAGACTGCCGAGTAAGAGCCGCGCACGGTGAGCGCCGCGACGAACGCCTGCGCGTCCTCTTTGGTGTCGTCGGTGACGCCCATGTCGCCGATGAAGAAACAGTCTGCGCGCCGGCGGCAGTAGTCGCCGCCGAAATCAACCATCGTCGCCGTGCCGATGCCGGGGACGGCGATGAGGTTCACGTCGCGGACGGAGTCGAGAAGTTTGAATCCGTTCTGGTAGTCAACCTCCTGCGGCGTGTCGCCGTCGCTGCCCGGCGTGATGGCGACGGTGACGCCCGCGACCACAGCGTCGCCGACGAAGATGTTGTTGCCGTTGACCGGACGCAGCACGGCGGCCCCCGACTGCTCGACGCCGGCGCGCGTCTTGCCCAACTTCAGGAGCGCCGCAGCGTTGTTCGCCGGCGCGTCCGTCACCTCGACCGAGGATCGGCGGCCCGCCTTGCCGGAGGTCAGCGTGTAGACGCCGTCGGCGAAGACGGCGGTGAAACCGGAGAAGGCCGTCGGGTCGGTCGAGGCGCGCAACGGTTGGAGCGTCCTGACGGCGGTCTGGATGGCGGCGGCGACCTGCGACTCGGCAGTCAAAGGGTCGGCCAGCGTGATGAGTTGCGGGCCGTCGCCGTTGATGTTGACGAGCAGGCCGCGGTTGGTCGCCGGGAGCGACGCGGCGGGCGTCGCTCCGCTGCGGCTGAAGCCCGCTGCGGTCGAGTCGGTCGCCTCGGCGGCGACGCGCACGAACTGCGACTTGGCGTTGACGACCTTCTCGACGAAGTTCGGCGCGTCGGGGTTCATGCTCAGGTTGTCGAATACTTCAAGCGTCTCGGTAGTGAGAGGCTGCGTCGTCTTCTCCCTCTGAACGATGAGCTTGAACTCGTTGCTCGCGTCCTGCGTCGCGTCGGCGGTGCTGACGATCAGCGTGTTGCCCCACTCGCCGGGGCTGTCGGCGCTGACGGTGAGCGTCTTGGCGGGCGCGATCTGGCGGTCTGCGAGCGATACGGAAGCGGTCGCGGCGTTCTTCGCCACGCGTGCGACGTAGAGCCTGCGCCCGCCGTTGTTGAAGAATTGCAGCGCCGCGTGCGCGAGCCAACTGTCCTTCATGAAGCTGCCGTATTTGGAGTCGAACTCCGTGAAGCTTGTAACTAAGAATGCGCGATCAAGCGGGCCGCGCTCGGCCGGGCCGATGAATGCGGCCGTCGAGGTGCTGACGCCCTCAATCGGGCGGACGCCGCTGGAAATCTCCTGAACGTATACGCCCGGATGCAATAGTTCCATTTTCTCTCTCTCCTTTGCCTCAGATCGGCTGGTTCAATTCTGACTTCCGCCGCGGCGCGACTTGCCGCCCGCCTGACTGAGACTGCCCGGCGGCACACCTTCCGCCGCGCTGCCCTCGCCTCGCGACGCGACGCCCGACTCGGTGACGACGACCAGCCCTTCTTTCGAGAGCCGTTTGACCTTCGCGTTGTTTTCGATCTCAAAACCCTCGACGGGGGAAGACGTTTCGCCGGGCGCGAGGTGGAGCGTCCCGCCGCTGTTGAACGGGAGGACGAGCAGATGCCCGGCTCGATTCTGGATGACGAATGCCATGTGCGAAATCTCCTTTTCTAAACTTCCTGCCCGTTCACGGACGGGGCTGCCGATGCCGGCTCGATGACGAGACTTGCACGAACTGAAGTCGTCGTTTCATCAGGCGCGGAGGATAGCGCGGTGTCTGCGGGGAGTCATAAACATGCAGTAATCGTGCGGTAACTTTTCGGTTATACCGGCGTCGGAGTATCGTCATGCGATCAAGTGATTACTCCTGTTCCGCGTCGCGGACTTCGGCCAGCACGCGTGCGATGAAGCCGAGCAACTCTTCCAGAGAGTGAAATCGCACCGACTCGGACGATGCGACGTGCTCAACTCTGCCCTCGAACCGTCCGGCCTCGATATCGGTCTCCGGGTGAAACTGAATGACGAACCCCGCTTTGTATTGCCATCCCGCCATAATGAGCGGATAATAATCCGCGCCCTTGTCGTAAGTCATAAGCCTCTCGTAAAACTTCGGTAACGCATGGTACCAAGTTGGAGGACGAAAAATTCATATCCTTCCCTCCCTTTTCCCTCGACCGGGCCAACGAGTGTCTTTGGAAAGACTCACAAGCCATCAAGCTGAGACCTAAAGCCTTCGCCGTGCTCGACTACGTTCTGGGGCGTCCCGGTCAACTCGTCACGAAGGACGAGCTTCTCAACGCGGTCTGGCCGGACACCTTCGTCGGCGACGCCGTTCTCAAAGTCACCATCCGTCAAATCCGCGAGGCACTCGGCGACGATCCGAAGTTCCCGCGCTTCATTGAAACCGCACACCGCCGAGGCTATCGCTTCATCGGTCAACTCGCGGAGAGCGGGCGGACGCCGGAGGGAACCGAGCAACCGGGGAGCTATCACGTCGCTCTCGCTTCATCGCCCGGTGCAGCGGATTCCACTCCGCGGGTCGTCGGGCGCGACGAAGCGTTGTCGCGGCTGCGGACACGGTTCGAGAGGATGCTGGGCGGTGAACGTCAGGTGGTGTTTGTCGCGGGGGAGGCCGGTCTCGGCAAGACCGCTCTGGTCGATATGTTCGCGCGGAACCTCGCCTCGGATCGGGGCATTCGGGTAGGCCGGGGGCAATGTCTTGAGCAGTACGGGACGAGCGAGGCTTACCTGCCGGTTCTGGAAGCCATCGGGCGGTTGTGCCGGGAGCAGTCGCAGGTCATCGACGTGCTGCGTTCTCACGCGCCGATGTGGCTGCTGCAAATGCCTTCTCTGTTGAGCGCCTCAGACCGCGAGGCGCTGAGTCGAGAAATGTTGGGGGCCACAAGAGAGCGGATGCTGCGAGAGATGGGCGAGGCCCTTGAGACGCTGACTGTGGGTCAGCCGCTCGTGCTCATTCTGGAAGACCTTCACTGGGGTGATTACTCGACCCTCGACCTGATCTCTTATCTGGCGAGACAGCGCGAGGCCGCTCGGCTGATGCTGATCGGGACGTACCGCACCGTTGAGTTGATAGTAAGCGGGCATCCGCTCAAGGCGATCAAGCAGGAGTTGCTCGCCAAGCATCAGTGCGAAGAGTTGCCGCTCGAATACCTCGGCAGGGAGGCGGTGAACAATTATCTGTCGGTCAGATTCCCCGGCAATCGATTTCCGGCAAGGCTCGCGGGGTGGATTCACGAACGAACCGAGGGGCATCCGCTGTTTATGGTCAACGTGGTCGGTTACCTTATGGCGGAGGGGCTGATTGTCGAGGATGAAGACGGTTGGAAGTTGGCCGGCGAGATCGAGAGGGTCGAGCAGGGTGTGCCCGACAGCATCAAGCAGATGATCGAGAAGCAGATCGACCACCTCGACGCGGCAGAACAGCGAACGCTTGAGGCGGCCAGCGTGGCGGGTGCGGAGTTTTCAACGCCCGCCGTGGTGGCCGGACTCGGAGAGGATAGGGCGGCAGTAGAAGCGCGGTGCGACGAACTGGCCCGGCGGCATCAGTTTATTCAGGAGCGCGGCGTACACGTTCTGCCGAACGGAGAGGCCGTCAGCCGTTACGGCTTCATACACGCTCTCTATCATAGCGTGCTGTACGGAAGGTTGACCGCGTCCAGACGAGTGCAGCTACACCGGCGAATCGGGGCGCATGGGGAAGTGATCTACGGCGAGCGCGCACGGGACATCGCGGCTGAGCTTGCGATGCACTTCGAGCGCGGGGCCGACTATAAGCAGGCCGCAAAGTATCTTCAGCAGGCCGCGGACAAAGCCGTGCGCCGGTTCGCTTTTCACGAGGCGGTCGCGCTCTCACGCCAAGGGCTGAAGTTGCTCCGTCATCTGCCGGACACGCCCGAGCGCGCCCGGCAAGAACTCTGCCTCCAACTCACCTTGGGCGTGCCGCTGGTCGCGACCGAGGGCTATGCGGCCTCGGACGTAGGCGGCGTGTACAGGAGAGCCAGAGAGCTTTACCGGCAGTTGGGCGATACCCCGGACGTGTCTGAAATCCTGTGGGGACTCTGGACATTTTATACGTTGAGGGCAGAGTTAGTGATTGCCCGCGAGATCGCCGAGGAGTTTCTGCGCTTAGCCGAAACGCTCTCGTACCCCGGGCTTGCGATGCGAGGCCACTGGGCTTTGGAGATAACCTTCCTGCATCTGGGAGAGTTTACCTTGGCCTTGGAACACTACGAGAAGGCCCTCGCGCTCTACGACCCCCAACGCCACCTCGACGACGCTTTCTTCTACGCGCTGAACCCCGGAGCCGCGATGCCTTGCTTCGCGGCGTGGGCGCTCTGGTTCCACGGTTGTCCCGAACAGGCTTTGATCCGGATGCAGGAGGCCCTGACACGGGCGCGAGAGTTATCCGAACCGCTCAGTCTGGCGCACGCCTTCCTTTTCGCGGCGATTCTGTCTCAGCTTCGGCGGGAAGAGGAGCTTGCGCAGAAATACGCCGACGCAACTTTCGCCGTCTCCGGCGAGCACGGGCTTGCACTGTATCAACCGATGGCGATGGTCATGCGGGGTTGGGTGCTGTTCAGGCAGGGGCGACACGAAGAGGCGATTGCGCAGATGCGTGAGGGGCTTGCCGCCCTTCAGGCGACAGGCACCGAACTCGTTCGTCCACACTTTCTGGGACTGCTGGCCGAAGCTCTGGCGAATAACGGGCAGACCGCGGAAGGTCTACGCATTTTGGAGGAGGCGCTCGACTTGGCCCAGAGCAGTGGCGAACGAGATTATCAGGCCGAGTTGTATCGTTTGAAAGGCGAACTGTTAATCATGCCGGCGGCGGGTCGAGGCGCTTCGCGAACGACCGCGGACAGGGAAGCGGCAGTCGGGGCTGAGGCGCACGCGGTCGCCGAGGCCGAAGGCTGTTTTAGTCAATCTATCAAGATCGCCCGACAGCAGAAAGCGAGGTCTTGGGAGTTGCGCACGTCGATGAGCCTCGCCCGTCTCTATCAAAGCCGGGGCGAACGAGAAAAGGCGCGGCGGCTGCTCGCACAAATCTACGGCACGTTCGACGAGGGATTCGACACGGCAGACCTGCTTGAAGCGAAAGCGCTGCTCGATGAACCGTCGTAGTCGAGCGCCGAAGGGATTATGGCCGGGAAAGGGATTGTTACAACGCAGCCCGTTGAGGAGAACAACTTGACCATGACGATGAGCGCGCTATGCAAGGCATTGGACGGGGAGCACGGGCGGCGCGATTACGTCCCGCTCTAAAATAGTTCTCGCAACACAGCTTCAAACAAATATTCGGGCTGAACGAATAAACAATGCATAAATGAATGGCAAAGGCTTATTATGCAGCTTCCACTGAATATCTGTGCAAGGCTTCGCAACACAGCCTCCCCGCAAGCATCCGCTCGGCTGTATGAAATGAGCGGTAAGATTGAGTCACCGGCCATCACCTCCGAGACTTCGCCTCTTGATCGCGGCCCGGAGCCACAGAAATCCTACTGCCACGAATGGAAATAAATACAGGGCGATGTCGAAGCGACCCAGGCCGGGTGGAGTCGCTTCGACATCCACGGCGGCCTCGCCCGCGCCGAGCGAACTCCGCAGGATGACGCGTGCGTGCCAGACCTCCTGCCTGTCGAAAGGCACCCCGATCTTATACTGCGCCCGGTCGCGCACGCCGTCGCGTTCGGCCTCGTAGCAGCCTTCTGCGAGCCTGCCGCTGACAGGCCGGATACACACGCGCACCTCCAAGTCGTCCCCGAGTGCGCCGCCTTGAGCCGGCTCTGGAGCAATAAAGAAAGTCCCGGTTCCCACATCTGGGTCAGCCCAGACCGAGACTATGTATGGGCCTGCGTTCTTATCTACGAAGAGGGGATACGGTGGCCCTTCATGCGCGGACGCGTGCGCGCGCAGGATGAACACCAACCCGAATGCCAGCACGATAAGCCCAGGCCGACAGCTTACGATGTTGCGGCGGCGTGGCCGTTCTTCCCGGTCGAGGACTCGACGATTTCTTTTCATCCACATCAACGCATCAGGAACGTGCCGCGCATCTCCATAGGCTGAGACATCAGCCACAGCGCCGAGATCCACAGCAGTACGCACAGTCCGGCCCAGACCGCGAATACCCTCCGCGGATGCGCCGCCGGGTCAGTCTCCGCGAGGCGGTAGGCCACGAGCAGCGATCCCATCAGGCCCAAGCCGAGGAATCCGAGTTGTAGAGGGTAGACCGAACTCGCTGGCAACCCGCCGAGACTCCACAGCGGCTCGCCGAGGACGGGCCGCCACGCCGCCGCGACCGCATTCTGAGTCACGGGGATGAAGGTATAGAGGCCCGACAGGAAATGAAAGCTGTAGTGCGCCAGCCAGACGCCGGAGCCGAGCGGCACCAGCGCATAAATGTATCTCACGATTGTACGCAGGAGCGGCTTTCGCTCGCCGCCCCAACGTAGCGTCAGCCACCCTGCCGCCCCCAGAAGAACGACCGGCTCCACGACCAGCATCAGGAAGAAAAGCAGCCCCAGCACAGGGGCCTCCGTTTGAACGTGGATGGATTTTGCGAGCCATCTCTCCAGCGCGTAGACGGGGCTGACCATGCCGAACGCGTTCAGCAGCGCCCCGAAAGTGAAGACGACGACGAGCGCGGCGAGGTCGCCGCGGCGCGAGAACTGCCCGACTCCCGACCGCTGCGGGTCGGTCATCAACTCGCTGGCCGGCATGCGGCTCAATAGACCGACATTGTCGTGCGGGCACGCGTGCACGCAGTCCATGCAGAACGTGCAATCCATGTTGCCCGCCTTCCGCGGCTGGAACAGCGCCAACTCGCAGCCGCGCTGAATGACCTTCAGCGAGCGCGGCTCTTCGCGTCTCCCGCGGATGCAGTCCTTAGTCCGACAGCCCGCGCAAACGTCCAAGTCTCGCACCGCCACTTCAAAGGGCGAGATGGCGGAGGCGACGAAGTTGAACTGCCCGATGGGGCAAACGAATTTGCAGAACGAGGCATGCTTGAAGACGCCGTCAACCATCAGCGCGCCGGAGAAGTAGAGAACGATCAGCCACGCCGTCCAACGCGGCGACCCCCAGAGGTCGAACAACTCGTAGGCGAAGAGTATCGAGACGAAGAGACCGAGCGAGAGCCACTTGTTGCGCAAACGACGGGGCCAGTTGCGCTGCGGCGTGATGAAACGCCGTGCCAACTGCCGCGGCAACATGAAAGGGCACGCCGTACAGAAGAAGTTTCCCGCGAGAAGCAGTGTGATGACGAGCGCGCCGCGAAAGTGTACCCAGCCCAGAGTCGTCGCCAGATTCTTCGGCGCGAGCGACGGCCCGAAAAACCCGTGGACGATCATCAGCACGCCGACGACCAGCAGCGGAATCTGCAAGAGCGTGCGTGCATGACGCCAGCGGAGAAAGCCGCCGAGCACAGGCAGCCGTAATAAGTCCACGCGGGCCGAGGGGCGCGCACCCTCGGACGCAGACGAGAGATCGCCCGGCAGTCTTGGCACTCTTTCAGTCTGAAACATTACCCGCGCTCTGTTGAACTCCCTTAACGTCGAACTGCCGCTCGACCTTCCTGCCGTTCGGAAGCGTCATGTGAATCAAGACGACCCAATCACCCGCCATCGTAAATTCAAGAGCGGCGCGGTAACTCCCCGGCTCCGACTCCATCGCTTTGCCGAACACGGGACTCATCCCGGGGTGCGACATGTCGCCCTCAAGATTAACGCCGGCCCCTCTGACGGGATGTCCGTCGGTGTCGGCCACCCTCATAGTTATCGACGCAGTCCCGACGCGCGGCGGTTGCGGCGTGATCTGATACTCAACCACTATCCCCGATTCGGAGTCGTGCGACCTCTCACAGCCGGACGCGAGAAGGCAGACGCATAACGCGAAGCCGACGAACGCAAGCCCGCCCCTGCCGAGCCGCAAGCAGAGACATCGGCCACATCGCAGACGGAGCGGGCGGACGGAGTGATTCATCAACAGCGCGTTGCCTCGGCTCAGACTGAGCAAACGCCCACAGACTCGCGCCGCGGGGCACAGGAGCAACCGCGGCTCGGCTCTTCGCCCACGGGCGGCGAGACGTGGTAGTACATGCCGACGACCATCGGGATGAAGACCAAGGTGTTGTAAAAGAGGTGCAACTCGACGCGCGGAACTACCAACTGAAGGATACTGCTCGGGACGGGCGAGCCGAAGAGGTTGTGCCCGGAGAGAGCCTGACCGATCAGCAAGGCGTGCTCGACGTGATGCCAGAATTGAATACCGAGTGCCGCCGTCCACCACTTACGCGACAGCCCGCTGAAACCCTCGCGGAGAGTCCAGAGACCGATGAGCATCACGAGCGCGTAGAGGTAGTGCAGCAACTCCGACTTGATGAGCCAAGGATACCAGAGTCCCAGAACTCCTCTGGCTTCGGGAACGGGCCAGCCGAGCACGTATATCTGGACGGCCTGCGCAAGATGCTCGGCCCAGTGGCCGAGTACGACCAACATGAACAGACGCAGCGCCGTCTTGTGCCACTCGCCGTTGAACTTTTCGCGGAAGGTCACGGACGGGGCCGCCGCCGCCGTCAGGATTCGGCTCTCGGTTGAAACGGACACGATTCATCCCCTCATTCTCATCGCAGTTTTCTTCCGGCGACGTCACGCGTAGGCGCTGAGCGCCGCCTGCAATGTCTGGGGGACGGAAACCGCTTCCAGCTTTTCCCCCTTCCGCAACATGCAGGCGATCTGCTGTTCGCCGCGCGCGACGAGTTCCTCGTCGCCGTTCGCGCGCCGCCAGTATTCAAACGTCATGGTCACGCGGTTCTGCGCGAGCGCGCCGAGGCGCATCCGAATCAGCACCTCGTCGAACGCGTTGAGTTCGGCGAAGTATTCGCAGGAGCAGCGCGTCGTGATCAGGCAAAGACCCTGGCCGAGTTGCTTCAGAATCTCCGGGGCGTGCTCGCGCAGAAACATCTCCCGGCAACGCCCCTGCCAGCGGACGTGGCTCGCGTAATAGACGTTCCCCACGAGGTTCGTCTCTTCAAAACCGACTACGTGTCTGTATTCATAGACCCGCATCTTCACACCTCAAAGCGCCGCGCGAAGATGTGACAAGCGGAGCGCGCAGGCCATCGTCTTTATTCTCTTCGTCTCGCGGCGCGTCCCCGGCGAGCACCGTGAAGATCAACTGTTTCTCGGAGCCGGTCATCTCCGCCGCGTAAGTCAGGATGAGGTAAGGCGGCGACTCAAACCTAACCCACCCGTCGCCCTCGACCGAGCCGTGCGTGAGCGGCGCGGCGTCCGGCGCACCTGCCTTCTTCAGACACTCTCTCGCCGTCCAGACGCGCGTGGCCGCTGTGTCCAAACTCTCGCCGGAGAGTCGCGCGACCGTGGAGGCCAACGCGAACGGCTCCGGGCCAAGCAAGTCGCGCCACATGGAAATGTCGCGCGTCTCCACCGCCTCAACGTCGCAGGCGAGTGTTCGCCCACCGACGACCGCCAGCGTCAGATCGTGGCAGTGTGAGACGGAGACGTGTTGACGCGACGAAAGCTCCGGCGTGCCATCGAGTCGAAGTTCCGGTTTGCCGTCGGGCCGCCGCGTAAGCTTGACGTTTCGACCGAGCAAGCGCCGGATGGAGCGGTCACTCCGTAAGCGGCGCTCGCCCACGGAGGCGTCACGCTCGACGGCCACGGAGACGGCGAAGCTCGGAATCAACTCTCTTACGCGGCGCTCGACGTAAGGCCCGACGAGCGGCGCGGCCCAAGGCCCTTGAAAAGCTGCCCCGTCTATTACCCGAAGGCGAAGACCCGACCAACGCTCCCACAGAATCCCGTCCGGCCCCTTCACTTCAACATCGTAAGTGAAAGTCTGACCGTCGAACGCCCTCTCAAGCGCGTTGACGACACAGTCCCCTGTAGTCTGCCGCGGGGCGACTTCCAATCTCCTGACCCCGACCGGCAGGATCACAGCGCCCGGCACGCAAGCCTGTATGGAGTGAATCGTGGCATCGCGCCGTCCGGGATCTGCGAGCAGAAGTTTGCCGGGCATGTAGCGCCCGAACCAGATCGCTTTGCCGTCGCGCTCGATCTCGGCGACACAAGCGTTCGAGGACAGCCGCAGGTATCCGCGCAAGCGACGAAAACGTCCTTCGTGAAATAGGAGTCCGCCGTAAAGGTCGCGCGCCGGTTCGAGCGCGACGCGCGGCAACTCCGTCGATAAGAGATCTGCGAGGGCGCTTGGCGACTCCGGGCGCAGTGGGTCTGCGTCTATCGTCGCCGGATAAGCTATCGCCTCCAAGTAAGACGGGGAATCGCTTGTCTCATTAGTGCTGTGCGTTTCTTCATTCGCGAACAGGGCGTCGGCGCGCGTTTCGTCGAAGCGGCATACGGCGCGGAAGTGGTCAACCTGAAAAGCCGTCTGCTCTGAGCGTAGCGCGACTTCGACTTCGCCTGTCGCGCGCGCGAGAGCGGCGACGCGTATGAGCGTGGAAGCGCCGCGCGGGACGACGACGGGCCGCTCGAACCTCACCTCCTCGAAGCTCGGCGGGACGCTCTTACCGGCGAGCGCCCCGGCTGCCTGCGCCATCGCCTCCAAGCCCAACACGGCGGGGAAGAGTTGCTCGCCCTGAAAAACGTGGTCGCGCAGGTACGGGTCGGTCTCCTCCGATAGTCTGGCTTCGACAATCAACTCGACGCCGGGATAATAGGCTCTGCACTCCTCAAGAAAGCGAAGGAGCGGGAGCGCGGGGCGCTCGACCTTTAGAGTCTGCGGCTCGCCGAAGCGTCCCGTGACGACGACCGCCGTCGGAAGCGAGCGATGGTTGAGCAGTTGACGAAAAACGCGGATGCCTTCGTCCGCGGTGATGGGCGTGATGCCCTGTTGAACTAATGCGTCCACACGGCCAAGACGCTGACCCATGCCGACGCCAGACCAGACAGACCACTCCACGGCGAGACAGCGACAGCGAGGGTGCGCGGACTGCCAGTCCGCGGTCAGGTCTGCGAGCCACTCGTTAGCGACCGCGTAGTCAGCCTCGCCGCGCATCCCCGTGCGCGCAATGATGGAGCCAAAGGTCACGAACAGCCGCAGGCGTTCCGCGTCAACGGCGGCGAGCACGTTGCGAGCGCCGGAGACTTTCGGGGCCAGCGTGCGCAGAAACGTCTCCTCGTCGAGCGCACTCAACAAACGCGGCGTGTTCACGCCCGCGCCGTGCAGGATGGCGGTTACGCCGCCCAGTTCAGCCTCGACACACGCGACCGCCTCGCGCACCGCCGCGGCGTCCGTCACGTCTGCGGCGAAGTAGCGGAAGCTGATTCCGGCGGCCTCGATTCTTTTCAGGTTAGCCGACAACTCCGCGTCCTCTTCAGGCCGCGAGCGTCCGAGCAGCAAGAGACGCGCACCCGTCTCGCGCGCGAGTGAAAGAGCGCATTCAGCCGCGATGCCCTTGCCACCGCCGGTCACAAGCAAGAGGTCTTCGGGGCCCAGAGGTGACTCGCAGCGCACTTCGCGCGACGCTACGCACGTCCCTTCGGACGGCACCAGCCGCAGCACCGGAGTTCGCCTGACGCCTGCCTCGTCGTAATGCGCTTCCGCATAACCGTCGGCGGCGCATGCCTCGGCCAGCACCCACTCGGCGGCGCGCTCGTGAAGAGGCGGCACGTTCACTACACAGACGTTCGCGCGCGGCATCTCCATTTTTAGTGTCCGCGCGAAGGCCGCCGCGCCGCGCCCGTGCTGGACGAGTACGAATCGGCCCGCGCTCTCGTCCGCCGCGGAGGCCCTCGCGCCTTCGAGCAACAGACCGACGCATCGCTCGTCGGCCTCCGGCGGAAGGCAGACGACCGTTCCTCCGCTCCCGCAATGCGCGAACGCCTCCCGCAAACGCGACGCGAGAGGGTGACTGTCGGGCGCGAAGACATGCCAGACGCCATCTCCCGTCAGTTCGTGGCTGCCGTTTAAAGGCTGTTCGACCAGTTCGACCGTGAAGCTACGAATCCACGCCTCCACGCCAGAAGGATGTTGCTCGACAGTCACGCCGACGCCGTTCGCGTCCGAGTCTTCCAGCGCCGCGGCCACCTCCGCGACCGTTGCGTGAGCGTACTCGGTCGGCGCGACCGGCGGCGGCAACCCAAGGCTGCGCGCGGCCTCGATTACCATCTGGCTCACCGTTATCGAATTGAGGTGAAGATCGCCCAGAAGCGTGTGCTCGTCTTCGACGGCGCACAGGGGCAGTTCCGCGCGTTCGGCGACAAGGCGGCGCACAATTTCCAGCGCAGTTTCGTTCGCCGCGTCCGCGGGCGATTCAAGCGCGTCCGCGCGCGCTTCAACTGCGGCAGGGTCGCGCCGCGCGCCGCTTTCAAAATCATTACTGCGCTCAAAGCCCGCGCGCCTCTCGAAGTCGTCGCTGTCTCCGGCATCACGCAGCGTCTCGTCTTCAGGCGCGGGCGCAAGCTCGCAGGGATTCACGAAGAAGCGCGGCTGCCAGTCGAGGCTGAAGGGTTTTGCGATGCGTCCGGCGAACAGCACGCTCGGATCAACGCACGCGCCCGACGCGAAGACGGCCCCCGCCGCTTTGAGCAGCCCCCGAAGCGACTCGCCGCCCGCGGCGAGCGAGACGCAGGGTTTATCAACAAACTCGGAGACGAGATGTCCCAGTATCTCTCCCGGCCCGACCTCGACAAATAAATCCACCTCGGCGGCTGCCGCCATCGCCGCTTCCACGAAGCGAACCGGCGCGGTGAGTTGCCGGCAGAGCAACTCGCGCAGGTCTTCTTCAGCGGGAATTGTGGTGCCGGTGATAGTGGAGATGACCTTGCCTTTCAAGCGCCGGAACTCTTCGTCTCTGAGGCCGGTCGCGAGGAGCACGGCGGCATCCGACATGAGCGGCGAGTGGAAGGCGTGCGAGACGTTGAGGCCGACGACGCCGTGCCCGCGCGCTTTGACGCGCGCAGCGAACTTGTCAACCGCCGCCGACTCTCCGGCGACGACGATCTGGCTCGGCGAGTTGAAGCCTGAGATGACGACGCGGTCGCCGTTCAACGCGGCGCGGACTTCCGCGGGACTTGCCTTGATGCTGACCATCTTCCCATCGACGCCGCAGCCTTCTGTCATCGCGCGCGCTCGGAGCGAAGCCAAGCGCAGCAACTCGCGCTCATCCATCGCCCCCGCCCAGCACAGCGCTGTTAGTTCGCCGAGGCTGTGCCCGACGGCCACACTCGCTTCGACGCCTAACCTGTCGAGCACGCGCAAGCCGGCCAGCGAAGCGGTGACGATTGAAGGCTGCGCCAGCGCGGTCGCACGCGTGTCGCCAGCCGCCGGCAGTCGCGCGAGCGCGTACAAGTCCTCCACGAACTCGAAGCGTCGAGAGAGAGCGCCGCCGCTCAGATAGACCGGCGCAGCCTGCCCCGGAAAAAGAAGACCGACGCGAGCAACGCCCGCACCCGCGCCGAGAAAGATGCCTTCACTTGCATCGAGCTTGATAACGCAAGGTGCGTCCACGGAAGTATCAATGAACGTGTCGGCTACTCGTCCGCGAAGCGTTTGCAGGCGAGCGGCCAACTCTGCGGGCGTGGGCGCTACTATGGCGGCGCGCCACCTGTGTGCGTCTGTGCGCGCCTCTTCGACGAGCGTTCCTTCAAGGGCGGCGGCGAGGTCGGTCAACTCCGCCATTGAGAGGCGGGAGGCGAAGCCTAGTAGACGGGTGATGCGTCCGAGCAAGCCTTCCCGGTCGGGCGCGGCGAGCAGGAACAACTCGGCGTCCTGCGCCGACGCGAGCAACGCACTTTCGCGCGTGCTGACGGTGCGACGACGCGCGCCGCCCGCGCCTTCGAGCGTAACGTGTGTGTTGATTCCGCCGAATCCCATCGCGCTCACGCCCGCGCGCAAGGGTAGTTCCTGCGGCCAACGCTCGCCCTTACGGAGCACGCGTAGCGCCGGCTCCGCCCCAGACAATTCCGCGCTCGGCTCCCGGCATCCGGTCGTGGGCGGTAGCATCTGCGTGTGCAGCGCCATGACGGTTTTCAAAAGCCCCGCGATGCCCGCCGCCGCTTTCGTGTGGCCGATGTTGGCCTTCACCGAGCCGATAACGGCGGCGGGCGCGCTGGCGTCGGCCCGCCGCCGCGCCGCCGAAAGAGCCTTCAACTCCGTCGAGTCGCCGACGCTCGTGCCCGTGCCGTGGCCTTCAAAATAAGTGACCGTCTCGACGCCGTAGCCCGCGCGCCTGTATGCACGTTCGAGGGCGAGCATCTGACCTTCGGCTTCGGGGCGCGTGATGCCGGCGCTGCCATCGGACGAGACGCCCCAGCCCTTGACGACTGCGTAGACGCGGCGCGACTGCGCGAGCGCGTCTTCGAGCCGCATCAGGACGACGAACCCGCACCCTTCGCCGGGCCAGAAGCCCGCCGAGTGCCGGTCGAAGACGCGCATCTCGTCCCTCGCCAGCGCCCCGGCCTTTGCGAACCCGACCAACTCGAAGGGATCGATACTTAAGTCAACGCCGCCCGCCAGCGCCGCGTCGAGGTCGCCCGCGACGAGCGCCGAGCACGCGCTCGTCACCGCCAGCAGCGACGAGGCGCAAGCGCCGTCAACCGTGTAGCCGCCGCCCTTGAGGTCGAAGTGATTGCAGATGCGACCCGCGATGGTGTTCGACAACCCGCCGGCCAGCGTCTCTGCGCCGACCGCCGGGAACGGCCGCTTGTAGGCTTCTTCAAATCGTGCGAGAAAGTCGCGGCGCTCGTCCGCCGGCATGCCCTGTTCGATCAACTCGGCCTCGGCGACGCGACGGACGTAGGGCCAGCGCAGGCGCAACGCGTTCGCGCGCGAGAACTCGCCGGTCAGAGTGTTTCCGAGGAAGACGCCTGCGGACTCGCGACTCAGCCGCTCGCCGTCCGCGAACCCCGCGTCCGAGAGCGCGCGCGCCGCAGTGTCGAGCGCGAGCCAGTGCGCGAGGTCTGCCGAGCGGAACGTGCTCCCGGCGATGCGGAAACGGACGCGGTCGAACTCGTAGCCCTCGATGAACGCGCCCTCGGAAGAGTAAATTTTGTCCTCCGCCTGAGCGTCAGCCGCGAAGTAGTCTTCCACGCGCAAACGTTCCGGCGGGATGCGCCGGAACGCGCGCCGTCCGGCGAGCACGTTCGCCCACAACTCGTCGGGCGAACTCGCGTCCGGGTAGCGACAGGCCATGCCGACGATTGCGATACCGCTCTTCATCATTCAACCCTCGCTCGTGACCTTCATCTCTTCCTCATCATTACCTTCATCTCTTCATCATTACCTTCATCTCTTCTTCATCATCGAAACCTCGCCCGCCTACCCGGTCACTCAAACCCTGCCCGCGACCTTCATCGTTCAAGCCTCGTTGGCGGCGGCGGGCGATTGCACGACTAGCCGCGCGCGCTCCTGCTGTCGCACCTCGAAGGCGTCGGCGTAGAGGCGCACGCCGCGCAGCGCGCAGACGATTGTGAGTGAGAAGAAGAGTCCGAAGACTATGTGACAGACGACGAGGAAGCCGTAGACGGCGGCGACGCCCGCGCCGAAGAGAATCTGGCTGCGCTTGCGGGCGGGGCTTGTGGCCGGGTCTGTCACCATGTAGAAGGTGAAGAGGATGAAGGCCACGCCCGTCATCGGCGTCAGCGCGGCGACCGCCGGCGTGCCGAAGACGAGGCTGCGCACGCATGCTTGCAGCGCGAAGCCACACAGCCACGCCGCGATCAGCGGGAGCCGTCCCGTGAACTTCGCGTTCAGGAAAGTGCCGCTCGCGATGATGATGCACGGTAGTACGAAATCGCCCGCGCCGCTGAAGAGTTCGGTGAACTGGTAGGGCGGCGCGATGCCGACGACCGGGAAGAGAAGCAGCGTTATCGTGATGCCGAAATTGGACGGGTTGAAGAAGTGTCGGCGACCGCGCCCGACCGGCGCGCGCAGCATTGTCTTCGAGGCGATGGCGGCGGCGGTCGCAAAGGCGATCATCCAATACTGCTCGTCCGCGTAGAGCAGCATGGCCACGGCGAGCGCGGTGATGTGGGCCGGGAGCAGGAAGTCAACGAACTCGCGCGGCGTTCCCAGAAATTTCGGGCGGCGTTTGTGCGCCCACGCGCCCACCGCTTCGAGCAGCAACTCCATGCCGTAGGCCGTAGCCAGCGCCACGAGCGGTTGCGCCCATGCCGGCTCGAAGCCGAAGACGGTGTGGCCCAGAATGTTGAGGATGGTGATCGCCGCGGCGAAGCGCCGCAGGCCGCCCAGACGTTTCGCCTGATCCTCGTTCTGCCTGTCGCTCATCTTTTCAACCTCACAAAAGTGGCACTTCCTTATCTCACGGCGTTCGCGCCTTGCGTCGCCGTCGCGCGCGTGAACTCACACCCGTCTAACTTCCGAGCAGAACCGTGTGCCAACCCGCGCCGAGCCGCAGCGTCTCGTGATGCGGCTGCCCCTGCGCGTCGCGCCAGTCGAGATCGACCCTGAGCGGCGTCTCTTTCGGGAGTTGGCCGAGGCCGAAGTGCAGACCCGGACTGCGCTTCCCCGAATGGCCGCTGCCGCCGTCAACCTGCGCGACCATGCGCCGCCCGTCGGGAAGATAGATGGTCGCGTGCGCGCCGATGGCCGGATAGCCTCGAAGGTCTGGGCCGGGCATGCCGGCGCGCTCCGTCGTCTTCGCGCCGGCCCGCTCGCCGTCGGGCGGCAGGAGCAGGTTGAGTCCGAGGAAGCTCGCTGCTTGGCGACTCCGGTTGATGTAAACGTAGGAAGTCATCCACTGATTCGCCAGCGCGAAATCCAGACGCCCGTCGCCGTCCACGTCGGCGACCGCGATGCCGCGTGTGATTTGCGGCTGGTCTAAATTCAGGTCGGCGGCGAGGTCGTAGTAGCGCCCGTTCGCCGCGCGCACGAAGAAAGGATTGTGCCCGTGGCCGCTCAGGTCGTCGCCCGGTTGGAGGCGCGGCCAGATGCGCAGGTCGCCCTGCAATTGGTCGTTGCTCATGGCGACCTCCTGCAATTCGGGCCAGCGGTCTGTGTTGCCTTTGACGAAGCCTGTCGCCTGAAGCGCCTCCGGAATGCCGTCGTTGTCGAAGTCCACGAGCCGCGCGTCCCATCCCCAGCCGCTACGCGCGAGGCCGAGTTGTTCGCTGCGCTCGACGAACGGCGCGACGCCCTTCTTCATCAACTCGACTTGGCCCGTGTTGACCCAGACGAAGTGACTCTCTTCGAGCGCGTACTCGTCGGCGATGTTGCTGACGTAGATGTCGAGCAGTCCGTCGCCGTTGATGTCGCCGAAGTCAACGCCCATGCCTTTGAATGAGTCGCGCCCGAGCACCTTCGAGTGCGGTGTCGTCCAACTCTGCCGGCCTTCGAGTAGCTCGAAGTGGAGGTGGCCGGGCGTCGAGAGATTGTGCAGAAGGCGGTCGGGGCCGAAGTCGTTGGCGAAGTAGATTTCCGGCAGCAGGTCGCCGTCGAGGTCTGCCGCGCCGACGCCGAGCGTCCAACCCTTCGCCACCTCGTCGTCGAGGACGCCCTTCGCCTCTTCAAAGCGCGCGCCCGGCTCCGCGCCCCCCGCCGAGCCGGCCCACAGCAGCAGGCGATTGCGCCCGCCGTTGAAGGAGCGCGAGAGCGACTCGGCCATCGCCTCGCGTCCTCCGGCATTCGCATCGAGTATGCGCGCGCCGTCGGGGAAGTAGTTCCCGATGACGAGGTCAATGTGTCCATCGCCGTCGAGGTCTGCCTGCGTCGCGCAGTTGGTGTACCAGCGCTCCGGCGTGGCGACTAGCTCGCGCGCGACGTATGCGTCGCGCGAAAGCGCGGGCGACGAGGGCACAGCGCGCCGCATGAAGAGAATGGGCGTCCGCCCCCAGTAATAGACCATCACGTCTTCGAGGCCGTCCTCGTTGAAGTCGCCCATGAGGCAGCCCATCGGGGCCATCGTCGCGGAGTCGTAAGGCAGCGTTCCGGCGTTCAACTCGAAGGGCGCAAAACGTGCGGGCGTACCCGGCACGGGCGCGACGATGACCTGATCGCTCCTTGTGTCCACGTAGCACACGTCGTCGGGTAGCCCGTCCCCGTCAAGGTCGCCGAGCGCGACCGCCGCGCCGACTGAAGAAATCCACGCCGAGACGTTTTTCATCGAAGGATGGACGGATCGTGCGATGCGGGAGGATTGATTCAACTCCGGCAGCGCGTGCTGCTCGAAGGCAAAGCGCGCGGCCAACGTCGCGCGCTCGGCCCTCGACACCTGCGGCAGCCGCGCCAGCCCGTAGATCGTCAAGACTACGGCGACCGCAACGATGTGCGCCGCGTAATGCCGCAAGCCTTTTGTCAACGTCTTCATCTGACTTGCTCCTTTATCCATGCACCATCCGGCACGCTCCCTTACACCGCGCGCCCCGCCGGGGCCGCATGAAGGCCAGCCGAAGCCTTTCCATTCGGCCTGCGCTGCGCGGCTGGAACTATGGCGAACGCCAGTTCGCTTGCAATCCTTTGCCGCCAAGTCTCGTAGGCAGGCTCTTCGCCGTCGCGCGGGAGAAGACGCGCGGCGACAACGGTCACTTCAGCCGCCGCGTCTGCCGTCGTCCCGCACAAGAGGCGGCAAGCCGTCTCCGTGTGAGACGCTTTGTTGCCGGCGCGCTGCCGCGCCTTCGCCGCGAAGGCCGCGCCCTGCGCGAGTTGCGGGGCGAACAGCCCGGCTGCGGCGCGCAAGTGTTCGAGTCCGGCGTCGTCCGCGCCGCCCGCGTAAGCGCACGCAAGGCCGACGCCGCTCCAGAGATCGGACTGACGCTCCCGCGCAAACGCGGCGACGGCGTCAACCACTCTTCCGGCGTCCGCGCCCTCGACGAACCAGAGGCTCCGCCCCAAACCTTGATCGAATGCACGCAGCGCGTAGCCGCTCAGGCGAGGTGGACGCTCCTGCCGCGTGATGTAGGCGGGCCACTTGAAGTAGCCTTCGTGAAAGCCGTAGCCGTCAACCGCCAGCCAGCCGAGCAGCGGGTCGAAGTTTCTCAGCGCGCGCGCAGGGTTGCGTCTGAGCCGCGCCAGCATCCAGCCCGCGCCGACGTAGAGCATGTACACGTGCGCCGCGCCCGCCCCTTCGATGAAGGGCTTGAGACGCCCGCGCCCCCAAGGTTTAAGAAAGTCGAGTAGGGCCAGCCCCATCGCGGCCCCTTCAAAAGCGAACCCGCGAAGCTCCGGCTCCATCGTTTCCAGCCGCTGCGCGAGCATCTCGTCATCTTCAGCCTCAAGCGCCGCGTGATAGCCTTGAAGGAAAGTTAGGCCGATTCTCTCAAGCCTCACGCGCGCGCGCTCGTCGTGGCAACAGAAGCCGCGACGCCTGACGCTCGCCTCTTCGGACGAGATGCCGAAGATGATTTTGCGGAGCCTTCTCATCGAATGGTTTACAACGGTCAACCCCGCGCCGACTCGAAGTATTGATTGCCGTGTGCCGGGGCGACCTTTGACAGCCGCCCCGGCACGCCGAGCGTTCAAGCGTGAGTTACCGCGTTACTGCTGCGTGGTTGCTATGCACCTGTTGATTGCCACCGCCTGCTGGGTCGTGGTGGCGGACTTCTGTGAAGGCGACGGCGATACTGCACCCTGCATGGGCGACGGGCACGGCGTCGGCGTCGGTTGGACGTGGTGGCTGGCGAGGAGGCTTTGCTCCGAGCCGGGATTAATCACCGTCACCGAGCCGGACTGCGACCACGTGCCGTTGCTGCTTGAGAGGTTAATCGGCGCGCCGCCGCCGCCGCTCCCGGTGTCGAGCGTGCGCGTCGTGCTTCCTGCCCTCGTGAATGTGTATTTCGGGTAGATGGACAGGCTCGAATTGAACGTGCCGTCGGAGTTGAAGTGCATATTCCCGGCGGAACTCGTGGCCGTGGACTGGTTGACGGTAACGTCCCACTGCTCGTTGTGCCCGTCGGAGAACTGCACCGTGATCGGCGAGGCGCTCACAAAGGAAAGACCCTGTACTGTGAGCGACGTGTCGCCCGGCACGGTCACGTCGCCAACGCGCCGTATGACCGTGTCGGCGCTGCCCCAGCGGGTCTGGTCAACGGGCGGCCCGCCTTTGAGCGTAAGCCCCCCTGTGTACTGCAAAGACCCCGGCCCGAAGAAGCCGGCGTCAATCGGGTGCGAAGAAAAGTTGTCGTAGGTCTGCGCGTCGGCGGGCGTGGTGAAGGTGTCGTAGCCCGCCGGCACGACCACCGACGCGCCCACGCCCTTCATCACCAGCGCCGTCCCCCCGAGGACAACGATCAGGCCGACCACTAGTGTCAGCCCCAGATTTTTTCTCAGAGCCGTTCTCATCTTCTGTCTCCTCCTTCTAAAGCAAGCTCCAACCATCTGATAGAACAAAACCACCTGTGTGCTGCGGCGGGCGACCGGGTAATTGCGTCGCCCCGTGTGCACCTGCCGGCGACCTCCTGAAACTTTTCGCGCGCCGCGCCGGAGCCCGCCTACAGGCTATCGCGCGCCTGCCAACGCGTGGCCGCGCCTCTTCGCCTCGGCGTCGGACAACACGCGCTCGGCCACGCGCAACGACACGGAAGCGCTCACCTCGTCCCTCTGAAACTTCCGCGCGATTGAGACAGCCCGCTCCGAGTCCTTCGGCGCGAGCGCTGCCAGCACCTCGCCGAACTGTCCCACCAATTCCCCCCACATGTTTCCTGCGAACGGCTTGAGTTCCCCGTCGTTGAAGCAGTCGGGGCCGAAGCCGTCCACAGCTTCGGCGGCGGCAAGCAGGTCGTTGAGTTGGTCTGCGAGATCGTCGAGGATTGCGAAGCCCCGCTGAGGCTCGTTGGCCGAGAGGGCGCGCGCTATCTGTAGACGCGCCGAGAACTGAAAGCCGTTGCGGACGCGACCGCCGACCAGACTCATCGCATCCGAGATGAAGCGTCGCGCGAGGGCCGACTCCTTTCTCTGCGTCGCGATGGTTGAAAGGTAGAGAAGCGTCGAGAGGCGCTCTTCCACGGTGGCGTCGGGCGGGATGCGCTGCTCAGCGTCTTCCAGCTTGCCGCGCAGCAGCGAACGTTCGAGCAGTTGTTGTTCGAGCATTCTGCCTTTAAGCGCGCGCCGCTGCGGGTCGGAGATGCTGTTGATGATTTGGCGCGCTCGCTCCGGGTCGTCGCCGTCGAGCACTTTGAAAGCGGCGTCGGCATACAACTCATCGCCGACCTCCGGCGGAGCTTTTGCCGCCGCCTCAAGCAGTGCGTCGGCAGAACCCTGCTGTCTCAAGTCCTCGTACTTCTGCCAAGCTCTGGTGGTCGGGTCGAGCGAGCGCCTGAACTCATCCGACTTCGCGCGGATGGCGGCCAACTGGCCCGCCGCATACTTCTCCAACTCCGGCATGACGGCGGGCAGGCTGTTAAAGAGGATGTGGGCGTTTGACATGCGGCTGGCGGGCATCGCCGCCGCGCCTGCTGCGACCGCGCTAATCAAATCCCTGCGGGTCTGCTCGTCAACCGTTATCAAGGCGCGCCCGGCCTGTGCGTCTGAATCTGCATGGTCGGGCGCGGCGGGAGAGTCGGCGCGGGGCGTGCGCGTCATGCTCAGGAGACCGGCGGCGACGACGGCGGCATCGCCGTCGGAGGTGAGGTCTTCTGATTGCAGCCTCTTGATAATATCGGTCGCAAGCGCCGTCGCTGCCTCGCGGTCTGCCGTGCTCATCTTGTCCAGCACGTTGAGCAGTTCGGCGGCCACACCATTGTTCAAGCTCTCTTCGGCGATGTGCGCTGCCTCTTTCGCGTCCTTGGGGGCGACCTCGGCGGCCAAGGTCAGTTCCAGCGCGAGTTCCGGGTCGGGGGCTGAGGCGGAGGGCCGCTCCTGTCGCGTCGCGCGTAAGAAATTGAGGGCCAGTTTCGCGTCGCGCGACGCGATCATCCGCACCAGTTCGTAACGTAGAATCGTGTACGCCTGTCTCCGGTCTGCGAACCGTGGGTCGGTTTTGTCCGCGCTCGCGAGAAGGGTCGCGAGCGCATTCATGTTCTCCACTATGATTGTGCGCGCGCGGCTCTCGTCGCGCGGCCAGAGCAGGCAGGCCGCAGCCGTCTTGAACCTGATGCGGTTCTCCGCGAGTCTCAAGGTCTGCGCTTTGACGATGACATCTTCAAGCAGCGCATACGCCCTCTCCTCGGTCTTATCATCTGCGCCGGCTTCAGCCGTCTTCGCCGCCGAAGAATCCTGTGCGCGAGCCGGGAAACCTGCGACGATGAAGATAATCAAACCGACAGCTAACAATAAGAGACGACTCGGCGCGGAGCCTGCGCCGGCGAGCCGCTTCGCGACGGCGCGGAGCCTTCTCGGATCGGAGGTAATAAGCCGCGCGGGATCAGGGCTGCGACTGACGAGCGCCGGTCGCCTATTGGCCGAAGGGAGTCTCTTGCAGGAGTCCGCTGGACGGCAAAGCGTACACATGATGGGGCAGTCCCGAGAGGGAAGTTATTGAGTCCTGCCCCGTTCTGCGGTAAGATGCGTGCTGCTGGGCAATGCATCCCTTGCGCCGAACGGGACAGGGGTTGTAATGTCACAAAAGGCCCGCTCATCACTTGCAGGTGATGAGCGGGCCTTCGTCTGTTTCAAGTTCCCCTGAACATGAGATGAATCCTCCCGGCCCTCTCCGAAGACACGCCACGCCCTTTTGCGAAAAGCTTTGATGATGCTTTGGGAAACTCGTGTGTGACCGCTCGGCAGGACTAGGCTACGTCACAAATCTCTTTATCAAAAAGTGAGAAGCTCAAGGGGCGAGAAAATGAAAACTTCAATCAAGAGCATTTATGGAGCGCCCAATATAAATTGATTGACCGTGGATGTCAATCAAATAATTGGCAACAAATCCATCGAAGCGGACGGCGGGCGAATTCCCTTGACAGGTGGCCGGAGCGCGCCGCTGTGGTCACTCATTTCTTCGCCCACGAGACTGAAAAGAGCGACGCAACGACCGTCAGAGCAGCCGCCACTCCCGGCAGCACTAAAAATAACCCGACCCACCCGAGGAAGTATAAACCTACCGGCACATGCACGAGCAGCGCCGCGGTCTTATAGATAAGAATTATACCGCCGACCCAAACCGGAATCCGCCCCCAAGAGTTACGGCTGACCGTGTGGGCATACGCGCCGACGGCCACAAAGAGCGACGCGCAGGTCATCACGCTGAACAGCCCCAAGTAATCTGAAGGGGTTATGGCCGGCTTCATGACGTAGAGAGACAATGCCACTCCGAGCAAAGCCGTCGCGATCCCGCCGCCGAGTTCAATCATTCTAAATATTTTCATCGGTCGAACCTCGGGCTTCAACTTCGGGCTTGCGGCGCGGGGCTTTGAACTCAACGGCTGATGGCGTTGAAGACGAAGGGGAATGTGCCCCACGTCTGGCCGCGGTGCTGCGGGCGGAAGCCTATGAGGATGACGCGGCCTTTGCCGAGTGCCGTCTCGACGATGGCCGCGCGCCCGGCGAGGTACTGCGCGCCGAGGAGCCAGCCCGAACGCAGAACGTCCTCCTTGCGCTCGGCGTAGCGCGCGACCGTCTGTGCGCGCGACGCATCCGTCACCTCGAAGGCGGCGCTGTTGATGAAGTATGCGTCCGCGAGATGCGGGAGTCCGCGCGCGAGCGGGTGCGCGGTGTCAACCTCGATGCGGAGTATCGAGCCGGGGCAGTAGAAGTCCGAAGGCTTCAGACCTTCGAGGACGTTTCGGACGGGCAGCCGGAAGCGCTTGATGGCGAGTTCGGTTGACTCGTCCCAGCAGACGAGCGTGCCGCCGTCCTCGACGAAGCGGCGAAGGTTCTCGACGCCCGCGTCCGTGATGCCGCCCGTCAACTCCTGCGGCGCTGTTTCCTTCGCACGGCCCTCGACTATCTCGCGCATACGCATCGAAGGAAGCACGATCACGTCGAACTTCTCCCGAAGACTTCCGCCGCGCACGTCCGCGTCGCGCAAAGACGTGTACGGCACGTTGAAGGTGTCGAAGAGCCAGCGCGTCCAGCCCTCGTCCATCGAGGCCGTCCAGCTTTTGTAAAGCGCGAGACGGACTGGCTTCGTCAGCGGATTACGAATCGGGGAGATGTCTTTGACGACGGCGACGGCGTGTGCGCGGTCTGTCCATTCCATCGTCTTGGCGCCGGAGATCAAACCCAAATCGCGGCGCGCTTCCGATTCGTCGCGGACGAGCGTCAAGCGTCGCTCCGACTCAGACTCGCGTATGCTTGCGACGGGGAGCGCCTCGACGCCCATCTGCATCGGCAGCGTCCAGCCCGCAACGTCGTAGGGTCTTTCGGGAGCGCCGCCTGAGATGCGGTCGGGGTAAATCTGTTTCTCGAAGAGCGCCTGCACGTCTGTGCGGTAAGGCTGCCTGAGAAAAATGATGTAGCTGCCCAAGGGCCATTCGGGCGGGCTATCCTGCGCGTCGTTGTAGATCGTCCCGTGCGAGTCGGCGAGCGTCAGATGAAGCTCTCTATCCATCCGATAAACTTCGACGCCTTGTTCGACGAGAGTGCCAATCATCTTTGCGACGTTCTCATCTCTGCCCTGTCCGGCGGGGATGATGTAGGCGAGCACATCCTCATCATGCGCGCCGCTCTGCTTCTCGTTTGCGGCGCGCGGCGGCCAGTCGAGCGCGCGCACGCCCAGTTCGTAAAAGTTCCGAAGGTATCGCACGCGGTACTTCGCGGCCATCGAGAGGACTGCGCGCACGGCTGTAAGTTCGAGGTCGCGAATCTCCGAGGCGTGCCACTCGCCGCCCGGCCACGGGTCTGGAAAATTTGTCAGCGGACTGTCGGGGAGCGCCGAGGGAAGGCCGCGCGTCGAGTAACGCGCAAGCTGTTCGGGCGCGATTCGTGCGGGCGTCATTATTCGCGCGCTCGCGGCTTCGGTGAGGATGCCGATGGAGTTGTGGAAGTAGGGCGCGGTGCGGAAGCCTCCGTGCCACCACGTATCATAAAGCGAGTTCGTGGCGACGCCGCGGAAGCCCGCGGCCTCTTCGTCCGCCGCGATCTTGTGGCCGATGAGTCCGACCTCGCGCAGCAGGAGCGGCGCGATGTTCGGGTTCGGCGGGTCGTAGAACGGCGGGACGAAGAAGCGCGAGCCTGTCTGCCCCTGCTGATGAATGTCGTAAACGATTTCGGGAAACCACTCTTTCCAGAACAGACGCGTGACGGCGCGCGTCTCCGCGAGGTTGAGCATGAACCAGTCGCGGTTATCGTCGTGGCCGGCGTAGTGGTGGTAAATCTCCGGCGGGTCTGTTCCTTCCCACGGATGCCCGAGCGAGTTTCGATACCAGTCGGCGACGATGTCAACGCCGTCGGGATTGGGCGAGGGGATGAGTATGAGAATCGTGTTGTCGAGAATCTCGCGCGTGTCGTCGTCGCGCGCTGTCGCCAAGTCGTAGGCCAACTGCATTGACATCTGCGAGGCTACGATCTCGTTCGAGTGAATTGAGCACGAGACGGCGACGACCGTCTTGCCTTCACGCAACAAGCGTTCGCGCTCGGCGGGCGTGGTGACGAGGCGCGGGTCTGCGAGCCTGCGCTGGATGTCGCGATACTTGTCGAGTTCGCGTATATTCTCAGGCGCGCTGATGAACGCGGCGACGAGCGGCTTGCCGTTCGTCGAAGTGCCGACGGTCTGAACCAGCACGCGTTCGCTCGCGCGGTCGAGACGCTTGAAGTAGTCGGTGATTTGGCTCCAATCGGCGATCTTTCTGTTATCGCCGGGCGTGAAGCCGAGCACGCTTTGCGGCGAAGGGACGCGCGCGAGATTCTCGTCCAACGTTGTCGCTGAGGAAGTGCGCGGCGTTGGGCGTCGTCGTTGCGCGTTCGCGTCAGTGAAGACGAGCGCGCACAGGCAGAGTGCGAAAGCGAAAGAGACGGGGCGGCGGAGGAACGCAGTCGAGTGCATCCTGAAAGTCTTCCGAGAGAGATTGAAGGCCGAGAGCGCGGCGTGCGACAGCCGGCAGAGTCTAGCACAGCGAGGCGTGCGACGCTCGCGGGCCGACTTTGGTACTGGTGGTCTATGTTCGTCGCGGCGGCGCTTCTGCTCGTGCTCGGCCCGCCGGCGATAGGGTCGTCGCTACTTCTGGGCGAGCGCGAACGACTTTACCCTTGGGCGCTCTTCGGAGGGCGTTTGTGGCTGCGGCTGAGCGGCGCGCGCGTGCAGGTCAGCGGACTCGAACACCTGAACCAGCGCGAGTCTTACGTCTTCATCGCGAACCACCGCTCGTTTCTCGACACGGCGACTCTCTTCTGCTTCGTCGAGCGGCGCATAGGACTGCTGGCGAAGAAGGAGCTTCTGAAAGTGCCGATACTCGGCTACGGCATGGGCTTCGTCAACGTCCTCGCCATCGACCGCTCGAACCGCGAGCGCGCGATGCGGACGACGAAGACCGCGACCGAGCGGCTGCGCGCGGGCGTCTCGTTCGGCGTCTTCGCAGAGGGCACGCGCGCGCGCCCCGGTCAACTCTTGCCGTTCAAGAAGGGCGGCTTCTACATGGCGGTCGAGGCGGGCGTCCGCGTGGTGCCCGTCGCGATAAAGAAGACGGACGAGTTGATGGGCAAGGGCACAGGCGTCGCGCGTCCGGGCACGATAGAGATGGTCTTGCTGCCGCCCATCGGGACTGAGGGACTCAAGACGGACGAGGCCGTGAAGCGACTCGCAGAGCGGACGCGCGCGCTCATCGCCGAGGAGTTGGGCGTACAACCTTAAATCGTTCCGATGAGGTTAAGAAAAAAAGCGGCGGCGTGAGCCTCAAGGTTCACGCCGCCGCTTTTTGAATAACCCGAACGAATCTTCAAGGCTTCGGCTTTGAAGTCGGCGGCGTCGGGGTCGTCGCGGGCTTGGCGGGCTGAGCGGGTTTGTCCTGCACATCGCCGGGCACGCCCTCTTCGATGACGGTCGCGCGACCCTTGAGCCGCTCGAAGTCTGTGAACTTGATTCTCATGCGGAAGTGAACGGTCTGACCACTCTTGAAGGTCAGGTCTTCGTCGGCGTATGTGTAGGTTGGGAACCACCACTTGCCGTCTATCTGTTCGCGATAAGTGTCGAAGATTGGAAATCGCTGTTTGAATTCCGGGACGCTCTTGCCTCGCGCCTTCACGATCTGATAGTCCTGATCGTCAACCCAGATGCGCCCCTGAAAGTAGCCGCCCTCCTTCTTGTCGCGCTTGAGCGCTTCGAGCAGCGAAGGGTCGGAGAGAACCTTCGGCGTCACGTCGAAGACATACAGGTCAAGCTCGTCAATCTTCTCCTTGCCGACGTATGCGAACGTGTAGTCGTTAATCTTCGAGGCTTCGAGCGAGAAGGCTTGAATGCCGCCGAGGTTTTCGATGTCCTCCGGCGTTATCTGGATGTCGGAGATCGTCGGCGCGGGGAAGAAGAGAATCTTCTCGTAGCGGTTGCCGCTGTCGTCGAAGACGAAGCGCGAGGTTCGATGATACTCGCCGGAAATCTGCCCGCCCCATCCGAGCGTCTGGATTACTGCGTCGCGCCTGAACTCGTACTCGTTCAGAGCCTTTCGGAACAGAGTCTCCTTCTGCATCATCGTGCGTATGATGCGATCAACGTCGGCGGGCGCGCCCGAGCGGTTGATGACGGGCGAGGGCGAGTTTGTCGCCGACGCCGTCTTGGTCTGCACCGAAGCGCCGGCGGCCGTCGCCGCGCAAAGAGCAGCGAACGCGAGCGTCGATAAAAGAACTTGTTTCATAAAATACTCTTTCGGAAGTTTGGAGGACGAGCCGGCGGCGGAGATTCTAACCGAGCCAACAGTCGTAGAAAAGCCCGCCGAGCAAAACCTTCGATGCAACGACGACGGAGGTTGTTGCCATTTGAATAAGTTCAAAGTTTCGAGTTCAAGATTCAAAGTTCGAGGCCAAAGCATTTAACTTTGAAGGTTGAACTCGGAACTTTGAACTCAACCGACGAACTCGGCCTCGACTCGGCGGGGGATGACGCCGCGCGCCGCGCCCTCGTCCAGAAGACGCTGGACTGCGCGCCGCCCGCGCTCCGTGTAGTCGAGCGTGAGTTGATTGACCCACATCCCCACGAAGCGGTCTGCGAGGTCTGTGTCCATGTCGCGCGCGAACTGCATCGCGTAGGCGAGCGCGTCGCGTCGATTGTCGAGCGAGTAGCGGATTGATTCGTGCAGGTAGCCGGAGACGCGCTTGATTATCTCCGCGCCGAGTTCGCGCCGGATACAATTTCCGCCCATCGGCAGCGGAAGGTCAGTCCACTCCTTCCACCACTCGCCGAGATCGACGACCTTGCGGAGTCCGAGCTTATGGTAGAAAAGCTGCCCCTCGTGAATCAGAAGCCCCGCGTCCGCCTTGCCGTCCTCGACTGCCTCGATGATTCGGTCGAACGGGACGACCTCGTACTCGAACTCCGGCGAAAGGATTTTGAGCGCCAGAAACGCACTCGTCATCGTCCCCGGCACGGCGATTTTGAGTTTCGGCAAGTCCTTGACCTTGTGCGGCTCGCGCGCGACGACGATTGGGCCGTAGCCCTCGCCTATGCTCGCGCCGTGCGGCAGCAGAACGTACTTGTCCGAAATGTAAGCGTATGCGTGAAAGCTCACCGCCGTTACGTCATAGACGCCGCGCGTCGCCTTCTCGTTAAGAGTCTGTATGTCTTCGAGCACGTGCTCGAACTTCAGATCGCCCGTGTCAATCTTGTTCGTCGCAAGCCCGTAGAACATAAACGCGTCGTCCGAGTCGGGCGAGTGCGCGACGGTTATCGTGCGTGGTTCTGTTGCTGTTGTCATTGTCGTTAACGTATCAGATTGTGCTTGTGCCAAGAAACGATTTACTTTGGCTCTGCTGTAATCGAACTTGTATTCCCGGCGCATCTCGCCGGATGCTCTCCGTTTTTTTGCCGCTTGCGTCTCTTCATGACCCCGACGCGCTTTTCTTGTCATCGGATTTCTTTTCTTCCCGCGCTTTTTTTAGTTCCTTAACGAACTCGCGGGTTACCTCTTTTGCAGGGAGTTTTGATTTAAAGAAGGCATTGCCATGAACTACTATAAGATTCTGTTTACCCCAGAGGATGCGCGGTCGATTCCCGCCCGTTTCTAACTTGTCTCCACGCTTGATAACGTAATACTCCCCGAACTCGGACGTACTCTTCGTCGTAACACTGCCAAAGACGCCGCCGAATACTCCACCGAAAGAACTGTAACCATTATCAATGAATGACCTGCCATAAAAGATGAAAAACTCTGCATCCTCCGGCTTACCGACTACCTCAAGCAGCTTATCATTTGCCAACTCTTTAAGGATCAGTTCGCGCGAGCTTAAATCTTCGGAATGCACATAGACCTTCCGAGCATCCTTGACCTCGGATAGAGTACCGTACTCTGGCAGCTTGTCATTAACTTGGCCGTGGACGGCTGCTGCTAGGCATAGGAGTAATAGGAGAACGTAGTTTGACCTGAGCATATTTGAATACCTTTCGCCGAAAAACGCTCAGACGGTCGCCGCCTCTCGTTCGACGCGATTGTAGAGCGTGTCGCGCTCGACAGCTTCTAACCCGGCGTCTTCGATGAGCGAGACGATCTCCTGTTTGGACATCTTCACTTCGTTGTTCGTCTCGACCGAATAGCTTTCTGTAAGCTCGCCGCCTTCGGTGATCGTGCCGTCGAGGTCGTTCGCGCCGAAGTGGAGCGCGACCTGCGCGAGCCGCTTGCCCAACATCACCCAGTAGGACTTGATGTGCGGGAAGTTGTCGAGCATCAGGCGCGCGACGGCCATCGTCTTCAACGAATCGACGCCCGTTGGCCCCGGCAGGTGCGACAACTGCGTGCCCGGCGGGTAGAAGGCGAGCGGGATGAAGCACTGGAAGCCGCCCGACCTGTCCTGCTGCTCGCGGAGCCGGACGAAGTGGTCAACGCGGTCTTCGATTGATTCGATGTGGCCGTAGAGCATCGTCGCGTTGGTCTTGAGTCCCGCGGCGTGGACTTTGCCGGAGAGTTCGAGCCAGCGCCCGCCGTCCGTCTTGTGCGCGCAAACAAGCGAACGCGTCGGCTCGCGGAAAATCTCCGCGCCGCCGCCGGGGCACGAATCCATCCCCGCCGCCTTGAGTTGTTCGATCACGTCCTCGTCCGTCATCTTGTAGAAGCGCGCGAAGTGGTCAAGCTCGACCATCGTCCAAGCCTTGAGATGAAGCTGCGGGTAGTTCGACTTGAGCGACGAGAGCAAGTCCGTGAAGTAGCTGAACGG
>DATINM010000108.1:0-16437 GCA_035474235.1 Pyrinomonadaceae bacterium
ACTGCGAGAACCAGTGGCTCAGATTGATGCCGCGGCGCAGCCGCGCGGCCCTCGACCATGCGACGCGCGAAGAGTCGTCGCGGTCGCGCTCGGCCTGCGCGACGTTGCTTGAAAGAGCGTTGGCGGCGACGCCCGCGCGCGTCGTCGTCGGGCGCGGCGTCGCGAGCGTCGCGAGCACGGCTAAGAGCGCGAAGGTGATTCGTCCAAGCATCACTTGTCCCCTGATTAAAAGCCTACGGCTCGACCTTGACCAGAACGACGCCGTGCGCCGGAACGTCTGCGCCGAAGCTGCCGTTGAACTTGCCCAAATCCTTCTTCGCCCAGAGGTCACGCACCGAAGCCGCGAGGTGCGCGGGGTATCCGACCTCGTTCCACAAAACCGAAATTCGCGCGGGCTTGCCGCCGCGATTCAGAAGCGCGACCGCCCGGCCACCGTCCGAGAGTTGCTTGGCCCACACGTCGGAGCCGCCCTCGCGTTTGACGCGGCGGCCCTGTAGTCCGAGCGAGTCCTGATCTACCGCGATGGCTTCTCGGTTCGTCAGTATCGAGGCTGTCTCGGGCGACATCGTTCGTATGTCGTTGCCGGCCATCAACGGCGCGGCCAGAATGCACCACAGACTGAAGTGCGCTCGATACTCTTCGGCGCTCATGCCGCCGTTCCCGACTTCGAGCATGTCGGGGTCGTTCCAGTGGCCGGGGCCCGCGTAAGCTTCGAGTCCGTCCTGAAGGTCGAGTATGTGCACGAAGCCCATGCCGCCCCAGTCGCGCTTGCAGTCCCAGCAGTCCTGTATGTCGCCGGTCGTGCGCCAGAGGTTTCCAACGTCGCGCGCCCAAGTCCAGGGTTTCGACGTGCCCCACTCGCAGATGCTGAAGACGAGGGGGCGGCCCGCCTTCGAGAGAGCGTCGCGCATGATCTCGTAAGATGCCTGCTGGTTCTGCGTGCCTGTCGAGCACCAATCATATTTCAAATAGTCAATGCCCCACGCGGCGTACTGGCGCGCGTCCTGAAACTCGTAGCCGCGACCGCCCGGTCGCTTCTGGCAGGTGAGCGTTCCGGCGTCCGAGTAGAGTCCGAACTTGAGTCCCTTCGAGTGCACGTAGTCGGCGAGCGCCTTTATCCCCGAAGGGAAGCGTTGCGGGTCGGGGATGATGTTGCCTTCGGCGTCGCGGCCAATCTGCCAGCAGTCGTCAATGACGATGTAACGGTATCCGGCTTCGCGCATCCCCGACGAGACCAGCGCGTCGGCCATCTCCCGTATCAACTTCTCGCTCACGTCGCAGCCGAACTTGTTCCAACTGTTCCAGCCCATCGGCGGCGTCCGCGCCAGCCCGTTGTCGAGCGCGCGAGCGCGCACCGCCGCCGCGCACGCGATCAACAGAACGCACAGCACCCGACACGATGAACGAAGCGTCAACGTCTGACTCATCCGAAAGACCTCCGAAGTTTTTCTACGTTGGCCGCCGCCGCGGGGCTTGCCAGCCGGAAAGAGAAGACGTGCGCGCGGCGCAAGAGCGGCGCGCGTTCGCGCGATGGTATCACGCGCGCGGCGCGACAAACTTCAGGCAGACAGGGGACGGCACATCCGCCGCGTGCCCCGTGAAGCTGAGTTCGCCCGTCCGCGGGTCGCGCCGGAAAGTCGTTATCGTGTCGGACTCCTGATTGGCGACCAGAAGGAACTCGCCCGTCGGATCAATCGCGAAGTTGCGCGGCGTACGCCCGCGCGTCGGTTCGTCCGCGACGAAAGTCAGCCCGCCCGTGCGCGCTTCAATTCTGAACGCGGCGACGTGGTCGTGCCCGCGGTTCGAGCAGTACAGGAACCGACCGTCGGGCGCGACGTGAATGTCGGCGCTCGTGTTCGCCCCCTTAAAGTCGGAGGGCAAAGTCTGCACGCTCTCGATCTCGCGCAGAGCGCCCGTCGCCGCGTCGTGCGCGAAGACCGTCACGGTCGCGCCGAGTTCATTTATCAAGTAGGCGCGGCGCGCGCGCGGGTCGAAGACGAAGTGGCGCGGGCCCGCGCCCGGCTTCGTCTGAACCCAAGGCGTCGACGCCGGCGTGAGCTTCCCCTTGCGCGCGTCGAAGCGGTAGATCATTACCTTGTCCGCGCCGAGGTCGCAGACGTATGCGTGGCGCTCTGACTTGTCGAGCACGATGCAGTGCGCGTGCGGCGCTTCCTGTCTTTCGGGGTTCACGCCCGACGCCCCTCGATGCTGTCGGAAGTCAACGGCTTCGCCGAGGCTTCCGTCTCCGAGCACGGGGAGCACGGCGACGCTTCCGCCAACGTAGTTGGCGACGAGTATGAACCGCCCTGCGTCCGCGGCCGTGACGTAGCATGGCGCGCCGCCGAGCGACGGCTGCTGATTCAGAAAGCGAAGCGCGCCGGTGCTGCGTTCGACGGCGAAGGCGCTGACGGCCCCGCTCTTTTGACCTTTGAAGTCCGTCACCTCGTTGACGGCGTAGAGGTGGCGCGCGCCGCGGTCGAGCGCGAGGTACGAAGGGTTGACGACGCCTGCGGTCACGCCGACCTTCTGCAACTCGCCCGAAGCGAGCAGGAGGCGATAGAGATAGATGCCCTCGCTCTTTCCGGTCGTGTACGTGCCGATGTAGACGAACATCTCGCGCGGCCTCGCGGCGCTTCCGGCGGCGGCTGACGCGCGCGCGAGCGCGATGCCGAACGTGCCCAAACCGGCACGCTCTAAAAATTTACGGCGCGTAGTGCGTCTCGACATATCGTTTCACAGGTCTTTCGGCGCCTGACTTTGGCGCGGCGCGCATTCGCTCATTCATCCGAGAGCTTGTCGCGCACTCATATAACACACGCGGCGCGTTTCCGAAATCCGCGCGTGGCGACAGTCGTCAACTTCAAGTCGAGTGCGGGCGACGAAGCCCTCGGAGAGTATCCGAAAGACGAGACACACAAATGCGGGGCCGCGCGGCCTCGGCTGAGCGGCGCTGCCCGTCGGTCTGTAAGATTTAAGATCGCGGTGTGAGACGCTCGCTCAGGTCGCGAACGCGAGGTAGATGTAGCCTCTTACCCAGAAGTGATTGAGGACGGGACGGTGCTCGCCGCGCAGGAACGCCTCGATGATGTCGGGCGGCGCGGCGTAGCGGTCTCTGAGGAGCGCCTCCATCGCCGTGAACCGGTTGGATGCGCTCTGCGGCCCCTTCGACATGATGGCCCAAGCCCTGCCCGCGTCGGCGTAAGCTTCGACCGAAAGCTTTATGGATGTCTTCTTGCGGCATTCGGGCAGATTTAACATGCCCTTGTTCACCTTCGGCAGCGTGAGCATCAGGAGCGAGTTGTACTCTGCGAGGCTCACGAGTATCGAGACCGACTCGCCCGCGTTCCTCCTGACGACCGAGGCGTCGAACTTCTTGAGCGCGGCGACGGCGTCCTTCAAAGCCCTGATGTGGCCGATGCCCTTGTCGTACTTGCCCGGCTCAAGCTCTTCGTCAATCTCCGTGTACCTGACCCCGAAGCCGATCCCGTCGAAGCGATTCGTGACCTCGCCCCAAACCTTCACCCACTCGCCGGTGTGAAGCTCGATTTCGAGCCTGAGCAGTTCCTTCGCCGTGGGCGTCGCGTCCGACATTATGAAGCAGCCGCCCTCGCTTATGTCGCTCAGCGTCCCTTCGTGGCAACCGAGCATCCCCTCCCATCGCGCCCTGAGATACGCGATTATCCTCTCGTGCTCTCTGCGTTCGATGGGCAGCACGTCTTCGCTGCCGACCGAGACGATCTCGCTGCTTTCCGGGGCCGTCATAGACTCTTGTTTCCTTCCGGGAAAATTCGGGCCGCGCTTCAGCCGGCGGGCTGGCCGGCGCGCGGTGCATCGGCACGAAGCGGCAGCGCGCCGTCCTCCTGAGCCACGGCCGCGCCGCCGCGCCTGAGAACTTCGCGCATCGAGACGTGGTGAATCAACGTGTCAAGATAGAGTGCGAACTCGTTGAGCACGCCGTCGAATCCTTCGACCTCCTCGAACGCGCCCTTAAGCTTCTCGACGAAACTCTGAAACTCGGCCCAATCCCTGTACATGAGGAAGTGCATCGTCTCGTCGCGGAAAAGCTCGACGTGACGGATGAGCGAGTGCTTGAGAAGTATGCCGTTTGAGTTGCGCGCTCGCTCGACCTTGCCGAGCAGGGCGTTCAAGTCGCGGTAGAGCGCGAGCGAGTTTTCGACCTTGCTCTGGTAGTCGGCGAACAACTGCTCGCCGCACGCCGCCGGGTCGAACGCCTGCGCGAGCGCAATCGCCGTCTGCTGAAGGCAGTTGTTCATCAGACCCCATGAGCGCGTCAGCCCGGCGCGTGTCTGCGGTGCGCTTGCGGGCGAGTTGAAGTCCACGCGAAAGACCTTCGCCATCTCGTGCGAGATGACGAAGCGCATGCCGTCGAGCGCATCCCTCACGTCTTCGTCGAGAAAGTCCGCAGACTCCATGACGTTGCCGAGATAGGCGAGCAGGTCGGCGCACTGACGCCTCAGCACGCCGAAGGGCCGCGCCGCGTCAGCCGCGCCCTTGTCCGTGAGAATCCTCTCGACGACCTCAAGAGTGCCGAGCGCCTTGATCTGCCTGAAGTAGATTTGAGTAACGAGATTGCGAAGGCGGTCGTGTCCTATCGCGTCCGTCACGCGTGCGAACTGCGGCGGGAGGACGCACGCCGCCGCGCCGCCCGCGACCGTGGATGGCGCGCGAATCTCTTCGACATCTATCTCTATTTCCAGTTCTTCTTTCATAAATCCTCACGACGAACGCGGGGCAAGCACGGCGGGCCGCGGGGCCTGATACGTCCCGCGGCAAATCGTCGCCCGTCAGCGAGGGTCGAACGCACGCGGCGGAGTCGGTCAGGCACTTCGCCGCGTGCGAGCTTTCAGTCGAGGCGCGCTACTTGGTTTCGGAGAGCGCGGCGATGTAGCAGCCGCGCGCGGTCGCGGTGAGCGGGTCTTTCGCCATCTTCACCTCGGAGACTTCGACGGGGAAGTCGCCCTCGGCGCGCAGCATCGCCTCGAACTTGTCGAGGAAGCCCGTGGGCTTGGCCGTGCCTCCGGCGAGCGCGACCGTCATCGGTCGGTCAACCTTGGGCAGGTGGCTTGAGCGCGAGAACTCCGAGCGCAGGCGGTCAATGAGCGACTTCATCATGTCGTCGTAGAAGATGTGCAGGGCGCGCGTCATGTCGTCCTTCGGCGCGCGCGACAGATCGAGGTTCTCTTCCTTGTAGAGTCGAACCTTAGTCGTGTTCTGCTCGCCCATCACTTCTGCGACGTTGCGGTCGATGTAGTCGCCGCCCTTCGGCACGCTGAAGGTAATCATCGGCATCGACATGAACGAGACAGAGACGTTACACATCCCGCCGCCGAAACTGATGCCGATGCCCGTGAAGTTGTCGGTCTGAAGTTCGGAGAAGACGACGGCCTGACCCTCGTTCAGAGGCTTGACGTTGTAGCCGAGCGTCTGTAGGAACTGCTTCAGGAGCGCCTCGTGATAGACGAGCTTGCCGCCCGTGCCCTCGCCGTTGCCGGGCACGCTGAAGCAGAGCACTTCGTTGCGGCGCGCGCGCGGGACGAGCGTCTGGATGATGCGCTGGATCATGTGCTGGCTGTTGGCCTCTTCAGGATTGAGCAGGCCGGAGCGCATCGGGCGGCGCGCGTCGGTGTTGAGGAAGCTTGCGAAGAAGTCTGAGTCGTTGCCATAGACGTAGAGGTTCTTGCAGTTGCGCTCGTAGACCATCCCCCTGACCTTGAGCATGTTCTCGGCCATCTCCGAGCAGGGAACCGGGACGAAAGCATTGAGTTGCGTCCGCGTTCTCTCGCCGCTGGGGCCGTCGGCGACGACAATGCGGCTCGTGCCGATGTCGAGTCCGACGGGGCCGGGTTTCGCCTCCGCCTGTTCCGATTTATTTCCCGTCGCGGGGGTCTGATTTTTCTCTTCCATGATTTTCTCCTCAAGTATTTTTAAAGGGTGGGTTCCGAACGTATTTCGTCGGAGGGGGCGACGGTCGGCAACGCTTCGCCGCTTCGCTTGAAAGAACCTGCAACGTGCGTGCCCCCGAAAGTGGATGGGAGCCGTGTCAATCGAGCCGCGAGCGTGCGGCGCTTCACCTGTCTGCCTCCTTGCTCGAATCTTCCTTGCCCGGGCTGCCGGGCTGGAGGGCGCTTTGGAGTTCCATCCGCTCGCGATAGACCGAGCGCATCCGCTCGCGCAACTCTTCGCGTTTCGACTGCGACTCCGAAGCCTTCTTCGCGAACTCTTCTTCCGCCGCGGCGACGCCGGGCCAGAGCCGCCCGCCCGCCTGCTCGACGATCTCGTCGTCGTATGTGAAGCCCAACTCGGCGACGCTCGCGGGCGGCACTTTGTACTTGTCTGAAAGCCCCATCGCCTCGAAGGGGAAACCGTGCGCCCAGTCGTGGTGGAAGCAGATGCGCTCGTTCGAGGGGTTGACGGAGACAAGGCCGTGTGTGACGCAGTTGGCGTCGGCCAACTGGTAGCGGCTGCGCAGAACCTGCGTGAGAAGCCGCCCGGCCAGAACTTGCGCCTCGGTCAACTGCTCGCCGCCTTCGCCCACGTCCGCCTTCGTCTCGAAGCAGACGCCGATGAAGCTCTCGTTCAACCCGACGTAGGTTACACCACCGTCCGACCAGATGGAGTTGCCCGCATGGTAGGCCGTGTCGCTGTCGGGCACGACCCTGTAAACCTGACCGAAACGATCAATGAGGTAGTTGTAAGACTTGTTCTTCCTCACGTAGTCGAGAAGATTTTTCGAGCGGCTCTCGATTGAATCGCTGTTGCCTTCGACGAACGGCAGCAGGTCGCTCTCCGATGTGTGATAGACGATGCCGACGGGTTCGCTCTGAGGGCCGCCGACCGCTTCAGTTCCGCCCGGCTTAAAGGCATAGAAGTGTCGCGGACGGTTCTCGATGGCGAGCGAGTTTATGATCCGCGCGCCGTTGCTGTAGCGCTCGAAGCCGTCGCCCTGCTCTACGAGCCAGACCTTTTCGGGCTGATACGAAGGAAGGCTTTCGGCGACCGCTCCCTGTCTCGACGCGGCATCAACCGCGTAGATTTTCTGTACGCTCTTGTAGCGGCCCGCGAGGTAAGAGTTGGCGCGCGCGACCGACCAGACGGTCGCACGGTAAGAGACTGCGGCCAGAGCGACGCCCGCGACGATGGCGAGCGCGCACAAGGCGTGGCGCACCTGATAGCAGCGATAGAAGACGCGCGCCGAGAGAGGCGCTTCGGTGTGCAGGCGGAGCAGGCCGCGCCGCCCGCCTGAGTCCGAAGGCAGAAGCTTTGCTATCTCGCGGAAGATGACGCCGTAGAGCGAGAAGGCGAGGAACCTGTCGTAGAGCTTCGAGTTTCTGAACCTCTTCCATCTGCCGAGCGTCTTAGCCAGCCGCTCGCCGCAAGAGGCTTGAAGCGCGAGCGTGTTCTTGAGAAAGCGCAAACGCACTTCGGGCCGGGCGAAGAAGCGCGCGTAGCCTTCGACGATCTCGAAGTGGGAGTTGGCTGCCTCTGAGTGGGGCTTGAAGTTCATTTCCCGGCACGAACGGAAGTTGAATCCTTCGACGTTGAATGATATGCAGGCGTCCCTTTCAGCCGGTGACGTTCACCTAATCAGCCGGTGACTTTTACCTACTGCGGGACGACGATTGCCTCGGGCGCGACACCTTTGGCTCGCATCGCCGCGGCCTCCTTCGACGCCGCGCCGCGGTCGTCGAAGCTGCCTGCCTGAACCCTGTACCACTTGCCGCGTCCGGGCAACTCGGCCAAGACAGTCCGCGCGTCGAAGCCCGCCGAACGAAGACGCGAAGTCTGCTCGTTCGCCTCCGACTCGTCGTTGTGCGAGCCGACCTGCACAGTGAATTTCTGTACGGCGTCGCCCGACTCGTTCGCGCGACTCTCCGGCGCTGCGGATGGCGTCGAAGACTGCGGGGCGGGTTCGACTCTCGACGTTGCCGTGGGGCGTGCGTCGCCGTTTGCGACGGGCGCGACTGCGACTGACTGTTTCTCCGCGGGGAAGGCGGGCGCGGGTGAAGCCGCCGGGACTGTCGCCGCGACCTTCGAGTCGTTGGGGCTGAGGTAAGCTTCGCCCGAAGCGTCCGCGCCCGGCTTGACCCATCCGAGCATGAGTGTGAGCAGGACGAAGGCGACGGCGATGACGAGGAACCATGCAGGGGCTATCCTCAAGATGTGAACTGCCACGGCGTAAGTGTCGGGCGCGGAGCCGCCGTGCTCCGGCGTCGTCGAGGGCCGGGCGATGCGCGAGGGCGCGTCTTCGGTTGCGAAGACCGCCGCGCAGTCCACGGCGTCAACGACAATCTGCTCTTCCTGTTTAGCGATCATATTTTTTAAGGGGCGACTTCAGATGATCCCAAGACGCTTCGGGGCGTCGGCGCGGGCCTCGACTCTCGACCGGATGCGTTCCGGGCACACGCCACACGCAAAACCAACAAGTCTCGTGCCAACGGCGCTGACAACTTTCGGCCTCGTCTTTTCTGGAAGCGTCGAGATTTATTTCCTGGAACTGATGGCCGAGGCTACCGAGCCGCGCACCCTCCACGTCACCGTGACGTTAATTGTCACCGGCGGGCTGACTATATTCGTCACACGGCGTCGGTCAATCGGTTTATTTCAAACGCGCGGGCGGCGACATGTCCTTACCAATCGCACGAACCGTGCCTCGTCGGTGGAAGCGACAAGAGGGCATATCCTTTGCTTATAGAGTGCGGTTTTATACGCATGCTCTGCACGGCGTATGAACCGCCGACTCCGAGTCGCGCACTTTTTCACCTCGCGCCCCTTGCCGCTCGTTTTCCCTGCGCGCGGCCTTACTCGTGAGCCAGTGGCAAAATGATTTTCATCTACAAAGAGCGTCCGTCATACGCTTACGCGACGCTTGTCTGCGGATTAGGCATCGCAGCCCTGACCGCCTCACTCTTTGCTTCGCGCGTGCCGCTCGGCGACGCGCATTACCTTCTCGTCGCCTTCTGCGCGTTGACGGCGGGGACTCTGCTCTACATCAAAGTCCCGCGCGCGAGCGCGGTCGTTCCCGTCTCGTCGGCGTTCGTGTTCGCGGCGGCGATCTCCGGCGGCTTGGGCGCGGCCGTGCCACTCGCCGCGGCGGTCGCACTCGTCTCATCGCTGCGCCTCTCGCGCAGAGGGCGGAGCGTCTTGTGCGACCCGGCGCTTGCGGCGGCGGCGACCTTCTGCTCGGCGAGCGTGCTGCTGTGGTTCGACCGCGGGGCGGCGTCAGGCTCGATGCTCTTCGCGGCGCTCGGCGTCGCGGCGTGCTCTGCGGCGCAGGCCGCCGTCGAGTCCGTGCCGATCTCGGTTTACGGCCCCGGCGCGGGCGGCAGGTTCTCGGCGCGAGTCTATCTGAGGGCGTTCGGCTGGAGCGCGGTCGGCTATTTTGTCCCTTCTTCCGTCGCAGTCCTCTGCGTACACATTCTTAGCGGCACAGCATTCGACGCGCTCCCCGCGCTTGCCGCCGTCGCCGCTGCGTACTCGCTTTACCGCGCACACAAATCGAACTCGTCCGTCGCGCAGAGACCCGGCGTCATGGAGGCGTCCCCGGACGTTGCGGTGATGACGGGCGCGCCGACGCTTGAGGCGGTTTTCAATCACGCGGCGATAGGGATGGCCGTGCTTTCGTCGAGGGGCAAGCTGCTGAGAGTGAACCGCTCGCTGTGCGGCTTCCTCGGCTACACGGAGTCGGAATTGGTCTGTTCGAGCCTTCAATCCGTCACGCAGCAGGAGGATTTGGGGGCCGTGATGGCCGGACTCAGAAGCGTGCTCCGGAGACAATCGGACTCGCTTCAGATGGAGGTGAGGCACAGGCGGCGCGGCGGCGAGAGGGTCTGGGCGCTCTGGAACGTCGCGCGCTTCGAGGACGCAGAGAGTGAAGAGGTCTATCTCATACTACAGCTTCAGGACATCACAGAGAGGAAGCAGTCTGAGGAGCGCCTGCGCTACGACGCTTTCCACGATCCGCTGACGGGGCTGCCGAACCGCGCGCTCTTCGCCGACCACGTGAAGCTGACGATAGCGAGGGCGCAGCGCCACGAGGGGACGCGATTCTCCGTCCTGTTCTGCGACCTCGACCGCTTCAAGGTCATCAACGATAGCCTCGGCCACATGGTCGGCGACCAGTTGCTCGTCGAGGTGGCGCGACGGCTCGAAGGCTGCTTGCGACAGGGCGACACGGTCGCGCGCGTGGGCGGCGACGAGTTCACGATACTCGTCGAAGATTTGTTGGAAGAGGGCGAGGCCGTGGCGCTCGCCGAGCGCATCCAGAAGGAGGTCTCTGCGCCCTTCGGCCTCAGCGGGCGCGAGGTCTTCACGACCGTCAGCATCGGCGTCGCCGTCGGCACGGGTGGCTACAAAGACCCGGAGGACATTCTGCGCGACGCAGACACGGCGATGTATCGTGCGAAGTCGCTCGGCAAGGCCCGCCACGTCGTCTTCGACCAGAGCATGCACGCCTCCGCCGTCAACCTCCTACAGATCGAGACAGACCTGCGGACGGCGTTGGAGAAAAAACAGTTCTTCCTTCTCTACCAGCCCATCGTCTCGCTCGACGACTTCAAGCTCTGCGGCTTCGAGGCGCTGCTGCGCTGGCACCACCCGGAGCGCGGGCTGATCTCCCCGCTCGACTTCGTGCCCATCGCCGAGGAGACCGGGCAGATCATCGCAATCGGCGAGTGGGCGCTACAGCAGGCGTGCAGGCAGATGCGCAGATGGGAGAAGGAGTACGGCATGGCATCGCCGCTCTTCATCAGCGTCAACCTCTCGTGCAAGCAGTTCAACAACCCGCTTCTTCTCAAACAGGTCAGAGGGGTGCTTGCGAAGACGGGCATCAGCCCGCGCCAGTTGAAGCTTGAGATCACCGAGAGCGCCGTCATGGACAACATAGACTCGGCGACCGAGATGCTCAGCCAACTTCGAGACCTCGGCGTGCAACTCTCCATCGACGACTTCGGCACGGGCTACTCGTCTCTGAGCTACCTGCACCGCTTCCCGATCAACACGCTCAAGATAGACCGCTCGTTCGTCACGCGCATGGCGGAGAACACGGAGAACGTCGAGATCGTCCGCTCGATAGTCATGCTCGCACAGGTGCTCGGCATGGACGTTGTAGCCGAGGGAGTCGAGACGAAGGAGCAGCTAAAAATCCTGCGCGACCTTCGATGCGAGTACGGGCAAGGGTACTACTTCTCGCGCCCCTCGAACGCGGCGGACGCCGAGAAGATCATCATCGAGACAGACGAGAAACTCGTGAAGACACACAGGCGCGAAGACGTGTCGCAGCCTAAGCCCGCGCCGCCTGAGTATTCCCTGAAGACCGTATCGTCGCCCTCGTCGTTCTCAAAGCCTGAGCCGGCGGTGAAGTCGCTCAAGCCCTTCGACGAAGAGGAAGAAGAATTTTTAGAGGCGTTAATCTTACTGGAAGAAGCGCACCCCGCCTCGGCTGTGAAAATGATCAGCCCGTTCGCCGAGGAATGAAAGACGCCCGTCGCCCGGTGCGCCTTCGCGTCCGGCGCACTTTTACCGGCGGTTTTTAGGCGCTCGGCGGTCGCGCCTTACGGATGACCATTGGAAAACGAAAAGACACAATCGCACTTCCTCGTCGAGTTGCCGTGCGCCTTCGGCGCGACGCCGAGCACGCCGCGCAATGGCGTCATCACCAGAATCAGCCTGAAGAGGTGTTTCGTGAAGACGAAGGTGACGGTCGCCGACGGGCAGCCGCTCTTCCTGCGCGTGTGGACGAACGATGACCGCTGGCTCCGTCTGCGCGGCACTGTCAAATACCACATGGAGATGGTCGGCTTCAGCCTCGTCTTCGGCGGACTCGAAGAGGGAGACACGAATGATCTGGCGGCGTTCGTTGACGGCCTGAGCCGCAGACGCGTGTAGTCCGGCGCGAAGAACGCGAATCATTCGTGGTCTGACGACTACGGGCGAAAGCACTCTTCAACAAAATTTCAAGACTCGAAGGGCGGGGCCTGCAAGTCCCGCCCTTTCTCTTTTCGCACGCTTCGGCGCGCGTCCGGGGCTAGGGCGGAGGCGGGGCCGTCGCGCGCGCAGAAGGATCTTGAGGGCAGGGCTTCAACGGATTATTAAACTTTAGCCCCGCGCGTTGACGCTGTTATTCGTTGATGCTAATCTCCCGCTCCGGTCAACTATTTTCGAGAGGCCGAGCACCCCAAAGACTCTGCCGAAATCCGATGCGTCGGGCCACCCAAGGCCGTACCCGCCGAGTGTTCGGTCGCGGCGTCGTTTACATATACGCCGCAGGCGACACTGGTTGTAAGGACGCGCGAAACTTCAGATGAGCGTCCACGAAGCGGCAGCGAAGTGACTTCAAGCCGAACAGCGCCGACCCTCGCAGGTGACGCGAGATCGGTTGGACGCGGCAAGGCGTGCCCTGATGACTCTGCCCCGACTCAGAAACACTTCGACTTGAATGTCTAAGATTGACCGCCTTGGATGGGCGGCAGGCTTTGCATTCGAGAGCTACGGCGTGCGCGTCGGCGTCCGCACGAACGACCCCGCCGCGCTCAAACATCTCTCGGCGCATCTCCCACCCGGTTGGAAACCGGCGCGCGCGGGGAGGGTCGAACGTCTCTACTCGATCTTTGCACCCTCGGACACGGCGCGTGCTCGCGGCGTCCGCCGCTTCAATCTTCTCTACGGCGACGCGGGGAGGCTCGCACGCACGCAAGACCTTTCGGAAGCGCTCGAAGCGTTCGAGTCCGACCTGCAACTCTACGTCGCGGCGTCGGCGCGGCGTCGGCTGTTCGTGCACGCGGGCGTCGTCTCATGGCGCGGTCGCGCGATCCTGCTCCCCGGTCGGAGCTTCGCGGGCAAGAGCACACTCGTCGCCGCGCTCGTCGGCGCGGGCGCGACGTACTACTCGGACGAGTACGCAGTGCTTGACCGCGCAGGGCGCGTGCATCCTTTCGCGCGACCGATAGGTTTGCGCGGGGGCGCGACGGGCAGGCGGAAGAAAGTCCACGTCGAATCGCTCGAAGGCGCGAGCGGCGCGAGACCGCTTCCCGTCGGCCTCGTCGTCCTGAGCGAGTACCGTGAGGGCGCGCGCTTCCGTCCAAGGAGGCTAACCGAGGGGCAGGGACTTCTGGCGCTTCTGTCTAACACGGTCTCGGCGCGGCGTCGGCCCGAAGAGGCTCTGTGCGTCTTGCAGCGCGTGGCGTCGGGCGCGGCCTCATACAAGGCCGCGAGGGGCGAGGCGCAAGGGGCCGCGACCTCGATACTGAATCTTCTGGACGCATCAACGCACGCGTGAGGCGCGGCGACTGTTCGACACGCAGGGCGGTCGTTCAGACGTTTCCAGTACCCAACTCGCGGTACTTCTCGGTCGCTTTGTCTAATTCAACACGCGGGACGGTCGTTCAGACGTTTCTACGGTTCGGAGCAACGGGGGACAGGCAAGTGAGCGAAAGAAAAATCCGACCGCTGGCTCGCGCCGAAGGTCTAGTCGTGCGCGAGTTGCCGGAAGAGGTGCTCGTCTATGACCTCGACACGCACAGGGCAATGTGCCTGAACCGCACAGCCGCGCTCGTGTGGAAGAGTTGCGATGGCCGCAACGATGTCGCGGCGATAGCGCGCGCGCTCAGGGCGGAGTTTGGCGCACACGTACCCGAAGAGGTCGTGTGGCTCGCTCTCGAACGTCTGAGCCGCGACCGTCTTATCGCGGAGCGCGTGCGAAGACCCGCGAGCCTCGCCGGGCTTTCGCGGCGCGACGTGATAAAGAAGGTTGGACTTGCCGCGGCGGTCGCGCTTCCGGTCGTCTCGGCCATCGTCGCGCCGACGACAGCCGAGGCGGCGAGTTGTCTGCCCACGGGTTCGGCCTGCACCGCGCCCGCACAGTGTTGCAGCGGCGCGTGTCCGGGCGCGCCGAACGGAACCTGTCTTTAGTCCGGGCGCGACGCCGCGCCCGCTTCGCCTTCGTTTAAGTCGGCGACTCATCCGGCTCGGAAAGAAGAAAGTGCCCCCGCTCTCTCTCGCACAACTCCTCGCGGCCACGCTCGAAGGCTCGTGGCGGGCTGAGCCGACGCCCGCGCATGTCTCGGCGGGCGAACTCGCATCGGTCGTCCCGATGCTCGTCGGCTCAGGCGCAGCGCCGCTCGCGTGGTGGAAGATTCGACACACAGAGCTTGCCACCACTCAGGCCGCGCACGAACTCCGCGAAGTTTACCGTTACCGTACTCTTCGCGCGGCGATTCAGGAGCGAGAGATCGAAGCAATCTTCAAACTGCTTGCGCGCGCGAATGTAGAGGCCGTGCTCGTGAAGGGCTGGGCGGCGGCGCGCGCGTATCCTGAGCAGGGGCTTCGGCCCTTCGGAGATTTGGACGTGTGCGTGCGTGCGGAGCGGCTCGAAGATGCGCGGCGCGCGCTCGACGCGCCGGAGTCGGCGGGCGTGCAGGTTGATCTACACGCGGGGTTCGACGAATCGGACGAGCGCGGCTTTGAAGCGCTCCACGCGCGAGGCGAGACGGTTCGGATAGGCGAGGCAAGCGTGCGCGTGCTCGCGCCCGAAGATCACCTGCGGCTCATGTGCATTCATCTTCTACGGCACGGCGCTTGGCGACCGCTCTGGCTGTGCGACGTTGCGGCGGCGATTGAGACCCGGCGCGACGGATTCGATTGGTCGCGCATCGACGAGGGCGACAGCACACGCGCGCGCTGGGTCGCGTGTGCCGTCACCCTCGCACACGTTCTGCTCGGCGCGCGGGTCGAGGGCACGCCATTCGAGTCGGAGTCGCGCTGTAGACTCCCGCGCTGGCTCGTGCCGGAAGTCTTGAAGCAGTGGGAGACGCCTTTCCCCGCGTCGCAAGCACCGATGCGATACCGCGCGCCGATGCGCGATTACGTTCGCAGGCCGCGCGGACTCTGGCGCGACCTTCTGAGCCGCTGGCCCAATCCGATTGAGGCTACCGTGCGTGTCGGCGGCGCCTTTAACGAGTTGCCGCGCTGGCCCTTCCAGTTGGCGAACTGCTTCGGACGCGCGGCGCGCTTCCTCGGCGGCTCTACACACGCCGCGGCGGATTCGCGCATGAAGAATGTTTTGACAAGAGGCGGTGTTTGAGCGACGGTGACGGCGCTTTCGGAAGCTTTGACGGGCGCGTCGGAGACTTCTACGACTCTATCAAGAACTTCTACGGCTCCGTCAATAACTTCTACGCGGGCGTAGAAGATTCTGATGACGCCATCAAAGACTCCGACGGCCTTGTAGGACTCTTTGACAGCACCGTAGGAGTCTCCGACGGTCGCGTAGCAATCTTTGACAGCGCCGTAGAAGATTCTGATGGTCTCGTAGGAGACTTTGATGGCGGCATAGAAATCTCCAACGGTCTCATAGGAATCTTTGACAGTCCCGTAGAAGTTTTTGATGGCGTCGTAGAAGTCTTTGATGGCGTCATAGGAATCTTTGACGGCCTTATCAGAGACTCCTACGGTCTTATAGGTTCGTTCCGGGGGCATCGGTTTGAATTGAGAACGTCATACATAAGCTTGGGCGGTCGCCTCATATTTCATAGCGGGCCGCCTCAAGACTCGTGCGGCTTGCCTCAGAAGCTAAGCCGCTGGTTCTCAACCCCGAAGCGCCGGGTCTTCTGCTTTTGAGACCGGGCGCACGACGCCTCACTCAAGGTTCAAGCCTTGAGTTGAAGGGAAAGGAGTTTAGAGACGATGCCGAAGGGTAAATCAATGGACGAGATACTCGCCGACGCAGAGAAGATCGTGCGTATGTGGGAGGCCAACCCGACGTTCTCGCTCGGCGAGATAACGCTCGCGAGCTTCAAGGCGATGGTTGAAGACTTCCGCAACTCGCGCTCGCAGACCGAAGAGACGCGAAGACAGTTGACCAACCTCGTCAACGCGACGAACGACAAGGGGAACGTAGTGTCCGACACCACTTCGCGCGCGCTGAGCGGCGTCCGCGCCGTTTACGGCCCCAACTCGACGCAGTACGAAGAGGCGGGCGGCACTCGCACGAGCGAGCGCAAGAAGCCTAGCAAGAAGAAACCGTCCTGACCTACTTGGGATACTTGACCGGCGGGCGGGGCGCATCTGCAAAGTCCCGTCCGCCGCCAACAACGAACACACACGTGCACGACGACTGCAAACAGCAGACGCGTGCGTTGATTGAAACCGTAAGCGCATCCCTCGCGCCGATGAACGAAGTTTAGGAGCAAGTCCCATGACCCCTAGCCCCATCCGCCGCGCCCTTTCCCTATCGAGCGCACGCCGCACCAACCGCCCCGCCGCACACAATGGCAGCGCGCCCGCGAAGGGGAAGAAGGGAAGTGGAAGGTTTACGAAAAGAGTCGGCGTCACTTTGACGGTGGCGTTCATCATTGCGGCGGTTCTGAGCGTCGGCATTTACGTGGCTCGTGCGGACGCTTCAGCATCTCTTTGGAATGTATC
>DATINM010000109.1:0-21794 GCA_035474235.1 Pyrinomonadaceae bacterium
CCTTTGAGCAACCGACGCCTGCTCGAATCCTTCGGCTCGTCCTCAACAGCGCCCTTCTGAAGATTCTCTTCGTTCATGCCGGGAACTCCTCAATGAGATTTCGACTGTCCTGTCGTCTGCTCCAACATCTCTTTGACTTCCTTCTGCGTCGGGTCGAGCGGGAAATGGTGCGGGCGGCGCGTTTCGGGGTTATCGTATTTGATCGTCGTCTTATAGACCTCGAATCGCCCGTCGGCGGCGGTCGCGGCGCAACGCGCGCGAAGCGCCTGCATCTCGGCCTGCGCCATCGGGCGGAAGCCGCGCGCGACGCGAAGGTTTTGATGCAGAACGTCCAACGAATCCATGCCGCTGATCGTCGTTGCAACAGGCAGGCTCATCGCGTAGCGCAACATTTCTTCAGCCGTCACGACGCCCTTCTTTATCGCCTCCGCCGTCCCGCCCATGCTTTTCATGCCGAGCGCAGCCATGCCGCGCCTCCGCACTTCGGGTAAGACCTGCTGCTCGAAGCTGAAGAAGTTCGCATCGAACGGATTGAGCGGAAACTGCGCGGAGTCGAACGGGTAGCCGAGTTCGAGCATCTTCAAATGAAACGAAGGGTCTTTGTGTCCCGTGAAGCCGACGAATCGCGTCTTGCCTTGACGCTTCGCTTGATCCAGTGCTTCGACGACGCCCCCTTTCGCGTAGGCCAACTCAGGATCGTTGTCGTAGGTGATGGCGTGAATTTGCCAGAGGTCTAGGTGGTCGGTCTGCAAACGTCGGAGCGACTCTTCGAGCATCTGCATGGCGAGTTTCGAGTCGCGCCCATGCGTGCAGACCTTCGTCATTAGGAAGACTTTATCGCGCCGTCCTTTCAATCCGCGCCCGAGCCAATCTTCGCTCTTGCCGTTGTGATATTCCCAGCAGTTGTCGAAGAAGTTGATGCCGGCATCAACAGCTTCGTGGACGAGATTCACTGCATCGTTTACCGAATCGACATCTCCGAGATGATGCCCGCCGACCCCGAGCGCGGAGACCATCACGCCGCTTCGTCCGAAAGGGCGGCGCGGAATCTCGTCGGGGCCGCCCGTCTGAGCCTCCGGCGTCGTATCAGCGGAAGCGCCCGTGGCGAATACGCTTGCCGCTGAAAGAAACTGTCGCCTGCTCTGCCGTCGAGCCGAACCGTCGAAGGATGTTTTCAGGTCGCCTCTCATCGTTGTCATAAAGACTTTCCTTGAGCTTGACGCTTGCTTTGCTTCAGCAACTTCAGAAGGCCGCCGCCCCGGCTTCCGCAACCTCGTGATCCTGATCGGGCTGTCCGCCGCTGACGCCTATTGCGCCGACCACCTCGTCGCCGTCCTTGAGCGGGATGCCGCCCGGAAAGACAACAACGTGTCCGCCGTTCGTTGTGTGGATGCCGAAAGCGGGGTCTTCCGGTTGAGAGATGGCGGCGAGTTCCTTCGTCGTCATGTCGAAGGCGCGCGCCGTCCAAGCCTTGTCCTGAGCTATCTGTATGCTGCCGAGCCAAGCCTTATCCATCCTGACGAACGACTTGAGATTCCCGCCCTCGTCAACGACCGCGACGTTCATCGGAACGCCTATGTCGGCAGCCTTCCTGAGCGCCGCTTCGATAACCGTCTGCGCGCGGTCAAGTGTTACGTTCTTCTTTCCATTCGCTTCACTACTTCCAGAGAGTGCCATGACGCCTCCTTATGCTTTCGAGCTATGGTTGATTTTATTTTGAAATTACCTGTATTGCCGAGCATGATAATCGTAACGCCGAGCGCCCATCAACTCTTCCGCGCTTCGAGAATGTTCAACTCTTTGTAGTTGATTGCCGCCGCGCCATTTTCCTGATAAAGAAAACGAAGGGTGAGACGCTTTGTGACCGTCTCACCCTTCAAACCCTCCGCTGCTCATCACGCTGATTCCAACCGACTCTAACATTCGCATCGCGACGAGCGTCGAAAGAGCAGGCGTGCCGCCGATTGAGCCGCTTTCTACTTCAGAATCGGCTCAGAATCTTCCACAAGCACCAGCGTCGTTTCGACGAGCCGCCGCTGCCTTGGCTGCCGCCTCGACCGCTGCTGATGCGACCCGGCCTTGCCCGATTCCTGAACTAACAATGACGATAAAATGAACGCGTTGAAAATGCGTGGGTGTAAGCGCACGTTTCTTTCGCTCGAAACGCTGCCTGTTTTTATAGGGGCTTCTTTGGGGTAACGAAACTATATTTAAGAGTTGAAGTATCGTCAGTCCGTTCACGTACAGTAACGGCGATGATCTGCAATCAAAGCTTGGCGTCTTACTTCATCTCTTGCTTTGGCTACAATCCTGACCGGACTCTAACGAGTACCCAGATTCAGTCTCAATCCCACGCGCACGAGAAGCGGTGAGCCTAAAGTGACGACCGGCGTCCGTGCTATCTGGTAGCGTTGGTCGAGCAGGTTTTCCGCTGCGAGGAATAGTCCAACATCGCGCGTGAGTTGACGCGAAGCGAAGGCGTCGAGAGTGAAAGCACGATTGAGCGGGAAGAGATTCTGATCGTCGTCGAACTGCATTCCTGAAAAGCGTCCCTGCACGCCGACCGTCAAAGACTTCGGATTCACGTAACGCGTCTGGAAAGTTAACTGGTTGCGCGCGACCTGCGGGACGCGCAAACCTTCGAGCGCAGTGTTCGCTGGAAACCTCGTCACCACGGCATCTGAGAAAATGTAACCGCCTGAGACGTACAACCTGCTCGTGAGTTGTGCGTCGGCCTCCACTTCGAGGCCGCGCGAACGCGTGCGGCCCAAGTTTTGTCGCTGCCGTGTGATGAGCGCGGGAGTCAAGCTTAGAGTGACGTTTGCGACAGGGCCTGTGATCTCCGTCCAGAACAGAGTGGTGCGTGCGTCGAGCTTTTTTCCGAGCCTCGTGACTTTGAAGCCCGCTTCTCCGCCCGTCAGATGTTCGGCGCGTAAGTTCTCATTGGCTAAGGTCAGGATGTTGCCGACCCGGAACGAACGGTAAAGCTCGTTGAGCGTCGGTTGCCGGAACGCGCGGTAGCCGGAGGCGAAAAACGAGAGCCTTTCAGACTTCCTGAATAGAAGCGAAGCACGCGGACTGAACGCCGATTCGGAGCGATCCGGGAAAACGCTGACCGACTCGACGCTCGACGCTCGCACGGGCCGCGTGACGCCGAAGGCCGCGTAGTCGTTCCAGTGATCTGCACGCACGCCGCCCGTGAGAATCAGGCGCGAGCCGAAGCGCACGATCTCTTCAAAGTAGAGTCCGCCGGTGCGTTCGCGTCCGCCCGCGTCGGCGAAAGATGTTGGACGGCCTTGCGCGAACGCGAGTTCGTCGCTTGCGCCATGCACCTCGCGCGCGTCAAAACCCGCGACGAGAGTTTGTCTCGCGCCGAGCGTGCGCGACCACTCGGCGTTGAAGCCGACGAACTGCGAGGGCGACCGCTGCAAGCGCGTTAACTGCTCGCTGTTGCGGTCGGCGGCGATTGAAGAGAAGTTTTGATCGAAGACCTCTGTGCCGTCATAGGTTCCGAGCGTGAACGAGCCGAAGCGCCCGGAAACCCATTCGCCGCCCGCGCTCAGTTGGCGCAGGTGCGTGCGATTGGTTTGCAGCGGCGTGCCGTTCGTGCGCGACTCGCCGAAGACCATGCCGCGCATGAACGCGTGCGCGCCTGCGCCAAATCGCCTTTCAAGCGTCAGGTCAAGCGTCGCGTCGCGCGTGCCCGCCGGCGTGTCAATGCGCCCGCGCTCGTCCTTGTCAACAAGCACGTAGCCACCTGTGTGAAAAACTTCAGCGCCGAGGTCGAACCCCCAACGCCCGCGCGTCGCGCCGACGAAGAGCGAGGCGTCGGGCGTTTGCTGATTGCCGTAAGAGAGTTCGAGCGAGGCGACGTGACTGACGGCGCGGCGCGTGATGATATTGACGACGCCGCCGAGCGCGTCGCTGCCGTAGAGTTCGGATGCGCCGCCGCGCAGGACTTCGACGCGCTCCAACTCCACGCGCGGGACGCGTTCCCAATAGACCCAGCCGCCAAAAGGATCGTTGAGCGGCACGCCGTCTTCGACGACGAGCGCGCGGCTCGCACCGCTCGCGCCGACACCTCGAAGAGAGACGCCCTGCGTTGTCGGGTTTGCGTTGCGGCTGCTCGAACGGCGGAAGAGACTGAAGCCTGCGACCTGTCGCAGCGCGTCGTCGAGCGTCCCGGCAGCCGTAGTCGAAAGCTGCTCCGGCGTGAGCACTGCGACGCTCGCCGCCGTGTCGCCGAGACGCGTCTCCGCTCGCGTCGCCGTCACCGTCAACTCAGCCGCAACCGACGCGGGTGCGAGCGTGACGAGAAGCTGGCTCGTTATCTCATCCTGCGCCGATAGCGTCCGTGTGAACGTCATGAAATTGTGCGCGCAGACTTCGAGAACGAGCGCGCTCGTTCTCGAAGTCCGCGCGCGCGGATTCATGCTCGCGTCGAGCGAGAAGCGTCCTTCGTCGTCGGTCGTCGTGCTCGCGTCAATCGATGCGCCGCGCCGCAGCGTGACCTGCGCGCCGGGGACGCGCGCCCCATTCTGATCCGACACGACTCCTTCAATCCGCCGCGACTGATTATCTTGTCCCGCCGCTGAACGTACTTGCTGCCCGAACGCGGAAGCACACGCGAGCAGGCAGAGACAGGCGAGCAAGTATCGTAGGCAGACAAGCGAGCTTTGCGCGCCGCGCTTCGATAGCGTGACGCTCTTCGTCCAATCAGTCCGTCTATTTTTTTTCACTCACGCTACGTATCCGCCGAATAGCAAACTACAAACGACCGATTTACACGCTTCAGGATTTGCCCCCGGCTTACACATCTCAAGGCTTGACGACGACGCCCCAAGGCCCGTCGCCGACCTTGATAGTATTGACGACTTTATTTGTCTCGGTATCGATGACGGACACGTCGTTCGAGACGCCGTTGGCGGTGTAGAGCTTGCGCCCGTCGGGTGTGAGTGCGATGCCCCAGGGGCGCTGGCCCACGGGGATGAGCGCGAGCAGTTCATTCGTCTGCGCGTCGATGACCGCGACGTGATTGCCGCGACCCGTGGCGACGTAAAGCCGCTTCCCGTCCGGCGTGACGACGACGCCCTTGGGCTTCAACTGTTCCGCACCCTCTCCGTGCGGGAGCCGTATGGTGCTGACGACCGCGTGGTCGCGCGTGTCAACGACCGATACGGTGTCGCCGTTCTCCGCCGTAACGTAGGCGCGCGCGCCGTCGGGCGTGAACGCTGCTTCGCGCGGGCGCGCGCCGACCATGAAAGTTTTGGCGACCGAGTTCGTCTGCGTGTCAATGACCGTAACGACGCTGCTGCTCTCGGACGTGACGTAAACCCAGCGCCCGTCTGGGCTGAGCGCGACGCCTTCGGGTTCGGGCCCGACCGGGAGGGTTGCAATGACGTTGTTCGTCTTCAGGTCTGTGACGGAGCAAGTGCCCGCGTCCTCGTTGGCGATGTAGAGTCTCGCGCCGTCCTTGTCGAGTGTGAAGTTTTCGGGGTCTGTGCCGGCGCTGTACTTCGCGGCGATGCGCTCGCTTTGCGTGTCAATCGCCGCGATCTTGTCTTCGCCGTCGCCGTGCCCGTTCTGGTAGCTGAGCGCGACCCAGACGCTCCCGCCGTCGGGGCTGAGATGTATGCCGCGCGCACGCGCGCCGACTTTGATCGTGGAGACTACGCTGTCGGTCGTCGTGTCGATGACGCTGACCGTGCCCGCGCGCTCGTTGCTGACGTAAGCGAGCGGGCCGTGACGGCGCGCGCACGAAGATGAAGATACGGCGAGCGACACCAGAAGCGCGACCAGCAGACGTATGACGCGCCGCGCAGGAACTTCTCTGCTCTGTCGAATCATAGCTAACCTTCTTCCGTCATCTTCGATAATTCTTCGACCTTGCAGGTCAGGCGTGGACGCCTTGGGTCGCTCAAATCCAGCTTGTCCCAGGGCACGCGGTAGCCGCCGCCCTTTCGCGCCGCGCCGAACAGCTTGAGTACCGAACGCCCGATGGGCCACGCCGCCAGACGTTCGAGCATGGCGTATGCGCCGACAAGATACTCGGCCACGTAGCATTCGCCCCCGCGCTGCTCGGCGATAACTTCCTCGATACGACCAACGGAGCGACCGTTTAGGGCGAGCACGCGCCGGTTCAGCAGCAGTTCGACGTGCACTTCCTGACGCTTCGTCATCACGCCCCCGGAATCCGCCCGATCAGATGAGCGCGCACCCAACGCTCAAGCACGAGCGCGGGCGTCTCTTCGGCACGGACGTTGACGGTGATGTCATCGCCCTTCGTCGCGACCTTCGCCCAAGGGATGCGGTAAGGATCATTCAACGCACGTCCCAACCTGTGCGCGAGCGCGGCGACCATGCGCCCCAGACGCGGGTGCAGCCGCGTGGCCTGTGTGACCGCGCCCGTTTCAATATGCGTCACGCGCGGCTGGCGGCCCCTGGCGAGCGTCAACACGATGCCGTCAACGCGACCCATCTTGCGGCCATTCGCGTCAACCAACTGCTTGTCCAGACAATCGCGCACAAGATTCATCTCTAACCACCCCCGAACACTTCCAGCGGTATGGTGAAGAACATCAGGTAAGGCGTAATCGAAGCGCCGAGTATGCTAACGGCGATGAACCAGTAGCGCGTGCCGTCGTGCGCGGGCAGCGACGGCAGCGCGCCGCGGGCCACAGCAGACCAGTGCGGGTGCAGGACGTATGCTCCGACGATGAAGCAGAGCGTGACGAGTCCGAGCGCCGAGACGCCCTGCTCGATGACGCTGAACGTTCCCTTCCAGATGATGAGCCACGCCGCGAACGCGACGGGCACCGCCCACCACTGAAACTTGATGCCGGTGACGAATGCGAGCGCGACGCAGACGCCGCCGAGTTCAGCGCCGAGCACGAGCAGGATGACGAGCGCCAGCACGAAGAGTAGCAGCGCGTAGTAGCCGAACCCGAAGCGCTCGCGGATCGCGCCCGGAATCGTGCGCCCGCTGATGGCCGAGAGCCTGCCCGACTGCTCGACGAGAAAGATCACGCAGAGGCCGCCGAGCAGCACGGCCCACATCAACTGAAAACCGAAGAGCGCGCCCGCCTGCGCCGCCGTCGTGATCGAGCCGATCTCAAGGAAGCCGCCGACGCTTGTGACGACGCCGAGCGAGATTTCAAAAGCCTTCTTCATGAGTTAGGCAGCCGAGTCTCGCGCTCGACACACGTCGAAAAGGCGTTGTCAGTCTCATATCAGTGATGTCACTTCAACGTGTATAGATAGCCGGCGATGTCGCGAGCATCATTGTCCGTCACGCCGAGATTCGGCATCGCGGTCAGATGGTCAACCTGCGGCGGATTTTCTATCCACCGAATCATGTTGTCCGGCGTGTTCGGCAGCACGCCCGCGATGTAGGAGCGGCTGCCAATTTGCGTGAGCGGCGGCCCGACGAGCGCGTCCGCGCCGCGTATCCCGGGAATCGTGTGACAAGCCGCGCAGCCGTAGCGTGTGATTGCGGCCCGACCGCGCTGCGGGTTGCCCTTCGTCATCGCCGCCGCCGCGCGCTCCGTCTCGCCGTCGCCGCACGCCATCGCCGATAGCAGAGAGCACGCCATCACGCACGCGATTAGGAGTTTCAACGACTCAGGTTTCCGATCCGCTTTGCCCTTCATCGAATCGGCTGCTTCGTCGCGTCCGCAATCAATTTTATCTTGCTTCCAACTCGCCTTGCCCTTCATCGAACCCGCTTACCCTTTCGGCAAAAGCCTGCCGTCGCCGCTCGCTTCTGAGCGCGCGCGCCTCCGACTCGCGCATCCAGCCCGCGAAGAGCGCCAGCCCTGCGAAGACGTAAACGAGTCCCGCAGGTATCCACATGATCAGGCCGCCGAGTTGCTGATCTTCGAGCGCCGTCAGACCCCACGACGCAGTCAGCCCTTCGTAAGCCGGATACCAGACGCCCCCGGCGAACGTGATGAGCGCGCCGAGCAGCCCGCTGTGAAGCGCCGTCGTGAACAGGTAGAGCACGCCCGCGCCGTAGCCGAGCACGCCCTGCCGCCCGTGAATCAAAGCCCACCAGAACAGAAGCGCCGACAGAAAGAAACTCAGATGCTGCGCCGTGTGCACCCATTCATGTTCGAGCACCGCCTGAAACAACACGGGCACGTGCCAAACCCACAACGCGACCGCGTGAATCACCCACGCGGCCAAAGGCTTCGTGATGACCCGCCACACCGCCTGCCAACAACCCGACTTGCTGACGCCGCCGAGCGTGCGTGCCCACCCGACCGGCATCGCGCGCAGCATCGGCACGAGCGGGCGTCCCAAGACAAGGAGCGGCGCGGCCACGAGCATCAAGACCTCGTGCTGCGTCATGTGCGCCGAGAATAGCACACGCCCCCACGCGTGGAGCGGCGAGACCAGCGCGACCAGCAGCGACGCCCAACCGCCCACGTAGCACCAGACCTCACAACGCTGCACACCCAAACGCCTGCCCGCCGCGCTGCTCGGCTCGCGCCAAAGGCGACGCACGCCGCGCCAGTAGAGCCAGCCCGACAGAGCGAGCGCGACGACGACGCCCGGCTCGAAGCTCCACGCGCGCGCAAGCTCGTCGAAGTTGTGCGGCTCGCCCTCGTGCGCCAGCACGGGCGCAGCGAAAACGAAGATGAAGCTGAAATGATGAACGACGAATAAAAGCGTCCGGCATCGGAAACATGTTTTTATTCTTCCGCCTTCCGCCATTCGTCTTGCCGACTCGTCATTCATCCTTCAACCTTCAACCTCGCTGCTCACGGTTGGCACGGATGCAGAACAAAACTGGCAATGCCCTGTGCCAGAATCGCTATGAAGAACATCGCATTCATCGAAAGACCCAACACGGCCATGAAGTTGCTTCGCGCGCGCGGGCCAGCATCCTTTCCGCTCGGCTGCTGCTGACCGGCCTGCCGCCAGTTGCGCAATGAGATGAACGCGCCGCCTGCCACGAGAATCAGTGCGACGACGGTCACGACATGCAGCGTAAGGTTGCTGCCGGAGGCACAGGCCCCTTGAACGAGCACGTAGCCGACCTGCATCTGCAAAGCCCAGATTAGAGGCCCGGCGAAGACTCCGGCGCACAACCACATCGCCTCGCTTCTGCTCGTGAGTTTTTCGTCCCGTTCCGCCAAGCCTTTCGTTTACCCCCGTCGCATCGTCCTTCTAAAAGCGCACCGATAAATAGATGATCGCGTAGAGCGGCAGCCAGATGGCGACGACCCAGTACCAGTAGATCGCCACGGTCGTGATGTCAACGCGGTGCTTCATGTCGAAGTCGCGTATGAAAATCCAGATCGTCAAAAGCAATGTTTCCAGAGTCAGCGTTATGAGGTGCGTCATGTGCATCCCCAACGTGAACCAGACGATTGAGCCGTAGGCGTTCGAGTCCCAGCGGAACTTCACTGCCGGGAACTCGAACCAGCGCAGCGCGATTGCCGCGACGCCTAAGACGAGACAGATGACGAGTCCGACCCGCGCCGTGCCGCGCTGCCCGCGTCGTGCCGCGCGGTCAACCATAATCATCGGCGCGCAACTGACGATGAGTAGCGCCATGTTTATTGTCGGAACGGTCAGCGCTGGCAAGGACGCGAAAGGGTTCGGCGCGGACGTGAGCGGCGGCGGCCACAGTTGATAATTTTGTCGCAGGTAAAAGTATGTGGCGACGGTGATGCCGAACATCGTCGTCTCGATTGCGAGCAGGCCGACGTTTCCCCACCAGACCGCATCCGACTCGAAGGAGTGATACGGCAGCGCCGACACGTCGAGAACGTTGCGCTCGCTCATGCCTGCCCCTCCGACGCTTGCGCTTGAGCGTGTCCGGCCAGCGGTCGCGGCTTCGTCATCTTCACGCGTCTGTTATCCGAGTTCGGGTTGGAGAAGAACCAACCGGCAAGCGACGCGAACGCGAGCGCGGCTGCGACGGGAAACGCCCACGGTGTAAATATCCCGATGACGAACGCGACGGCCGTTGCCAGCGCGAGCATGAGCGGCCAGATCGAGGGGCCGGGCAGTTGGTATTTGTGATCCGGCTCGGCGTCGAGGACGTTCGTCGCCAGAACCTCTCGGCAGTCGGTCTTGAGACCAACGACGACGGGCGCATCGACGGTCTTCTCCCAGAGCGCATAGCCGCCCTGCACGGTCGGCAGATGGACGAAGTTGTAATCGGCGGGCGGCGAACTCGTCGCCCATTCGAGCGTCGGCGAGTGCCACGGGTCGTCGCCCGCGACCTCGCCCGCGCGCCGCGCCCAGAAGACGTTTGCGAGGAAGACGACGACGCCGATGGCGAGTATGCCCGCGCCGATTGATGCCAGAAGATTCAGGTCGCCCCAACCCATCTCCGGCAAGTATGTATAGACGCGGCGCGTCATGCCTTTGAGTCCGAGTTCGTGCATCGGGAAGAAGACGAAGTTGAAGCCGACGAACATCAGCCAGAAGTTCCAACGCCCCGCTCGCTCTGAGAGCATCCGTCCAGTCCACTTCGGAAACCAGTAGTAGAAAGCGCCGAAGAGCGGGAAGACCGCACCGCCGATAAGCACGTAGTGAAAGTGTGCAACGACGAAGTATGTGTCGTGCACTTGCAGGTCGAGCGGCACGGAAGCGAGCATCACGCCCGTCAGCCCGCCGAGTGTGAAGATTGCAAAGAAGCCGAGCACGAAGATGAGCGGCGTCTTCAGACGCACCTTGCCGCCCCAAAGCGTCGCTATCCAGCAGAAGATTTGTATGCCCGAAGGGATGGCGATCATCATCGAAGCTCCGGTGAAGAGGCTCTGCCCGAGTTGCGGCAGAGGTGTGGCGAACATGTGGTGCACCCACAGGCCGAAGCCGAGGAACGCTGTCGCAATCAGCGATAGAACCATCGCCGTGTAGCCGAAGACCTTTCGCCGCGCGAACGTCGAGACGATGGTCGAGACGAAACCGAGCGCCGGGATGAAGATGATGTAAACCTCCGGGTGGCCAAAGAACCAGAACATGTGCTGATAGAGAATCGCGTCGCCGCCCTCGCCGGGATTGAAGATGTGCGTGTCAACGAGCCTGTCCATCGCTAAGAATCCGCTCGCGAGCATCACCGCAGGCATGGCGAAGATAATCATGAAGGCCGTTACGACCTGCGACCAGACGAAAAGCGGGATGCGGTTCAGAGACATCCCTGGCGCTCTCTGCTTGAAGACGGTCGCGATGATCTCTATCGCGCCGACGAGCGCGGCTATCTCTGTAAACGTAATCATCTGCGCCCACACGTCAACACGCTTGCCGGGCGAGAAGGCCGGGCCCGCGAGCGGCACGTAGCTGAACCAGCCCGTGTCCGGCCCCGTGTGCAAAAGGAAGCCGCCGTAAAGTAGCAGTCCGCCGAACAGGTACGTGAAGTAGCCGTAAGCGTTCATGCGCGGGAAGGCGACGTTGCGCGTGCCAACCATCAGCGGCACGAGATAAAGCCCCATCCCTTCCATGATCGGTACGGCGAACAGAAACATCATCGTCGTGCCGTGGACTGTGAAAATCTGGTTGTAGAGGTCTGCGCTCAGGAAGCTATTCTCGGCGCGCGCTAGCTGCACGCGCATGAGCATCGCTTCGATGCCGCCGAGCAGGAAGAAGACGAAAGCGGTGATGATGTAGCGCGTGGCGATTGTCTTGTGGTTCGTGCTTGTCAGCCATGCCCAAAGCCCGCGCCCGTCGGCCCAAGTGCGCTCAAGCTCGCGACGGTCGCGCTCCTCGTCCAGTTCGCGACGGTCGAGCCGCGCCTCGGCTGCGGCTTGATGTTGCGACTGATTCGCGCTCGCCTTCGTCTGTTCTCTCTGCTTCTCTATCACACTCGACTCCGCGTTCACGTCCACTCACTCGCCCGCGCCATTGACTTCAAGATCGTCCGCGCTCACTTCAGGCTTTGTAGATAATCGAGGAGCGCCATCAGGTCTTCGGACGAAAGGTTGTTGGGCGGCATCTGGTTGCCGGGCTTGACGCCCTGCGAATCGACGACCCAGCCCGCGAGGTGTCCGCGCGTGTTCGGAAGCGTCGCGGCGGCGATGGTCGAGCGGCTCGAAAGGTGCGTCAGGTCGGGCCCGACGTGCGCGCCAGCGGTCGTCCCCGTGATCGTGTGACACATGATGCACGGCGAGCTTAAAAAAACCTGCTGCCCGCGTCGCTGCGAATCGTCCGTCGGCTGCGACGCAGGGGCGCGCTGGTGCGCGAGCCACGCGTCGAACTGTTCGCGCGGCTCTGCAACGACGTACAGAGCCATGTGCGCGTGTTGCATCCCGCAATACTCGGCGCACTGTCCGCGGTACGTGCCGGGGTGGTCGGCGCGCAGCCAAAGAATCGAGGTCTTGCCCGGAATCAAATCCTTCTTGCCCGCAAGATTCGGAACCCAAAAGCTGTGAATCACGTCCTGCGACTTCAACTCGACGGTGACGGGAACGCCGACGGGTATGTGAATCTCGTTCGCCGTCTCGAAGATGTTCTGCGGGTTCGAGTCCGTGTAGCGCACCTGCCACCACCACTGATGCCCGGTTATTTCAATCGTCACCTTGTTGTTCTGCTCCATGCGCGTCGAGAGCGAGCGACCGACCGAGTAGCTTGCGACGAGAAAGATGAACAGGATGACGACGGTCACGCACGTCGCGCCGACGATCACGTTCGTCGTGCGACGCTCTTTTTCCGGCGCGGGCCGAAGCATCGGCAGTTCCGTCACACCGCGCGCCGAAGCCGTCTCGTCTCGCCAAAGAGAAGCGCGGCGCAACGCAAGAAAGAGCGCGATCATGACGAAGACAAAGACGAACGCGCAGACGTAGAAGAACAGCCACCAGAGTTTGTCGGTGCGAACGGCCTGCGGCCCCGCAGGGTCGAGCACAGACTGCTGCGCCCCGCTGCACGCGTCGAGCAGCGTAAGCGCAAACGGCATTATAAGGACGCACGCCGCGCGCCATGTTGAGCGTGCGTGCGTAAGGCCGCGCCACGATCTCAAATGGTCGCGCTCACGTCTCATTGCGACATCTCCGCTGACTTCGGGATGCCTGAGCCGACCGGAACTTGCTTCGGCGCACGCTGTTCGGATGGGGCCGCGCTCATGTGGTCGTCGCGCGTAGGCGAAACGTCCTTCGGCAGAAGCCCGCTCATCGAGCGGACGTAGGCGACGAGTTCCCAGACCTGCGCGTCCGAAATCTTCTGCCCGAACGAAGGCATGCCGTTGGGACGACCTTCAACTATCGTCTCGAAGATGTTGGCGGGGTCGCTGCCGTAAATCCACTTGTCGTCCATCAGCGCCGGGCCGATGCCGCCGCCGCCGTGGAAGTGGCAGCCCGTGCAGTTGTACTGATCGAAGAGCCGCTTGCCTTCGTTGACAGCGTAGGCGCTCTCTTCGGCTGCGTTCTTCGTTGGCGGCGTGGGCGCGGGCCCACCCGGACTCAAATCGATGTCCCTCACCGATTCGAGCCGCGCGGCAGGCGGCGCTTGCCTGAACTCGCGCTTCTCCCTCGCGCACGAGACGAGCGCAAGCGACGCGAAGGCGAGCCACACGAAGCAGACGACGGCGCGAACAATCAGGCCGTTTGGTCGAAGTCCGACGGGCGAGTCTCCTTCGCGATGGCCGACGTGCGAAAGGCGCTCGCACGCGCCGGATGATTTCTCCCCACAACCGCTTGTCATTCAACCTCCGTCCTTCACGCGCGGGACGCCGTAATCGTCGAGCAGGCGTTCGATGTCGGGTCGCCGCCGCTCAAGTATCTCGTCCAGACGGTCGTGAAACTGCTGCTCGCCGCGCCGCACGCCGAGCGAGATGTCATAGACGAACGGCAGGAAGGGCCGATCCACTTGCGGCGAGACGGGGACGACGGCGAGCGGCACACGCGCGCGTTTGGCGAAGTAACCGGCGAGCGGCCCCCAGACGATTGCCGTTTCCACTTGCCCGCCGACGACCGCTTCGATGATCGGCGCTTGCGGGTTCTCCGCACGGTAGTCGCCGTAGATCATGTAGCCCTGCACGTTGCCGACGATGTTGCGATTGCTGAGAGCGTGCGCGGGCGGCGTGTTTGTGAAGTCGTTGCCGATCATCTGCACGCCGATCTTCATTTCGCGCAGACGCGGGTCGTCGAAGCTGTCGAGCGCGAGGTCGCGGTCTTTGCGATAGACGAAGACGTAGGTCGAGCGATAGTAAGGGTCGGTCGTGAGCGCAAGCTCCGAGCCGTTCGGAAGTCCCATCAGCAGGTCGCACGCGCCCGCCTTCAGTGTGTTGCGGACGAAGCCGCGCCGCTCGGCCCACCAAATGTACTCAAGGCGCGCGTCGAGGTCGCGTGCAATCATCTCCGCCAATTTATTCTCGAAGCCTTCGCCGCGCTCGTTCGAGTAAGGCAGGTTGTTCGGGTCGGCGCAGACGCGCAAAGTGTGTTGCTCGCTCAAAGCCGTCGGCATCTGCGGTTCGACGGGTCGCTCAATCCTAGGATACTTCGACTGTGTTTGCGCCGACTGCGCCGCGCCGTCGCTCGCATCGTGCGACTGTCGCGAGCAGGCGAGCATAAACGAGCACAAAACGGAGAGGCTCAACGCGAAAGTTTTAAGGAAGCGCGAAGACATAAAGCTCGCCCCCCTTCGTCGTCTTATCCGGCAGGTCTGTCACCGCGTTCATAAAACCGAGCGCTCCCGTGGGGTCGCGCGGGTCGAGTCCGGCTGCGACAATCGCGCCGGGCCAGCCGCCCACACCGCCGAGAATTGCGACGTACTGTTTGCCGTCCGGCCCTCGATACGTGATGGGCTGGCCGATGATTCCTGAGCCGCACTTGAACTGCCACAAGACCTGACCGTTGTGGTCGGGACGCGCATCGACAGCCTTGAACCATCCGTCCATCGTGCCGTAGAAAGCAACGTCGCCCGCCGTCACGACCGTTCCGCTCCAGACGGGCAAGTCCTCCTTGATGCTCCAAATCTCTTTGCCCGCCACGGGATCCCAAGCCTGAAAGACACCGCGGTTGCCACCCGGCCCCGCGTACATCTTCACGTTCTCGCCGACGTAGGGCGTGCCCGCGATGTAGTTCGCCTCGACGCCTTCCTCGTCCATGCAAAGATTCTGATGTGGGATGTAGAGCAGTCCCGTTCGCGGCGAGTAGGCCGACGGCTGCCAGTCCTTCATGCCCGGAGCGGCGGGGCAGATGCCGCGCACGTTCTGCCCCATCTTCGGCTCCTTCTCCGGGTTGTAGTTGAGTTTGCCGGTCTTGATGTCAACGCCTGTCGATGAGGTCACGTAACCGTAAGCAGTCGCGGAGAGGACTTCGCCCGTCGTGCGGTCGAGCACATAGACGTAGCCGTTGCGTTCGGGCCTGACGAGAACTTTACGCGTCTGCCCGTTGATTGGAAGGTCGAGCAGGATTTGCTCGTTGATGCCGTCGTAGTCGTGCAGATCGTGCGGCGACCACTGGTAGAACCAGTGCGCCTCGCCCGTGTCGGGGTCGCGTGCGAAGATGCCGCTCGTCCATTTGTTGTCGCCGGGTCGCTGTTCGGGATTCCAAGGGCCGGGGTTCGCCGTGCCGTGAAAGATGAGATTCAGGTCGGGGTCGTAGGAAATCCAGCCCCACATCGTCCCGCCGCCGATCTTCCACTGGTCTTGCGGCCAAGTCGTGACGCCCAAGTCTTTGCCCTGATCCTGCGGGTAGAACGGGCGAAAGTTCTGGCCGATAAGGACGTCTGCGTCCGGGCCCGTGCTGTAGGCGCGCCATGCCAGCTTGCCGGTCGCAGCGTCGAGCGCCGCGAGCCAGCCGCGCACGCCGAACTCGCCGCCGGAGTTTCCGACCAGCACCTTGTCTTTGACGACGAGCGGGGCCATCGTGATCGTCTCGCCCTTGTTGATGTCGCCGAGTTGCGCGCGCCAAACCTCTTTGCCCGATGCGCCGTCAACGGCGATGGTCTGTCCGTCGAGCGTGTTGATGAAGACGCGCCCTCCTGAAAAGGCCGCGCCGCGGTTGACGTAATCGCAGCAGGCAAGCCCCTGCGCCGCAGCCTTCGGATTCGGCTCGAACTTCCACTTCATCGGCGAGCCGGGCTTCGTGAGGTCGAGCGCGTAGAGAATGTTCGGGAAAGGCGTGACGACGTACATCGTGTTGTTCGCAACGATGGGCGCGGCCTCCTGCCCGCGCAGCACGCCCGTCGAGAACGTCCACGAGAGACGCAGGTCTTTAACGTTCTCCGTGTTGATCTGGTCGAGGGTTGAGAAGCGCGTGCTCGCGTAGTCCTTTGCGGGCATGAGCCACTGTCCGTCGTCTCCTTGCGCGAATGCCGGCACTTGCCCGCCGCCCGCGGGCCGCGTCGCGCGCTGCGGCCCCGCAGGCTGTTCGCGCGCGGGGCTTGAGCAGGCAACCATCAGGACGGCTGAGCAAAGAAGCGCGACGAGAAGGAAGTAGCTCTCAGCGCACATCGACACAAACAGCCGAGGCAAGCGCATTAAACCTCCTTTTAGTATCGCGGTAGTTGAGCGCACGTCTAAGTAGCGAACTCAATTCGGTTCGAGAGCACAGAGACTGCATACGCCGGGGAAGGTCAGTAAAATTGTATTGTTTATGCCGGCCATTGACTGTACGTTAACGTGCGTTAAGGTGTCGTGCGCTTGCGGATGATTTAGGCTGCTCGAATGAATTGCCGCAATTCAACAGGAATCGCTTCCGCAAACACACGCCGACGACCTGAAGCTTGCGTGACGTAAAAAGCCCTTCTAGCAGGAGGGCTTTTTACGTCACAACATGAAGACGAGAGCCTACAGGTCTCGCTGGCTAGCGCGCCGAAGGCGGCTGTGTGTTGCCGTTGCCGTTGTTGTTGCTGTTCATGTTGCCGTTGCTGTTCCTGTTACGATTACCACGGCGATGAGAGTTGGTGTTGCTGTTCGTGTTGCTGTTCGTGTTGCCGTTCTGATTCTGGGCGAGTGTCGTTAAGCCGACAAGCATTGTCGCCGCCAACACGAGCGCAGTAATAGCGCCCGTGAAACCGAGAACGCTTCTGTTCGTTTTCACTGTACATTCCCCCATTTGAATTGCACGATTGAGATTTAACGAGATGATATCTACGCGGCGGGATCATGTCAGTACGTTTGTGGACGCAATGAGTTGAATGTCTGAGCCTTTTTCGTCCTCGATTGATTATCACCTTTCGCTCCACATGCGCTTGCACCTCGCCCCTCTTTTTGAAATAAGGGGAAAGCCGACTTCAGGACGAGTCGGGGTCGCTCCGGCTCAGGGCGAAAAGGCGGCGACTTGGGACTTAAAAAAACAGGCATCCCCATGACCCGCGCAGCAATCAAAGGTTTGTCCGGCCCCGTCCGCATGGTAATCTTGCCGCAGTTTTGGAGTCGAAACCTATGAGAAAGTCAGCCGCCGTCACCCTGCTTATTCTGTTCTGCGCCGCTCAGGCGTTCGTCTTCGCGCAGTCGCGCCCGCGCCGCGCCGGGCAGTCGAGCACGCCCGCGCAGACCACAAACGAGGACGCGCCCTCGACGACGACGAGCGCGCCCTCGACCGCGCCGACTCCGTTCCCGACATCGCAGCGTTCGGGGCAGACGACGCGCACGCAGAGCGGCAGCGGCGGCGAGGTCTCGGAAGAGGTCGGCGATGACGAGGTTGTGCGCGTCAACGCGTCGCTCGTCACCGTACCCGTTTCCGTGCTCGACCGCGACGGGCGGTTCATGGCGGGGCTGCACAAGGACGACTTCCGCATCTTCGAGGACGGCGTCGAGCAGCAGGTCGCATACTTCGCGCCCGTCGAGCAGCCGTTCACGGTCGCGCTCCTGATAGACACCTCCGGCTCGACGCGCTTCAAGATGGAAGAGATGCAGGACGCGGCCATAGCCTTTCTCGACCAGCTACGGCCCGCAGACCGCGTCATCGTCATCTCGTTCGACGACCAGATACGCGTCCTCTCCGAAGCGACGAACGACCGCGCACAGTTGCGCGACGCCATACGCCGCACGCGCAACGGCGACGGCACGCGACTCTACGACGCCGTTGACCTCGTCATACGCCAGCAACTCAGTCGCATTGACGGGCGCAAGGCGGTTGTGCTCTTCACCGATGGCGTCGATACGACGAGCAAGCATTCGAGCTATCGCAGCACGCTCGCCGAGGCCGAAGAACTTGACGCGATGATCTATCCGATTGAGTACGACACATACGACGACGCCGGCGGAGGCGGAGGCGGCAACTGGCCCGGACGGGGACGCAACCCGCGAAACGGCGGAGGCGGGATCGGCGGCATACTCGGCAGCATCATTATCGGCGGTAGCGGCGGCCCGATGGGCGGCGGGAGAGGTGGCGGTGGCCGAGGCCGAGGCGGCGGCGCGGGCGGTTCACGCGACGACTACGAGCGCGCAGGCCAGTACCTGCACGGACTCGCAGACGAAACCGGCGGTCGGCTCTTCGACGCAGACACAATGGGCAACGTCGAGGAAGCGTTCACGAGCATCGCAGACGAGTTGCGCCAGCAGTACCAACTCGGCTACTACCCCTCGCGGCAGGCGCAGGCGCAGGAGCAGCGGCAGATAAAGGTTCGCGTCAAGCGCCCCAACCTCGTCGTGCGCGCACGCGACAGCTATATCTACAAGCCCGCGGGCGGCAGCGCGCCCCCGACCAACACCGCGCAGGACGACACCCAGCACCCGCCCGAACTGCGCGGGCGTCACTTCAGCACAGAGGCTGCGCGCGCAGGCACTAAAGAATGATGAACGACGAGTGATAAGCGATGAATTAAAAATCAAGCAAAGCGTTGAATAAAGGCGAAGAGGCCGGAAGTTCGTGCGCACGAACTTCCGGCCTCTTCACGCGCGGTTCGACGCTTTGGCTCAGTCTCGTCAATTCAATACTCGTCATTCCGCGTTCGTCGTTTCGTTAGACGACCGTGCCGTCCGGGACGACGCCGTTCTTCGGGACGATGACGATGCCCTCGCGTATGTACCAACTCTTGTCCGGCCCGACCTCGTCGGCCAGCCCGCGCTCGTTCGTCAGGCGGACGCCCGCGCCGATGCGCGCGTTCTTGTCAACAATGGCGTTGCGTATGACTGTGCCCTCGCCGATGCCTATACGCGGTACGCCGTCGCGTATGTCGGCGGCCATGTCTTCGATAGACTGGAAGTAGTCCGCGCCCATTATGTACGTGTTCTCGACGTGCGCGCCGTAGTCTATGCGCGTGCGCACTCCTATGATCGAGCGGTTGATGATCGCGCGGTTCATGATGCAGCCCTCGCTTATGATGGATTGGTTTATGTGGCAGTTGTTGACCTTCGACGGCGGCAGGTAGCGCGCGCGCGTGTAGATCGGCGCTTCGGTGTCGAAGAGGTTGAACTGCGGGACGGTGGAGGTGAGGTCGAGATTCGCCTTGTGGAACGCCGAGATCGTCCCGATGTCCTCCCAGTAGCCGTCGAACATGAACGCCTGAACGTTGCAGCACTCGATTGCAGCGGGTATGACCTGCTTGCCGAAATCAACCCACGTCGTGTCGCTCGCGAGCAGCTTCGTCAGCAGGTCGTACTTGAAGACGTAGATTCCCATCGAGGCGAGGAAGGGCCGGCGTGCGGCCTCTTCCGCCGAGAGTCCGAAGGCCGAAGTGTCAACGCGCATCTCTTCGAGCGCATCGCCCTTCGGCTTCTCGCTGAACTCGGTAATGCGCCCGCTGGCTTCGGCCTTGAGCAGTCCGAAGTCCTCGGCCTGCTCGCGCACGAACGGGATGACCGAGATGGTCACGTCGGCCTCTGTCTCGAAGTGGCGCGCGAGAAATTTGCGATAGTCCATCCGGTAGAGGTGGTCGCCCGAAAGTATGAGAAGCGTGTCAATGCCCCAATCGCCGATGTGCGGCAAGACCTGACGCACAGCGTCCGCCGTCCCCTGAAACCACTGCGGGTTCTGCGGCGTCTGCTCGGCGGCGAGTATCTCGACGAAGCCATTGGAGAACTGCGAGAAGCGGTAGGTCTGCGCGATGTGCTTGTTCAGAGACGCGGAGTTGTACTGCGTCAACACGAATATTCTCAGCACGTCCGAGTTGATGCAGTTCGAGATCGGTATGTCGACGAGCCTGTACTTGCCGCCCAAGGGGACGGCGGGCTTCGACCGCGTTTGTGTCAGAGGCGACAGACGCGTGCCCGCGCCTCCGCCCAGAATTACCGCGAGAATGTTCGGCCTCTTCGGAGCCATTGCTTTAGACCTTCCCGGTTGTGTTGAAAGAGAAATATGCTCTGAGCATAGACGCAAAGCTTGCGTCTTTCAAGAAGCCTCTGTCCCATTTTCTTTGCGAAGCGGTCGGTCGAAGTTATGAAAGGCGTGATTGCGCCGCGAGCAACGAGAGTAAGGCGAGCCTCGCGAGATTAGCGCCGAGCGGTGAGCGTTAAAGAATTAGCCTTAACTTTTTCCTGTCCGTCGTTGACGTGAGATTAGTATGCAGCCGTCGCGCTGGTCGTCTTCTGCCCGGCGGCCTCCTGCGCTATTTTGACTCCTACGCTCGCGCCGATGCGCGTCGCGCCTGCCTCGACCATCGCGCGCGCGTCCGTGATTCCGCGGACGCCGCCCGCGGCCTTGACGCCCATCTCGCTCCCGACGGTGCGGCGCATCAACGCAACGTCTGCGACCGTCGCGCCCGACTTCGCAAACCCGGTCGAGGTCTTCACGAAGTCAGCGCCCGCGCGCTTCGCAGCGAGGCACGCTCGCACCTTCTCGTCGTCGGTCAAAAGCGCCGCCTCGATGATCGTCTTGACAAGCACGCCCTCCTCGTGCGAAGCCTCGACGACCGAGCGTATGTCGAACTCGACGGCGCAGTCGTCGCCGCTCTTCAAAGCGCCGATGTTGATAACCATGTCAATCTCTCGCGCGCCGTCGAAGATCGCACGCCGGGTCTCGTAAGCCTTCACGTCGGCGAGCGTCGCGCCCAGCGGAAATCCTACGACCGTGCAGACGGGAACGCCCGACCCGCGCAGCACACAGGCCGAAGACTTGACCCACGTCGGGTTCACGCACACGCTCGCGAAATGGTACTGCGCCGCCTCTTCGCACAAGCGCCTGATGTCGGCCTCGCTCGCCTCGGGCTTCAAAAGCGTGTGGTCAACGAGACTCGCCCAGTCGCGCGCCGACGCCGACTCGCCCAGCACAACGCCGATACGCGACGCGCCCGCGTCCACAACCCTCTGCATCCTCTCCGGGCAACGGTTGAAACACGCGCTCCCGCACCCGCAGGCCCCGTCGTGCGCGTGCTCCTCGCCGTTCAAGCGGGCGACGATGACATCCGTTATCTGCTCGATGAGTCGCTCGAAGTCGCCGTTGTGCGAATAAGCCATTACTTTCACCTCGGATGGATTCAAGTTTGAAGTGCAACTTTGAGACTGGCGATTGAGAGGCAAGCTGCGTCAATCTCAGCATCCTTTCCCAACCGCTGGGTCAAAGAAGCAGACCAAAGAGCTACACAGCTTACCCGCGAACAAGGATACCAGATTTACGCACTCGTGAAAGCCGGCGACATCCTGTGATGGAATTATTGTCAGAAACAGAAGTTGTTGCGACTGAGAAGGCCAATAACTGCCGTTTTGAACAGAAGTGCATGCGAATATGAACAGAAGTCGTTGCGACAAGTTATGAAGTCCACGGAAGTGAGTGCGACGAGTTTGATCTGGTGCCAATCATTTCAGACAACCGCCCTTATACATATATGCGAATCAGTAGTTGAAAAAGACAGGCAAACGGCAGAGTCAGTAGAATTTTCTTACCATGGAAAACCTACTGATTGACATCTACCTGTTTGCCTGTCACGTCTACGATACTTCTTCCGCGACCTGCTTTCAACGC
>DATINM010000110.1:0-45106 GCA_035474235.1 Pyrinomonadaceae bacterium
CGGCGACCGACGCGACCGGCAACCATTCGAGCGCGACGCAGACCGTCACGGTCGTTGACAACACGCCGCCGACTATAACTGCGCCGCCCGCCATCACGGTCAACGCCGACCCGGCGACGTGCGCGACGAACGTCTCGCTCGATACGCCGACGACGAACGACAACTGTTCGGTCGCCTCTGTGACGAACAACGCGCCGTCCTCGTTCCACTCCGGCACGACCACGGTTACGTGGACGGTCACGGACGCGGCGGGCAACACGGCGACGGCCACGCAACTCGTGACCGTCAACGACGTGACGCCGCCCATCATCACCGTCCTCGGCGCAAACCCGCTGACGGTCGAATGCCACACGACGTTCAACGATCCGGGCGCGACCGCTGCGGACGCCTGCGACGGAAGCGTCGCGGTGAGCGCAGCGAACAACGTCAACGTCAACACGCCCGGCTCGTACTCCGTGACCTACACGGCGCACGACGCGGCGGGCAACACGGCGACGGCGACGCGCAGCGTCATCGTCGTTGACACGACGCCGCCGGTGATCAGTTGTCCGGCGGACATCCTTGCCGACTTCGACTCAGGTGTGAATGGGGCAGTGGTCACGTACACCGCTCCGGTCGGCACGGATAGCTGCGCTGGCGCGCTTACGGCTACTCAGACGGCGGGCTTGCCGAGTGGCGCGACCTTCCCGCTCGGCACGACCACAAACACCTTCAAGGTGACTGACCCCTCCGGCAACACGGCCTCGTGCAGCTTCAAGGTGACGGTCGCCCTGACTTCAATCATCGGCCTCGACAGCGTTTCCATCACCGGCGCAGGCCCCGTCGATTCTTACGACTCTTCGGGCGGTTATCCCGCGACGAAGGGCAGCGCGGCGAACGTCGTCAGCAACGGCACGATCACCTTGACGGGCAGCGCAAAGGTAGCCGGCAACGTTCGCTCGACACGCGCTGGCGTGAATATGTCGGGGGCGAGCCAGGTGACTGGCAACGCCACCGCCGGGACGACGGTCTCCCGCTCTGGAAGCGCATCGGTAGGCGGGACGATAACGAACAACGCGCTCGCGCCGTCCATCGTGCTTCCGGCGGTGTCGGTCTGCTCGCCGTTCAGTTCGACGAGCGGGATAACGGGCAGCTACTCGTACAACGCAAGCACGGGTGACCTGACGTTGACGGGTGTCAACGTGGCGACTTTGGCAAACGGGACGTACTGTTTCCACAACGTTTCGGTCGGAAACAGCGCGCAACTCAAGGTCAACGGCCCCGTGACAATAAAGCTGACGGGAACGTTGAGCACGGGCGGCGCGTCGAGCGTCAACAACACGACGTTGATACCGGGCAACCTGCGGATACTGTCGAGCTACACGGGGAGCAACGGGGTGACGTTCGGCAACAGCACGAGCGCCTATTTGCTGGTCTATGCGCCGCAGACGGGCGTGAGTATTTCGGGGGCAGCACCGTTGTTCGGGACTGTGGCGGGCAAGAGCATCACGATATCAAACAGCGGGATGCTGCACTACGACACGAGGCTGGCGGCGATCTGGCCCGACCTCTGGCAACTTATCGTCGGGCCTTGAGACTTGCCAACGAAGTCAGCCGGACTATCAACCGCGACACGGCAGCCGACTGCGGCGGCCACTGAAACGCAACCGCCGGGGTTAACGAACACTTTGGCCGCGGCGATGGGATAAACTTGAGAGGCGCGGGGAGGAGAGTGGATTCGCTCTTCTTCCTCGCGCCTCAACCTTTTGCCCCGCGGCGGCCTAAAGAGATCACAGCGGACGGACTCCCACGCGCCGGCCCGCACTCGGAAGCCTGAGAGGAGTTACTTTATGAGAAGCTCACGAGACATTCGCAGCAACCTGATACGCATCGCATTCATGCTCGCAATCATTTGCGCCTTCGCCGCGCTGCCGCTGCTCGCCGGGGCGCGCGCGCGTTCGGCCTCGATCAACGTCGTGAACAATTCGGGGCGCGAGATCGTCAACCTCTACCTTTCGCACGCGGACGCGGACGATTGGGGTTCAGACCTTCTGCCCGACTCGACCATCAAGACCGGCCAATCGTTCACCATCACGGATATCACCTGCGACCAGCCGCAGATAAAGGTCGTCGCAGAAGACAAGGACGGCTGCTTCCTTTCGACCGTCGTCTCCTGCGGCGACGCCGTTACGTGGACGATCACCAACGACACGGCAGCCGACTGCGGCGGCCACTAAAGACGCACCCGCGCGTCTCGCTCGCGACGGTCGCGAGCGAGACGCGCCGCGCCCTTTTCATCTCTACGCGCCGCTATCTCACGCCGCGCCGTTCGAGCAGGCTCGCGACCGCGGCGACGAGGCTGCCCACGTCGTCCGGCTTTCTCAGAAAGAGGTCTGCGCCCGCGCGCCTCGCCTCATGCTCACACTCGCTTGCAGAGATGATGACGATGGGGATGTCGCGCCTGTGCGCGAGCGTGCGCGCACGCTTCGTCAACTCGATGCCGCTCGGCCCCGGCATCTCGTCGTCGAGCAGCAGAAGGTCGTAGTGAGCGTCGCTCAGCAGTCGTCCGAGCGCCGCGCGCCCGTCGCAGCAAGCCTCGACCGTCCAACCCTCTAACACAAGCCTGTCCCTGACGGCCAGCCGCACGGTCGCGTGGTCTTCCGCGTAGAGAATGCTCGCACGAGACATCGCTTTCTCCTTCATACGTTCGACGCCACCGGCGCTCGGCGCGCGCAGCAGGGGCGGGGCTTCGCACGCTTCCCCAAGGCGAGCGAAGCCCGCACGCGCCCTGCCGCACCCCGCGCGCCGTGCACATGCGCGAGCGGGGCGATGATTTCATCCGGCGTGAGGCTCATGCGAAAACCATTTCGACGGCGAACAGGAAAGGTGAAGAACGCGCGCGGCATCTGCTATCATGCCGCGCGCTGTCGTTTGAAAATCCGGCAACGGCAAAATGCGTAGCTCAACCTTAGCCTCAAGCAAGTGATGAGCGTCGCCGTTGAGCACCAAAGGACAAGGCTCACGGCGATTCTGTTACGCGGCAATGTATACCTTACAACTGTAAGGCATGGCAAGCATATTTTTACGCTTGCCTGCTCGCCGGGAGGAAACTCCTGATGGGCAGCGTGCGCCGGAGGCCGGAGCGCCTTGCAGAAAAGTTGCGGCGCGTGAGGCTCGCCCTTGGGCTGTCGCAAGACGAATTGCTTAAGCGACTGGAAGCCGAAGACCAGATTGATAGCGCAAGAATTTCAGGATTCGAGACGGGGCTGCGTGAGCCGTCGCTGATGATTCTACTGCGATACGCGCGACTGGCATGCGTAAACATGGAAGTGCTCGCCGATGACGAGTTGGATTTGCCGGAAAAACTCCCCGGCCCGACGAGCCACGAAGAAATCAAACGCACATTCACATCACGCCCAAAACGTAAGCGTTAACGACGATCTATTCTGAAAAGATTCCTGATGGGCTACGCGCGCCCAAGACCGAAACGCCTTGCGAAGAAGTTGCTACAAATCAGGCGTGCCCTCGGACTTTCTCAATCCGAGTTGCACAGCCGTTTAGGAGTTGAAGACGACATTCCGTTCAGCAGGATTTCCAAGTACGAACTAGGCCACAACGAGCCGCCGTTGATGATTCTTCTCCAATACGCCCGCGTCGCAAACGTCTACATGGAAGCCCTCGTTGACGACGATCTAGACCTGCCCGACAAACTTCCGAGTCCCACCAAAAGCGAAGGCGTCCGCCGCAAACCCAAGCCCCGCAGCCGAAAGCGTTAGCCCTTCAAGAAACCTCGCTCTCCACCCTCGCCAAACTCTTCCGCGCCTTCTCCGCATTCGGCGAGCGAAGCCTCTCAAAAATACTCAGCGACTCACGAAACAGTCGCGCCGCCTCTGCCTTATCGCCATCGTCCTCCGCAAGCCTGCCCAACTGGTGCAGCGTGATTGCGACGCCGCTCTGGTCGCCGAGCCTCTTCTTAATCTCAAGGCTCTCGCCGTAGAGTCTGCGCGCGTCAGTAAGCTCGCCGCGTTTTTGGTACATTACAGCCAAGTTGTGCGAGAGTCCTGCAATCTCAGCCACATCTTCCGCGGAACGAGCCGACACAAGTGCCTGCTCGCCGAGTCTTGTCGCTTCATCCCAATAGCCACGCACGCCCAGCATCCCGCTCATGGGATTTGCCAGAACGTATGCCATCCCCATGACGCTTCTCCAATCTTCGGAAGCGAATGCCGCATCCGCCGTGCCAAGCAGGTTCTCTTTCTCATCTTCCAGCGCGTCATAATTTTCGGGCGTCCGGTCTTTGTGCTCTTCAGCGAAGCGGAGGAAGTATGCAACGAAGCGACGGCGGAGTTCTCCGTCGCGCTCGTCTTTCGACAGGCGGGCGGCGGCCATGCTGCGCGTCAAGCCTTCGACGGCGAAGCGGCGGTGTTCATTCAACACCTTGACGAGCCAAAGCCTGTTTAGATTTTTGATCGCATCTTTCACGCGACCCTCGTCGAAGCCCGCGACCTTTGCCAGAGCCGCGCGCGTGGCGCTCGGCGCAAAGAGCGAGAGCGCGAGCAACGCGTCGCGCCCGTCGTCATCGAGAATATTAAAGGAGCGGTCGAAGATGCGCGCGGCGGCGTCACCTTTGCCCTTCGACAATTCCTCCAACACCTCGTCCGGCGCTTGCGCCTCGTCAATCTGTCCGACAACCCACTGCATGACGAACGGGTTGGCCTCCGCCGTCTCGTAGATGCGGCGGCGCACGTCCGCGGTGAAAATCTGCGTGTCCTGCGTCTGCCCGGTCACGAGGCTCAAAAACTCATCCGCCTCTTCGCGCGACATGGCGGAGAGGGGGACGAAGACAGTCCCTTTGACCTTTGGCCGCGACGTGAACAGCGCGGAGCAATGAGCCGACTTGAACCAAGACTCGATGCGCTTCTTCTCTTCGTCGGCAATCGTCTCGTAGTTGTCGAGCACGACGAGCGTGGGCGCTTCGGCGACGAGCGCGCGCACCTGTTCATCTTTCGCGGCGGGCGCGAGCGTGCGGAGTCCCGCGTGTCCGAGTTGCGTTGCGATGTCGTCCAGAAGCGATAGGAGCGTGAAGTCTGCGCGCCCCTCGGCGCTGCTCCAAACGATTCGGTCGCCGTAGTCTTCACGCAACGCGCGCGGCCTCTGCGGCGAGCGTCGTCTTGCCGATGCCGCCCGGCCCCGAGAGAGTCGCCGAACGGTTGCGACCCGGCGCGAGTTCTTCTTTCAGACGCACAACGATATCGCGGCCCTGCGCGTCGCGCCGCGCGACGAAGCCGAAGAAGGGCGGGTGCGGGATGAGAGACGGAGTAGAGCGCGGAGCGGTTTCGTCTGATGTTTCCCGCCGTCCCGCGCGGCTCGACAGCAATTCATCGACGGCTCGGCGTATGCCTGCGGCCACGTCCGCGAGAGCTTTGTCGCGATCCTGCCAATCCGTGACCGGCTTAGCATCTTTGGGTAGGGCTTGTAGCTTGCCGAACGGGGCGCTCTGCCAGTCGTCACAGTGGCGCAGGATGATAGGCACGACGCGCGACACGCCAGCTTCGTGTCTCTGCATTGCGCTCGTGACTTCGATGTCGTAGCAATAATCAGAGGCGAGAAAGTCGGGGCTGACAAGCAGGAGGATTATATCGGCTGATTCCAGATGCCGATCAATATGCTTATCCCATTCCTGACCGGCGACGATGCGGCGGTCGCTCCACTCACGAATTACCCCCTTGCGCTTCAGCATGGAGAGATGCGTTTCCAGTTGAGCACGCAGTTCGTCGTCCTTGTGTGAATAAGAGATAAAGACTTCGATTGGCTGAGAGGTCACGTGCGAGCGCGCTCCTTTCCGGGTCTGCGGAAATATAGCAGAGGCGCGACGGATCTCGGGGCGAAAGTTTGTGGGCCGTCAGACGCTGACGGAGAGCGCGAGGCAACGACAAACAAAGGACACGGGCGCGCAAGTCGGATGTTTCGCGGCGCGGTGTTATTGGTGCGGTGTTGTTACTGCTTATCGTTCGTCTTCTTCGAGATGAACTCGGAGAGGCGCTGCGCGTAGTCGTCCGACTTTAGCTGGCGGAGCTTTTCGAGGCGAGCGAGCGCCTGTTCGCGCTCTCCGAGCGAGGCGGCGGCAAGTCCCGCGGTGTAGAAGGCTTCGGCGTCGGCGGGTCTGAGCTTTATCGCGCGGTCGCAGGCTTCGATGGCGTCGGCGTACTTGCGCTGGCCGAGGTAGGCCGAGCCGAGGCCGACGAGAGCCTCGGAGTTGTCGGGGCGGCGCGCGAGAACGCGCTTGAATGATTCGGCGGCGGCGTCGAAGTTGCGCTCGGCGTTGTAGACGAGGCCGAGATAGAGATGCGCGGGCGGGTATTCGGGGTCTATCTGAAGGATGCCACGAAAGTTCTCTTCGGCCTCCTTCAACTCCCACTTCTTCAGGTGCTCATCGCCCGACTCGAAGTATGCGTTCGTCGCGGCCATGAGTGCGTCGTTCGCCTCCCTTTCGCGACCGAGCTTGATGAGAGCGAGCGCGAGATTGAAGTGAGCCTGACCGTACTTCGGAGAAACCTGCACGGCCTGACGGAAGCATGCGGCGGCGTCATCGAAGCGCCCGAGCGCGAAGAGCGCGCTGCCGCGATTGTTGTATGCGGCGGCGAGCGCGGGATAGATGCGTATCGCCTCGTCGTACTCCTTGACCGCCTGCTCGAACTTACCCTTCGAGAAATAGTCGAGTCCGCGCTCGTTGTGCGCGAGCGCCTTCTGCTCTTCGGGCGAGGCGCGCACGACGCCCGGCTTCGACGAATTTCTGTTCGCGTCGGACGGGAACGTGCTGTCGGACTTGCCCTCCTCGATGCGCCGGCGCACGGTCTCGGTGACGGCGCGCTGCGACTGCTCCATGCGCTGCTGCATGAGTTCGCGGTAGCCCGCGCTCGGGTCGGCGGGCTGCGCGCGCGCCGCCAGAGGCAGAAGCGCCGCGACGGATGCGGCGAACAGCAGACGTACTCGCGCGCGCTCCGGTCTGCGTCCGAGTTCGGGTGACTTCATGGCATGACTCTCCGAAGGGTTTCGCTTGAGTTTGTCTTCCAGGGCTTTCTTTCTTCAACGCCGCTTGAACGTGCGTTTATCCGGCGCGCAAAGATTATAAACCCCTGTGACCTGTCGCGACCAATTTGCACTACTCTTCGCCTTCTATCTTTGCGCCCGCCTCCTTCCACGCGCGCCAGCCTCCGGCGAGTGAGTTGACGTTCGTATAGCCCATCCGCTGAAGGCTGTCGGCGGCGAGCGCCGAACGGTAGCCGCCGCCGCAGTAGAGTATGAGTTCGGTGGAGCGGTCAGGTATCGCCGTCTCGATGTCGCGCTCGATGACGCCGCGACCCATGTGCATAGCGCCTTGCGCGTGTCCTCGCGCCCACTCGTTGTCTTCGCGCACGTCAACGAGGCGCGCGCCCGCCTTCAAGCGTTCGAGCGCGCACGCGACATCAATCTCGCGCACGCGCGTCTTCGCGTCGTCGGTGATCTTCAGGAATCCTTCTGTGTGTTCCATTCGACTTGCGGCCTCGCGCCGTTAAATTGAAAAGTCCGTGCAGACCGGACGCCGCTTCCGCGTTTGACTTTCGTTTTCCGCCTTTGCTACATCATAACGCTTCCGAAAAATCCTGTGGAGTCCGCCGTGAGACTAAAGACAGCCCTTCTGCTTCCACTGCTCGCGTGTGCGCTGGCCGCAGCGGGCTGCCGTCAGGCGGGCACGGGCGGCGTCGCGGGCGGAGCCGGCGTCGCGTCGTCCGGCGACGTTGACTCCGTTATCGGCAAGCTCAACTCGTTCACGACCGAACTGTCGAACACGGTCGAAGTGGCGTCGGACGCGAATGCGGGCGTCGAGGCGGCGCAGAAGCTCCTCGACTCGCGCAAGGCGGAGTTGACCGCTTCGGTCGCGGCGCTCAAACGCGACGCGAAGTTTCAGCAGGACGCGGCGGCGCGCAGGAAGTGGCTCGAAGCCGAGGTTGACGACACGGATCGTGTGAGCCGTCTTCAGGTCAAGTTTCTCGACACATCGATGCGCGATGCGGCATTCAAGTCGCGGCTCGACAATCTCGTCGGCGACTACAATTCGATCTTCAAAGAACCGGAAACCCGCTGAAGACGCGCGGCGTTTTACGCCCGTTGGAGTAAACGCGCGCGCGCAGATATAATAACTTTTGATAAAGCTTTCCACATCGCTTAATCGGTGATGAGTGATAAGTGATAAGTAAGAACGAAAGGCGGTTTCTTATCACTTATCACTCATCACTTATCACTCGCTTAGAGGAGACTCGAAATTGTCCACGGAACAGTTTGACGTGACGATCATCGGCGGCGGCCCCGGCGGCTACGTGGCGGCGGTGCGCGGCGCGCAGTTGGGTTTGAAGGTTGCGCTCGTCGAGAAGGACAAGCGGCTCGGCGGCACGTGCGGTCTTCGCGGCTGCATCCCGACGAAGCAGCTTCTGATGTCGGCGCACTACTACGAGAAGGCACAGAAAGACCTCGCCGACTTCGGCATACAGGTCGAGGGCGTGCGGCTCGCCTTCGCCGACGTGCAGAAGCGCAAGGACAAGGTCGTCGCGAAGAACTCGAAGGGCGTCGAGTTCCTGATGAAGAAGAACAAGGTGACGACCTTCAACGGCTTCGCGCGCCTGCAACTGCCCGGCAAGGTCGAGGTCAGTTACGAGGGAGGCAAGAAGGAGACGATAAATACAAAGAACATAATCATCGCCACAGGCTCGGTCGTCCGCCCCATTCCGGGCTTCGAGACCGACGGCGAGCGCGTCGTCAACTCAGACCACATACTCGAACTAAAGAGCGTGCCGAAGTCGCTCGTCGTCATGGGTTCGGGCGCGGTCGGGACTGAGTTCGCTTCCGTTTATTCGCGCTTCGGAGCCGACACGACGCTCGTCGAGTTGCTGCCGCGTCTGATGCCGCTCGAAGACGAAGAGATCTCGAAGGAGTTGGAAAAATCTTTCCGCAAGCGCGGCATCAAGTCTTTGACGGGCACGAAGCTTGAGAAGGTCGAGCGAACTGAAGGCGGCGTGCGCGTCACGGGCAAGGACGGCGCAGGCAAAGACGTAGAGCTTGAAGCAGAGATGCTTCTGGTCGCCGTCGGGCGCGCGCCTTTCACCGAAGGACTCGGACTCGAAGCGACGAAGATCAAGGTCGAGCGCGGCTACATACAGGTTGACGACTTCTGCCGGACGGGTGAGTCGAACGTTTACGCCATCGGCGACGTGATCCCGACGCCCGCGCTCGCGCATCTCGCGTCGAAGGAGGGCATACTCGTCGTCGAGCAGATCGCCAGTCAGCAGGCGCACCCGATAAATCTTCGGCACGTGCCGTCGTGCACTTACTGCGATCCCGAAGTCGCCTCAGTCGGCTTGACGGAGGCGAAGGCGCGCGAGATGGGCTACGACGTGAAGACTGCGAAGTTCCCCTTCAGCGCGTCGGGCAAGGCGCGCATACTCGGCGAGGAAGAGGGCTTCGTCAAGGTCGTCGCCGAGACGAAGTATGATGAACTGCTCGGCGTGCACATCATAGGCCCGCATGCGACCGAGATCATCCACGAGTGCATCCTCGCGCTCCACCTCGAATCAACGTCGGAGGAGTTGGGCCGCGCCATCCACGCGCACCCGACCGTCTCCGAGGCGATCATGGAAGCCGCCGAGGGCATTCACGGTCTGACGATTCATTTCTAAACGGCTGCCGTGCGTGGCGAGGAAAAGAATTAACATGGATGGACAGGATAGGCAGTATTTCGGATTTGTCTTCTATCCTGCTTGTCCTGTCCATTATCCTGCTTATCCTGTCCATCCATGTTGGAATTTATCGTGCGTTGAGCGGGGCGTGGTCGTGTTCTAAACCCGCGGATTATTTATGAAGATTTCGACGACGAAGACAGCCGAACGCGACGACAAAGGCGCGAAGGGCAAAGCGAAAGCGGCGGACGCGGCAGACAACGGCGCGCGAGAGTCGAACGGCGCGGGCGTCACGGACGCGGGCGCGCAGCCTTTCATTTTTCTACCGCCGCCGCGCGCGGAAGCTTTGAGCGTCGAAGACCCTTTGGACGGGCGGGGCGAGTTGGTCTGCACGGGCGAGACGACGCTCACGACGGAGCAGATGCTTGAGCTTTACCGCTGGCTTCAACTGACGCGACTGGTCGAAGAGAAACTGGTCAACCTCTACCGGCAGACGAAGGTCGTCGGCGGCGTCTTCCGCTCGCTCGGTCAGGAGGCCACGGCGGTCGGCACTGCCTACGCGCTTCGCCCCGACGATTTCGTCTCGCCTTTGATACGCGACCTCGGCGCGGTGCTCGTCAAAGGCATACGCCCGCGCGAAATCTTCGCGCAGTACATGGCGAAGGCTTGGGGGCCGTCCGAGGGCCGCGACCTGAACATCCATTTCGGCGACGTGTCCAAAGGCTTCATCGGCCCGATCTCGCACCTCGGCGACATGATTCCGGTGATGACAGGGATAGTTCTGGCCGCGCGTATGCAGAAGAAAGATTCCGTGGCAGTCGCATACATCGGCGACGGCGGGATGAGCACGGGCGCTTTTCACGAGGGGCTGAACTTCGCCGCCGTTCAAAAGCTCCCGCTCGTCGTCGTCGCGGAGCACAACTGGTACGCGTACTCGACTCCGACCTCGAAGCAGTGCGCCGTCTCGAACCTCGCAGACAAGGCCGGTGCTTACGGCATACCCGGCTACGTCGTTGACGGAAACGATGTCGTCGCCTGCTACGAAGTGTTGAAGAAGGCCGCAGAGTTCGCACGCTCCGGCGGAGGCTCCGTCTTGATTGAAGCGAAGACCTACCGGCGCAAAGGTCACGCAGAGCACGACGACCAACGCTACATCCCCGCGGGTGAGCTTGAGGCTTGGGAGAAGCGCGACCCCGTCGTGCGCTACGACCGCCACCTGATTTCAAAAGGCATCGCGACGCGCGAGAAACTCGACGAGATAACCGCCGACGTTCGCCGCGAGGTCGAAGAAGACGCCGCGTGGGCCGAATCGTCGCCGATGCCCGAAGCCGAGAAGGCCGCCTACAACGTCTTCGACAACTCGCGCGTTCCGCCCGCGTTCCGTCCGAAAGTCTTCGGACACGACGAGTGATTCGCGACTGAGATTTGAAATTTCAAATTCGAGATTCTGAATGTCAACGGCAGCAAAGAAAGAGCACAAGTCGAATCGCCCGGAGCGCGGCGGCACAGTCACGTTCGTCGAGGCCATACGTCAGGGGCTTTGGGAAGAGATGGAGCGCGACCCTTCGGTCTTTCTCATCGGCGAAGACGTGGGCACATACGGCGGCGCGTTCAAGGTGACGGACGGACTGCTGGACGAGTTCGGCGAGAGTCGCGTCGTTGACACGCCGATCTCGGAGGCGGCGATTGTCGGCGCGGCGTGCGGAGCGGCGCTGTTGGGCATGCGTCCGGTCGCGGAGTTTCAGTTCATAGACTTCATCTCGCCGGCCTTCGACATGCTGACGAACTACGCCGCGAAGTGCCGCTACCGTTGGGGCGCTAGCGTCGCGGCGGTCTTTCGCGGCCCTTGCGGCGCGGGCGTACACGCCGGGCCGTTCCACTCCCTGAACGCCGAGGCGTTTTTTATGAACACCGCGGGACTCAAGATGGTCGAGCCTTCGACCGCCTACGACGCGAAAGGTTTAATCAAAGCGGCGATACGCGACCCCGACCCCGTTCTGTTCTTCGAGCACAAGAAGCTCTACCGGCTGCCGCGTCTGCGCGAAGAGATTCCCGAAGACGACTACACGGTCGAGATCGGACGCGCGCGCACGCGCCGAGAGGGGCGCGACCTCTCGATCATAACCTTCGGCGCGCAGGTGTTGACGGCGCTCGACGCGGCTGAAGAGTTGGAGAGGGAAGGACTCGACGTTGAAGTCATAGACCTTCGGACGCTCGCGCCGATGGACAAAGAGGCGATACTCGCGTCGGCTAAGAAGACAAGCAAGGTTTTGATTCTGCACGAGGCTTCGCGCACGGGAGGGCTAGGCGGCGAGATCGCGGCAACGATTTGCGAGGAAGCTTTCGAGTGGCTCGACGCGCCCGTCGTCCGCGTCGCCGCGACCGACACGCCCGTTCCATACTCGCCCCCGCTCGAAGAGTATCATCTGCCGCAGGTGCGCGACGTTGTCGGCGCGGCGCGCAAGCTCGCGGCGTACTGAAGTAGCCTTTAGCGATTAGCTGTCGGCTTTTAGCTGAAGACAAAAAGCTAAAAGTCGTAAAACTGAAAGGAGCACGAGACGTGCCCAAATATCTGATCGAACGCGAAATCCCCGGCGCGGGTGATTTGTCACAGCAGGAGTTGCAGGCCATCTCGCAGAAGTCGTGCGGCGTGCTGCGCGAGATGGGGCCGCAGATTCAGTGGGTCGAGAGCTACGTGACGGGCGACAAGATTTATTGTGTCTACATCGCGCCGGACGAGGCCGCGGTGCGCGAGCATGCAGCGCAGGGCGGCTTCCCCGCCAACCGCGTCTCCGAGATAAAGCGTATGATTGACCCGACGACAGCGGAGTGAGTTTTCAGTTTTTAGTTTTCAGTTTTCAGTTTCGGTTTTCGGTCGTGCCGCAGTGAACAGAGAAAGTGTTTCCTGCTAAACTCTGAACACTGAAAACTGAAAACTGAAAAGCGGAGAACTTATGGCGACAGAGGTTGTGATGCCGCAGATGGGAGAGTCCATCGCGGAGGGGACGATAACGCGCTGGCTGAAGAAGGTCGGCGATAGCGTCGAGCGAGACGAGCCGCTCTTCGAGATTTCGACCGACAAGGTTGATGCAGAGATTCCTTCGCCCGCCGCCGGGACGCTCACGCAGATTCTCTTCAACGAGGGCGACACGGTCGAGGTCAACAAGGTCGTCGGCTACATCGGCGACGGCGCGGCTGCTGCTGCTGCGCCGCCGACGAAACAGGAGCCGGCGGCTGCGGCGACGGCAGCGCCCGCGCCTTCGGCTAACGAGTTGCGAGAGAAGACCGGCTATTCGATTGACTACTCCGACGGCGGGCAGGCCGCGGCATCGTCGGCGAGTCAGAACGCGACCGCCGCACCCGCGCAGCAGCAGCAGCGCGCCTCCGCGCAGCCGCAGACACAAGCCGCGCCCGCGCAGGAGACGCAAGCGCCCGCAACGCCTCCGGCTCGACAGTCTTCGACCGGCGGGACTTCCATCACCGAAGTCTCAGGCTCGCCGCGGGCGACCGCGGGTGCGCCGCCCGCAGACGGCACTCACGGCGCGCGCACAGCCGAAGAACTCCGGCGCACGCGCTCAAGCCCTTTAGTCCGAAAGATCGCAGCCGAACACAACATAGACATCTCCCGCCTCGAAGGCACGGGCGCGTCGGGCCGCGTCACGAAGAACGACATACTCAGCTACATCGAATCGGGCGCGACCGTGCAAGAGCCGTCCACCGCGCCGCAGCCCGCCGCGCCGCAGCCCGCGTTCGCGGAAGTCCCGGCCATGCGCGCGCCCACGCAGCCGACACCCGTGCAGCCTTCGGCGGAAGACCGCGTCGAGCCTATGAGCGTCATGCGGAAGAAGATCGCCGAGCACATGGTCATGTCTCAGCGAACGTCTGCGCACGTCGCGACCGTTTACGAGATAGACATGACGCGCATACAACGTCTGCGCGAGCGCAACCGCGCAGAGTTTCAGCAGCGCAACGGCACGAAGCTAACGTTCATGCCGTTCATCTTTCAGGCCGTCACACAGGCCATCAGGAAGTTCCCAGTCTTTAACTCGCAGGTCGCAGGCGACCAGATAATCTACAAGCGCGACATAAACCTCGGCATGGCCGTCGCGCTCGACTGGGGATTGATCGTCCCCGTCATCAAGCGTGCTGACGAACTCTCAATCGCCGGACTCGCCCGCGCCGCCAACGACCTCGCCGACCGCGCGCGCGCCAAGCAACTCAAGCCCGACGAAGTGGCGGGCGGCACGTTCACGATTACGAATCCCGGCGTCTTCGGCGGACTCTTCGGCACGCCGATAATCAACCAGCCGCAGGTCGCGATACTCGGCGTCGGCACAATCGAGAAGCGCGCGCGCGTCATCACTACGGAGGAGGGCGACGTGATCGCCGTCCGGCACATGGCCTACTTTGCGCTCTCCTTCGACCACCGCATCATTGACGGCGCGGACGCCGAGCGCTTCCTCTCCTACGTCAAAGAGATTCTGGAAGCCGGTCAGTTCACGATTTGACCGCCGGGGAGAATTCCATAAGTCGCGGTTACGACTGTCGGCGCGCGGCTCGATAGCTGCGCGCCGACGTCCCGGCGGACGCGGGGCTGCCATCTCTTCAAACGTTCAAGTCGCGCCCACGCCGCGAGAGTTCATCCGGGGAGAGGCCGCGCGACGCGGGATTTGAGAGTCTCCTTTGGCTTCGATCTCAGAGCGCCCTCCGCGGCAATTCTCAAGCATCCTTAAAATGCCGGAGTTCACGCATGACCGGACAGGGAGCGGAGCATTTCGACGTGGTGGTGGTGGGAGCCGGGCTGTCCGGCGTAGGCGCGGCGTGTCGCCTCCGGCAGAAGTGCCCACGAAAGCATTTCGCGATTCTCGAAAGACGCGATGCGATGGGCGGCACCTGGGACTTGTTCCGGTATCCGGGCGTCCGCTCAGACTCCGACATGTACACGCTCGGCTACGGCTTCCGCCCGTGGCGTGATGCGAAGGCCATCGCCGACGGGCCCGCGATACTCAACTACATACGCGAGACAGCAGCCGAGTACGGCGTTGACCAAAAGATACGCTACGGTCACAGGGTAAGGCGTGCCTCTTGGTCTTCCGCCGACGCGCTGTGGACGGTCGAGGCGGAGACGGAGACGTGCATCGTTCAGTTCACCTGTAACTTCCTTTACCTCTGCACGGGCTACTACGATTACGAGAGCGGCTACACGCCGGAGTGGCCCGGCGTCGAGCGATTCGGCGGGCGGATAGTTCACCCGCAGAAGTGGCCCGAAGACCTCGACTACGCGGGCAAGCGCGTCGTCGTCATCGGCAGCGGTGCTACCGCCGTCACGCTCGTCCCGGCGTTGGCCGGGCGTGCGGCGCACGTCACGATGCTACAGCGTTCGCCCACCTACGTCGTCTCGATGCCGTCCGAGGACAAGGTCGCGAACCGTCTGCGCGCTCATCTGCCCGCGCGCGCGGCCTACGCTCTGACGCGCTGGAAGAATGTTCTGGTCGGAATGTTCTTCTACGGGTTGTCTCGCACGCGGCCCCTTATCATGAAGCGGATGATAGCGAAGGGGATTCGCAGACAACTCGGCGAGGACTACGACCTCAAGCACTTCACGCCGCAGTACAACCCTTGGGATCAGCGACTGTGCCTCGTCCCGGACTCAGACCTCTTCCGCGCGATTCGAGGAGGGCGTGCCTCGGTCGTGACCGACCACATCGAGAGCTTCACGGAGACCGGGCTGCTGCTTCGTTCGGGCGAAAGACTCGACGCCGACTTGATCGTGACGGCCACGGGGCTTGTGCTGAAACTCATGAGCGGCATGCAACTCGTCGTGGACGGAGTGCCGTTGGAGATAGCGAAGAAGATCATCTTCAAGGGGATGATGTACAGCGACGTGCCGAACCTCGCCTTCGCCATCGGCTACACGAACGCATCGTGGACTTTGAAGTGCGACCTCACGGCGGAGTACGTCTGCCGCCTTTTGAACCACATGGACGCGAGCGGCTACGACTGGTGCGCGCCGCGCAGGAACGACCCGTCGCTCACTGAAGAGCCGATAGTAAACTTCACATCCGGTTACGTTCGGCGTGCGCTTGACACGCTGCCGCGTCAAGGCTCGCGCAGGCCGTGGCGGCTCTATCAGAACTACGCCCTCGACCTTCTGACGTTGAGGCACAGCGCCATCGAAGACGGTACGCTGGAGTTCGGACGTGCGACCGGACGGACGACCGCGCGATGGCCGAGCGCATGAGCTTCGCATGGCTAAACGAATGAAACTTGAAGGCCGGACGGCAGTAGTCACAGGAGCGGCGAGCGGCATCGGACGTGCCATCGCCTTGTCGCTCGGGCGCAGGGGTTGCCACCTCGCACTCGCAGACATTGACGAAGCGGGGATGGCCGAAACGGATGACCTCGCGCGCACAAGCAGCGTGCGCGTGACCCGTCACCGCGTTGACGTAGCCGACCGCGGCGCGGTCGCGAGCTTTCCGGCGCGCGTCGCAGCCGAGCACGGGCGCGTAGACTTGCTCTTCAACAACGCGGGCGTGGCCGTTGGCGGCACGTTCGAGCAGGTGAGCGAGACGGATTTCGAGTGGCTGTTCGAGATCAACTTCTGGGGCGTGGTGCGCATGACCCGCGCCTTTCTGCCGCTGCTGCGCGAAAGCGGCGACGCGCGCGTGGTGAACATCTCAAGCGTCTTCGGACTGGTCGCGCCGCCCGGTCACGTTGCCTACGCGGCGAGCAAGTTCGCTGTGCGCGGATTCTCCGAGGCGTTGCGACACGAACTCGAAGGCTCGCGCGTCGGCGTGACGGTCGTGCACCCCGGCGGTGTCTCGACCGCCATCGCCGACAATGCACGCGCGCCTGCGGGCGTCGGCGCAGAGGAGGCGGCACGCCGCCGCGAGCAGTTCCGAAAGGTTCTGCGATTGTCGCCCGCTGTTGCAGGCGAGACGATTGTGCGAGGAGTCGAGCGCCGCAAAGCGCGTGTGCTCGTCGGTGCAGACGCGCGGGCCATATCTCTCGTCGCGCGCGCTCTGCCGGTCTCGTACTGGAGGGCGCTCGCATCGCGCATGGGCAAGTGACGAACGGGTGCGCCGCGTCTCTCTCTACTTCGCGAGCGTGAGGCTCTGCCGGCGACACTGAACAATCTCGCTCGTCGCTTAAGCTTTCCGACGGATGCTTCGACGTTGATTCCGCATTCGGGCGTTCTCGCGAACGCCACAAACTCGCGCGTGAATTTTGAGTTCCACTGATTTTTGAATTCTACTGTCTTGGCGTGTAATTCCAGACGCAGCGGTCTTCGAGTCTGCGCCCGTCGCCGCCCGCGCGTGCCTCGACCGTGTTCTCTCCACGCTTCAGCGTCACGGCCGCCCATCGAAAGATGCGTCCCTCGCCCGTTCGCTTGCCCTGCGAGATTCCGTTGACGAACAGTTCGACCGGGCCGGCGTTTGAGTAAATCTTGACGGGCGCTGTCGCTTCCGTGCGTTCTGTGAAGCGGCGGCTCGTGATGTAGAGGACGGGCTGCGTGCTCCAATTCGCCTTGTAGAAGAAGAAGGCGTCCTTCCTCGTCTTCCTGTCGTATGTGACGAGTCCCTTGTCGTTGCGTCCCGGCGCGTCGCCCTCGTCGCGCTGGTCGGCGGCGAAGTCGAACATGTTCCAGACGAACGTCGCCCAGAGGTAAGGGCGAGCGCTTATCGCGTTCCAGTAGGCTTCGTGAAAAGCTGACTGATACTCTTCCGGATGCCAGTGGCCGCCGGGTTCCGGGCGCTTCGGGTTTAACTCGTGCTGGCGGACGCTCGCGCCCGCGCCGTACTCGCTGACGGCAAGGAGTGCGCGCGGGAAACGCTCGTGCACGGCGTCGGCCCACTTCGCGAAGTCTTCCGCGGAGCGGCTGTACCAGCCGAAGTAGCGGTTGAAGGCGAGAAGGTCTGTGTGCCAGTTCTTCGTGTCGTCGTCGGCGTGGTCTGAGGCGTAGGTCGAGAGGCGAGTCGGGTCTTCGAGCCGGACGGTGACGGCGAGTTGCGCAAGCAGCGCATCGGCGGCGGGCTGTCGCGTCTCGTTGCCGACGCCCCAGAACATGATCGAAGGGTGGTTGTAGTTCTGCCTTATCAACTCGCGCAGTTGCTCTTTCGCATTGTCGAAGAAAGATGGAGTGTCAATCGCGTCGCCGACGAAGGGAATCTCGGCCCACATCACGACGCCCTGCTCGTCTGCGAGCGTGTACCAGAGTTGCGACTGCTGGTAGTGCGCGACGCGGACGGCCGTCGCCCCCATCTCGCGTATCAGCGCAAAGTCTTCGCGCTCGTCCGCGTCGCTTATCGCCCAACCCTTGTCGAGACGATCCTGATGGCGGCAGACGCCGTGCAAGCCCAGATGCCTGCCGTTGAGGAAAAATCCCTCGTCCGCATCAACCGAGAAGAAGCGCAGGCCGAGCGGCTGTTCGACTCGATCCCGCAGCGCGTCGTTTTCATAGACCTCGACGTACACCTTGTACAAGTACGGGTCGCGCAGTCCGTCCCAGAGATGCGGGCGTTCGAGCGAGAGCCGCTCCGCGACCTGACCTCTGCTGTCCGCATCGAGTTTAGAAGTTGATGCCGTCTCCTTCACGGTCGCGCCTCGCGCGTCTGTGATGAGCGTGCGGACTCTGAGGCCGGCGGCACGTTGCTCGTGATTTGAAAGCTTGACGGTGACATCGATGTCGGCGCGCTCCGGCGAGACGTGAACCTGTTTCAAGTAGACGCCCGGCGAGGCGTAGTCGAGCGTTTCGATCTGCACGCGGTTAGTAACGAGCAGCGACACGCCGCGATAAATGCCGCCGAAGAAAGTGAAGTCGGCGACGGTCGGCGCGACGGCGTTGCCCTCGTTGTTGACGCGCACGGCGACGACGTTTTCTGTTCCGGGTTTGAGGTAAGGCGTCGCGTCGAAGCGGAAGCGAGCGAAGCCGCCCGTGTGCGTGCCGAGCAGTTGGCCGTTCAGATAAACGTCGGCGCGGCGATTCACGCCGTCGAACTGTAGATAGACCTGCCGGTCGGCCCAAGCTCGCGGCGCCACAAAGTGCTTGCGATACCAGCCCGTGCCGCGGAAATAATTGTTGCCGCCGTCCTCGCCGTCGCGCGCGTTCCAAGTGTGCGGCAGGTCAATCGCCGCCCAAGCCCCGTCGTCGAACGCTTCGGCCTCTGCGCTCTCGATGTCGCCGAGGTGAAACTTCCAGCCGGAGTCTATGTTCTGCTCCTCGCGCGGGTTCGGCGCGGCTGCGGCTGCGCAGACGTTGAGGAAGACGAGTACGAAGATCAGGATGAACGTACAGCGTTTGGGAAGCATTATTTTCATCTCTGTCGGAGTCGGCTACGTCAGGTCTTACGTTAATGATAAACTTGTCGCCGACGCTTTTGAATTTTTATTTCGGCGAGGCGAAGTCTCGGGCAAGATTCTACCCCGAAGGCTTCCGTGATTTGATACCGCGTGAGGGCAGGACAACGAACAAATGCGAGACCGTTATCTTCTGGTCATTATACTCAGCGCCGCAGTCGCCGCGTCCGCTTCGAGTCCTTCGATGCTCGCGGCGTCACACGTTTCTCAGAACACCAACGCAAACGCCGTGACCAATCCGTTCTTCGACGAGAGCACACTCCCTTTCCACGCGCCGCCGTTCGACAAGATAAAGGACGCTGACTACCAGCCTGCAATCGAGGAAGGTATGCGTCGCCAGATCGCCGAGGTCGAGGCGATAGCGAACAGCGCGGAGCCGCCGACCTTCGCCAACACAATCGAGGCGATGGAGCGTTCGGGCGCGCTTCTGACGCGCGTCAGCCACGTCTTCTTCGGACTCACTCAGGCCGACACGAACCCGACCATACAGAAGGTCGAGTCCGAGGAGACGCCGAAGCTTGCCGCGCACGACGACAAAATCTACCTTAACCCGAAACTGTTCGCGCGCGTGAAGTCGATCTACGACCGGCGCGACGCGCTCTCGCTCGACGCCGAGTCGAAGTACCTCGTCGAGCGCTACTACAAAAACTTCGTGCGCGCGGGCGCGCTGCTCTCCGAGGCCGACAAGACGAAGCTTCAGACGCTCAATCAGGAAGAGGCGAAGCTGACGACCGACTTCCGCAGCAAGGTTCTCGCAGACACGAACGCCTCGGCGGTCGTCGTCGAAGACAAGGCGCTGCTCGACGGACTGAGCGAGGGCGACATCGCGGCGGCTGCCGGACTCGCGAAGGAGCGCGGGACGCCGGGCAAGTACGTCATCCCGCTTCAGAACACGACGCGCCAGCCCATCGTCATCCAGATGAAGAACCGCGCGCTCCGCGAGCAGGTGCTCAAGGCATCGTCCGAGCGCGGAAGCCACGGCGGCGAGAACGACACGCGCGCAATCGTCACACGACTCGCGCAACTGCGCGCAGAGAAGGCGAAGCTGCTCGGCTACGCCGACTACGACTCTTACAGCCTCGACGACCAGATGGCGAAGACGCCGCAGAACGCCGAGAAGCTTCTGACAGACCTCGTGCCCGCGGCGACCGCGAAGGCGCGCTCGGAGGCCGCCGAGTTGCAGAAGATGGCAGACGCAGAGGGCGGACATTTCAAGGTCGGCCCGGCGGACTGGGAGTTCTACGCCGAGAAGGTTCGCAAGGCTCAATACGACCTCGACGAGTCGCAGATAAAACCTTACTTCATGCTCGACCGGGTGCTGCACGACGGCGTCTTCTTCGCCGCCAACAAGCTCTACGGGCTGACGTTCAAGGAGCGCACGGACATACCCGTCTATAACCCGGACGTGCGCGTCTTCGAGGTCTTCGACGCCGACGGCTCGTCGCTCGCGCTCTGGTACGCCGACTACTTCCAGCGCCCCTCGAAGAGCGGCGGCGCGTGGGAGGATGTCTTCGTTGACCAGAACGGGCTGACGGGCACGAAGCCCGTGGTCTATAACGTCGCGAACTTCCAGAAGCCGGCCGCAGGTCAGCCCGCGCTCTTGAGCTTCGAGGACGTGACGACCATGTTCCACGAATTCGGCCACGCCCTGCACGCGATGTTCTCGCGCGCGAAGTACCCGACGTTTTCGGGGACGAGCGTTCCGCGCGACTTCGTGGAGTTCCCCTCGCAGTTCAACGAGCACTGGGCGCTCGACCCTGCGGTCTTTGCAAGCTACGCGAAGCACTACCAGACCGGCGAGCCGATGCCGCAGTCTCTAGTCGAGAAGATAAGGCGCGCACACACGTTCAATCAGGGCTACGACACGACGGAGTACCTTTCAGCATCGCTCCTCGACCTCGCGTGGCACTCGCTCGCGCCCGGCTCCCCTTTGCAGAAGGTCGAGACGTTCGAGCCTTCGGCGCTCAAGCGCTTCAAAGTTGACCTCGCGGAAGTCCCGCCGCGATACCACACGACCTACTTCTCGCACATTTGGGGCGGCGGCTACTCCGCCGGCTACTATGCATACCTTTGGAGCGAGGTGATTGACGACGACGCCTTCTACTGGTTCAAGGAGCACGGAGGGCTGACGCGCGAGAACGGCCAGCGCTTCCGCGACATGATCCTCTCGCGCGGCGGGACGCAGGACGCCGCGGCGCTCTACCGTGCCTTCCGCGGTCGCGACCCGGAAGTCGAACCGCTGCTGATCGAGCGCGGACTAAAACAGCCGAAGTGACGGCGAACTTTGGAAGTCGCGAGCGAGAACTCACTCGCGACTTCCAAAGTTACTTCATCCCTCATCCTTCCGCGTTCATCCTTTAAATTGTTGCGGGGCGGTGGCGATTCGATAATAAATCGCCGCGGCGCAACCCGCGGGCGTGTTTCCGCACTCAAATCTCTTGACTTGCCTTCCGCGCTCGGCTAACAATCCGTGCATTCGAGATTCGGAGAGTACAACCTCGCGCGGCAGACGATCTCGGCGGGAACTCGAACGGGCGCTCCGTCGCACGGCGAAGGACGGGCGACGAAACGGGCGTCGATTGCAACCAAGGGCAAGCACCGCGGCCCGTCCCGGTTCCGGGGCGCGCGAAGTTTCCCGACAGACTTTCGCAAAACGGAGAGATAAGAAGATGAGCAACGTTTCGAGCAGAGTTAGATTAATCGCACTTACTTTCGCGCTGGCTCTCGCGTTCGCGCCCGCAGCCTTGGCGCAGAACGGCGGCACGAACGGCGGCGGCAACACGTCTTCGTCCAACTCGCGCACGGTCGCTTCGGGGCAGAAGATGAAGATCAAGGGCGTCGTGACCAAACGCGACGCCGACTCGTTCGTCGTGCAGGATGCGAACGGCGTCGAGACTACCGTCACGCTCAACGACCGCACGAGCGTTAAGACCAACGGCGGCTTCCTGCGCGGCGGCACGAACTACGGCGTCACGGCCATACTTCGCGGACTCAACCTCGAAGTCGAAGGCGTCGGCGACGGCACAAACCTCGTTGCAGACAAGATTCGCTTCAACGAGAGTGACCTTCGGACGGCGCGCGCAGTAACGTCGAACGTCGTTCCCGTAGAGAACCGCGTCGGCGCTGCCGAGAATCGCATCGGTCAGGTCGAGCAGAACTCGCAGCGTCTTTCGGGTCAGTTGGACGAGCTTGCGGCAGTCTCGAACGCGGCGCGCGGCGGCGCGAAGGCCGCTCAGGAGACGGCGGACGCAGCAGTCGGCGGCGTCAACGCCACGAACGAGCGCATCTCGGCCCTGGACGACTATCAGGTACAGAACACGACTTCCGTCCTCTTCAAAGTCGGAAGCGCGGTGCTCCTGCCCGACGGCAAGCAGAAGCTCGATCAGGTCGCGCAGCAGGCGATGAATGCTAAGGGCTACGTGCTTGAGGTCAGCGGCTTCGCAAGCTCTGACGGCTCGACGGAGGCCAACCGCCGTCTTTCGCAGCGCCGCGCCGACGCCGTCATACGCTACCTCGTCGAGAGCCACAACATCCCCTTGCGCCGCATCATCACGCCCTACGGCTACGGCGAGTTGAACCCTGTGGCCGACAACACGTCGCGCGAGGGGCGCGAGCAGAACCGTAGAGTCGAGGTCAAGGTTTTAGTCAACCGCGGCATCATTCAGGGCGCGCCGCAGATGAACACGCCGAGCCAGAACCCGACGAACCCCGGCTCGAACGAATAGGCCGAGCCGACGGTCGCGGACGTTGACAGGTGACGCCAGCGCGCGAGTGCTAACGTCACCTGTCGTTTTCTCTGTGCAAGGCTACTTTCCGGCAGGGTGCTCGCCGCCGGACGAACGAGCGTCGGCGAGCGCGGGTCGCGCGAGTTCAGAGGAGGATCCGACAAGGTGTTCCGCTCACCCGACGCGGCGAAGAGATTTTTGTGGCCCGCTCTTTTATCGGCGGCGATTCTTTCCACACTCGCGTCGCGCGGAGAGCACGTGCTTCTCGCACAGTCGAGCCGCGGCCCCGCGAAGCCGACCCCGACGCCCGTCGTCGTCCCGCGCCGACCGCCTCAAACGTCGGCCACGCCGCGCACGACGCCGACCCCGGCTCGCGTCGTCGTCGTACCTTCGCAAGACGACGCCGCGCCGCCGCCCGTGAATCAAAGACCGACGCCGACGCCTACTCCCGCCAACGAAGCGATTGACGAGAGCGAGGTCGTGCGCGTCACGTCGAACCTCGTCGTCGTGCCGGTCGCCGTCACCGATTCATCCGGCAACGCCGTTCAGGGTTTGAAGAAGGAGGACTTCCGTCTCGAAGAGGAAGGTCGCGCGCAGGAACTTCAGGCCGTCGGCGACGCGGATCAAGTGCCGCTCGACATCGCGCTCGTCTTCGATGTCTCTTCGAGCGTGACAAAAAATTTCGACTTCGAGAAGCAGTCCGCCGCGGGCTTCCTCAAGGAAGTCTTGAAGCCGATTGACCACGCCGCCGTCTTCGGACTCGCCGAGAGGCCGCAACTCGTCCAGCCGCTCGCGTCAGCCGACGCCGCAACGTCGAAGCTCATGACGATCCGCGCGGCTGATAAGCCGACGGGCACGGCCTTCTACGACACGGTTACGGCTGCGGCGCGCTATCTCGCCACGAACGCGCCCGAACGCGACCGCCGCGTCATCCTCGTCATCTCCGACGGCGAGGACAACTTCAGCGACGACGTTCGCGACGCGATGATGTCGGAGGGGCGCGCGGGCGCGACGCAAGCCGAGGCGATGCAGAGCCAGCGCACGCTCCACGCACGCGCGGTCGGGAAAGTCCTGCGCGAAGTGCAGCACGCCGACGCAGTGTTTTATTCGATCAACCCGAGCGGCCCCGGCATACGCCTGAACGTCATCAGCCAGCGCGCGCAGGATCAGATGAAGATGCTTGCGGATTCGACCGGCGGCAATTCCTTCGTCCCGCCGCGTCTCGAAGATTTGGAAACTATCTTCCGGCAGATCGCCGCCGAGCTTCGCGCGCAGTACCTCCTGCAATACCTCTCGAACAACGAAGCGCCCGCGGGTAAGTTCTTGGGTATCCGGGTCACGACGCCGACGCACACCGGCCTGCAAATACGCGCGCGGCAGGGCTACTACAAAAAAGGTTGATAAGACAAAAATGGTATGCCGGGCAGACTCGCGGTAGAATCTTCCCAAGCGGACTTTAAGTTTCCCGTGGAGGTAAGATTCATGCAAGCGAAGAGACTGGTGCTCGCCGCCGTCGCCGCGGCGCTGTTATTGTGTGCTGTGGGATGGACCAGCTACGCGCAGAGGGGCAGGGCTAGAAGAACCGCGTGGGAGTATAAGACCGTTTCATTCTCCAACCCATATGTTGATAAGGAATCACTCAACACGCTCAACGAACTCGGCGCTCAAGGATGGGAGTTGGTCGGGGTGAGCGAAGTCGGGGGAATTCCAAACTGTTTCCTTAAACGACCGAAGTAAGATGATAGTAGTCTGCCAGACGGAGCCGCCACGAAGCTATTGTAAGAGCAGTAGAAAGATCGGGATTATTCGGCGTTGCAATATTTTTTGTTGACCGGTACGCTTGTCCGGGATAATATCAGCCCGCCCTTCGGACTATAGTTCCTCACCGGCCATTTCTTCTTTCTATAAAGCTCATCAGGAGGCACCTCATGCGACTACGTTTCACGCTTCTGCTGGCTGTCATCGTCAGCCTACTTACAGTCGGCAGCATTACGCACAAATTTCCGGTTAAAGCTCAGACTTTGCCCGCGACTCAGAACGTTTCTATAGGAGGAGCCGTGTTTACGCCCAGCACTATCGCGGCAACGGGCACCTCTACACTAACAGTGTCGGTCTCTACGGGGGCAGGGGTTCCGGCAGTTGGGGCTGACAATGCCACCAAGATCAGGGCGGTCATTCAAGTAACCGAGAATAGTAATGTGGGTGGTATCACTTACACGCTAACGCCGTCTCATCTTGAGAAAGTTGACCTCGCCGGCGGGGGCGTATCTTCTCGACTTGACTTCACATTCACTATGGATTCTCACAATACTGGTAGCGGGAGCCTCTCCTATCGGGCGACGTTAGTTAATTTGGAAAATAATAGTGGTCTTGCACAAACAGCGGCTCCAATGACCATGGATGCCACTCTGACTATAACAGCACCACCCCCGACTCCGACACCGACTCCACCACCAAGCGGCGGCGGCACGTGTGTTAATGTCAGCCAACAGTTCATAAGCTGGTGTACTGAGTTTAATTGGGATACCTGCACGTGCGATGGGACGATTGAAAAGTCGCCGATCATAATAGATGTGAACGGCGACGGCTTCGCCATGACAGACCTTGAACACGGCGTCAACTTCGATCTGGATGGTGACGGAATTACCTCCGAGCGCGTTTCGTGGACTGCGCCTAACTCCGACGACGCCTTCCTATTCCTCGACCGCAACGAGGACGGGAAGGTAAACAACGGCACTGAGTTGTTCGGCAATATGACGCCGCAGCCTTACTCGCCCACCCCGAACGGTTTCGTTGCGCTCGCCATGTACGACAAGCCCGAACTGGGCGGCAACAACGACGGCGTGATAGACAGCCGCGATGAGGTATATTCCCAACTGCGTCTCTGGCAGGATAAGAATCACAACGGCATCTCAGAGCCGGAAGAGCTGCATACACTGCCGGAGCTAGGCGTCGAATCCATCTCACTTGATTACAAGGAGTCGAGGCGCACCGACCAGTACGGCAACCGATTTAGATTCCGTGCGAAAGTGAGGAGGATACATCACGCGGACGTTGCCCGATGGGCTTGGGACGTATTCCTACTTTCGCAGTAAGACGCGTCACGATTTAGAAGCATCGGCGAATCGCCCGCGTGATAGTTTAGCGCGGGCGATTCGCTTACATGGCACAACATATCCGAGAGCAGTTACACGGACTATTGCATCTCAAGCAGCGTGTCGGTCAACTGCGTCGCGATGTCGAGGAGGATATGGCCGGCGCGGTCGTACTGATCCGCGGAGACGGCTTGCACGGCCTCGTCTGCGTGCGCCGACACGCCCTGAAGCGTCTGGTACTGCGTCTCCAATCCTTGCGTGAATCGGAAGTGGCTCTCTAATTGGTCGAGCCGGTCGCGCATCGCGCGCACGTTGTCAACCAGCCCCGCCTTCGTCTTCGACGCAACGTCCGACGACCCGCCCTGCGCGCTCGTCAACTCCACATCCTTCGACAGCCGACCGTAAAGATACAGGAAGCGCGTAAGGTCTTTCGACAGCCCCGCGATTTCAAGGCGCTGCGCGTTGAAGCGCGTCGCATCGAGGTGCGACTGCTGTGACGTGCCGCGCCTCTTCTGTGCGGACGACGAAGTCGTGCGCCGCGTGCGCGTCTGCGCCGGAGCCGAGAACGGCAGGATTAAGATCAGGCACGCGGTCGCCGCGGCGATAAAACGTTTCACAGTTCTTTCTCCCCAAGCCGGAAGTCACGGAAGAGCATCTCGGCGCATCTTCGACTCGGCGCCGACGCGCAAGCTTTACTTTTTTGCCGCGCGAGGTCAAGCCTTCACGCGCCGCCGGCGACCGCGCCGCCTCGGCCCGTCTGCTACAATGTGCGCGGAAGCTTTCAACAAACACCGGCGAGTGCGATGCAATCCAGAGTCCTGAAAGTTCGCCGTCTCGGTCGGATGGAGTACGGCGCGGCATACCGAATTCAGAAGGAGACGGAGATGGCCGTGCGCGAGCGGCGCGAGCCGGACACGCTACTGCTTGTCGAGCACCCGCACGTCTTAACCGTCGGTCGCCGCGCGACGCGCGAACTGATACTCGCCGCGCCCGAACTTCTCGAAGCGCGCGGCGTCACAGTTTACGAGGCAAACCGCGGCGGACGTATGACCTATCACGGACTCGGCCAACTCGTCGGCTATCCAGTCGTCAATCTGAGTCCCGAACGCGAGGACGTTCACCGATACGTCCGCGACCTCGAAGAAGTCCTGATGCGCGCGATGCTCGACTTCCGAATCGAGACGTTCCGCATCAAAGGACTCACCGGCGTTCACACCGCTCGCGGCAAGGTCGCGGCAATCGGCGTCCACATCGCGCGTTGGGTCACGACACACGGCTTCGCCTTAAACGTCAACACAGACCTTTCATACTTCGACCTCATCGTCGCCTGCGAGGGCGAACCCGTGACTTCGATGAAAGAAATCTTGGGGCGCGAAGTACCGCTCGCTGAAGTCGAAGACCGCGTCATCGCGCGCTTCGCCGACGTATTTGAAATGCAGATCGAAGCCGAGAGGGCTTTAGCTGGAAATCAAGCATGAAAGCTGAAGAGTTAACTGTCGGTGCGGCAGTCCCGTTAATCTTCGGCGTTGCAGTTTGGAGCGTCGTTTTGAGAGTCGGATTTGTCAGGCTGTTTCTGCGTCGTCTCTTTGGCAGAGAAAGATAAAGTCAGATGTTGACTCTTGACTTCATCCAAGTCGCAGAGGCGCGCGTGCGTCCGTTCGTCCATCACACGCCGGTTGTCACGTCGCGCACGTTCGACCGCGCGGCGGGCCGTCGCGTCTTCTTCAAGTGCGAGAACTTTCAGCGCGCGGGCGCGTTCAAGATGCGCGGCGCGACGAACAAGATTCTCTCGCTCTCGGACGATGAGCGCGCGCGCGGCGTCGTCGCATTCTCGTCGGGCAATCACGCGCAGGCCGTGGCGCTCGCCGCCCGCGATGCGGGAGTGCGCGCCGTGATCGTGATGCCGCATGACGCGCCGCGAACGAAGCTGGCGGCAACGCGAGAGTACGGCGCTGAAGTAGTGTTCTACGACCGCGAGCGCGAAGACCGCGAGACGATTGCACGCACGCTCGCAGAACGCGACGGCTTCGCGGTCGTGCCGCCGTTTGACGACTATCAAGTCATCGCGGGGCAGGGGACTTGCGCGCTCGAACTCTTGGAAGACGCGCCCGACCTCGACGCGATACTTACGCCGTGCGGCGGCGGCGGACTCTTCGCAGGCGCGAGCACCGTCGCAAAGGCGCTCCATAAAAATATTCGCTGCTTCCCCGTCGAGTCCGAGTTGTCCGACGACACGCGGCAGTCTTTTCTAAAAGGCGTGCGCGTGACGATCCCCGTGCCCGCCACAATCGCGGACGGCATGAGAACGCAGACGCCCGGCGCGCTCACGTTCCCCATTCTTCAACAGAACGCAGAGGACGTGCTCACGGTCTCGGAGGACGAGATCGTCGAGACGATGCGTTTCATCCTCTTCCGAATGAAGATGCTCGTCGAGCCGACGGGCGCGGTCGCCGCCGCAGCCGTCCTCTTCAACAAACTGCCGAAAGACATAGAACGCGCCGGCGTCGTCATCTCCGGCGGAAACGTCGATCCCGACGCGCTCGCGCGCTTCGTCAGCCCGACGAAGGCTTGAGGCCGAACGACAACCAAGCATCACGAATGTTAAAATGGACTCACAAACAGACGGAGCGAAAACTTGAGTCGCGAACTTAGAGTCATCAACAATCCCGCAACGATCAGGCCGCCGCGCGGGCCCAAACCCGAATGGCTGAAGGTTCGTCTGGGCGACCCCGCGAACCAGAACTACGTCCTGAAACTCATCGAGCAACTGAACCTGCACACGGTCTGTCAGGAGGCGCGCTGCCCCAACATCTTCGAGTGCTGGACTGACCGCACGGCGACCTTCATGATCGGCGGCGACATCTGCACGCGCCACTGCGGCTTCTGCGCCGTAGGAAAGGGCGAGGCCACGCCGCTCGACCCCGAAGAGCCGCGACACGTCGCCGAGGCCGTCCGTGTTCTCGACCTCGCGCACGCGGTCATAACCTCCGTTAACCGCGACGATCTGGCCGACGGCGGCGCGGCACACTGGGCCGAGACCGTGCGCCGCGTGCGCGAACTCAACCCCGGCTGCCGCGTCGAAGTCTTGATACCCGACTTCAACGGCGACGAAGACGCTCTAAACGCGGTGCTCGACGCGGAGCCGGACGTGCTCAACCACAACACAGAGACTATCGCGCGACTCTACAGGCGCGTCCGGCCCGACGCGAACTATCAACAGACGCTCACGCTCCTGCGCCGCGCTGCCGGGCGACGCGACCGCGAGGCGCGCGGGATGCTCACGAAGAGCGGCATCATGGTGGGCTTGGGTGAAGAGTTCGACGAGGTGGTCGAGTTGATGAAAGATTTGCGCTCGGTCTCTTGCGACATCATGACCATCGGGCAGTACCTACAGCCGCACGCGCGCCGTCTTCCCGTCGAGCGTTACGTCACGCCGGAAGAGTTCGCGCGCTGGCGCGACGTGGGGATGGAACTGGGATTCAAGCACGTCGAGTCGAGTCCGCTGACTCGCTCCTCGTACCACGCGCGCCAGCAGACCGACGGCGCGGACGCCGAAGCATCTGCCGGGTCGAAATTCGCATCCGACTTCTCGAATGGTTAAAGTACCCGCCGACGGAGGCGTACCCTCAAAAGATTTCCGCGAGCGCCGGACTGTGAAGTTGAACGGTCGCGGCCCGGCGCGCCTCGCGTCGGCGAGGGCTTCGTCTTCCACGTCGGTCTGAATGTCTGAATGAAGGATGCCGCGCGCGGCAACGGCTTTTTGCAACTTTTCGGCGGCCAGAGCGTCTCTACAAACGTACCGTCTGGCTACTCACAGAAGTATCAAACTCATCGGAGGCTACAAAATGAATATCCGCCCAGAGGCCAAGCCACGCGCCAGCGCGCGCCGTCTGGCTCTCGCACTCTTAGTCTTGAACGCGCTCGTCTGCGCGCCGCTCGCTCGCGCCGCCGCGCCGCCGTTTCAGCAGACGGCGGCGCTGCCGTCGGGCGTCGTGCGCGTCACGTCGGTCGAAGGCATCACGGAGTATCGCCTGCCGAACGGCCTGCGCGTGCTCATGTTCCCCGACCAGACGAAGCAGACCATCACCGTCAACATCACGTATCTCGTCGGCTCGGCGGTCGAAGACTACGGCGAGACGGGCATGGCGCACCTGCTCGAACACATGGTCTTCAAGGGGACGCCGCACCACACGAACATCCCTGCGGAGCTTACAGCGCACGGCGCGCGTCCCAACGGCTCGACGTGGACAGACCGCACCAACTATTTCGAGACCTTCGCCGCCACGGACGAGAATCTGAACTGGGCGCTCGACCTCGAATCCGACCGGATGGTTAACAGCTACATCGCGAAGAAGGATTTGGACAGCGAGATGACCGTCGTGCGAAACGAGTTCGAGTCGGACGAGAACAGCCCGTTCCGTGTCCTCTTAGACCGCGTCGTATCGACCGCCTACATCTGGCACAACTACGGCAAGGAGACCGTCGGCGCGCGCTCCGACATCGAGAACGTGCCGATTGAGCGCCTACAGGCGTTCTACCATCGTTACTACCAGCCGGATAACGCCGTGCTCACGGTCGCGGGCAAGTTCGATGAGGCGAAGACTCTTGCGCTCGTCGATAAATACTTCTCGCCCATCCCTCGACCCACGCGCACGCTACAGAAAATCTACACCGTCGAACCCGTGCAGGACGGCGAGCGCGAGGTCACGCTCCGCCGCGTCGGCGACACGCAGGTCGTCGAGGCCGCGTACCACGTCCCCGCCGGCTCGCACCCGGACTTCGCCGCCGTTGACATCATCGCGCAGGTCTTGGGCGACGACCCTTCTGGACGCCTGCACAAGTCACTCGTCGAGACGAAGAAGGCAAGTTCCGCCTTCGGCTTCGACTTCCAGTGGCGCGAGCCGGCTGTGGCGATCTTCGGCGCGGAGGTTCGGCAGGGTGATTCGGTCGAGGCCGCGCGCGACGCGATGCTCCAGACCATCGAGGGACTCTCGACGAACCCGCCGACAAAGGAAGAGGTCGAGCGCGCGCGTGCGCAGCTTTTAAAGAACGTCGATCTGGCGCTGAACAACTCTGACCAGATCGGGATCACGCTGAGCGAGTTCATCGGCGCGGGCGACTGGCGTCTGTTCTTCCTGCATCGCGACCGCATTCGCAAGGTCACGACGGAAGACGTTGCGCGCGTCGCAGCCAGCTACTTCAAGCCGTCGAACCGGACGCTCGGCGTCTTCATCCCGACGCCGAAGCCCGACCGCGCCGAGATTCCTCCGACGCCCGACGTTGCCGCGATGCTCAAGGACTACAAGGGCAACGCAGCGGTTGCGACGGGCGAGGCGTTCGACCCCAGCCCCGCAAACATCGAGTCGCGCACCGCGCGCACGGACGCGGGCGGGATGAAGATGGCGCTCCTGCCGAAGAAGACGCGCGGCGGCTCGGTCGTCGCGCAGATGACTCTGCGCTACGGCGACGAGCACAGCCTCATGAACCGCTCGACCGCAGCCGCGCTCGCCGGAGCGATGCTCATGCGCGGCACGTCGAAGCACACGCGCCAGCAGATTCAGGACGAGCTTGACCGTCTGAAGGCGCGAGCCTTCGTCTTCGGCGGCCCGACGCAGGCCGGCGTCCAGATCGAGACGACGCGCGAGAACCTGCCCGCCGTGATGCGCCTCGTCGCCGAAGTCCTGCGCGAGCCTTCGTTCCCCGCGGACGAGTTCGAGCAGGTGAAGCGCGAACAACTCGCAGCAATCGAGCAGCAGAGAAGCGAGCCGACGCAGATCGCCTTCACAGCCTTCAGCCGCACGCTCAGCCCGTACCCGAAGGGCGACGTGCGTTACGTCTCGACGCCCGACGAGGACGTGGCCGAGATAAACGCTACGACGCTCGACGACGCAAAGCAGTTCTACAGAGACTTCTACGGCGCGTCGAACGCGACGCTGACGGTCGTCGGCGACTTCGACCGGGACGAGATCGCGAAGCTCGCGAAGGATTTGTTCGGCGACTGGAAGAGTCCCAAACCCTTCACGCGCGTGCCGAGCGTTTACAGGGACGTGGCCGCCGTCAACCAGTCGTTCCCCGCGCCCGACAAGGCCAACGCCTTCTTCGTCGCGGGCTTCAACTTGAAATTGCGCGATGACAACCCGGACTATCCGGCGCTCGTCCTCGGCAACTACATGCTCGGCGGCGGCTTCCTCAACTCGCGCCTCGCCGCGCGCATCCGTCAGAAAGAAGGCTTGAGTTACGGCGTCGGCTCAGGCATCAACGTGAGCGCGCTCGACGAGTACGGACGCTTCACTGCGACGGCGATCTACGCGCCGCAGAACGTCGCGAGGCTCGAAGCCGCGTTCAAGGAAGAGATCGCGCGGATGCTCAAGGACGGGTTTACCGCCGAGGAAGTCGAGGCAGCGAAGTCCGGCTACCTGCAATCGCGTCAGGTCAGCCGCGCGCAGGACAACGAACTCGCTGGCCGGCTCAACAACTATCTCTTCCTCGGGCGCACGCTCCAGTGGGACGCAGACCTTGAGGCGAAGATCAAGGCGCTCACGCCCGAACAGATCAACGCCGCGATGCGTCGCTACATAGACCCGTCGAAGATCAGCATCGTCAAGTCGGGCGACTTCAACAAGGCCGCCGCGACGACGAATCAGTAGTGAGCGTCGAGCAGTAAACAGTAGGCGGTCGAAAGCATAGAACGACTCGCCGGTTTAAGAAGGCAGTCGGGAGGCGGCGGAGCTTCCCGTCTGCCTTCTTTGATTCGACTGAAACGCTTACGCTTCGCCTGTCTTCCGCCCGCCGCCTTTGCAATCGCGAACCAAAAATCTACAATCGAAAACATGAAAGCAGTCGTCTTCCACGAGCACGGCGGGCCGGAAGTTCTCCGTTACGAGGAGCGACCCGAACCGACGATTCGCGCGAACGAGGTTCTCGTCGAGGTGCGCGCGTGCGCGCTGAACCATCTGGACGTTTGGGCGCGCGCGGGGCTGCCGGGCATCGAGATTCCTCTGCCGCACATTCCGGGTAACGACATCGCTGGAATAGTGCGCGACGTGGGCGACGTGGTCGATTGGGTGAGGCCGGGCGACGAAGTTCTTTTGCAGCCGGGCACAAGTTGCGGACACTGTCGCGAGTGCCTTCGCGGCGCGGACAATCTCTGCACGCAGTACGACATCCTCGGCTACCGCCGCGATGGAGGCTATGCCGAACTCGTCGCCGCGCCCGGCGTGAACGTCATCCCGAAGCCTTTGGGCTTGAGTTGGACTGACGCCGCCGCGCTCCCGCTCACGCTCCTGACGGCCTGGCACATGCTCGTCACGCGCGCGCGGGTGGAGTCGGGCGAGGACGTTCTGATTCACGCTGCCGGAAGCGGCGTCGGATCAATCGGGATTCAGGTCGCGAAGCTTCGGGGCGCGCGCGTCATCGCGACCGCCAGCACGGATGAGAAGTTGGAGAAGGCGCGCGCGCTCGGCGCGGACGAGGTGGTGAACTACGCGCGCGTTGACTGGCCGAAGGAGGTCAGGCGGCTCACGTCGAAGCAGGGAGTTGACGTTGTCTTCGAGCACACGGGCGCGGCGACGTGGGACGGCTCGATACAGTCGTTGAAGCGGGGCGGGCGGCTCGTCACCTGCGGCGCGACGAGCGGCTACCACGCGCACACGGATTTGCGTCAGGTCTTCTACAAACACCTGAACCTGCTCGGCTCGATGATGGGATCGAAGGCGGAACTGCTCGACGCCATGAAGTTCGTCGCGCGCGGCCAGATTCGCGCCGTAGTTGACCGCACGCTCCCTCTCTCGGAAGCTCAAACCGCGCACGAACTCATGCAGGATCGCGCGCAGTTCGGAAAGCTCGTCCTTAAAATACGAGATGAGTGATAAGTGTTGAGTGATAAGTGTTGAGTGATAAGAAAAATCAGTTCACTCATCACTCAACACTTATCACTCAACACTTTTTAAAGTAGAATACAAGCCCGATGGAACTCTTACAGCAGATCAACTCGCCAGCCGACCTGCGCCGCCTGCGTCCCGAACAGTTACAGGAGGTCGCGAACGAAATCCGCCAGTACATACTCGAAACGATGTCTCGTGTCGGCGGCCACACGGGCGCGTCGCTCGGCGCGGTCGAGTTGGCCGTCGCCCTGCACTACGCGTTCGACACGCCTCGCGACCGTCTCGTCTGGGACGTTGGGCATCAGGCTTACGCGCACAAGATTCTGACGGGCCGCCGCGACCTCCTGCCGACGATCAAACAGTACGGCGGACTCTCAGGCTTTCTTCGGCGCGACGAGTCGGAGTTCGACACCTTCGGCGCGGGGCACGCCTCGACATCTCTTTCGGCTGCGCTCGGCATGGCCGTTGCGCGTGACCAGCGCGGCGAGGATCACCACGTCGTCGCCGTCATCGGCGACTCAAGCCTCGCGGGCGGGATGGCGATGGAAGCGGTCAATCAGGCCGGGCACTTGAAGACGCGACTGATCGTACTTCTCAACGACAACGAGATGTCAATCGCGCCCGCCGTCGGCGCGCTCACGGGTTATCTGAACCGCATACGCGAGGCGCAAGGCTATCACCGATTCAAGGATGAGGTCAGCGAGACGCTGCGCGAGATTCCTTCGTTCGGCGAGCGTCTTTATCAGGCGGCGAAGACGGTCAAGGACGCGATAGCGGCGGCGGTGCTTCCGGGCGCTCTCGTCAACGAACTCGGTTTCAAATACATCGGCTACGTTGACGGGCACAACCCGCGTGCTCTGGTGCGCGCGCTCGAAGAGGCCCGGCAGATCAAGGACGGCCCCGTCATCGTCCACGCGCTAACGCAGAAGGGCAAGGGGTATCCTGCGCGCGAGAAGAACTACTACGCCTGGCACGCCACAGGCCCCTTCGACATCAAGACGGGCGCGGCAGTCAAGCCGTCGAAGCCTTCGCACCCGCAGTACACGGCTGTCTTCGGCCAGACGATGTGCGAGTTGATGGCGCGCGACGAGAGCGTCATCGCGCTCACGGCGGCGATGCCCGACGGCACGGGCGTTGACAAGATTTTAGAGAAATTCCCGGAGCGTTCTTTTGACGTTGGTATAGCCGAGCAGCACTGCGTCACCTTCGCCGCCGGGATGGCGACCGAAGGTTTGAAGCCCGTCTGCGCCATCTACTCGACCTTCCTGCAAAGAGCCTTCGACCAGATCATCCACGACGTTTGCCTTCAGAACCTGAACGTCAAATTCTGCATGGATCGCGCAGGCATTGTCGGCGGCGACGGGCCGACGCACCACGGCCTTCTCGACATCGCATACCTGCGCGGCGTGCCGAACGTCGTGGCGATGGCCCCGAAGGACGAGGGCGAGATGCGCGACATGCTCTACACGATGGTCGAACACAAGGGGCCCGCCGCGATGCGCTACCCGCGCGGCAGCGGCATTGGCGCGGACATCACGCGCGAGCCGCAACTGCTTGAGATCGGCAAGGCGGAACTTTTGCGAGACGGCGGCGAGGTCGCCATCATCGCATACGGCTCGATGGTTTACCCTTCGCTCGAAGCAGCCGAGGCGCTGGCGAAGGCCGGGATAGAGGCAACGGTCGTCAACGCGCGCTTCGTCAAGCCGCTCGACGCGGGGCTTCTGCTCGCGCTGGCGCGCACGAAGCGCCTGCTCGTGACGGTCGAAGAGGCTTATCTTGCGGGCGGCTTCGGCTCAGCCGTGGCGGAGCTTCTCGAAGAGAACGGCCTGCTCGAACGTTTACGCATCGTCCGCATGGGCGTGCCCGACCGCATCATCACGCACGGCGACCCGAAACTCCTGCTCGCCAAGTACGGACTCGACTCCGACGGCATCTACACGCGCGTCCGAGAGGCTTGGGAAGTTTTAGAAGAGCGACGCGCGGGTGCTCGCTCGCGCGACGCGCAGGCCAAGGGCTGACGCCGCAGTTGCCCTCATCAACTTTCCTTGATTCGCGGAACGGGTGTCGCGGCACTCGTTCCGCGAACTGCTTTTGAGGTGGCTTCGCAAGCGACGAATCGGGACGATGAAAGCCTGTCTTTTAAGAACGCCCGCGCCCGTCGATTCGAGACCGCTCGAACTCGCGGAGACTGAAGTGCCGACGCCCTTCGAGGGCGAATTGTTGTTGAAGGTGAGCGCGTGCGGCGTCTGCCGTACAGACCTGCATGTCGTCGAGGGCGAGTTGCCCGTCAGGCGCTCGCCCGTCATCCCCGGTCATCAGGTCGTCGGTCGCGTCGCGTCGGTTGGCGAAGGCGCGGAAGGTTTCAAAGAAGGCGACCGCGTCGGACTCGCTTGGCTCAACCGGACGTGCGGAGTGTGTCGCTTCTGCCGCAGCGGGCGCGAGAACCTTTGCGACCGCGCCGAGTTCACCGGCTGGACTCGCGACGGAGGCTACGCCGAGTTCGTCACAGCGCCCGCGCGATTCGTCTATCCTCTGCCGGAAGGCTTCGACGACGTTCAGGCAGCGCCGCTCCTGTGCGCCGGAATAATCGGCTACCGCGCGTTGCGCCTGACGGGTCTTGAGAGTTGGGCCGGCGTGCGTCTCGGCATCTACGGCTTTGGCGCGGCGGGGCACATCGCGATTCAGATTGCGCGCTCGCGCGGCGCGGAAGTTTACGTTATGACGCGCGACCGCGAACGTCATCAATCGCTCGCCAACGAACTCGGCGCGGCGTGGACGGGCGGCGCGACCGACGAGCCGCCCGCGAAACTCGACGCCGCCATAATCTTCGCACCCGCGGGCAAACTCGTGCCCGTCGCGCTAAAGGCGCTCGACCGTGACGGCGCTTTGGTGCTCGGCGGCATACACATGAGCGACATCCCTTCACTGCCTTATCAACTAATCTACGGCGAGCGAGTGGTGCGCAGCGTCGCCAACAACACGCGGCGTGACGGGCGCGAATTTTTGGAAGAGGCAGCGCGCGCCGGAGTCCGCACGCGCGTCCAGACGTTCCCGCTCGCAGAGGCGGGCGACGCGCTCGTCGCGCTCAAGCACGATGCCGTGCGCGGCGCGTGCGTGCTGCTCGTCTCGTAAATGCGTCCCGCGAGATTTCAATGCCGGCATCTCAATCGGAGTCGCCTTTCGCGCGCTTCGGCAGTCCTTCGATGACGTGATCGGCTGCGAGCCAGAGTCCCCAACTGTGATGATAGAAGGCGACGGGGAAGACGAGCGCGACGGCGAAGAGCACGGGCAGCGTCCATTCGCCGACGCCGAAGACGAGCGCGAAGACGCCGAACGCGAACATCACAGCGCCTTCAGTCGCGACGACGTTCGCCATGATCGCGCCGACGAAGAAACCCTCCTCGCGCTGGAAGATCGCGCCGCACGCGGGGCAGTGATGCCGCACCCTGAAGGGCCTGTCGAAGATTGCTGACTCGCCGCACGCGGGACAGCGGAGTCTCAGGCCGCGCAGTATTGTCGCTTTGACGGGGCGGTCGCCTCTTCTCATGCCGTCACTCTTTCACATACAATCCGGCTCGCTTGGAGAACCTCTCAAAATACCACAGGCCATTAACGGAACTGTTCTACGCGCCCGACGCGCCGCTCTCGGAGGCGTGTGTTCCAGCGGGCGAGCCGTCGGGCGGCCAAGTTCTTCGCGCTCCCGGTTCGACACCGAACGAAGAAGCGAATGCTCGCGCTGCGCCTCAAGTTTTCCTCAACCGCCCTTAAGTCGTTGAAAACTAAGCACACAAAAATTCCCGACTGACTCTCGAAAAAAAATCCGCGCGCTCAAGTTTTACTCAATCGCTTCCCTCTATCTTCTCCGCACTGGTTCGGTCAATGGGCCTGCGACCCGAAACGAGTCGAGCCGACAGCCTGAAAAATTTTTGAAGGAGAAGCCAAGAGTGATGCTCAAAAGAATCCCTGCCGCGCTAACCACCCTCGTTCTTTTATTCCTCGTCGCGTCCGCCGACGCACAGGCCGCCGTCATCGGCCCGTCGCTTCAGAAGAAACTCGCGGGACTCTCGACGGACGCGAAAGTAGGCACGGTCATCGTCGCATTCAACACGACGAACGGGCTTCAGGATTCGCACTTAAACGTCCTTCGCTCGCTCGGCATCACGGGCGGCATCACGCTCAACCGTCTCGGCATGGTCGCAGTGGTCGCGACCGCCGGGCAGGTTCGCGCGCTCGCGGCAAACTCGGCTGTGCGCTCCGTCTGGTCGAACGACCGTCTCTACTACTTCGACAAGGAGACGAGCACGCTCACCGGCGTCGAGCGCATGAAGACCGACCCGGCATTCACGCGCGCAAACGGCGGCCTGCCCGTTTCGGGCAAGGGCGACTTCTCCGTCGTCATCAACGACAGCGGCATTGACGCCACGCACCCAGACCTTCAACTCGGCAAGAACGTCATCCAGAACGTACAGATTCTGACCGACGACGCGACGGCTTCGGGCTTCACGTCGCTTCAGGTAATCGAGAACGTCCCCGACACCGACTTGAACGTCGGTCACGGAACGCACTGCGCCGGAATCGTCGGCGGCACGGGGCAGCAGTCGGGCGGACTCTACGCGGGCGTCGCTCCGGGCGCGAAGCTCATCGGCACGGGTTCGGGCGCGGTGCTCTTCGTCCTGAATGCCCTAGGCGGCTTCGAGTGGTCGCTCACGAATCAATCGCTCTACGGCATTCGCGTCATCTCGAACTCATACGGCGGCAGCGGCGCGTTCGACCCGAACGATCCCGTCGCCATCGCCTCGAAGACGGCGCACGACAACAACATCACGGTCGTCTTCGCCGCAGGCAACTCCGGCCCCGGCAAGGACACGATGAACCCTTACGCCAAAGCGCCGTGGGTCATCGGCGTCGCGGCGGGCACGAAGGAAGGCGGACTCGCGAGCTTCTCTTCGCGCGGCGTCTCGAAGGACGTGCGCCTGTCGAACTCAGACCCGCTCGACGACTACAACGCGCCGACCATCACCGCGCCGGGCGCGGGCCGCGAGTTCGCGTCCGACACGAAGTTTAGCGCGGCGGTCGTCTCGACCCGCTCGAAGTCGAACGTCTTCGCCAACGGCCTGACCGACGACGCGGAGCTTCCGGTCAACTACCTGCCCTACTACACGCAGATTTCCGGCACCTCGATGTCGACGCCGTTCGTCGCGGGCACAGTCGCGCTGATGCTCGACGCAGACATCACGCTCACGCCCGACGAGATCAAGCAGATTCTCGTTGACACGGCTTCGCGCATGCCCGGTTACGACGAATGGGAAGTCGGCGCGGGCTACATCAACGTCTACGCAACCGTTGACAAGGTTTTCAATCGCTCGAAGGCATACGGCCAGAGCTTCTCGCACAACTTCAACGAGACGTTCACGGTGAGTGGCCCCGCGCCCGAACAGGCTCACATCGATTTCAGTCCGGCGGCGTCGCCCTGCGCGGCTGGCAGCAACACGACCTGCACGTCGTCGAACGCGCACGCCTTCACGGTTCAGCCGGGCATGACCGTGCTCGACATCTTCGCGACCTTCGACACAGCCGCAGGGACAGGCGACGGCAACGTCATCGGAATCATCGCGACAGACCCGAACGGCAACACGTATTCGTCCGGCCTCGCACTGCCGGTTGAAGACTCGCCGAGCCGCGAGATAGTCGTAAAGAATCCCGCGCCCGGCCCGTGGCTGGTCGAGGTACGCGGCGCGCGCGGACTCACGGCTGCGCCGCAGGCTTCGCTTCCGACTTCCGGCGCGGCGGCTCCCGGCCCCGTTGACATGACGATCACGCAGCAGCAATTCAACCTCGCGCCCGTCGCAGACATTCAAGGCCATCCCGCGCAGTCAGAGATCGAGACGGTGCTCAAAAATCGCCAGATGGATACAGAGGCGGACGGACTCTTCCACCCGGACGACGCGTTGACGCGCGGCGACTTCGCGCAACTCCTTTACATCAACACCGCGCTCCGGCAGACGGTTGGTGCGTCGCCGAAGTTCGCTGACGTTTCGCCGGAGCTTGCGCCCGTGGCCGAGGCCGCGACCGCCAGCGGCTCGACGCTTCGCGACTACGATTTCACGCCCGCCGGAATGATTAGCGCCAACGGCTCGAACTTTAACCCGACGGGCACGGTCAGCCGTCTCGACATGGCCGTCGCTCTGGTTCGCGCGCTCGGCCTCGACGCCGATGCGAAGTCGAAGGCGGGGACGAACGTGACCGTCGAGTATAACGGCACGACGTTGACGCTCGCGGATAACGCTTCGATACCGGCGGCTTATCGCGGCTACGTTCAGGACGCGCTCGACCGCGGCCTGCTGCAAGCGACCTTCTCGCTCAGCCAAGGGCCGTTCGACTTCCAGCCGACGCTGAAGGCCAACGTGAACCCGAACAACGCGGCGACGCGCGCCTTCATGGCCTACGCGCTCGACAACTACCGCCAGCACTTCGTGGCAGGCAACTGAGCGCGCCGGGTTTCTCTCGCCGCGTACGTCGTTGTCGGGATGGTGTGCGCGGCGAGAGGACACGGTACGGGGGCGGCTCGCTTGGCAGAGACGGGTCGCCCTCCGTGCCGACTTGAAAAAAGTCCTGACGTTGAAAAAGTCAGAACGCTCTGGCCGCCAGCCGCGCGGCGCAACAATCAAAAACCTCGCGTGCGAAATTTTCGAGACGAACAACTTGAGAGGAAAAGGATTCGACGGCGATGTTGAAAAAGGAGTTGACGGCGATGCTGAAACGAGCGTTTTTAATCACTGCGGTCTTCGTCCTGTGTCTCGCGACGCTGCCGCGCGCCGGCCAAACGTCCGCGACGACTTCCGTTAGAGTTGACTCGCAACTCAAACAATTCTTCGCGACGCACGCGACGCAAGCGACCGTGCCCGTCGTCATCACCTACAAGCAGAAACCCGGCCCGTCTGAATTCTCGCGCCTTCAACTCGCGGGCATCACGAAGGGCTTCGCCGCGCGCGAGCTTCCGATGATCATCTGTGACATGAACGCGGCGCAACTCCTTTCGGCGAGCCGTCAGCCGGGCGTCGTCTCGATTTACTCGAACCGTCTGCTCAAGCTTTCGACGAACGTCAGCCGACCGTTTATCGGCGTCCCGCAGATGCAGGCCGACGCCGAGGTGACGAAGCGCAACACGAGCAACACGGGCCAGCCCATCACGGGCAAGGGCGTCGGCATCGGCTACGTTGACACCGGCATTGACGCGACGCACGCAGACCTCGCCTACGGCACGAAGACCGTGCAGAACGTCGTCCAGCCGCTCTCCGAAACGACCGTCTCGGACGCTGGCCTCGTCGTCGGCACGGGCGTTGACATCGGCGACCTTGTTGACGGCACGGGCTTCGTCCCGCCCGTCTATCTTGAGAACCAGCACACCTCCGACCTCGAATCGGGCCACGGCACGTTCGGCTCGGCGGTCGCGGCGGGCACGGGCGCTGCTTCGGGCGGCTTCTACGGCGGGGTCGCGAAGGGCGCGCAACTCGTCGGAGTGAATTCCGGCAACGACATGGGGCTGCCGCTCGTCGCCATCATCGGCGCGTACGACTACCTTCTCTCGAACCAGTACGCTTACAACATACGCGTCATCAACAACTCTTGGGGTTCGACGCTCGACGCCGACGGGATTGATCCGAACAATCCTATAAACGTCGCGACGCGCATCGCGCACGACCGGAACATCACGGTCGTCTTCGCCGCCGGAAACGACGGCGACACGCCGACCTCTATTAACCCTTACTCGACGATGCCGTGGACGATCTCGGTCGCCGCGGGCGAGAAGCAGGGCTTGGGCAGCCCCGCCGGTTTCAGTTCGCGCGGCGTTGACGACGGGACGGGCACAGACGTTGCCGGAATGCCCGCAGACCCGACGCTCGCGCCGAATCTGCGCCCCGACATCACAGCGCCCGGCGTTGACATCAAGAGCGCGCGAATGAAGGGCGTCGGAGTCGTCAATACGGCGGGCACCGTACCGGTCTTCGTCGGCTCGAACGACGCGACGACGATTGCGCCCGCGTACCTTCCTTACTACACGACCTCGCAGGGAACTTCGTTCGCGTGCCCGCACGTCTCAGGCGTCGTCGCCTTGATGATCGAGGCGAACCCGCTGCTCACGCCCGACGACGTTGTGACTATCCTGCGGCAGACGGCGAACCCGATGCCGTATGACGAGCGCGTGGTCGGCGCTGGCTACGTTGATGCACACAACGCCGTGCGCGCGTCGTTGAGTCTCGCGCCCGTCGCTCACGCCTTCAACCTGATGCCCGACGCCGGCGGCCCGGAGATAGTTGACCCGGCGGGCGACCAGACCGGCACGAACGCGCAGGATATACTTTCGGCTGACTTCGCATACGACCCGGCGGCGAACCAGATCGTTTACACGCTCACGCTCGCGGACGCCTCGGCGCGGACGCCGAACAGCACTTGGACGATGAGTTCGATCTTCAACGGCACGACCGTCTTCGTCTCGGCGTCGGTGGACGAGACGGGCGCGCTCGTTTACGAGTACGGCCACTTCGAGACGCTCCCGAACGGCACGCCCAACCAGACGAGCGACGGCGCGCCCGACTCCGCTCAGATCGCCGGCAACCAGATAATCGTCCGCGTCGGCGTTGACAGGATCAACACTATCGCCGGCTCGAACGTCGTCGGCACGACCTCGACGGGAACGTCGGCGCAGGCGCAGATACTCGTCGGCACGTCGGCGACGGGCGGGCTTCTGCTCAACGCAGACTCGGCGACGGGCAGGGACTTCGTCGTCCGTTGAAGACTTGAACAGCGCCTTCGGGCGACAGAGAAGTCGAAGGGCGAAAGCGCGAGCGGCCCGTCTTGCGCTTTCGCCCTTCGAGCTTTCTTCGCACTCAGTTTTTCAGGCGGGCTTACTTCGCGGGTCGTGTTTCAGGGGAGTGAGGCGCAGGGCGCGACCGCAGCGCGCTTGATGCGCACGGGGGCCTTCGGCTTCTCGCCGTCAAGCTCCGCGCCGTTTATTTTGTCGGCAACCTCCATCCCCGCCGAGACGCGACCGAAGGCCGCGAACGTTCCGTCGAGGTGCGCGCCGTCGCCGACGAGTATGAAGAAGTGCGTTGTCGCGCTGTTGGGCTTGTCCGTGCGCGCCATCGAGACAATGCCGCGGACGTGCTTTACGGCGTTCGGCTCGTCGGGGACGGTGCGCGACGCGCGGCGGGCGAGTTCGGGCGTCAGATGCGCGCGCGTCGCGAGGTCGCCGCCCTGTATGACGAAGCCACGAACGACACGACTGAAGCTCGTCGTATCGTATGCGCCGGTCGTGGCGAGGTTAAGAAAGTTGCGCGCGGTTTCGGGCGCGGCCTCGGCGAGCATCTCGACGACTATCGCGCCCTCGTCCGTGTCGAGCGTCACACACTGCTTCGACATCTGCTCGACCGTGGCCTTGTCGAAAGGCTCGGAGGCCGCCGCGTCTGTGTCCGGTCGGGCGTTCTTCTTCACGGGCGGCGCTTCCTGCTTCGTCTGCGTCGAGGGCTGCACGGCGGCGGGTTGCTGCGCGCGCGCCGCCGACGCGATGCACGCGGCGCACAGCACGGCGAGGACGAGGCGCGTTGCTTTAAGAGTCATGATCGTTCAACGCCGCGCGGACGACCGCCGGCGCTTGAATTTTATAACGGCTCGCGCCCGCGCGCGAAGGGCGAAAGGCGCTGCGCTCGTTTTCTTCCCTTGCGCGCGCATTTGTGGCACACTCGCCGCGGCCCGGAGCTGGTTTGAAAATCCCTTCAGCGGAAAGCGAGGCAAAAGTAATGTCCCGAAATCTTTTCTCTCTGGCGGTCGTCATTCTTCTCTTCTGCGCCTGCTCGATGATGCAGACGAAGTGGGAGACTATCAACGAGGGCGGCTTCACGGCGCAGATGCCCGGCACGCCGAACCGTCAGACGCAGAGCGTTAACGCAGGCGGCAGCAAGATAGACATAACGATGCTCTCGGTCACGAAGGGCAACGAGGCTTTCATCGTCGGCTACAACGACATCCCACCGGCGATAGCGCAACTCGCCGACGCCAACTCGGAGACGTTCCTCAACAACGCGCGCGACGGGGCCGTTCAGAACGTCCACGGCCACGTCACAAGCGAGCACGCGATAACGATTGACGGCCACCCCGGCAAGGAGTTCACGGGCGACGGCACTTCGCCCGACGCCTCGAAGCAGGAGGGCACGTTCACTGCGCGCGTCTATTGGGTCAACCCGCGCCTCTATCAAGTGCTCTACGTTCGCCCCAAGACCACGTCCGCGCCGAGCGAAGACGGCCAGAAGTTCCTCGACTCGTTCAAGCTGTCGGGAAGCAAATAGCGGCAGACGTAAAAAGACAAAAGGAGGGGAGGACGGCCCTCGCGTTTCTCGTCGTTGACGACGAAACCAGCGGCGACCGTCCTCGCCTCCTTTGTCTTTTACTTCAGCCTTCGCGCAGTCAACGCGCGGTTGCGAGCGTCGCCGTGAGCGAGCGGAAGACGCCGCTGCCGTCCGCCGAGCCGAGAAGGTCTTCGCACGCGCGCTCAGGGTGCGGCATCATGCCGAGCACGTTGCGCGCTCGCGAGCAGATGCCCGCGATTGAGGCGCGCGAGCCGTTGACGTTCGACTCTTCCGAGAGTTCGCCGCCCGCGTCGCAGTAGCGGAAGACGATACGGTCTTCGCGCTCAAGCTCGCCGAACGTCTCGTCGTCGCAGACGTAGTTGCCCTCGGCGTGCGCGACCGGAAGGCTCAAGACTTCGCCTGCGTGCAAGGTAGTCGTAAACGGCGTCTCGGTCGTCTCGACGCGGACGTTGACGTGCCGGCAGACGAAGTGCAGGTCGCGGTTGCGAATCAGAGCGCCGGGCAGCAGCCCCGACTCGCAAAGGATTTGAAAGCCGTTGCAGATGCCGAGCACGAACCCGCCGCGCTCCGCGAACTCTTTGACCGAAGACATCACAGGCGAGAACCGCGCGAGCGCCCCGGCGCGAAGGTAGTCGCCGTATGAGAACCCGCCGGGGATGATAACGGCGTCGTAGGCTGAGAGGTCTGTGTCGCGATGCCAGATAAAGTCAACGGGCTGGCCGACGTGCTTCGAGATGACGTGATAGGCGTCGTGGTCGCAGTTCGAGCCGGGGAAGACTATAACTCCGAACTTCATCACTCGACCTCCACGCGGAAATCCTCTATGACCGGGTTCGACAAAACGTCGCGCCCCATGCGCTCGGCCAACTCGCGCGCGCGCGCTTCGTCCAAAGAGCCTTCGAGCGCGATCTCGAAATACTTGCCCTGTCGCACGTCCGCGATCCCTTCGTATCCGAGAAGCTCGACCGAGTGCTGTATGGCCTTGCCCTGCGG
>DATINM010000111.1:0-11624 GCA_035474235.1 Pyrinomonadaceae bacterium
AGCCTTATTTCGATGTGCAAGTCGGTATAAGAAGCTCCAGGTTCAAAGTTAAGAGGTAGCGCCTTCAACTTTGAACCCGCAACTTTGAACTTTGAACTCTTCTTCACTCAAACAACTTCTGCTCTACCGCCGTCGCGGCCTTCTTCGTCGAGCCCTTCGAGGACTTCTGTTGTGAAGGGTGTTGGGCGAGGTGTTCGGCGTTGAGGCCGAGGTCGCGCAAGATGCCCGCGAACTTCTTCGCGCCGTGCATTGTGATGATTCTCTGCGCGCCGGACTCGCGCGCGAGGCGGACTAAGTCGTCGAAGTCCGCGTGGTCTGAGAGCGGGAGCAGAAGGTCAACGCCTCTGTACATGAAGGGCGCGCTTTTACTCACGGCCCAGCCCGTGAGCATTATGAGGTAGCGGCGCGGGATATTTTGAATCATCGGCTGCCTGCGGCAACCGGGCGGCGCGATGAGCACGCGACCTTTCAAATGTTCGCGGTCGTATCGCTCGTAAGGCCCGGAAAATTTCACGCCGCACTCGCGGTAAATCTCAGAGACGTTCCAAACGGAGCCGTGCAGAGTCACGCGATATCCGCGCCTGAGCAGAAGCTCCAGAGCCTCCTGACTCTTTCCCAAAGCGTAGGCGAGCACGACGGGCACGCGGTCGTCCGAGAGAGCGCGGTCGCACGCGGCGTAGAGACGGTCGTATGTCGCAACGTCGGGCGGGAAGCGATACTGCGGATCGCCAAAGGTTGACTCCATGACGAGCGTGTCGCAAGGGACGACGACGGCCTGCTCGGCTGCGACGTTGGGGCGCAGCTTCACGTCGCCCGTGTAAACCAGACGCTCGCCGTCGGCCTCGACGAGAATCTGCGCGGAGCCGAGGCAGTGTCCCGCAGGGAACATCGTCAGCGCGTAGCGACCGAAGTCGTGCCGCTCGCCGTAACGGAGCGCCTCGACCTCGGCCTCGCCGCGCCGGTGTTTGAAGAGTCGGGCCGTTTCGGGAGTCGCAACGATGCGTCGGTGTTCGGCGATGTGGTCGGAGTGCGCGTGAGAGATGACGCAGCGCTCGCGCTGACCCCCGGCGTCGAACCACAGGTCGAGTTCCGGCAGGTAGAGTCCGTCACGATATTCGACCTTCAACAACTCTTGAACTCCCTTCTTCTCGACGCGCGGGGCGTCGTGCGCTTGCGGCTTGCCGCGCGACTCCGGCTCGTTTATTTTCGGGAGCAGATCGTGATGATTATAACAGGTCGAGACCGTGAGGGTGGCGTGCTGCCGGGTCGTGCGCGCGAGTCGCGACGGCTACTGCGCGCGGAGTTCTTCTATTTGGCGGCGCTCGCGGCCTTCGCAGTCCTCGCCGTGCTCGCGCACGCGTATGCTTACTTCGCATGGGACTTGAGCCTTGCGCGCTCGATTCAGTCGAACGACTCGCGGGCTTTTGCAGCGTTCATGGACTGGGCCTCGGTCTTCGGCAACCGCTGGACGCCGCACGCGCTGACGGTTGCGACGGCGCTCGCGTTCTTCATCCGGCGTCGTCGAAGCGAGGCCGCGGGACTTGTCTTGAGCGCGGGCGGCGGCTCGATACTCAGCAACGCGTTCAAGCTTCTGGTCGCGCGACCGAGGCCGACGGCGGAGTTGGTCGGGTTCGCCTATCAGAGCAGCGAGAAGAGCTTCCCTTCGGGTCACGTTATATTTTACGTCTGCTACTTCGGCTTTCTATTCTTCGTCGCATACGCGCTCTTGCCGCGCGGCTCACTCGCGCGCCGCGCGTCGCTCGTGCTCGCGGCGCTGCCCGTCGCGGTCGTAGGCGTGTCGCGCGTTTACTTGCGCGCGCACTGGCCGAGCGACGTACTCGGCGCGTACCTTCTGAGCGGAGTATGGCTCGCCTTCTCGCTCGCGATCTATCGACGCTGGAAGCGCAGCGCCGCCTTCCACTCAGAAGAAGTGATGAGTGATGAGTGATGAGTGATGAGTGATGAGCGATAAGCGGCAAGCGATGACGAACTGATGCGGGCCACTCTTTATAACTCAACGCTCATCACTTCTTGATAATGCGAGGTATCGAAAATGCTTCAGGTCGTTGCCGCCGTCTTCGCGGTCTTCGTTATCGCGGTCGTGCTGTGGGACGCGTTCGAGGCAATCGTGCTGCCGCGCCGCGTGACGCGGCGTTTGCGTCTGACGAGCGCTTTTTATCGAACGACGTGGGCACCCGTCGCCGGACTAGCGCGACGCATGCCGCCGAGCAAGAAGCGTGACCGATACCTGGGCTTCTACGGCCCGCTCTCGCTTCTTCTTCTGCTGCTCGTGTGGGCGGTCGGGCTGATACTCGCCTTCGCGCTGCTCGACTGGGCGTCGGGCGTGCGGCTGCAAACTCCCGCCGCGAGCGTCAACTTCTGGACGTACCTTTACATGAGCGGCGTTACGTTCTTCACGCTCGGCTACGGCGACGTATTCCCGCTCGAAGGCTTGGGGCGCGCGCTCGCGGTGACGGAGGCCGGCACGGGCTTCGGCTTTCTCGCCATAGTCATCGGCTACCTGCCGGTGCTCTACCAATCGTTCTCGCGCCGCGAGGTCAGCATCTCGATGCTCGACGCGCGCGCGGGCACGCCGCCGACGGCGGTCGAGCTTCTGCGGCGTCACTCGAAGCACGAGAGTCTCGACCGTCTGTCGGAGCTTTTGCATGATTGGGAGCGCTGGGCCGCCGACCTGATGGAGAGTCATCTTTCTTATCCGGTGCTCTGCTACTATCGCTCGCAGCACGACAACCAGTCCTGGCTGGCGTCGCTCGTCTGCGTGCTCGACACGTGCGCGCTCGTGATGGTCGGCGTTGACGGCACATACGAGTGGCAGGCGCGACTCACCTTCGCGATGGCGCGCCACGCCGTCGTTGACATCTCGCAGATATTCAACGCGCGCCCCGTAGCATTCGACTCAGATCGTATGAGCGACGAAGACCTCGCGAGCCTTCGCGCGCTGCTCTCGAACTCCGGCCTCGTGCTGCGCGCGGGCGCGGACGCCGACGAAAAGCTGCGCTCGCTGCGCAAGCTCTACGAGCCATACGTCAACGGCCTCGCCTGTCACCTGCTCATCCCGCTCCCGCCGTGGCTGCCCGCCGCCTCGCGCTCCGACAACTGGCAGACGAGCGCATACGAGCGCGGTACTGTGCCCGTCGCGGACGCAGCCAAGCATTTTTAGAAGGAAGCCGCGCGCGCGAACTTCCGGCGACGACAACTTTCGTCGGCGAAGACTTCGGCGGCGCGCTTTGAACGTCGGGCCGATGTCAGGCTTCGGTCTTTTGTTGTTGCTCGCCGAGTGCGGCGGCCTTCGCGCGCTCGGCCTCTTCGGCGACGGAGTGGATGGAGAGACCGCGACTTGCGAGCAGCAGAACGCCGACGGCCATCCAGAAGATCGTGCGCGCCTTGCGGACGACGGCGAGCGTTACGCCGGCAGTCATGCCGAAGGCGAGCACGCGCGCAAGTTGCCCCGTGCCCAACTCGTCAATACCTGCGCGCAGCGGCACGAACTTGAAGGCGACCGTGATGATTCGATTGACCGACTCGAAGAGGAATGCTGAGAGCAGCGACGGCTGCGTGCCGCTAATGAGAGCAATCGTTATGAAAGCCTCGGCCACGCCGAGCATGTGGAACGCGAACTCGCACAGGAGTATGGGAGCGAAGCGACGCTGGCCGTGCTCGTAGAAGCCGTAGATTCTGTCCTCGAACGAGGCGACCTTCTCGCGCCTGCGCTCCAGCGCGCGCCGGCCCAAGCCCCGCGCCGCAGTCCAGTCGAGCGCCGCCGTCAGGAATCTCAACTGCCGCCGGAGCGCGTAGGCCGCGAGCACTACGAACGCGAGCGCGCCCGCGACTACGCCGTAGCTCGAATAGCGCAGCACGTTCGGAAGCTGAAAACTCGCGAGCAGCGCCGCCGCGCCGCAGAAGATGAATAGCGCGGTCGAGAGCATGTAAAAAATGTTCTCGACCGCGATGGCCGAAAACCCCGCGCCGAACGGCACGCGCCCGCCGACGAGCGCGGCCTTCGTCGGCTCGCTGACGACGATTCCGAGCGGCACAATGTTGCCGGCTGAGTCGCCGATGAGGTACGCGCTGAAGGCGTCCCAAAAGCCTAGACGGTGCGGCGGCTCGAAGCAGAGAGTCCACGCCAGCGCGCGCACGACGAAGCGCAGCCCCGCGAGCAAGAGTATCGCGGCGAAGCCCCACCCGATCTTCGAGATGTTCGACCAGACCTCCGCAGGCCCGGCTCGCCAGACGAAATAGACGAAGAGCGCGAGGCCCGCGACGGCGAAGGCCACGCCCGCGTGCGCGAGCCTTCTAGGCTTGCCGCCTTCTTTCACACTTCGTATCATCTATAAAGCTCGCACGAAGTCACGTGCGACCCTCTCTCGATTCTCATTCGTCGAGCCAACGAAAGATACGCCAACCTCGCCCGCGCCACAACGTCCGGCCTCGCACACTAACCGCGTGCCAACCCGCACGCAAACTCGAAGTCAAGCTTTTCAGAATGCAACTTCCGGCATGACGGCGCGGGATATTTGTTGCAACTGAAAGGCGATTGCTGCGCGGAGAACGAAAACTTCCGCCCCGGCACTTTCGATAAGCATTTTTAATGCTTAACATCTATAATTTTTTTCGTCAATTCTCATAAATTGGCGTGACCTTTTTGATCGAATCGGCGTCTAAGTATTCGCGCGCAAAGCCCCAACAGCGGGACTGAGAACGGACACCGTTATCCGGTTTGATTTCTTCCGACGCCCCGGCGTGGAGAAGAACGCGCCTGTGATCTCACTATTCATGGGGGAAATGATTTTGAGACTTCGATCTCTCCTCTCTTCACTTCTTGTCGTCGCGCTCGTACTCACGACGGCGGCGGTGCGCGCGAAAGCGGACGCGCCGCGAACCCCGCACATGACGAAAGCCGCCTCGAACGTCACGCTCGACCTGCGCGATTTCGGCGCGGTCGGCGACGGCTCGACGGACGACGGGCCGGCACTGAAAGCCGCGCTCGACGCGCTCGCGCACGCGGGCGGCGGCACTCTCAACGTGCCCTCGGGCAATTACGTCATCGCAACGCCGGTCATCGAAGACTTCAACGGACTCGGCGCATCGCTGACGATCAGCGGCGTCTCGTCGGACACGCCCGCGCCTCCGCCTACGGCTCAGGGACAGGAACTGACGCACGGACTCGACCTGACCTCCACGTTCTATCCGAAGACGGGAGCGGGGCAGGTCGCCATCGGCCTCAACGGCCTCGACAGCCTGCTCGTCTCGGATGTCGCCTTCGTGGGCACGCCCGGCGTGCTCGACGACGCGCTCGTGACGCTCTACATCCAGAACGTCGCCGACGCGACAGTTCACCACTGTGAGTTCTACGGGCTGAGCAGCGAAACCAACAGCGGCGCGATGGTCATGGGCGTTCGGAGCAGTCTGAAGGTCGAGCAGAGCGTCTTCCTCGGCTGCTCGACGAGCAGCGGCGTCTATGGCTCCGTCGTCCAGAATCTTGAGTGGAAGAGCGTCTCTCTCACGGACACCGTGTTCACCGATTACGGGCAGAGGCCGCAGCTTTTCGGCAAGCTCAACCTTGGCGCGCCGACCTCCTGGGTGGGCATCGGCAACGCCGCGGCCACCGACAACGAGAGTCCACGGCGCGAGGCCGTGTTCCGAAACGTCTTCTTCGACGAAGGCGGCCTGAGCGCCATCAGCAGCCTCCCCGCGCGCTACCAGCCGCCGAGCGCGCCGATTGACCTGCTCTACATCTCCAACCTTCGCATGAACAACTCGAACCTCGGCACGTCGGGGCTGTATCTTTCGGGGCTACAGGCCGCGCTCGTCGAGAACTCGTTTCACGGATGGAGCCACAACGCCGGGCCCGCCATCAATCTGGTCGGCACGGGCGACGCCATACTCGACCGCGTTGTGTTGGCCGCGAGCGTCACGACGCTCACCGCCGACGCCGCGACCGCGCGCCTCTCCGTTATCGACTCGACCTATACGACGCTCGACTCGCAAGCGGGCGTGACGAACGTCATCAAGCCTTCGACACCCGACGACGACCCAGTACAGTACGTCCGCGCGAAGTTTCAGGACGCGCTCGGCAGGGAGCCGGACGCGGCGGCTCACTTCTACTGGTCTGACAAGCTGCTGCGCTGCGGCAATGACGCGGCGTGCGTTGCCGACGCGCGCGACGCGCTCGACGCGTATCTTGCCGACGCGCCCGCGGCCATCTTCACGCTCACCGGACTCGTCAAGGACGACGGAGGCCAGCCGCTCACGGGCGTCTCGATTGCGCTCTCCGGCTCGCAGTCGGCGACGACCCAGACGGACTCGTCCGGCTTCTACCACTTCGCGAATCTGCCGACGAGTGGCAACTATACCGTCGCCGTGTCGAAGCGCCATTACACCTTCGCTCCGCCCACGCTTAACTTCGCGACGCCGACCGCTGACCTGCGCAGCGACTTCACGGCCACCGTCGCCCGTCACACCGTCTCGGGCCGCGTGACGACGGCGGACGGCAAGCCGGTCGCGGGCGTCACGATGACTCTCGGCGGCGGCGCGAGCGCGACCACGGATGCGGGCGGCGAATACTCATTCGACGGACTGCCGGAGGGCGGCTCCTACACCGTGACGCCCGCACAGTCGGCCTTCGTCTTCAGCCCCGCGTCGCGGACGTTCGCCGATCTCGAAGCAAATCAGAACGCGGACTTTGCGCTCGTCACGCACGCGATCAGCGGGCAGGTGACGAAGGCGGACGGGACGGGCGTCGCGGGCGCGACAGTCTCCCTGTCCGGCTCGCGGACGGGTGTCGCGACGACCGACTCCGCGGGCAACTACGCGTTCCCCTTCCTGCCCGCGAACGGCAACTACACCCTGAGCGTCTCGCGCGTCAACTACACTTTCGCGCCGACGCAGCAGACCATCGCCGGCCTTGCCTCGGACAAGACGGCGAACTTCACGGGGACGCTCGGCGGCTTCCTCATCGCCGGCCACGTCACGTCGGGCGGCGCGGCGCTGGCCGGGGTGAGTCTGGGACTGAGCGGCTCGCAGACGGGCGTCGCGACGACCGACTCCGCAGGCAACTACGCGTTCTCCGTGCAGGCCGAGGGCAGCTACACGATCACGCCCGCGAAGGTTCACTACACCTTCGCGCCGCAGTCTCTGAGCTTCGCAAATGTCGGCGCGAATCAGACCGCCGACTTCGCCGCAACCATCAACCGGCACACGATCAACGGTCGCGCGACCGACGCCAACAACTATCCGCTGCCCGGCGTGTCCGTCGCGCTTTCGGGCGCGCAGAGCTTGACGACGACGGACGCTTCCGGCAACTTCTCTTTCCCGAACCTCCCGGACGGCGGCTCCTACACGGTCACTCCCACGCAGGACGGTTTCGTCTTCAGCCCCGCGTCACAGACGTTCGCAGACCTCGGCAGCGACCAGTACGCCGGTTTCTTAGGCTCGCCCGTGCCGACTCCAACGCCAACTCCGACTCCAACTCCGACTCCAACGCCGGCCCCGTCGCCGACGCCGACGCCCTCTCCGACTCCGACTCCGCAGACGTTCGTAGCGTTCAGCACGACAAGCCTCACCACATCGGAAGGCGGCCCCGACCTCGCCGTCACGGTCACGCGCAGCGGCGACACGTCTTCGGCGTTGAAGGTCGTCTATTCGTCGAAGGGCGGTACGGCAAAATCCGGCAGCGACTTCGTCGGAGGCACGGGCGAGATCGTCTTCGCGCCGGGCGAGACGACGAAGACTTTTATCGTCTTCATCACGGACGACTCCTTTGTCGAGGGCGACGAGCAGTTCACGATCTCGTTGAGCACGCCGGGCGGGTCGGTCATCGGCAATCAGGCGACGGTCACGATCAAAGACAACGACACAACGCAGTCGGCACCGAACCCGATTGACGACACGCAGTTCTTCGTCCGCGAGCACTACAGAGACTTTCTGGGACGCGAGCCTGACGACGCCGGACTCAAGTTCTGGATGAACGAAGTCGATTCGTGCGGCGCAGACACGCAGTGCCGCGAGGCCAAGCGCGTCAACGTCTCGGCGGCATTCTTCCTCTCGATTGAATTTCAGAACACGGGCTACTTCGTCTATCGCGTTTACGAGTCGGCGCTGGCGCGCGTGCCTCGCCGCGTAGATGAGTTCACGCTCGACTCGCGCATAATCGGCAACGGTGTCGTCGTAGGCGCGGACGGCTGGCAGCAGAAGCTCGAAGCGAACAAGGACGCGTACGTCGCGGACTTCATCGCGCGCCCGGAGTTCACGAACAAGTATCCATCGACGCTCACGCCCGAGCAGTTCGTCGCCGCGCTCGACGCGAACACGGGCGGCGCTCTCTCTGTCTCGGAGTCCGCGGCTGCGGTTGCGGAGTTCGGCGGCGCGTCCGACACGAGCGACTCCGATGCGCGCGCGCGCGTCGTGCGGATGGTGGCCGAGAATGCCGCGTTCACGCAGAACGAGTCGGAGCGCGCTTTCGTTCTAATGCAATACTACGGCTACCTGCGCCGCGCACCCGACGAAGCACCCGACAGCGACATGAGCGGCTATAATTTCTGGCTCTCGAAGCTCGAACAGTTTGGCGGCGACTTCGTGCAGGCCGAGATGGTCAAGGCTTTCATCACCTCGACCGAGTACCGCTCGCGCTTCGGTAACTGAGACTGTGCCGGCGCGCGCCGGGACAGAGCCTTCGTCCGCGTCTGTTCACGTTCCGTTTTTGTGTTCGGTTGAAGTCGGGCTTGCGACGCCGCCGAAGTTTAGTACGCGCGCTCGACGACCATCAGCACAACGTCGCGGAAAGCGCCGCGCTTCCAGTAGCGGCGCGGCAGGCGGGCTATCTCGCGATAGCCCGCGCGGGTGAGAATTTTCAGCGAGGCGGCGTTCTCGGCGAAGACTTCCGACATGAGCATGCGAAGTCCGAGCACCTCGAAGGCGTAGCGCGTGCGCACGACGGCGGCGTCCGTGCCGTAGCCCTTGCCGCGCGACTCGGCAGCGCCGATGATCGTGCCCGTCTGCCCGACTCCGTGGCGGTAGTTTATGTTGTGTATGCCGCAAGTGCCGACGTGCTCGCCCTTGAGCGTCTCGACGGCGAAAAGGATGTCGGTCGGGTGCGTGCCCGCGGGCGCGCACATCCTCTCGAAGAACTCTTCCTGAGAGGCGCGCGTCGTCGGGATGTCGCCCGACAGAACCGTCCCGGTCACTTCGGGGTCGTTCATCCAAAGCAGAGTGTTGGCGGCGTGCCTCTCTTTGTCGAGCGGCACGAGCCGCACCTTCTCGCCTTCCCAGCCGTATGACATCCCCTCACCTCCGCGCGATCAAAGGCCAGAACTTTACAGGACGGCGGCGCAAAAGTGAATATTAATCTCCGGCTGCTTTGGCACGGTTGCGCCCCTGCTGCTTGGCCTGATAAAGCGCGTCGTCGGCGCGGGCAATCATGTCGTTGCCAGACTCGGAGGCGCGGAGTTCGGCGACGCCGACCGAGAGCGTGAGAGGGAAGATGCGCTCGCCGTCGCCGAAGAGTCGCTCGGCTGCGGCGCGGCGGATTTTCTCTGCAAGCGCGAGCGCGCCTTCGAGTTGAGTTTCGGGCGCGAGCAGGAGGAACTCCTCGCCGCCGTAGCGACACACGACATCGGCCCTCGGCGGCGCGGCGGCGGCGCGGCGTTCGTCTTCGCGTTCGCCCTCTTGAAGCTCGGCGGGGCGTCGTATGCCGTCGAGCAGCAGGCGCGCGACCTGCATCAGCGCCGTGTCCCCGGCTGCGTGCCCGTGCGTGTCGTTGATGTGCTTGAAGTAGTCGATGTCAATCAGAAGACACGAGAGCGGTCGCCTCAGTTGCCGTGCCTCCGACATCTCGCGCTGCAACGCGCGCTGTAGGCCGTAGCGGTTCAGGAGTCCCGTGAGCGCGTCCGTCACGGACATCTCGCTCGCAGCCTCGGCCCGCCGCCGCAACTCTTCGGCGCTCTGGCGCAGACGGTCGCGCTCGCGCTTCAGACGTATCGCGACGGCGACGCGCGCGAGCAGTTCCTCGACGCGAAAGGGCTTCGAGATGTAGTCGTTCGCGCCAAGTGAGAGGCCGTTGACTTTCGTGTCCATGTCGTCGAGCGCAGAGAGGAAGATGACGGGGATGTCGCTCGTCGATGGGTCTTCTTTGATGAGCCGGCAAGCCTGTAGTCCGTCGAGCACGGGCATCATCACGTCGAGGATGATGAGGTCTGGGAGGATTCGCTTCGCGATTTCGACCGCCTGCCCGCCGTCCTCGGCGGTCGCGATCTCGTACTCTTCCCATTCGAGACGGCGCTTGATGAGCGCGAGGTTCACAGGCTCGTCGTCGGCGACGAGGATGACGGGCGCGCGCTCGTCGTCGCTTGCGTCCGCCGCTACCCTACGCATTTCCGGTTTCATCGCAAAGCTCCCCGCGCCGCGCGCCACAGACACGCCCGGCCAGAACTTCCTTTAATGAGAACGGGGCATGAAGCTTCGGGACAAGTGGGCTGATTGCCATCTTAAAATAGTTTTCACTTCCCCGCAAAGCCCATCCTTTGTGCTAAGCTTCGGCGCGCGAGGGAGGACGGCCTTTCGATGCGAAGACGTGAGGGTGACGGTTGCCCCGTGTGGGGTGCGCTGCAAGTCCTCGGCGACAAGTGGACGATGCTCATCGTGCGCGACCTCGCGCGCGGCCCACGCCGCATGACCGAACTGCTCGCCGGACTCCACCCGATCAGCAGTCGCACGCTCGCCGACCGCCTGCGCGACATGGTTCGCGACGACCTTATAGAGCGCCGCGACTTCGGCGGAAGACCGCCGCGAGTCGAGTACGCGCTCACGCGCCGCGGACGACTCCTCACGCCGCTGCTCGAAGCCCTGCGCTCGGTCGGACAGTCGCTCGACTGCAACGACTGCGAAGACCGCCTCGCGCGCTTGGGCGCTTACTGCGACTTCTGCCCCCGACTCGTGCGCGACGAGCCTCCTCCCGCGCCCGCGCGACGCCCGACGAACGACGACCCAATCGTGCTGCTCTGAAACTACCAGGGCGACACGGTCGTCAACTCGCTCGGCGACATCGCCTCTTGCGCCGCAGGCTTCATGCTCGCGCGAAGGCTCGGCCTGCTCCACTCGGTCGTCCTCTTCTTTGCGACGGAATTGGTTCTACTCATCTGGATCAGAGACAGCCTTCTGCTCAACGTCTTGATGCTGTTCTTCCTGTCGAATAAACTCCGTGCTTGGCAGGCAGGCCACTGACGGCGAACACCGTAAACCGTTCGCGGGAATGAAAAGGCGCGGAGAGTCGTTAAAAACTCTCCGCGCCTTTTGTAACTTCGTCGCTTCCGAGTTCAGGATTGAAGCTCGCTCGGATGGCGCGCGTACACGACGGCCTGCCCGTCGGAAACGGCGGCGTCCGCGCTGTCGGCCTTGTTCGAGACGATCTCGCCGTCGGGCATGGTTATCTTCTCGTGGTCGGCGCTGATGCGCTCGCCTTCGATTGTAACCTCTTCGCCGGTGGCAACGGTGATGGGCAAACTGTCGAGCCAGCGCTCGGCGTCAATCGCGGCCATGCAGCCCGTGCCCGCGGCCGTCACGGCCTGACGGTAGAAAGAGTCCTGCGCGTCGCCGCATGCGAAGACGCC
>DATINM010000112.1:0-30322 GCA_035474235.1 Pyrinomonadaceae bacterium
AGCGGGTGCTATAATCGCCCGCCACCGGATGAAGTCGCGGAAGGGATTCGAGAAGGGTGCTGCTCGACGAAGACAGCAAGAGGCTCGCGGCGAGCGTGACGCGGACGGTTAACGATCTGGTCACGCCGCTCGGCGAGAGCATCGGTATGGTCTGGCGCGGCGGGGATGCGCCCGACGCGCGAGCGGTGCTCGAAAACCAGTTGATGCTCACCGCGCAACGCTTCGTCAACCTGCGCGACGAGCCGGACGAAGAGAAGCAGAGTTACTATGAAGACGTGTGCCGTCTCTTCCGGCTGAATCCCGCGCCCGGCACCTTCCCCTTGCGCGAGTCAACAGACCTGCCGCCGCACGTCTTGAAGCGTCTCGACCGAACGCCGGTCAGCGTCTCGTATCTGGAAACCTACGACTCGCGGCGTGGGACGAACTTCGCCGACCGCGCGCGCGGCGCACTCTTCCAGTTCGCAAACCTCGTAATCAAGTCCGACGGGACGGTGACGACTGCGGAGGCCGCCGCGCTCGCCGAGTTCAAGCGGACGCTCTACCCCGAAGGCAGGCGCGCGCCCGAAGGCGGCGACGATGCCAAACGCGACGCAGGCACGACCGACGACGCGACCGGCGACGCGGATGTGAAGGAGGGACGCAGGACGGTCGAAGCGAACGCGGTCGCCGTCGCTTCGGAAGAACTCGCGCCGCCGCGCTCGCTCGAAGAGTTGCTGGCGGAACTCGACGCGCTCGTCGGATTGGAGCGCGTTAAGGCGGACGTTCGGCAACTCATCAACTTCCTGAAAGTTCAGAAGCTGCGCGAGGAGCAGGGCTTAAAAACCATGCCCGCCTCGCGCCACCTCGTCTTCTACGGAAACCCCGGCACGGGCAAGACCACGGTCGCGCGCCTCGTCTCGCAAATCTACCGCACGCTCGGAGTCATCAAACGCGGCCACCTCGTCGAGACAGACCGCGCCGGACTCGTCGCGGGCTACGTCGGCCAGACCGCAATCAAAGTACGTGAGGCGGCGACGCGCGCCATCGGCGGCGTGCTCTTCGTTGATGAAGCTTACACTTTGAGTTCAGGCGGCTCGAACGACTTCGGGCAGGAAGCAATCGAGACCTTGTTGAAGATGATGGAAGACCATCGCGACGAACTCGTCGTCATCGTCGCGGGATACACAGGTCGGATGCAGGACTTCCTCGACTCGAATCCGGGACTTCGCTCGCGCTTCAACAAGCACGTGCGCTTCGACGACTACGACGAGCAGCAACTCACGCACATATTTAAGAGCTTCTGCGCGCGCGCCGACTTCAAACTCGCCGCGGAGGCCGAGAAGGAAATAACGTCCGTCTTCAAAGTCCTCACGGCCTCGCGCGACGAGACGTTCGGCAACGCGCGCACCGCCCGAAACGTCTTTGAAGCGACCGTCAGCAAACAGGCCGACCGCATTGTCTCGCTCCCGAAAGTTGACAAGGAAATCCTCTCGACAATCGAGGCCGCAGACATCCCCGGCCACGAAGAGTTGCGCGCATGCGGCATCTTGGAAGGATGAAAGATGAAGGATAAAGGATGAATTGATAGCAGTTTTCCTTCACTCTTTCGACCCTGCTGCGGCGAGTTGACCAAACACGCGCCGTTGAGCGATGCTACGTCGTTACATAAAAACTTCATCCCCCTTGCGAGAAAATGGCCATGAGTAAAGCAGCAACCGAAGCTTACGCGGGCGGCCCGCTCACCTCCTATTCCGAGGACGAACAGATGTTCCGCGCCTCTGTGCGCGAGTTCGCCGAGGGCGAGATTCGCCCTCGCGTCGAGGAGATGGACGAGCACGCGAAGATGTCGCCCGAAATCATCAAGCACCTCTTCGACCTCGGGCTGATGGGCATCGAGACGCCCGAAGAGTACGGCGGCGCGGGCGCAACGTTTTTCACCGCCATCATCGGCGTCGAGGAGTTGTCGCGCGTTGATCCCTCGGTCGGCGTTCTGATGGACGTGCAGAACACGCTCGTCAACAACGCCGTCATACGTTGGGGAAGCGCCGAGCAGAAGAAAAAATACCTGCCCCGCTTAGCCTCCGACACCATCGGCGCTTACGCTTTGAGCGAAGCAGGCTCAGGCTCCGACGCCTTCGCAATGCAGACGCGCGCCGTGGATAAAGGCGATCACTACGAGTTGACGGGACAGAAGCTCTGGATAACGAACGGCAACGAGGCCGGCCTGTTCGTCGTCTTCGCCAACGCGAACCCCGAAGCCGGCTACAGAGGCATCACGGCATTCATCGTCGAAAAAAGCTTCGAGGGCTTCTCAGTCGGCAAGAAGGAGAACAAGCTCGGCATCCGCGCCTCTTCGACGACCGAGATAATTCTCGACGGCTGCAAGGTTCCAAAAGAGAACGTGCTCGGCGAGGCGGGCAAAGGCTACAAGGTCTCGATTGAGACTCTGAACGAGGGTCGCATCGGCATCGGCGCGCAGATGATCGGTCTTGCGCGCGGCGCACTCGAACACGCGCTGCGCTACACCGCCGAGCGCACGCAGTTCAAGCAGCCGATCAACCAGTTTCAGGGCGTGCAGTTCCAACTCGCCGAGATGGCGACCGAACTCGAAGCCGCGCGCCTGTTGGTCTATAACGCCGCGCGCATGAAGGACGCAGGACTCCCGTTTGTCAAAGAGGCCGCGATAGCGAAACTCTACTCGTCGCGCGTCGCCGAGCGCGTGGCGTCGAAGGCGGTAGAGCTTTACGGCGGCTACGGCTTCGTCAAGGACTATCCCGTCGAAAAACTCTGGCGCGACTCGAAGATCGGCGCGATCTACGAGGGCACTTCAAACATGCAGTTGCAGACAATCGCCAAGCTCATCATGGGGAAGTGAGAAGTTCATGGCCGATTCAAGACTCGACGTACTGCGGATGATGCTCGAAAGCGACCCCGACAACACGGCGGTCATGTTCGGACTTGCGAAGGAGTACGAGAAGGCCGGGCGCTTCGACGAGGTGATCGAGACGCTTACGGACTACCTCGAACGCGCGGACGACGAGGGCAACGCATACGGGATGTTGGCCGCTGCATATTTAAAGACGGGCAGGCGCGACGCTGCGCGCAAGGCTTACGAACGGGGCACGGAGGTCGCGCTCGCGCACGGCCATCCTTCGATGGCCGAGGATTACAAGTTTGCGGTCGAGTCGGAGTTTGAGGATTAGCACTCATCATTTATCACAGAGGTAATAAACATGGCGACCGAGATAAAAGCGCGCGAGTATCGGGGCTTCAGCCGCGACGAGTTGGCCGGCATCTATCGCACGATGTATTTGTCGCGGCGGGTTGACGACAAGGAGATTCAACTCAAAGGGCAGAACAAAATCTTCTTCCAGATTTCGGGCGCGGGGCACGAGGCCGTGCTCGTCGCGGCGGGGATAGCATTGAAGCCCGGCTACGATTGGTTCTATCCGTACTACCGCGACCGCGCGCTCTGTCTTCAACTCGGCATGACCGCGACCGAAATGCTTCTCTCGGCGGTCGGCTCGGCGGAAGACCCGAACTCGCACGGTCGCCAGATGCCTTCGCACTGGGGACATAAAAAACTGAACATCGTCTCGCAGTCGTCGCCGACGGGGACGCAGTTCATACAATCGGTCGGCTGCGCCGAAGCGAGCTACCGCGCCTCGCTCGTCGAAGAGTTGAAGGAAAAGGTCGCGGGGCTCAAGGGCGACGAGGTCGTTTACTGCTCGGCTGGCGACGGCACGACGAGCGAGGGCGAGTTCTGGGAGGCTCTGAACTCGGCGAGCAACTTGAAACTGCCCGTCGTCTTTTTAATCGAAGACAACGGCTACGCCATCAGCGTGCCCGTCGAGGTGCAGACCGCGGGCGGCGATGTGTCTGAACTCGTCAAAGGCTTCCCCGATCTTTTCATACGGAAGTGTGACGGCACAGACCCAATCGAATCGCTTGAGACGATGCGGCGCGCGGTCGAATACTGCCGCGAGAGAAAGGGGCCCGCGCTCGTCCACGCCAAAGTCATACGCCCTTACTCGCACTCGCTCTCCGACGACGAAAAGCTCTACCGACCCGACGAGGAGAGAACCTCCGACGCGGAGCGCGACCCCGTCAAACGCTTCGGCTCGCTGCTCGTGGATGAAGGACTTGTCACACAGGAAGAGTTGCAGCAGATCAAGGACGACGTTGACCGCGAGGTGAACGTCGCGACCGACGCCGCGCTCGAAAGCCGCCAGCCCGCGCCTGAGACTGCGATGGATTTCATCTACTCGCCCGACGTTGACCCGACCTCGAAAGAGTTCGACACCGAAGCCGTCGGCGAAGTCTCCGGCAATCCCGGCACGATGGTTGACCTCATCAACCGCTGCCTGCACGAAGAGATGGCGCGCGACCCTTCCGTTGTCATCTTCGGCGAGGACGTGGCGGATTGTTCGCGCGAGGAAAATCTCGAAAAGGTGAAAGGCAAGGGCGGCGTCTTCAAGGTGACCGCAAACCTGCAACGCCGGTTCGGCGCGGCGCGCGTCTTCAACTCGCCGCTCGCCGAGGCCAACATCGTCGGGCGCGCAATCGGCATGGCGACGCGCGGTTTGAAGCCCGTCGTCGAGATACAGTTCTTCGACTACATCTGGCCCGCGTATCATCAGATAAGAAACGAACTCGCGCTCATGCGCTGGCGTTCCGGCAACGAGTGGAAGTGCCCCGTCGTCATACGCTGCCCCGTCGGAGGCTATCTGAAGGGCGGCGCGGTATATCACTCGCAGTCGGGCGATACTCTGTTCACGCACATTCCGGGGCTTCGCGTCGTCTATCCGTCGAACGCGCTCGATGCCAACGGCCTTCTGCGCACGGCGATACGCTCAGACGACCCCGTGCTCTTCCTCGAACACAAGCACCTGTACCGTCAGGCTTACAACAAGTCGGCGTATCCGGGCGGCGACTTCATGATCCCGTTCGCGAAGGCGAAGACTGTGCGCGAGGGGACGGACTTGACGATCATCACCTACGGCGCGCTCGTCCAGCGCTCGCTCGTCGCCGCGAAGAACGCCGAGCAGCAGCAGGGCATCAACGCCGAGGTGATTGACCTTCGCACGCTCGCGCCTTACGACTGGGAGTCGGTCGCGCGAAGCGTAAGAAAGACCAGCAAGGTCATCGTCGCGCACGAAGACACGCGCACGCACGGCTTCGGCGCGGAGGTGGCCGCGCGCATCTCCGAAGAGTTGTTCGAGTGGCTCGACGCGCCCGTGCGCCGCGTCGCCGCGCTCGACACCTTCGTAGCCTACGCGCCGCAACTCGAAGACGCGATACTTCCGCAGGCCGAGGACGTGTACCGCGCCATCACCGAACTTTACGCGTATTGAGGTAAGGCAAAAAGGCAAAAGAGAGGACGGCGGGCCGTTCGGCTTTCGTCCTCTCTTTTGCTTTTCGCTCTGCCTCTCGCACGGCGTGTTGCCGTACACAAATTTGTATCGTATCGCTTCGCCCGCCCACGCCTGATTCTCCAAAATCCTTCTAAGTCGCTGCCGTTTCTGACTTCAACGGCGGCGGCATGGACATTGCCACCTCTACGACGTTCTGCCCAAGGCAGACCAGCAATAGAACAAGGGGAAACAATTACCAGAGGGGGGAATTTTCGATGAGCAGACGCTTGCTTCTCTTCGCAGGCAGTTGTGCGCTGACGCTCGGCATGGCCGCCGCATCCTACGCGCAGGACACGCCGACAACTACCGTCACGACAACACAGACGCAGGCCGTACAGAATCCTGACGGCTCTTGGACAGTAATCCAGTACCCGACGGGCAAAGAGGTCGTCGTTGACTTCGCGCCGGGCACCACATTTACTTCCGCGCACGGGCGCGCGCACATCATCCGAAGGGCCGACGGCACGGCCATCGCGCTCGATCTGTCGGGGCTTCCGGCTGATGCAACGGCGCTCAATCTTTACGCCGTTGACCCGTTCGGCAAGGTGACGATGCTCGGGCCCATCAACGTCTCGAACGGCATCGCGCAGCAGACGTTCACGACTCCGATGGACAAGTTCATGCTCGTGCTCAGTCCCGACGCGAACTTGACGACCTACGCGCCGGACACTGCATACGCCTTCCGCAGCACCGTGCCCGAAGGACTCGCCGTCGTTCCGCTGACGAGCGCGGCGGGCGAGAGGGTCGCGGCCACTTCGACCGCGGGCGCGACGACGGCGTTCACCGCGCCGATGCTCAACATACCGAGCTTCCACCGAGGCTCGAACACAGAGGTCAAGACGAGGCTCGCGGGCGTGATGACCGGCGCGCGTGTCAACTTCAACATCACGCCGCGCAAGGACGGCCCGACCGAGGTGGTCGCGCGCTTCCACCAGTTGAAGAACGCGCCCGCCGGACAGGTTTACGTGCTGTGGGCCATCTCGCCGGATAACAAGTACGTTAAGCTGGGTCAGATCGTGAACCCAGGCACGCGCAACGAGGCCGAGATCAAGTCTGAGACGGCGCTCGCCGACTTCGGCCTTCTGGTCACGCTCCAGCCCGAAGGCGAAACGCCCACGGGCGATGTCGTCATCACCGGCTACATAACTCCGTAACGACGGACTAACGAAGAGTCGCGCCCGTCCGAAACGGCACGCGCGGGAAAACAGAAACGGGGCCGCCTTTCGCGAGAGCGAGGCGGCCTCTTACTCTTTTCGGCCAGCCTTCCGCGCTGCCCGTCTTCCTGAGAAAATCAGCGCCGCAGACCCGCCGGACACAGTTCCGCAACAAATCGATTGACTTCACAGAAAATCAAGTCATAATTATCGAAGCGTCGCCGACGGCCTCCCGATGCCGCATGACGCGACTGTCGCAGTCGGGTTTCATCCTTTTGAACCCCTCCCTGACGAGCCGAAAAGTACGAGGCTCAACCAACCTGTTTGAGAAGAAAGCCCTGAAGATGAAACGCAAGCTTCCCCCGTGGCTGGCGCTGCTGGCCCTTCTCGCATTCTCCGCAGCCGCGCGCGCCGAGGACTCTCTCCCCGAACTCATACGCCGCGTCAAACCCTCGGTCGTCTCGGTCATCACCTACAACGCCGCGGGCGAGGTCGCGCTCACAGGGAGCGGCTTCTTCGTCCGCCCCGGCGAGGTGCTTACGAACCTACACGTCGTAGAGGGCGCGCACCACGCAGAGATTCGCACGTTCGAGGGCAAGGGCAAGACCTATCAGGTCAAGGGTCTCGTTGACGTTGACGCCGACGGCGACCTCGCGCTCATGAGCATAGACATGCCCGCCGAGCGTGCGCGCCCGGTCGAGTTGACGAATACGATACCGGACGAGGGCGAGAGGATTTTCGTTATCGGAAATCCATTGAGGCTTGAAGGCTCGGTCGCGGACGGCATCGTCTCGGCGGTGCGCGAAGTGCCGGGACTCGGTCGCATCGTGCAGATCACCGCGCCCATCTCGCACGGAAATTCCGGCAGCCCCGTCTTCAACATGAATGGTCAGGTCGTCGGCGTCGTCACGATACGCGTAATGAACGGCGAGAACATCAACCTCGCGCTCGGCGCTTCGCGCTTCGACGCGCTCAAGCAGAACGTTGAAAAGCTGACGAGCTTCGAGGAGCTTGCGGCGCGCTCCTCGAAGGACTCGCAGAAGCCCGACTCGCTCTCCGACTGGTGGTACAGGACGGGACTGAATTCGCTCTGGCTCGGCAACTACGATAGCGCCTTGGGCTACTTCGAGACTGCCGTGAACAAGAACCCGCAGCGCGCCGACGCTTGGATTCAGGTCGGCTTCTGCAAGGTCAAGCAGGGCAAGAATCAGGACGCCATACGCGCCTTCGAGCAGGCGCTCAAGCTCAAGCCGAACTCATACGAGGCTTTGAACAAACTCGGCGACGCATACTACTACGCGGGCGACAACTACAAGGCGCTCGACCGATACAAGCAGGCCGTCGCGCTCCGCCCCGACCTCGCCGAAGGCTACTACAATCTCGGCCTCGTCTATCTCGAAATAGGCGACCGCGACTCGGCGGCGGCGCAGGCGCGCAGGCTCAAGCCGCTCGACTCAGACCTTTACAAGAAGCTGACGGGCGAGATGGAACGTTAGCGAAAACTACAACTCACAAAAGGAGCTTTCACCTGATGACACCTTTCGATTCGGTCGAGCGCCGCCAACTCGAAGCGCGCTCGAATTCCGGCGCGCGCTGGTTTTATACGATAGCGATCTTCTCTCTGATCACCTCGATCATATCGCTCACGGGCAGCCATTGGGTCTTTCTCGTGAGCCTCGGCATCACGCAGGTAGTTGACGCGATGGCCCGAGGTGCTGCGTCGAAGTTCGGCGCGGGCGCGATGGCAGTCGCCCTCGTCTTCGACTTCATCGCCGCCGGAGTTTTCGCGCTCGTCGGCTACTTCGCGTCAAAGCATCACCCTTGGGCGTTCATCCTCGGCATGGTGCTCTATGCGCTCGACGCCCTTGTGTTTCTCCTCCTGATGATCTACGCCGCCGACACCGGGTTGATAATCGCGCTCGCGTTTCACGCCTATGCGCTCTTCCAAGTATCCCGCGGCTACGGTGCGTGCGCGCGTCTGGCCGGAATGGGCAAGGCGGTATTCGACGCCCCTCCGCCTCCGCCCGCGTCCACGCGTCAGTCGATGTCGTAGGCCGGCTCACTCTCGACGAAAAGAGAACCCGCGCGTGACACTCGAATTCGGTCACGCGCGGGTTCTCTTTTTTAAGACTGTAGCCAGCCTTTTACTTTGCCTGCTACTCGCCGGCCTGTTGCGTGAAGACGCTCTTGTCTATCTGCTGCGGGTTGCCGATGACGACGAACTGTAGGTTGCGCATGTAGGTGTTCGAGACGCGCCTCACGTCGGCGGGCGTGACGGCGCGGAGCCGGTCGAGGAAGACCGCGGAGTTTCGCCAGCCGCCGCCTATAAGTTCGTACTCGGCGAGTTCCCCGGCCTGCGCCGCGTTCGTCTGCTGGCCGAGGTAGTAGCGCGTCAGGAACTGCTGCGCCGTCGCCTTTATCTCGTCGGGGCTTATGTCCTGCGTCTGTAGCTTTGTGATCTCGTCGAGCATCACCTTGACGGCCTGATTAGCATCAACTGCGGTGACGTAGATGCCGCCCGTGTTCGCGCCCTGACTGCCGAGGAAGGCGTCGGGCGCGTAGGAGAGATTGCGACGCACGCGCACCTCGACGTAAACGCGATTCTGTAAGACCGACGACGCGACGCGCATCGCGTAGATGTCGGGCGAGGTGAGCGGCGGCGCGGCGAAGACGCCCTGAATGTAGTTGGTCGGGATGTCGCGCTGCGTTACGGCGACGGTCGGCCCGCGAAACGCGAGTTGCGGCACTGGGTCTGCGTGGTAGTCGCCGCGCGGGAGCTTTCCGAAAGACGCCTCGACCTTGCGGCGTATAGCCTGCGGGTCGATGTCGCCGACGACGACGAGCAGAAGGCGCGAGGTCTGCATCATCTGCTGGTGAAAACGCCTAACGTCGTCGAGCGTCAGGCGCGTGACCGACGCGACCGTGCCGTGCGGGTCGTTCATGTACGGGTGGCCGGCGTATGCGACTCTCGACTGCAAGACTTCGAGGAACGAGTCGGGCGTGTCCTCTTCCTGACTCAAGCCGACTAGCTGGCGGTTCTTCACGCGCTGGAAGTCGTCGGGCGCGAAGCTTGGGTGGAGCGCCGCGTCGGCGAAGATGTCCCAAGACTGGTCGAGGAAGCGGCGCGTCGAACCCATCGTCAGCACGGAGTAGTCGTAATTGATGCTATAGCCGATGTTCGTGCCCATGCTCGCGAGTTCGCGCCGGTAGCGTTCGCGCGGGTAGTTCTGGCTGGCCTCGGTCGCCGTATCGAGCATCAACGACTCGACGCCGGTGTTCTCCGCCGTGACGTTGCGCGAACCGCCACGCAGGAACAGACCCGCGACTACGGTCTGGCTGCCCTCGCGGCGCTTGACCAGAACCTTCAGCCCGTTCACGTCGAACTCCGTGACGAGCCTCTGCGCGTCCGAGATGTCGCCCGCCGCAGGGCCACCGACGCGCCCCGCGTCCGTCGCCTGCCTCGCGCCCTTCGCGCCATCGCCCGCCGACTGAGCCGCCAAAGCCGGCGACCATAGCGACCCCAAAGCGAGTGCGCACGCGAGCATCCAAGCCGCGGCGCGGCGCGCGTCGAACCAATGAATCCCTGTTCCGATCATTTCAAAAACACCCTCATCCGTAAAATCCGTCGAACTCTCACCGGCCTTCTCGCCGCCGGTCACAAAAAAACCACTCGCTCATCGCGGCGCGCGCTTGACTGCCGCACGCGGCAATCATCTGCCCGCAGCCGCCTTCGCCTGCGGCGCAGGAGTGCCGCCGACCAGATCGTCCGTCGTCAGCCCCGAAGCCTTCGCCGACTCGTCCGACATCAAGGCGAGTCCGACGTGCGGCTTGCCCTGTATGTAGGTCGAGACGTAGCGGCTGATGTCCGAGCGAGAGGTGGCGCGCAGGCGGCGCAGGTATCCGCGGAAGTAGTCGAGGCCCGTCGTTGACCACCAGAAGCTTACAACGTGCGAGTAGTCGTCGAGCTTCTCGCGCGAGTAGAGGTCGTCGGCCTCGACGAGCGCCTTCGCGCTCAGAAGTTCCTCGTCGGTGAAGTAGTCCGGGTCGTTGAAGTGCGCGATCTCGTTGTAGGCTGCGGCGACCGCGGCGCGCGCCTTGTCGGGCGTCGTCTGGATGATGAGGCTTATGGGCCCGACGTTGCGCTGCGTGTAGTAGCCGAAGCCGACGTTCGCGGCGAGTCCGGTGTCAACGAGCGCGCGCTGGAATCGCGAATCCGGCTGGCGCAGTATGAACGAGAATACGTCCGCCGCGTAGGTCGCCGCGTCGTCCTTGCCTATCGAGGGGCCCTGCCAGCCCAACTCGATGACGACGTTCTGCACGGGCCGCTTGATGATGTCGCCCTCGCTTTTCTGAAGCGGCGGATGCTCGACGAGCGGGAACTCCTTGAAGGGGTCAACGGGCCGGCGCGCCCAGCCGCCGAAGAGGTCTTCGGACAGCTTGAATGCGTCCTGCGGCGTGATGTCTCCGGTGATGACGATGGCCGAGTTGTTCGGGACGTAGTAGCGCGACTGTATGAGCCGCATCTTGTCCGTGGTCGCGGAGCGGACGGTGTTGATGTCGCCGCCGGGATTCTTGCGGCTCGGATACTTGTAGAATAGCTTGTCGTTCATCTCCTCGCCGATCTCTCCGAACGGGTTGGACTCGTGGCGCTCAAGCTCGCCGATGACGACCTCTTTCTCCTGCGCGAACTGGCTCTCGTCGAAGGTCTGGTACATGGCCTGATCGCGCATGAATCGCATCGCGACGGGGAAGTTCGGCGTCGTCGTCGTGAAGTAGTATTCGACCACCTCTTCCTGCGTCTGCCCGTTATAGACGATGCCGAGCGAGTCTATGTTTTGCAGGTAGTCGGACTTCTTCGCCTGCTCCGGACTCACCTTGAAGAACATGTGCTCGTAGAGGTGCGACAGGCCGTTCAACTCCGGCGGCTCGGTGAACGAGCCGTTGCGGACTGCAAGCTCGCAGGTGACGAGCGGTACCGAGTGGTCTTCGAGCACGATGATCTCAAGCCCGTTCGGCAGGATTTTGTTGACGAGCGGCGCGGCCTCCGCTATCGGCCCCGAAAGGGCCGTCACTGGCGACTGCGGCGCGGCGGGCTTCGGCGCGGGGCGCTGCGGCGCGGCTACGGCGAGCGACGACGCGAGCATTGACGCGGCGAGCGCGAAGACAAAAAGGTTGCGTCTGAGCATCATTGACTTCATAAGACCTTCACGAATTTTCACCGGGGATGCGTTGCCGAGTGGAAACAAACGTTGGGCTAGTCCCGTCTCTCCTTGCTCTTCGCGCCGACCCGATTTCCGACTCCCACTTTTGAGGCGATGATAGCACGTGAGGTTGCCACAGCGCGAAAAGCCGCGCTGCGCCGTGCGGCCCGCGCCGTGCGGATGGATGCGGACGGATTTCGGCGAAATGTTTTTTCTTCAATCGTCATATGTTGATATGAGGAGTGTGTCGAACGGTTCAAAGAGAGAGGGCGGCCCCTTCTAAAAATAATTGACAGGAACCGGCACCGGCATGTATTGTGCGCTGGCTTTCCAAGCAACGGTTGACGAAGAGGACTCCCGCAAACGTCGTTCTCGCGTCTTGCACCGCACGTCCGACTGCACGCTACCTGAAGCCCAACGGAAACCATCAGCCGCGCCGTCCCTGCGCGCGGCCCGTACGTCTGTCAAAGAGAAGAAAAGGAGATGCCCGTGACCAGAATACTCACATCCATAGTTTTGGCTTTTTGTCTTGTCTCTGCCGTGCTCGCGCAGGACTCAGGCACTCAGGCGCAGGACGCGAAGACACAGAACATGTTGGATCAGGCAAAGGAGAATGGCAGGCAGGTACAAGTCGCCGTCAACGGCAACATTAGCGCCCAGGCAGTCCTGATCCCGCAGGTGGATGCGCGGCGAATATTCGGCAAGGAGGTCGCCGACAACTACGCCGTAATCGAGGTCAACGTCAGCAACAAGAGTCAGGACGCGACGCTGCTCATACACAGCATCTACATTGACTACAGCCGCTGGGCCTTAAGCGGCGCGAGCAGCCGGCCTGACATCACCGACCCCGACCCCATGTCTACGTATCAGGCTTCGACCCGCCCGAGCCACGTCGCCAGCGAGGAGCGCCGCATTGTGCGCGGCCAACTGCTCGACGCCCAACTCTCGACGAAGAGGAACCGCTGGATCAAGTGGCTGACGCTGGCCGGGAGCGTTGCGGCGGCCTACACCTTCTCGCTCAACGAGCGCGGAATCATCCGCGGCATCAGCGCCTTCAACGGGGTCGTCATCCCCGGCCTCGACGCGACCTTCCCCGACCCCGTAATCGCGCAACTCAATCGCATCAGCGACTTTGGCTTTGCGACCAACACGCCGGTGCCGAGGCAGGGCGGCGAGATCGTCGTCTGCTTCTTCCCCATTGACCGCTTTCTGACTCCGGGCTTCCGAAAGCTGTTCCTAAAGTCCCCGGCACTCTTCTTCGCGCCGCTCCAGATGCTGGTGGACGATAATTCTAAGACTCTGTTGGAGTCGGCCCTCGGCCAAGACTTGGGACTCAACCCCGAAGACCTCGGCGTATCGCGCGGCCAAGTGCGCGATACGTTGCGTGAATCGTTGCCGTGTTATCTACGCCTCGTCAAAGATACGGACTACGGTACGACTCCCCACACGCTTCTCGATCAGATGTACCAGAATGCCGACTTGCGCTGTTTGGATGCCTTCGGCCTCGAAGAAGAGACCGACGCGAACGGCGCTCGCACCGGAAGAATCCGGCTCATAGGTAGCGGCGATAAGACGCCTCCCCCGAGCAGGAAAATCTCCGAGAGCCGAACATCATCCGAGAGCAAGACGACATCCGAGAGCAGGGCGGTGCCTGAGAGCAAGACGACCTTTGAGAGTCGGACGACATCCGAGAATAAGACGACATCCGAGAGCGTGCAGCCGCCCGCGGATAAGGCACCGGCCACACCCGCTCAGAAGTTCGCAAGGTTCATGGCGCTCGACTACATCAGCCAGGCGAGCCTCAACCACATAAAGGTGACGATTGACGGCGTCATGTCCGTTGACACGAGCGTCATCGCCGCGAAGATTGACGATGTGACGCTCGACGACGCGGACGGTTGCACCCCGAAACAGGAATGCTTCTGGACGGTTCCCGCCGACGGCAGCCTCGTCCGCACCGGGACTATCAAAGGCTCCTACCTGACGAACGGGAGCGTCACGATTGACGAGGCAAACGACCTCCACATCACCGAAATAACACCCGTAGCCGAAGGCTCGACCGACCAGACGCTGCACTTCTCCATGAAGCTGACGCAGACCGTTCCCTCCGGCAAGACACTCACCTTCAAAGTTACCAAGCCGAGGCCGGGCGTCACGACCAAGCTTGAGAGCCAGCCGTGGATATACGCGGTCGGCTTCCTGCCGAGCACGCGCACGCTCGAAGCCAATATCGACGCCGCCGGCAAGACCGTGACCTTGAGCAACCTCGGCCCGCCGTTAACCGGCGATGAGGCCGCCCTTCTGACCGTCGCGCTCGTGTCGCCCAGCCCGGAGGCGTTGCCGGAATCAGTCCTGAACAAGAGATTCGCGGACGGGACGATACAGGTTGACATCCCCGACGGCAAAAAGATTCCCGGCTGCTGGACTGTTAAGGTCAAGAGCGGCGAGAGCGACATCAGGGTGATTAACGAGTTCGAGGTCGCGCCGTCGCCGAAACTTGACGCCAACGCCAAACTCGACGGCAACGAAATCGTCGTGACGGGCACGGGACTGATTGACACCGCCAACTGCGGCGGGAAGTTGCTGCGCTTCCAACTGGTCAAAAAGGATGCCGGCAATGACGACAAGCCGATTCCTCTCACGGTTGACACGGGCAAGAGCACGCCGGAGACCGAAAGGCACCTTAAGCTTCCGCCCGAAGCCAAGTCGGGCGACTGGGTGATTCAGCTTCGGCGCGGCGACGACGCTCCGATAAGCGAGTCTGCGCTAAGTATCAAGTAGCCCGCGTTCGCCCGCCGCCGGGCGCTATGAATCGCCCTCAAGCTGTTCATAGCGCCCGGCGACTTTTAAGTCTGACGACGCCCGCGCTTTTGTCATGGACGTTTGCCTCCGGCCTTCCTCGTCAAGCTCTTTGCCCTTATCATCTTCGGCGCTCGTCTGAAACCGTCCCGGCGGAGTGTTTCCCTATGAAGAGGATTCTGGTCGCGCTCGCGTGCGTGCTTGGGTTGCTCGCCGCGTCGCCGTTCGTCCCGCGCACGCCGGCGCAAACTGATGTTGACCGCGCGCTCGAAGAGGAGATTTTTAAGATCAGGGCGATTGACCATCACGCGCACCCGATGCGCGCGACGCGCGAGGGCGAGCAGGACAGGGAGTTCGACGCGCTCGTGCCCGACGTGCTCGAACCCTCGCCGCTGCCCGTCCGCCTGCGCCCCGAAAACATCGAATTCGTCGGCGCGTGGCGAGACCTTTGGGGCTACACTCACGACGACATGACTGAGGCGCACCTGCGCGAACTCGTCGAAGCGAAGCGGCGCGCGACGCGCGAGCACGGCGACGCTCATCCCGCATGGGTGCTCGACAAGCTCAACATCGAGGTGATGTTCGCCAACCGCGTCGCGATGGGTCGCGGACTCACACCCGAACGCTTCCGCTGGGTCGCATTCGACGACGCGCTCATGCTCCCGCTCGACTCCGCCGCCGTGCGGAAGATCAATCCAGACTACGCAGCCTTCTACCCCGGCGAAGACTCTCTTCTGAAGCGCTACCTCTCAGACCTGAAGATGGGTGCGGTGCCTTCGACGCTTCGCGAGTACACGGCGCGCGTCGTCACGCCGACGCTCGAACGTCAGAGACGAGACGGCGCGGTCGGCGTCAAGTTCGAGGCCGCATACCTTCGCGCGCTCGACTTCGACGACGCGGACGAAGCGAACGCCGCGCGCATCTACGCGCGTTACGCGCGCGGCGGCGCGCCGGCAGCCGACGAGTACAAGCCGCTTCAGGACTTCCTTTTCCGCTACGTTGCGCGCGAGGCCGGGCGCTTGGGGATGGCCGTCCACATACACACGGGCGCGGGCGTCGGAGGCTACTTCGGCGTCGCGGGCGCAAGCCCGTTGATGCTCGAACCCGCCTTCAACGACCCTTCTTTAAGGAAGACAAACTTCGTCATGCTACACGGCGGCTGGCCGTTCGCGGATCAGACCGCCGCCATGCTTCTGAAGCCGAACGTCTATGCGGACTTCTCGCTCCAGACTTTGCTCCGCACGCCGCGCGCGCTGGCGCAGACCTTGCGCGGCTGGCTTGAAACCGTTCCCGAAAAAGTCATGTTCGGCACGGACGCCTTCGACGAGACTCAGGAAGTCGGATGGGAGGATGTCGGCTGGCTCTCGAACAGGACGGGACGCGAGGCGCTCGCCATCGCGCTCACAGGGATGATGCGCGACGGCGAGATCACGCGCGAGCGCGCTTCCGAGCTTGCGCGCATGGTCATGCACGACAACGCCGCGAAGCTCTACGGGATTAAGAGCCTGTCCCAAAATCATTGAGCGATAGAGTTGCAACGTAAAAACGAAGTGAATCAATGAAAGATATCCGGCGTCTCATGTCATGTGTAATCGGATACTCCGCCATGCTATCCTTATTCCTCTTGTGAGGCCGCGAGGCATTCAAACAAAAATTCACACAAGAGACAGGGAAACAGTTCCAGAGGCGTTCACTAAAGGGCGTGTTTCCGCTGCAATGTCGCGCCGAAATTGCGAAGAGATTATGAAGGTCGAAGAGACGCTTGCACAGTTGGTTGCGACAGACTCAAGTTCGTCCCGCTCCAACGGTGCGATTATTGAATTCGCGTTGGCTCGATGCGTCGCTACGGGGCTGCGTCCACGCGTCACGTCGTACCGGGACGAGCGCGGCGTCGAGAAATTCCAGTTGGTCGCGTTCACGACGGATGAGACGGAAGATGTCGAACTCGCGCTCGTCGGGCACACCGACACAGTGCCTTTCGACGCGGCATGGGCTGAGGCTCTCGCGCTCACGGAGCGCGAAGGAAAACTTTACGGGCGCGGCGCGTGCGACACGAAGGGATTTATCGCGGCTGCGCTCGCGGCAATCGAGGGGACGGACTTGTCGAGACTCGCGCGACCGCTCGCGCTCGTGCTCACAGCGGACGAAGAGGTCGGGTGTTTGGGAGCGAAGCGTCTCGCCGAGTCAAAGCCTTTCCGCGTGCGGCACGCCGTAGTCGGCGAGCCGACCTCGCTGCAACCGATGCGCGCGGGCAAGGGCTACTGTCTCGCGGACGTGACCGTGCGCGGGCGCGAGGGGCATAGCGCGTACCCGCATTTGGGCGCGTCGGCGATCACGCGCGCGGCGCGACTCATCACGCGCGTGGAAAAAATTTCTGATGAGTTGAAGCGAGACGCTCACGAAGCGTTCGACCCGCCGCACACGACCGTCAACGTCGGCACAATCGCGGGCGGCACCGCGAAAAACATCATCGCGGGCGAGTGCCGCTTCACGCTCGAATGGCGGCCCGTGCCGGGCCAGCGCCCCGAGCACGTCGCGGAACTCGTCGCGCGCGAGGTCGAAGCACTGCGCTCGGAAGACACAGACTTCGACTGCGACGTGCGCGTGACCCGTCTCGACGCGGGCGCGGAGACGCCTGCGGACGCGCCGCTCGTCCGCGCGCTCGAAGAGTTGACGGGGAAGCCGGCGGGCACAGTCTCGTTCGGCACGGAGGCACCGCAGTTGGCCGAACTCGGCGCAGACGCGGTCGTCTTCGGCCCCGGCGACATACGCGTCGCGCACCGCACGGGCGAGTTCGTCCACGCTTCGGAACTCGTCGAAGCCGTCTCAATCTTGCGCCGCGTCATCGAACGATTTTGCGCCAACGGGCATCAATAAAGGGTCTGCCTGAGAATTTCCATAACGGGATGCCTTCGTCAATGAATTTCCCTGCTTTCCGAACTCTTCTGCCGCGCGCGGCGGCACTTGTTTTCTGCGCGTTCATCCTCGCGCCGTGCGCCGCCTTCGCGCAGCAGCAGCAAGCGCCGATGTCGAACGCGGAGTTCCTGTCGGTCGTGCGCCAACTGCCGCAGCACCCGAACCTGCGCGCGCAACTCATCGAAGACATACGGCGGCGCGGCATCGGGTTTACTTTGACGAGCGGGCTTCGCTCGTTCGTCGCGACGAAGAGCGGAGGCGACGAGGAGTTGCGGCGCGTGCTCGAAGAGGCCGAGCGAAGGTTCCTCAATCCGAAGAGCGCGCCGACGCTGCCGTCCGAGTCAGAGTCGGCGGACGTTCTCTCGAAGACGCGCGAGGCTACGCTCGATGCGCTCGACCAGATGCCCGACTTCGTCGTCAAGCAACTCGTCACGCGCGCGCACGCCTTGGGCCGGACGCAGAACTGGACGGTCGAAGACCACCTCATAGTCGGCGTAAGCTATCGCGCGCGCGAAGGCGAGAAGTATCGCCTGCTCGCGACGAACGGCGTCGCGGGCGTGGCGCAGGCCGAGGAGAAGAGTGATTACAGGGAGGCGGGTGGAACCAATTCGAGAGGCGAGTTTGCCACCATGCTCAAGTCGCTCTTCGCGGAAGACAGTCATACGGAGTTTAAGCCGCTTGACACCGACACTCTTCGCGGGCGACCTACGATTGTTTACGAATACAATATTAAGAAGGTCAACTCGGATTTTATGATCGAAACCGAGGAACGCTCGACCATCGCCGCCAACCGCGGCAAGGTCTGGATAGACCGCGAAAAGATGCGCGTCCTTCGGATCGAGAGCGAAGCCTACGATCTTCCATCGGACTTCCCCGTTACGTCCTCAACCGTCGCCATCGACTACGACTGGGTAACAATTTCGGGGCAGGGCGAATACCTTCTGCCTTCACACTCAGTCCTGATCATGACCCGCGCCGACCGCGATCAGGTCGTGCAGTTTCGCAACGACATACGCTTCCGCAACTACCAGAAGTTCGGCACCGAACTCAAGATCATCGAAGATGACGACGTGGTTGACGACGCGCCGCCGGATAAGCCTCAGCCTCAGCCGCAGAAGCCGCCTGAGAAAAAGCCTTGAACCGTAAACCGTGACGAGTGAGAACAGGTTTTCTCCCGTCACGGTTCACGATTCTTTCTTGTCACAGTTTGCGATTCAAGGCTTTCAAATCTTCAACTGTCCGCCCTCGATTATCGTCTTGTCGTCGAGCGTGACGGTCGAGCCGGGGAGAAAGACCGTGTAGGCGTAGGGCGATTTGTCGTCGCCGCCGGCCCACTCGTTGTTGCCGAGTCCGACCGTGATCGTGCCCGCGGGGATGAACGCGCCGAGTTTGCTCGACGCCGGGAGCTTGACGTTCGGGTTGATGCCGAGGTCAACGAAGGAGAGCACGTCTTTGCCGTCGCCCGCCACGTCGTAGGCGGCCTTCAGTTGGTCGAAGCCCGGCCCCGAACCCGTCATCGCCGTCACCTTGCCGCCCGCGACCGTGAGCGTCAGGTTGTCAATCTCCTTGCCGTTGTAGTAGTCGAGCGTGTGCACGACCTTTCCCTCGACCGTGCCCGCGACCGGCGCGCAGAAGACCTCGCCCGCGGGCAGGTAGACGGAGACGGCCCCGCCTCCCTTCTGCGCGTCCTCCGGCGAGATGATGCCGTCGCTGACGAGGACGGGGCGGCCCTGAACCTTCATCTTCAAGTCAGTGCCGTTCGGGTTCGTGATGTGTAGTTCGTTGCCCGCCGAGAGCACGCCCTTGACCTGTTCGCCGCGCGACTGCACGGTCGCGTAGTCGGTGTTCACGCCGTCCCAAAACGTCTTCGTCAAATCGTCGAGGCTCATCCCGAAGCGCCGTGCGCGCCAGTCGGTCGGGTAGAAGCCGTTGCCGACTTCGACCTGACGGACGTTGCGCTTGATGAACTCTTCGTTGATGGGCGCGTCGGCCTTCGCGCGCGCGGCCAGACGCTTCGGGTCTGTGTCTGCGAACAGTCCTTCCGTGAGGTTGCTGTCAACCGTGATGCTGACGTTAACGATGTCGGCGAGCTTCATCCCCAACTGATTCGCCTGCGTGTCGTACTTGTCGGGAACGTCCGCGTACATGCGTTTGTCCATGCGGTCGCTGTCAATCGAGACGAGCGGAAACGCGCCGACCTTTCGGACGTTGACGGCGATGTCTTCGAGCAACTCCTGATCCTGCGTGCCGCCCGTGACGAGAACAACGTCGCCCTCCTTGACGCCCGCGCTCTGCGTGACGAGCCGCTGCGCAAGTTGTTCGAGGTCTGTCGGCGCTTTCTTCGCTGCCGTGTCGGGCGCGGCGGTCGCCGACGGCGCGGGCGCGGCGTTTGTATTGGCGTTTGCGGTGTTCGTCTGCGGGGCTTGCGCGCAGGAGAGCATTGACAGCGCGGCTGCGAGCAGGGCGAAGGGGAAAAGCATTTTCTTCATCATAAACTCCTTGAATGGGGAAAGCATTTTCTTCATCGTAAACTCCTTTCGGACACAGAGAGACTTTGTATGGCGCGAGGCCGGAAGATGAAAACGTCTTGCTTCCGGGTTAACTACGATGAGAAGTCTGCAAACGGATTGCGGCGGGCTGCGAAATCAAGGCGCTTCTATTTCAAAGCAGGCTGAAAGTCAAGAATAAGGATGAAGGCGGAAGGTGAAGAAGGTTTTGGGTGCTAGGTGTTGGGTGTTGGTCATCTCTTACCAGCACCCAGAACCGAGAACCCAACACCCTTCCCCCTTCATCCTTCCGCCTGCCCGGCGAACTCCCTTGTGCTCGCGCGGGAGATGAATGGCGCTTCCGTCGTGAGAGCGTTGTTGACAAGCTCGCGCTGCTCAAGCTCGTGGATGGTGTATGAACCCGTGGCCGGACTCGCCGACGCCGCGCGGCCTGCGTAGAAAGGTCGCTCGCAAGCGGGCAGCAATCCCGTCAAACGCGGCTCGACGAATGCCCAGCCGCCCATGTTCCTCGGCTCTTCCTGACACCAGACTAGCTGCGTCGAGTTCGTGTAAGAGGCGAAGACCTCGCGCAACGCGCGTTCGGGGAACGGGTAAAACTGTTCGAGCCGGACTATCGCGACGCGCGCGTCGCCGGACTTCTTTCGCGCCGCCGTGAGGTCGTAAAAAACTTTGCCGCTGCAAAGAACGATGCGGCGCACCGCGCTTCTATCTTCGACCTCGGCGTCGTCAACGACGGGACGGAAGCCGCCCCTTGCCAACTCTTCAATCGAAGACGTGGCCGCGGGCAAACGTAGAAGACTCTTCGGCGTCATCACGACGAGAGGCCGCGCCGTTTCTTGTTTGACCTGTCGGCGGAGCAGGTGGAAATACTGCGCGGGAGTGGTCGGGTAGCAGACCTGCATGTTGTTCTCGGCGCAGAGTTGCAGATAGCGTTCGAGCCGAGCCGACGAGTGCTCAGGCCCCTGACCCTCGAAGCCGTGCGGCAGGAGCAGGACTAGTCGCGAAGGCTGCTGCCACTTGTCAACGCCGGGCGCGACGAAGGTATCGAGGATGACCTGCGCGCCGTTTGCGAAGTCGCCGAACTGCGCTTCCCACGCGACGAGCGCGTCGCCCGCGACGACCGAGTAGCCGTACTCGAAGCCGACCACGCCCTGCTCCGAGAGCGAACTGTCGAAGACCTCGATGAGCGCCCGACCGTCGCGCGCCGTCATCTCCGAGAGCGGCGACCAGGGCTGCCCCGTCTGCGTGTCGTAGAGAATCGCGTGGCGCTGACTGAATGTGCCGCGCCCCGAATCCTGACCCGAAAGACGAACGCGCACGCCTTCCATGCCGAGCGAGCCGAAGGCCGTCAACTCGGCGAACGCCCAATCAAACGGCGTCTGGCCCTCGCCCATCTTCGCGCGCCGCGCAAGCTGGCTGACCATCTTCGGATTGATGTTGAAGCCTTCGGGGACGACCGCGATCTTGTGCGCGATGTCGCGTATGACTTCGAGCGACACGGGCGTCTCGACAACTTCCGAACCGTCTTCGTCTTCGATTGGCGGCGGCAGTTCTTTCACGGGGGCTTTCGCGGCGACGATCTCTTTGGCGCGCGCGTGAATCCGCTCGTAGCGCTCGGTCGCCTCCTTCAACATCTGCTCGACTTCCGTCTCGGTGACGACGCCTTCGGAGACGAGGCGCTGCGCGTAGAGCGAGCGCACGCCGGGATGCGCCTTGACGCGCGCGTACATCAAAGGCTGCGTGTAGCTCGGTTCGTCGCCCTCGTTGTGTCCGAGTCGCCGGAAGCCTATGACATCGAGCACAACGTCCTTGTTGAACTCCTGCCGGAAGTCGAGCGCGATGCGAAGCACGCGGAAGACTGCTTCCGGGTCGTCGCCGTTTATGTGAAAAATCGGAAGCTGCGTCATCTTCGCAACGTCGGTCGAGTAGATCGAAGACCGGCTCGCTTCGGGCGAGGTCGTGAATCCGATCTGGTTGTTGATGATGACGTGGATCGTTCCGCCCGTGCGGTAGCCGCGCAGGTCTGCGAGTTGCAAAGTCTCCATCACGATTCCCTGACCGGCGAACGCCGCGTCGCCGTGCAGAAGAACGGGGAGCGCGCGGTCGATCACCTCTTCGCGCGGGCTTCCGCCGAATTCGAGCGCGTCCTGAGTTGCGCGCACCATTCCCTCGACCACGGGGTCAACGAATTCGAGGTGGCTCGGATTCGGCGAGATGGTGATGCGAACATGCTTGCCCGAAGCAGTCTCGCGCTCGCCCTTCGCGCCCTGATGATATTTCACGTCGCCTTCGTCCGCCGGAAAGTCCGGGTGAACCGATCCCTCGAAGGCCGTGAAGATTCTTTCGGAGAAGTTGCCGACGACGTTCGCCAAAACGTTCAGGCGTCCGCGGTGCGCCATGCCGAGCGTGATGTCCTCGACGCCTTTGTCCGCCGCGCGCTCGACGAGTTGGTCGAGCAGAGGGATGATCGTCTCGCTTCCTTCGAGCGAAAATCTTTTCTGGCCCAGATACTTCGTATGCAGGAAGCGCTCGAACTGTTCGGCGCGGACGAGCTTTAAAAGCAGAGCCTTTTTCGTCTCCGCCGAAAGCGGTTCGGGATAGACAAACTCACGCCGGACGCGCTCGCGCAGCCAAACCTTCTGCTCCTTGCTCTGTATGTGCCGGTACTCCGAGCCGACCTTGCCGCAATACGCGCGGCGCAGTATGTCTAGAATCTCGCGCAAAGTCGCGCTGTGCTTGCCTCCAAGTCCGCCCGTGATGAACTCTCGATCCAAGTCCCAGATCGTCAGCCCGTAAGTCTCTATGTCGAGTTCGGGATGATACTGAACGGGCAGCGCGTTCAGAGGATCAATGTCGGCGATGAGGTGTCCGCGGACGCGGTATGCGTTTATGAGTTCGAGGACGCGCGCCTGCTTCTCGACCTCCTCGCGCGAGTCGTAGCGACCGAGGAGCGCAGGGTTGTAGTCCTTCGACCAACGCATGGGCTGGTACGGTATGCCGAGGTCGCGGAAGATTTGAACGTAGAAGTCCTGCTCGCCCAGAAGCAACGCGTGGACGCGCGCCAGAAACGCGCCCGACTCCGCGCCCTGTATGACGCGGTGGTCGTAGGTCGAGGAGATGTTGATGACTTTGCTGATGCCGAGAAGCGACAAAGCCTCCGGCGTCATCGCGTGATACTCCGCCGGATATTCAATCGCGCCCGTCGCGATTATCGCGGACTGGCCCACCATCAGGCGCGGGTTCGACGAGACAGTGCCGATGGTTCCGGGGTTCGTCAGAGAGATGGTCGTGTCCTGAAAGTCCGGCACGCCGAGTTTGCCTTCGCGCGCGCGCTTGATAACGTCGTCGTAAGCCGAGAGGAATTGCGCGAACTGAAGCGCGCCCGCGTTCTTGATGTTTGGCACGAGCAGCGTCCGCGTGCCGTCCTTCTTCTCAAGATCGACGGCAACGCCGAGATTTATTTCGCTGCGGCGGACGCGCACGGGGTTGCCGTCAATCACTGCGAAGCCGTCGTTGAGTTGCGGGAACTCGTCGAGCGCGCGAAGGATCGCGAACGCGATGAAGTGCGTGAACGAAGCCTTGCCGCGCTTGTGCTCTTTTAAGTATTGGTTGACGGTGATTCGATTCTCTTCAAGAACCTTGACGGGAATCAGGCGGTTCGACGTGGCCGTCGGCACGCCGAGGCTCGCCTCCATGTTCTCGACGATCTTGAGCGCGCCGCCGCGGATCGGCTGCGCCTCGCCTCTCTGCGCCGCCGAAGGCTGAGCCGCCGAAGGCTGTCGCGCCGCGCTCGAAGGCTGCGCGCCCGTCGCTGCCGGCGTCGCTTGCGGGGCGGGCGGCTTCGTCGGCTGCGCCGCCTGAGCAGTCGCCTGCTGTTGCGCGGCCGCTTGACCGTCGGCGGCTTCGGCAGGCGCAAAAGCCTTTGTCGCCGCGCCGTTTCCTTCCGCGACCGAGCCGTTACCGTTCGCGACGCGCGCGCCGTCGTCCGGCTGCGGCTCGTCGCCGAGCAACTCCGTGAAGTACGAGCGCCAAGCGTCGTCCACGAGCGCGGGGTTGCTGCGGTAGCGGCTCAAAAGTCCCTCGACGTAGGTCGCGTTCGCCCCGAAATTTTCCGCGATGATTTCCGACAGGTCGTCTCTGCTGCGCTCTTCGCTCAAAACTCTTCACCTCGCGCCTTTGTGAGACGCGAGCCGCGTTTTACTTCAACGCGACCGCCTCACTCGCTCGAACATTCCTTCTCGAATTTACACAATAGCCTATCACCAACGACCCTCGTTTGCACACGCCGCGCCCGCACGGAATCCGCGTCCGCGCAAGGCGGAAAAGATTGCCCCTCGCACTTTCCTCTGGCTATGATGTCGTGCGCCTGTGTGCGCCGTGCGCTAAGCTTTCGGCACGGTCTGTCGCGGAGAACGAAAAGGGTTTGAAGAGTCGTTGGGAAGAATGAATCTTGTATTCATCTACGGCCCGCCGGGCGTCGGCAAGCTGACGGTGGCGCGGGAGCTTTCGCGCGCGACCGGCTGCCGCGTCTTTCACAATCACCTGAGCATTGACTGCGTGCTCCCCGTCTTCGAGTTCGGGACGAGGCCGTTCGGGCGCGCGGTGGATAAAATCCGCTTCACCATCTTCGAGGAGGCGGCGCGCGAAGGCGTCTCGCTGGTCTTCACGTTCGTTTACGCGTGCCCGCAGGACACGCCCTTCGTCGAGCGTGTCTGCGAGACGGTCGAAGGGTTCGGCGGGCGCGTGTGTCTCGTCCATCTCGTCTGTGATAAAAACGTCCTTGAGCGAAGAGTGCCGCACCCGGATCGAAAGGCTTTGGGCAAGATTGACTCGCCCGACAAGCTGCGCGCAATCGCCGAGCAGTACGACATCTTCTCGCCCGTGCCCGGACGCGAGAGCCTTGAGATAGACAACTCTGACTTGCCGCCCGCCGAGGCCGCGAGACGAATCGTCGAGCACTTCAGTCTGCGAACGGCGTGACGCGCCTTTCGCTTCCGCCAAACCGCCGTCGTCATCTGACCGTCATGCAGGAGAACACGCTCAGCATCAAAGGCGTCGAGTGGCGCTACGCGACCGGGGGCCGCGGGCGCGAGACGATTCTTCTGCTGCACGACGCATTCGGCGGCGGCGAGACGATGCAGCCGCTCGCAGACGCATTCGCAGGCGAGTACCGCGTGGTCGCGCCGACGGTCGCCGACGTTCGCACGCTCGACGAAGTGTGCGACGCCTTGAGCGCAATTCTCGACCGCGAGCACGTCGCGCGCGCGCACGTCTTCGGCGGGCACTTCGGCGCAGTCGTCGCGCAGGCGTTTCTCAAGCGACGCCCGCGACAGGTTGAAAACGTCGTGCTGCTCGGCGCGCAAGCGCCGGAGCGCGCTGCGGGCGAGCGCGAGCGGAAGACTCTGAAGTTGATGAGGCTTCTCCCGTTCCGCCTGACGCGCGCGCAGCTAAGGCTTGACACTTTGAGACACTTCGACGTGCAGCCGGAGACGGACGCGCGCGTCTTCGAGTTCAAGCGACAACTCGAAGACTACTTCGACCGGATGCTAACGAAAGAGACGCTGCTCGCGCGCGTCGCGCTCGGTGTTGACTTCAACTGCAACGAGGTTTACAACTCCGACGGCCCCGATCTTTGGGCGGGTCGCGCGCTCATAGTCGAGTCGGGCGACGACCACTCGGCGACGCCGAACGCGCGCCGACGCCTGCGCGAGACTTATCCTCGCTCGCTCGTCTGCACGCTCGCGGGCGCGGGACGCTTGATGCCGTTCCTGATGCTCGAAGAGTTGACGGAGGTCGTCAGGGCCTTTCTGAAAGAGGACTACAAATCGCCGTCCGACCTTGAGAGTTGTCTCACAGACGAATGCCGCGACGACGAGCCGCCCGTCTCGTCGGGCGAATGATTCGCGCGGGCGCGCGCTAACGAGTCGAGGAGAGTAAACTTGAGCGAGAGACGAAACGAAGAAGACGAAAATGGCGGTCTTCGGCCTTCGCGCCGAAGGTTCGCGAAGACGCTCGCAGCCGCCGCGCTCGCAACGCCCGTCCTCGCGGCGAGCGCGCAGACGACGCCCGCGCCGAAAGAGCCGAAGGCTCCGCCCACTCCGCAGCAAGAGCCGCCGAAGCCTTCGCCCGTCGCCCTAGCTTACGCTGAAGTCGCGCGTGCGCGCTTCGGCGACAGGCTAACGCCCGAACAGTTCGAGGCCGTCAAGCGCGGACTCGAAGGCAATGTTCGGACGGCTGAACGCCTGCGCGTGTTCAAGCTTCAAAACTCCGACGAGCCGGACTTCATCTTCGGCGCGTAACTTCGGACTCAGGGCCGCGAACAAAAAAATGGTCACAGACGAAACTCTCTTTCTCCCCGTCACCGAACTCGCCGCGCAGATTCGCGCGCGCCGCGTCTCGTCCGTCGAACTCGCCGAAGCTTATCTGCACAGGCTCGAAACCGTCGGCAAGCGTCTGAACGCCGTCGTCACCGTCATGCGCGAGACTGCGCTCAGAGAGGCGCGAGCCGCGGACGCCGAGATCAAACGCGGCCACTATCGAGGGATGCTTCATGGAATACCCTTCGGCGTCAAAGACCTCATCGCCACACGCGACGCGCCGACGACATGGGGCGCTGCGCCATACAAGGATCAGCACTTTGACTACGACGCGACCGTCGTCACGCGACTGCGCGAAGCGGGCGCTGTGCTTCTGGGCAAGCTCGCGATGATCGAACTCGCGGGCGGCATGGGCTACAACCAGGCCGACGCGTCTCTGACGGGCGCGTGCCGCACGCCCTGGAACACAAACTTCTGGTCGGGCGGCTCTTCTTCGGGGCCGGGCGCTGCGACCGCGTCGGCGTGTGTCGCCTTCGCCATCGGCTCCGAGACTTCAGGCTCGATCATCACGCCCTCGGCTTACTGCGGCCTGTCGGGACTGCGTCCGACTTACGGCGCAGTCTCGCGGCACGGCGCGATGGCCCTTTCGTGGACGCTCGACAAGCTTGGGCCCATGTGCCGCTCCGCGCTCGACTGCGGACTCGTCTTCAACGCCATCGCGGGGCGCGACCCGCTCGATCCAACGTCGCGCGCGTCCTCGTCGCTGCCGCGCTTCTCGCCCGAAGGCCGTCTGCTCAAACCGCCGCGCGGCGCAAAGCGTCTGCGCGTGGCTGTGATGAAGGATTCGTACGAGAAGGCGCAGGACGAGGTGCGAAAGAACTTCCTCGCCTCGCTCGACGTGCTGAGAAAGTTCGCCGACGTTGAGATGGACGTGAAGCTGCCCGACTTCCCATACGGCCCCGCCATCGGCACTATCGTCAACGCCGAGGGCGCGAGCGCCTTCCGCGACCTCATCGAGTCGGGACGCGTCAGCGAACTCGCTTCGCCCGAAGGCAGGACGGGCGGCTACTCGGCGTCGCTCATCAACGCCGTTGACTACCTCCACGCGATGCGCATGCGCGCGCCGATGCGACGGGCTTGGGCCGAGATGTTCAGGAGGTACGACGCGCTCGCCGCGCCGTCGCGCTCGACCGTCTCGTATCCCGTGGACAAGACCTTCGACAAAGCATATCCGGGCGTCGGCGCTTCGTCTCCAATCGGCGCGGCGAACCTCGTCGGCGTGCCCGCCGTCTCCGTCCCCAACGGCTTCGGCCAGAACGGACTGCCCACGGGCATTCAACTCGTCGGCCCCGCATGGAGCGAGCGGGACATTCTGGAACTCGCCGTCGCGTACCAGTCCGCGACCGACTTTCACAAGCGGCGACCGCCGGAAGCCTGACGAAAATTTTGAAGGCAAAAATTTTCATCGGGCAAATCAATCCCGCTAATCCGAAACCATAGATGATGAATCCGAAAGCCTAGATTCATCACGCTAAGGCTTCACCCGTCCGGCTTTCATTGCACACGGAGTCTTCACGACAATCTTCTTTAGCCTTCACGCCGATCTTCTTTTCAACGAAATCCATGTGCGTCCGCGGCTCTCCCGAACTCGCGGCGAATTCGGCATCCGCCTTGCTTTATGGATTGTGCGGGAAACGATAAGAAACTCTGATGAGGGTTTCTTCCGAATTTCGCGGCTCGTGCGACGCGCCGGGCGCGACCCGTCCGAGAAAATGGACGCGCGGGTGATTCGGTTCATGCGCCGGCGGACGTTTGACTCGCGAAGTTTTTTTTCGACGCGCTCGCGAAAATTTTTCGAGCAACCTGCGGCGCGCTTCGAGACATCTTTTAGTGTCACGCAGCGCTGACTTAAACTTAAACTTTCAAGGGGAGAAATCCATCATGCGTAAGCTATTCATGGCGGCGTTATTCATCGCCTGCACGGCGTCGCTCGCGTTCTCGCAGACCGCGGGCGGCAGCGACTATCACAAGTACGACTTCGGTATCCTCTACTCGCACGACCGGGTGGACACCGGATTCGACGACCCCAACCAGAACTTCCTTCAAGACCGCGAGGGCTTCAACGGCGTCGAAGGTTTCGCGAAGTACAACTTCAGCCGCTACGTCGGCGCGGTCGGCGACTACTCTTTCCACCGCAAGACGTTTGACGACACGTTCGGTACGACCGCCGTCACGACGAGGATCACGCTCAACACATTGCTCGGCGGCGTCGAGGTCAAGGACAACAACACCGAGACGAAGGTCAAGCCGTTCGCGCGCGGCCTCGTCGGATTCCAGCACGCGAGCGCCGACATAACCGGCGTCACGGGCTTCAACACGCACGAAAACGGCTTCGCGGCGGCCATCGGCGGCGGCGTTGACTTCCGCATCAACCACAGCATCGACGTGCGCGCAATCCAGTTCGACTACAACCCGACGCGTCTTGGCGGCGAGACTCAAAACAACTTCCGCTTCGGCGTCGGCCTGATCTTCCATTAAAAACCGTCCGCCGCGACGCGAATGAAACGAAAGCGGGCCGCGCTCTTTCAAAAGAGCGCGGCCCGCTTTTTATCTTCGAGGTCGTCTGCTTAGACAGCGAGACTTATTTCGTCGAGTCTTCCGTCGCGCCCGCCTTCGACTCGGCTTCCGTCGCGCCCTTCTTCTCCGCGGCTTCTTGCGGTCGCGAAACGTCGTCGGCGCGCGCCGCCGGAAGCCTCATCTCGAAGACGGTTCCGCGCCCGCGCTCTGTCCGCACGCGGACTTCGCCGCACGCCTCTGTGACCGCGCGCTCGACAACGTCGAGTCCGACGCCGCGTCCCGACGCGAGCGTCGCGCGCGCGGCGGTCGAGAAGCCGGGGCGGAATATCAAACCAAGCGCCTCCTCGTCCGTGACGCTTGCGCCCTCCGCGACAAGACCGCGGGCGGCGGCGGCGCGCGCGACGCGTCCGGCGTCAACGCCGCGCCCGTCGTCCGAGACGCGAAGCACGACCCGCTCGCCTTCGACCAGCGCCTCGATGAGCACGCGCCCACGTTCGTCCTTGCCGGCGGCGCGTCGCTCGCTCGCCTCCTCGATGCCGTGATCCACTGCGTTGTGGACGAGGTGCAACAGCGCCGCCGCGACCCCGCCCACAAGCGACCTGTCGAGCAAGACCTCGCCGCCCGCGGTCTCGAACTCGACCGACTTTCCGGCGTCGCGCGCGAACGTCTCGCCGGCCCGCGCCGCGCGCGCGAGCGTCGCGCGCAAAGGCGTCGCCAGCAGCACGGCGAGACGCTTCTCGAACTCCGAGAGGCCGAGGCGCGTGCGCGCCGCGTGCGACTCAAGCTCCGAGCGTTCGTCTCCCGCCGCCGAGTTCGCGAGAGCGAGTTCGAGCGCGCCGAGCGCGTCGGCAAACAACGACCGCGCCGCACGGACGAGTTTGTCCAACTCGCCGAGCGGCACGCGCACGAATTTTGTTGGCGGAGGTTCCGGCGCGCGCCACCCGGCTTCGTCTTCGCCCGTCTCGTCGTCGCGATGTGTCGTCTCGTCGTCGCGCACGGCGTCGTCTGCTTCAGAAAGTCTCGCGCCGAGCGGCGCCAGATGTGCAAGCACTTCGTCGCGCGACTCGGCGCTCGCGCACACGATTCGGAAGCCGACTCGTTCGGGCGTGCCGGTTTCGACGAACGGTTGCGCCGAGACGATCTCGCACGTCTCGCCGAGCGCATCGCTCAACGAGCGATACTGCTCGTCGAACGTCGCGATGTCGAAGTCCGCCTCGACGACGTAGGCGTGCGCGCCCTCGCCGACCGCCTCGCGCAAGCGCCGACGCTCGTGCGCGCCGAGTGCTCGTGCCACATCCGCGGGCACAAGTCCTTCGACGCCGTCTTCGTCGGCTGTCTCATCCGTCCCGCTTGACGCGAGCCGGCGCAGGCACGCGACGAGTTTCGCAGGCGCTTCTTGCGCGCGCGCGCCGTGTGCGACCGCGCCGAGGGCCGCGGCGATTGCTTCGACCGCCTGCT
>DATINM010000113.1:0-50042 GCA_035474235.1 Pyrinomonadaceae bacterium
AATGGCGGAGCCGACGGGACTCGAACCCGCGACCTCCGACGTGACAGGCCGGCGTTCTAACCAACTGAACTACGACTCCGCGAGAACTTAAATTTTCAAATCGGTTCGCATCTGGTAGGCACGGAGGGATTCGAACCCCCAACCTCCACCTTGTAAGGGTGGCCGTCTACCGTTGACATACGTGCCTGAAAAGAACCTCGGCGACCGAAGTCACAATTTAAGAGAAGAGCGCTCGCGTGTCAAGCGCCAAGTAGTATCATTGGTAGTGATTCAAGTGGTAGAGGTAGATTAGACTCTCCTTTAATGATTACCAGATAACTCCCTGCAAGCGGCGACCAGTCGGCGCAAGGGGCACGCCGTAGATTAGCTCTCCTTAATGATGCGAATCAAGAGTAGAAATCGGGTACGAAGAATCAACAACTTATAGCCTTAACCAGCCGAAAGCTGAAAGGCCGATTCTTTAAGTCCTTTGTTCTCAACCAGCGCATTTTTCTACTCTTGATTCGCATTAATGATTATCAGATAGCTCCTGTGTCGGCATTGCGAGATGGGGCAGAGCACACAGCCGCAGGAAAAGAGACGCGCCTTCACCGCACGCACATCTCAAGCGTTGAGACAACACTTTGCGGCAACGACTCGTGCGCTTCGTGATAAAGTCGCTTTCCTGTTCCAAGTCGGAGAAGATGCATGAGATATGTTTACGCTTAATTCTTATAACGCTACAATCTCGCGCTGGCATCTACCGCTTGAATCACTACCGGGAAGCGAACCATAGGAGACGAGCATTGCCACAGAGTCGTAAGCGCCGCACAGGCAAAAGGAAATTCCACAACGCCCCTTCGCCGCGAAAGACCACGGCTGGCGGCGGCACGGTCGGGAAAAGGAACAAGGTGATCGCCGCCGTAGTCGTTATCGCCCTCGTCGCGGCGGGCGCGGCCTACCTGCTCGCGCCGCTCTTCGGCGGCACGTCGGAGGTGACGACCGGCTCCGGCCTAAAGTACACAGACCTCGTCGTCGGAACTGGCCCAAGCCCGAAGCCCGGGCAGACGGCGGTCGTGAACTACACGGGCACGCTCACCGACGGCACGAAGTTCGATAGCTCGCTCGATCACGGGCAACCCTACGCGTTCCCCATCGGTCGCGGCAAGGTCATCAAGGGCTGGGACGAGGGCGTGTTGACGATGAAAGTGGGCGGCAGAAGGAGGCTCGTAGTACCGCCGTCGCTCGGCTACGGTGCAATGGGCCACCCGCCCGACATCCCGCCCAACGCCACGCTCATATTCGACGTGGAGTTGCTGGACATCAAGTAACGCCGAGGCTCACTTCTGCTATTACTCTTTGTGATTTAATCCCGGCGCGGCCTCGCCGTCGCGGGGCGGAACGGCCACGCGCCGAGCGTGCGCGCGCGCACGAAATAGACGGCGAGGCCGACGACGACGAGCGCTGTCGCGTAGAGAACCTCGCGCTGAAAGTCCGGGCGCATCAGCAAGACGTAAACGAAGCCGCACGTCGCCGCAAGCGCGGGGGCCGGATAGAGCCACATCCTGAACGGGCGCGGCATGCGGGGGCGTCGCCGGCGAAGGATCATGACCCCGACGGTCTGCGCGAGGAACTGCACGAGTATGCGTATGACTACGAGCGCAGCGATAACGTCCGAGAGGCGAAGGAAGCAGAACAGTGCGGCTGTGCAGCCCAAGACGAGCAGCGAGACGTGCGGGAAGTGTCGCCGCGGGTGGACGCGCGAGAAGGCGCGGAAGTAGTTGCGGTCGAGCGCCGCGGCATACGGCACGCGCGAGTAGCCGAGCAGAAGCGAGAAGACCGAGGCGAAGGCCGTCCACATGATGAGCGCCGTCGCGACGAGCGCAGCCCCTCGCCCGTAGAGCCGCTCCATGAAGGCCGAGACGACGTGGGCGCGCGCCTCTGTATTCGCCTGCGCGAACTCCCTCCAAGGGATGACGCCGAGGATGGAGACGTTCATCACGACGTAGATCGCGGCGACTATGGCGACCGAGAGGAGCACGGCGCGCGGGATCGTGCGCCCGGGGTCGCGCATCTCGCCGCCGAGGAAGCAGACGTTGTAGTAGCCCCAGTAGTCGTAGGTCGTAATCAGGAGCGCCGCGCCGAGGCCGGTGAAAAATTCGGGCCTCGGAGAGAAGGCGCCGGGCGGGAAGTCGAAGGCGAGCGCGGGGTCGAAGTGCCATACGCCGGAGGCGATGACCCAAAGGAGCGTCAGCATGACGCCGGCCCACAGGTAGCGTGCCAGTTTTTCGACGACCGTGATCCTTCGGTAGAGCAGCAGCGTCGCGAGCAGGCACACGCCGCACGCGACCAGAGAGCCTAAAGTCACCTGAAGTCCGGCGTCGAAGCCGCCCGCAAACGGCACGGGGACGTGAAGACGCGCCGACGCTAACGTGTGGTCGAGCGCGGGGAAGGCGTAAACCGCGTACATCGCGAAGCCTATGCAGCCGGAGGCGACCGAGAGCGGGGCGCTAAAGGTCAGTTGCCAGACGAAGAGAAAAGAGATCAGGCGACCGAGCCTTTCGGGGCCGTAAATCTCTTTCAGATAACGGTACGAGCCGCCCGACCCCGGCATCGCCGCGCCCAACTCGGCCCAGACCATTCCGTCGCACATCGCGATGGCCGCGCCGATGACCCAGCCGAGCATGGCCTGCGGCCCGCCCATCGCCGAGACGACGAGCGGGAGCGTGATGAACGGGCCGACGCCGATCATGTCTATCATGTTCAGCATCGTCGCGCCGCCCGTTCCCACGCCGCGTATCAACTGCGGTTCGTGCCCGTCGCGGTTCGGCTCTGTCACAGGATGTCGGCTCTCTTGGGGTCGGTTAATATTTATGACCGCCCTCGCGCGCACGAGTCGAATTGTCGTGTGAAAAACTCTCTGACGGAGTGTCGAACAGGCCGCGAGCTAATCGTGTCCCGACGGCGACTTGTAGACGACTCCGCCCTTCATCACGAAGCGGACGCGACGCAGCGCAGAGATGTCCCGCGTAGGGTCGCCATCGACGGCGATCAGGTCTGCCAGAAGCCCCGCCTTTACCATCCCGACCTTGTCGTCTATGCGAAGGACGCGTGCGTCCACCGACGTTGCGGAGCGCAGCGCATCGACGAGCGGCATACCGAAGTCCACCATAGCCTCGATCTCGCGCGCGTTGTCGCCGTGCGCGAAGACGCCCACGTCGCTGCCGCTCGCGATGGTGACGCCCGCTTGCAGCGCGGCGCGGAAGACCTCGCGCTTGTGCGCTTCGTTCCCACGGCTGGCGATTGCGAGCGTCGGGCAGAGCGCAGTCCCGCGCTCCTTCATCAAGTGGAAGAGTTCGGGCGTCCCGCCGTCGCCGTGTTCGATGGTGTCAACGCCTGCGAGGACTGCGCGGCGCATCCCTTCGGTCGTCGTCGCGTGCGCCGCGACGGGGACGCCTGCGCTGTGTGCCGTCTCGACGGCGAGCTTCAATTCGTCGAGCGTGAAGGTCGGGGCCGCCCCGCTCCTGCCCCAGCGATAGTCTGCGTAGAGCTTGACCCAATCGGCCCCCTTGCCGATCTGTTCGCGCACGGCGCGCACTAGTCCCTCGGGGCCGTCAGCCTCCTGTGCGCCCTGCGGCACGTCCCACTCCGGCGCGTAACCCTTCGGCCCGTATGAGCCGGTCGCGACAATCGCGCGCGTCGCGACGAACATGCGCGGCCCCGGAATTATCCCTTGCTGTACAGCCTGCTTCAGCCCAACGTCGGCGTAGCCCGCGCCTTCCGTGCCGAGGTCGCGTAGCGTCGTGAACCCCGCGAGCAGTGTGCTGCGAAGGTGATTCGTCGCGCGCGCTACCCTCAGACTCAGCGCCTCGCGCGCCACCTGATCGTTCCAGGGCGTTTCGCTGTACGGGTGCAGGAGGACGTGCGAGTGCGCTTCGATGAGGCCGGGCATCAGAGTCATCCCCGGCAGTTCGATGACCTTCGCGCCGGCGGGCGCGCGTACTTCCGCCGCAGGCCCCGCCGATTCGATGTGCTCGCCGCGCACGAGCACGACCCAGCCATCATGAAGCTCTGCCGTGTCGCCGTCGAATACGTGTGCGGGCCTGAGCAGGTAAACCGTTTCGGGCTGAACAGCCACAGTCGTTTGGGCCGCGCCGGTCGGATAAGTAAACATAGAGCACAAGAGTAAAAGGATCGCGTAACGCATGTTCGTCGCCTTTCGTGAGCGCGAGTGCGCGCGCCGCAAATGTAGCAGAAGTCCCGCCGCGGCGCATGACTTGAGGCGGCGGCATCGAATCTCGACGTTCATTTACGCGAGAACGTCGTTACCTGACGCAGCCCGTCGTGCCGCCCTTTGCGCGGCGCGTCGCTCGACCCACTCGTAGACCATCGGCAGGATAACGATCTTGATGGGGCGTGTCACAAGCCCGCCGACTACGACGATTGCCAGAGGCTTCTCGATCTCCGCGCCCGTCCCCGACGAGATGATGAAAGGGATGAGGCTGATGCTGCCTATGAGCGCGCTCAGCAACTCTGCGCGCAGACGGACGCTCGCGCCCGTAATCACTGCGTCGTACAACTCCATGCCGCCGTCGCGGAGCTTGTTGATGTAAGAGACCATCACCATCCCGTTCTGCACCGCGATGCCGAAGACGGCGATGAACCCGACTATCGCAGGGACGCTCAGAGGGAATCCCGAAATGAGCAGAAACGTCGTGCTGCCGACGAGCGCGATGGGGATATTGAAGATGATCGTCAGCGTGTTGCGAATCGAGTTGAAGCAAGCATAAATCAGCACGAAGACGAGCAGAAGAGAGACGGGTATGGCTATTAAGAGTCTTCGCACGGCCTGCTGTTCGTTCTCGAACTGCCCGCCCCACGTGATGAAATATCCGGGCGGCAGCTTGACCTGCGAGGCAACAGCCGCCTGCGACTCGTGGACGAAGCTGCCGATGTCGCGCCCCGCGACGTTGCACTTCACAACGATGCGGCGCAGAGCGTTCTCGCGGTCAACTACAGAGTCGCCGCTCGAAAGCCGGAACGTCGCCAACTCGCCGAGCGGCACGCGACCTCCCACCGGCGCGGCAACCAGAATGTCGTTGAGCTTTTCGACCTGATCGCGATAGTTCTCTCTCAGGCGCACGAATATCGCGAAGCGCCGCTGGCCTTCGAGCACGTCGGTCGCCTCGTCGCCGCCGATGGCGATCTTTGCGACTTCGAGCACGTCCGCGATGTTGAGGCCGTAGCGCGCAAGCTTGTCCCGGTCGAGCGCGATCTCCAAATGCTCCTCGCCCGCGACCTGCTCGACCGCCAAATCTTTCCCGCCGCGAACGTGCGACATCGCATCGCGCACCTGCTCGGCGATCTGTCGAAGGGTGTCCTGATCTTCGCCGAAAATCTTGACGGCGATCTGCGCGTTGATGCCTGAAATGAGTTCGTCGTTTCTAGTCTGAATCACCTGCGAGAAGTTGAACTCGACGCCGGGGAAGCCTTCGAGACGGCGGCGCATGGCGTCGGCCAGTTCGTCTTTCGTCTTCGCGGTCGTCCACTGACTTTTCGGTTTCAGGCGGACGTAGATTTCGTCGTTGCTGACGCTTTCCGGGTCGCCGCCGAGTTCGGCGCGACCGATCTTTGCGACGACGGTTTCGACTTCGGGAAAACCTTTCAGCGTCCGCTCGATCTGCGAAGAGATTTCGATTGCGCGCGAAAGCGAGATGCTCGCCGGCATCGTCGCGCGCACAAGAAAGTTGCCCTCGTCAATCGTCGGCAGAAATTCGCTGCCGATGATGAAGACATCGGCGACGCTCCACGCGAGCAGTATCGCGGCAAGTATCAACGTGAGATAGCGGTGTGCGATTGTCCACTTGAGCACGGGGACGTAAATGCCCTTGAAGAAACGGATGATGGGATTCTGTCGAACCTCGCCCGTCTTCAGACGCAAAAACAGCGAGCACAGCATCGGCGCGATGCACAGAGCCATGATCATCGAACCGATCATCGAAAAGGTAACGGCGTATGCGAGCGGCTTGAACAGCTTGCCTTCGATGCCCTGCAAGGTGAAGACGGGCATGAAGACGGCGATGATGATGAGGATGGCGAACGACATCGGGCGGCCTATCTCCTGCGCCGCGACGAGTATCGCCTCGCGCATCGAGTGCTCGCGGTGTTCTTCCAAGTGGCGATAGATGTTTTCGACCATCACGACCGTCGCGTCAACCATCATCCCGATGCTGATGGCGAGGCCGCCGAGCGAGGTGAGGTTCGCCGACACGCCCACGTACCACATCAGAATGAAGGCGATCATCATGCAGAACGGTATCGCGGCGGCCGTGATGAGCGAGCCGCGAAAATCGCCGAGCAGCAGAAGAAGAATCAGAAGCACCAGCGCCTCGCCCTCGATCAGAGACTCGATGACGGTGTGGATGCTGTTATCGACAAGCTCCGCCTGATCGTAGTAATCGACGATCTGGACGCCTTCGGGGAGCGACTTGTTTATCTCGGCTACTTTCTCTTTTATCCGCTCGATAACCTGTTTGGTGTTTTCGTTGATTCGTTTCAGAACTATGCCGGTCACGACTTCGCCCTGCCCGTCTTTCGTGACCGCGCCCTGTCGTATCTCGTTGCCGATTTCGACCGTCGCCACGTCGCCGACGCGGATGGGCGTTCCGCCGCGCGAGTCGAGCACGATGTTCTTGATGTCCTGTATGTCTTTGACGAGTCCGAGTCCGCGGACGACGTACTGCTCGTCGCCGTGCTCGATGAAGTTCGCGCCCGTGTTCTGGTTGTTGTTCTGTACGGCGTCGAAGAGCGTCTTGAGCGGGATGTTGTAGTTAACGAGAGCCTGCTGGTCTGCGATGACCTGATACTGCTTCACGTCTCCGCCGAAGCTCAAAACGTCGGCGACGCCGGGCACGGTGCGGAGTTGGAGTTTGATTATCCAGTCCTGAATGGTGCGAAGTTCCTGATTGCTCTTGCCGGGGCCGACGATCTGGTAGAGATAAATCTGGCCCGTGCCCGTCGTGATCGGCCCCATCTGAGGATCGAACCCGGCGGGGAGATTGTCTCTGGCTTCCGCGAGGCGCTCGAAGACCTGCTGGCGCGCGAAGTAGATGTCCGTGTCGTCTGTGAAGAAGACCGTCACGACCGACAGGCCGAACTTGGACTCCGACTCGACGCGCGACACGCCCGTAATCCCGTTCATCACATTCTCGATGGGGAAGGTGATTAGCTGCTCGACCTCCTGCGGCGCGAGTCCCTGCGCGTCGGTGTCAATCTCCACCTGCACGGGAGTGACATCGGGGAAGGCGTCCACGTTCAGCCTTGTGAGCGCCAGAGTCCCGCCCGCCGCGACGAGTATCGAAAAGATGACGACGAGCAGGCGCTCGCGATAGAAGAAGGCAATGAGTTTGTCGGTCATAATCGCACCGTAAATGCCCGTGTGGCGCTTTCGACTCTGTAAATGCCTTGTGGCGCTTTCTTGCTTATTGCTGGCTCTGGCTCTGTTGAAGCAAGAGGTAATTGCCCTTGACGACAACTTTGTCGCCCGCCTGAAGACCGTCGAGAATTTCGACGCGGTCGTCGCTTTGTATCCCGACCGTAACGATGTGCTTCTCGTAGCCCTTGTCGGTCTGAACGAAGACAATCTTTTTTCCGCCGTCGTCGAGCACGGCCGATTGCGGGAGCGAGATGGCGGCGCGGCGAACGTCCGTGACGATCTCGACGTTGGCGAACATGTCGGGCTTGAGCCTGTCGTCGGGGTTCGGGACTTCCGTGCGAACCTGCACGGTTCGCGTGTCCGGGTTAACGATGCTTGAAATCAGGATGACCCGGCCTGAGAATGTCTCGCCGGGATAGGCCGGGACTGTGACCTTGACCTCCTGGCCGCGCCTGACGCGCTCAAGGTCTTTCTCGAAAACGTTGGCGTCAATCCAGACGCTGGAGAGGTCTATGATCTTGAAAAGGTTTGCGTCCGTGCCGACGGTCGCGCCGACCGTGGCGTTGCGCTCGATGACGATGCCGGAGATCGGTGCGGTCAGAGAAAAGACCGATGCCAGATTGGATTTGTTTGCAAGCGCGTCAATCGCCGAATCCGTCATACCGAGTATGAGCAGGTGGCGGCGCGCGTTCGCGACTTCAACTTTCGCGCCCGCGATGGAACTCGTGGCCGCAGCCTTCGCCACCTCAAGGTCGTGCTCGGCCTGCTGTAGATTCTTCCCGGCCGTGATGGTCTTCTCGTAGAGCATCTTCGTTCGGTCGTAGGTGGCCTGTGCGAACTTGACCTCGGCGGCCGACGTTCGATTGGCGTTCTCGTAATCGGCGAGCGCCTTCAGGTAGTCGGCCTCGGCCTGATCGATGTCCGCCGATTCGAGGTCGGCAAGCTTCTGACCCTTCCTCACGACGCTGCCCTGTCCCGCGTACAGGTTCACGAGCCTGCCTTCGTGGACGGGCCCGATGCTCGCCACGCGATCCTCCATGACGAGAACCTTCCCCGTGGCGGCAATCGATCCGGCGATGGACTGCGGCGCGACTATCTCTAACTCTATGGCGGAGCTTTGTGCCGAAGGCGACGCGGCGGCGCTCGCCTGCTGGCCCGGAGCATTCGAGGGCGCTTCCGTACCCCTCTTGCCGCAACCGGCGCACAGCGCCGCGACGAGAAGCGTTGGAATCGAGAGCGGACGAATGATTCTTCTTCGGAACATATCGCGCATCCTTTCGACGGATTGCTTTTGAACTCGCCGACTTACTTTTGAATCGGCGTCGCGGTCGCAAGCTCAAGGTCGAGCAGCGACATCTGGTAATCGAAAAGCGCCTGGTAGTAACTCGCGAGCGTGTCGCGCCGCGTGCGTATGGCGTCGAGCAGGTCGAGCGTTGAGCTTTCGCCGGCCTTCAGAGCGAACTCCGTCAGGCTTTGAATCTCGTCCACTTTCGTCAGCACGCCCGTTCGGTAAAGCTCGACTCGACGCTTCTGAAGCTCGACTGCCACGAGCGCCTTGTCCACGTCGCCCAGAACCTGATTGGTGATTAGCTGCTGCTGATTCTGCGCGCGCTTCTTGTCGATGAGCGCCTTTGCGCGCTCGCCCTGATTGCGGTCGAACAGCGGCAGCGTGATGCCGACGCCGACGTTGTAGGTGCTCGTGCCGAGCGGGACTTGCTCGACGCCCGCGCCGAGCGTGAGGTCTGGAATGCGCTGGGCATTTTGCAGGCGGATGTTTGCGTCGGCGGCGCGCTCGCTGAGTTGCGCGGCTTTCAGATCGGGTCGTGCGGCGAGCGCCGCGCTTCGCAACTCGTCGGGCGAGAAATCATAGGTCTGGTAGTCGAGCGTTCCGGCGACATCAACGTCCGTCGTCCGGTAGTCGCCGCCGAGCGTGACGCGCAGGTCGCGCACGGCGACCTCGTAATCACGCTCCGAGTTTGCAACGTCCGTGTCGAACTTGAGCTTTTCGACTTCGAGCCGCGTCAACTCAAGCCCCGCGATCTCGCCTGCCTTGTATAACTCGGTCGTGTGCGCGAGCGTTTCGGCAAAGGTTTTCTGATTCTCCTGCGCCAGCTTCAAGAGCGATTCGGCGAGCAGCGCGGTGTAAAACTTCCTCTTCAGATCGTTGGTCGCTTGCCACACGACCGCCTGAAACTGCCCGCGCGCGAGTTCGGCGTTCGCGTCGGCGGCGGCTATTCGTTTCTCTCGCTTGCCGCCAAGCTCGAAGGTCTGTGAGACGCCGTAGTCGAAAGTCTGCTCTTTGATAAACGGCCCTGTGAACGAGAGAGGGACACCGGAAGTGCTGATGCTCAACTGCGGATTCGGGCGGAGTCGCGCCGTCAGTTTTTCCGCCTCCGCCGTGTCTATGTCGTAGCGTGCCGCAATCAACTGAAGATTCTGCTGTAGGAAGATCGTCACCGCGTCCGAAATCGTGATGGGCCGGCCCGCGGGAGTCGTCTGAGTCGCCACGGGAATCGGAGTCGCGTTGGGCTTGGTAGACGTGGGAGTTTGCGGATCGTCGGGCAGCACGAAGAGGTTGTTCTTCCAGATTTGCTTCGAGGGTTTGGGCGACTCTTCCTGCGCCCGCGTCGGCTGAATCATTAATGTGAGCAAGAGAAGGCCGGGCAGGTAACTCGCGCGCAGTCTCCTTTGCCGGCGGCGGCTTTGTGTTGAGTCGCGCCGGCTCTTGCAAGCCGCGGAGTCGCACCCTTCACCGAAGCGGCGCAGATTATTAGTGCGCTGACACATCAGATCACCTCGCGTTCGTCGGCTGATTTAATTGTTATTGAGCGCGCCGGAGCGAAACTCCGGCGGCTGAAGAGAGCACAGGCGGGCAAGGCTCGCCCGCCGCAGGCTGAACAAGTGGCTTCGGTGATCTGTCAGGGCTGGCGATCCGCTGAGCCGAGCCACCAAGTCAGCCTCAGCCGAGAGGCGGCGCGCGATCAGCCGGGCGGGTGGTCGGACTGGATGGTTGAAAGACTATCAGAGTGGAGACGTATGCGGTTTGCGTCGAAGGCGTGAGGATGAAAAGCGGCGTGTAAATGATGCCGTTGAAAAGCTGCTGTTGAAGCTGACACATCAAGCATTCTCTGTGCTGAGAATGGTTTGTGTCAGGGCGCGAACCGCCCGCGTCGCTTAGAGCGGCAGAGTGCGAACGGTTCGGCGAGATGGAGCCATGACTGTGAGCCGCCTCCACCGTCGCGCCGTAAGTTATGATGAGGAGCAGCAGGCAGCTTAACGCCCGCCTGCGCTTCGCGGGTCGGCAATTCGCCGCTAATATGATTCTGCCGTTCACGTTCGCGTTTATATTAGTACAAGTTCGGCGCTCATAGCTATGCCTTCGGGGGCTTCATCTTCAACCGGCTAATCGTTCGTCGCCGGGCGAAGTTTTTCGGCTCGTGTAAGCCCGCGTCTCACATCTATTATTTATGCGCCCCGATAGCATCCCGCGCCGTTAAAGAGACGGTCGCGTACTTTTACTTGACGTGACGCGAAGTGTGGCGTAAAAACAATTCGTAATTCCCCCAGTTAAAAAGTCTCGCCCCGTTAAGTCAATCCCCGCCTCCGAGCCACGTGCGGGCCGGCGTTGTTGTGAGCGTTAGGGGTCGGCTCAAGAAAGCCCGTCCCCGGCTTTGACAAGGACTGATGGTCGCGCCGCGTTTGCGCCGGAACGTGCAAACCGACCCTCCACCAAACCAGTTGCATAGACTGAAAAGGAGAGACAGCGATGGTAGCGGAAAATGCTCCATACGGTCGGGTCACTCAGCGACCGCCTGCGGTCAAAGAAGTGCACATCGTCTGGATAACGGCGGGGCTGAGTTGCGACGGCGACTCGGTGTCGGTCACAGCCGCGACCCAGCCGAGCGTCGAGGACGTTGTGATGGGGGCCATACCGGGACTTCCGAAAGTGCACCTTCACAACCCTGTGCTGGCTTACGAGGTCGGCGACGACTTCATGAAGTTTTTTTATCAGGCCGAGCAGGGGTTGATTGATCCGTTCGTGCTCGTCGTCGAAGGCTCGATACCGAACGAGAAGATCAAGGCCGACGGCTACTGGGCGGCGATGGGCACAGACCCGATGACGGGCCAGCCCATCACGACCTGCGAGTGGATTGACCGCCTCGCGCCGAAGGCCACAGCCATCATCGGCGCAGGCACGTGCGCCACATACGGCGGCATACACGCGATGGCCGGCAATCCCACGGGCGCGATGGGACTCGCAGACTATCTGGGCTGGAACTTCAAGACGAAGGCAGGTCTTCCGATCATCAACGTGCCGGGCTGTCCGGTGCAGCCGGACAACTTCATGGAGACGGTGCTCTATCTTCTCTATCAGGTCGCGGGACTCGCGCCGATGATCCCGCTCGACGACCAGTTGAGGCCCACTTGGCTCTTCGGAAAGACCGTTCACGAGGGCTGCGACCGCGCAGGCTACTACGAGCAGGCCGACTTCGCGACCGAATACGGTTCGCCGAAGTGCATAGTCAAACTCGGCTGCTGGGGCCCCGTCGTCAACTGCAACGTGACGAAGCGCGGCTGGATGGCCGGCATCGGCGGCTGCCCGAACGTCGGCGGAATCTGCATCGGCTGCACGATGCCGGGCTTTCCAGACAAGTTCATGCCTTTCATGGACGAGCCGCCGGGCGCGAAAATCTCTGCGGGCACAATCGGCATCTACGGCAGGATGATTCGCAGCCTCCGCAGCATCACGAACACGACCGTCAACAAGGAGCCGAAGTGGCGTCACAAGGGGACGGAACTTACGACCGGCTACAAACCGAGGGCTTTCTGAGCGAGGGAGCAAAAGGATGAGCACCACGACGACGACAAGAACCGAAGCTCCGACCAAGCCGCGCACGCTGGTCGATATGAACTGGGATCCGATCACGCGCATCGTAGGCTCTCTGGGCATCTTTACGAAGATCGACTTCGAGAATCGCGAGGTCGCCGAGTGTTGGAGCACGTCTTCGATATTCCGCGGCTACTCGATCTTCATGAAGGGCAAAGACCCGCGCGACGCGCATTTCATCACGAGCCGAATCTGCGGCATCTGCGGCGACAACCACGCGACCTGCGCCTGCTACGCGCAGAACATGGCCTTTGGCGTCCGCCCGCCCGCCATCGCCGAGTGGATAACGAATCTCGGCGAGGCGGCGGAATACATGTTCGACCACAACATCTTTCAAGACAATCTGGTCGGCGTGGACTTCTGCGAGCAGATGGTGAAGGAGACGAACCCTTCGGTCTGGGCCAAGGCGCAACAAACGGACGCGCCGCACGCGGCGGATCACGGCTATCGCAAAATCTCCGACATCATGACGGCCCTCAACCCGTTCACGGGCGAGTTCTATCGCGAGACTTTGCACGTCAGCCGCTACACGCGCGAGATGTTCTGTCTGATGGAAGGTCGCCACGTACATCCCTCGACGCTCTATCCGGGCGGCGTCGGGACGGTGCCGACCGTCCAACTCTTCACGGACTACATCGTCCGGCTGATGAAGTACGTCGAGTTCATGAAGAAGGTCGTGCCGCTGCACGACGACCTCTTCGACTTCTTTTACGACGCACTGCCCGGCTACGAGAAGGTCGGACAGCGGCGCATACTTCTAGGCTGCTGGGGGTCGTTCCAAGACCCGGCGGTCTGCGACTACAAGTACGAGAACATGGACGAGTGGGGCAAGGCCATGTACGTGACGCCGGGCGTCATCGTTGACGGCAAGGCCGTGACACACGATCTCGTGGACATCAATCTCGGCATACGCATCCTTCTCGGCCACTCCTACTACGACGACTGGGACAAAGAGGAGATGTTCGTCAGAAACGACCCGCTCGGAAATCCGGTTGATCGAAGACACCCTTGGAACCAGACGACCATCCCGCGCCCGCAGAAGCGCGACTTCGAGGACAAGTACAGTTGGGTCATGTGCCCGCGCTGGTACAGCGAGAACGAGCCGGGCGACAAGAAGTACCTTGCGCTCGACACGGGCGGCGGGCCCATCGCGCGCCTCTGGTCAACCGCGCTCGCGGGGCTGGTGGACATCGGCTACGTCAAGGCGACGGGCCGGAGCGTCAAGATTTACCTGCCGAAGACCGCGCTCAAGGATGAAGTCGAATTCGAGTGGAAGATTCCGCAATGGTCGAACGCGATTGAGCGCGACCGAGCGCGCACATACTTTCAGGCTTACGCCGCCGCCTCGGCGCTGTACTTCGCCGAGCAGGCGCTCGCAGAGTTGCACGCCGGTCGGACGAAGACCTGGTCGGAGTTCAAAGTGCCGGAGAACGCCATCGGCTGCGGCTTCCACGAAGCCGTGCGCGGCGTGCTCTCGCACCACGTCGTCATACGCGACGGCAAGATCGCCAACTATCACCCGTACCCGCCGACGCCGTGGAACGCCACGCCGCGCGACAGTTTCGGCACGCCCGGCCCTTACGAGGACGCGGTGCAGAACACACCCATCTTCGAGGAGAACGGCCCCGAAAACTTCAAGGGCATAGACATCATGCGCGCCGTCCGCAGCTTCGACCCGTGCCTGCCCTGCGGCGTCCACATGTACCTCGGCGACGGCAAAGTCCTTGAGACGCGCCACTCGCCGATGTTCGGCGCGATGAAATAAAAAGCAGTGATAAGTGACGAGTGATAAGTGATAAGAAAAGACAGTCGCGGCTGTCCTTTCCTGTTACTCATCACTCAACACTTATCACTCATCACTCTTTTATGGAATCTCAACAACTGATCGAGCGGATTGAAGAGTTGACCCGCAAGGTCGAGGCGATGCCTGACCCCGCGGCGCGGGCCGACGCCGTGGAGCTTCTACAGTCGCTGATGGAATTCCACGGCGCGGGGCTTGAACGCATGATGGAGCTTGTCTCAGGCGCAGGCGAATCAGGCGAGGCAATCTTCGACGGCTTCGCCGGCGACGAAATGGTCGGAGCGATGCTGCTGCTCTACGGGCTTCACCCGCTCGGACTCGAAGCGCGCGTGCGGCAGGCGCTCGACAAAGTTCGCACGTCGCTCGCGTCACACGGCGACGACGTGGTGCTCGTCGGCGTGGGCGACGGCGTAGTGCGCGTGCGGTTGCAAAGCGGCGGCGGGCACGGCTGTCCTTCGACGGCGGCGACGCTGAGGCAAGCGGTCGAGTCGGCGGTCTATGACGCCGCGCCCGATCTGGCCGCGCTCGAAATCGAAGACCTCGACGCGCAGGCGGCCCCCGCCGGTCTGGTGCAGTTGGGCAGGCTCAAAGGCAAGAGTGAAGGGAGGACTGCGTAATGGCAGGTCAGGACACGACACACGATTCGCCCGCGCACGATTCGGGCACGGGTAAGGGCGAGGAAAAAAGTTCGATGGAGGGCAAGGAGGCAGGTCGCCACGACCGTGAAGGCTCGCACGCGGATCGCCCCGCGGGCGGCTCGACCGCGAGAAACTCCACGAGCATCAACGCCGAAGACCGCGACCCCGTTGACCCGAACAGCCCGAAGATGCCTCCGGCTTGAGGCGAACGCGGACACGAGCATGAATGCGGGCCGAATAACGGGTCATGTTTTTCCAATTCCGCATTCCGAAATTATATGAGTCAGCGTCCGGGTGACGGAAGCCAGCAGTCGCCGCTCGCCGCTCTGCGGCGATACGTTCGCCCGCGCGCGGCGAACGTGGAGCGCTGCGAGATGTGCAGCGCCGAACTCGCAGCCGAGCACCCACATCTCGTCGAGCCTGCGAGCCGCCAACTAAGCTGTGCCTGTGATGCTTGCGCGATCCTGTTCAGCGGTCAGGCGGAGATGAAATACAAGCGCGTCCCGCGCCGCGCCCGCGCCCTGCCGGATTTCCGTCTGACGGACGGGCAGTGGGACAGCCTTTTGATCCCGATCCAACTGGCTTTCTTCTTCCGAAGCACGCCGGACACGAGAGTCGTCGCGCTTTATCCGAGTCCAGCCGGCCCCGTCGAGTCGCTGCTCGCGCTCGATTCGTGGGACGAGATAGTTCGAGACAATCCCGTCCTGCAAGAGATGGAGCCGGACGTTGAGGCTCTGCTCGTCAAGCGCGTGGGCGGCGCGGGCGAATACTACCTCGTGCCGATTGACGAATGCTACAAGCTGGTCGGGCTTGTCCGCGCGCACTGGCGCGGTCTCTCCGGCGGCACGGAGGTCTGGCGCGAGATCGGGCAATTCTACGCGCGGCTGAAAGAGCGAGCCACGCCCGCGAGAGCGACCGAGAGTGCCTGACTTAAATTTTCAAGTGGAAGGCGTTGAGGCCGTCGCCTACGCGGCGGCCCCTCTGCTGTCGTTCAAACTGCGCGTCACAAACGCCGACGCCGGCGAGCAGATTCAGACGGTCGCGCTGCGCTGCCAGATTCAGATCGAGGCGACGCGTCGTCGCTACAACGAGCGAGAACAGGAGCGTCTGCTCGATCTCTACGGCGAGCCGGAGCGTTGGGGACAGACCCTTCGCACGACCTTGTGGACGCATGCGAGCGTCATCGTGACGCCCTTTCAAGGAAACACGCTCGTCGAACTGCCCGTGCCGTGCACGTTCGACTTCAACGTCGCCGCCACGAAATATTTTGCAGGTCTCGAAGACGGCGAAGTCCCGCTGCTAATGCTCTTCAGCGGCACGATCTTCTACGAGGCAGAGGGCGGGGCATTGCAGATTTCGCAGATTTCATGGGCAAAAGAGGCTAAATATCGGCTGCCCGTGCGCGTCTGGCAGGAGATGATGGAACACTACTATCCGAGAAGCGCGTGGCTCTCTCTGCGCCGGGACGTGTTCGACCGTCTGTCGCAATACAAGATGCGGCGCGGGATTCCGACGTGGGAACAGACGTTGGAGAGCCTTCTCAACGAGGAACGCGCAACGACGATGAACTCTGAACCGGAAGGACAGGAGACGGACTCGTCGTTCATAGCTCATAGCTCATAGCTGCCGTCATGAATCTCGAACGGGTGGAAAAGATCGCGAACGCAGTGCTCTACGAGGGATACATTCTCTACCCTTACCGCGCGTCGTCGGTCAAGAATCAGCAGCGTTGGAATTTCGGCGCGCTGTGCCCCGAAAGCTACAGCGAGGCGCAAGGGGGCACAGAGGCTTGGACGATGCAGACCGAGTGCCTCGTCGCATGCGACGAGCGCGCCAGCTTGGACGTGAAGGTGCGGTTTCTGCACCTGCTCTCGCGCGAGGTGCGAAGACTTGCCGAGCCGTTGCGTGAGTTACCTGAAGAAGACGCCGAGGCAAACTTCCAGACAGTCGCCGCGTTGGAGGTCGGCGGCAACGTTTATCAAACGTGGCAGGAGGCAGTCGAGCGCGAGGTGAGTTTGCACGACATAAATCTGAAGACCCTCGTCGCCCGAACGCAACGACAAGCTTTCGACTTTCCGTCGAGTAGTGAGACGGAAGTCTTGCGCGAGGCTGACGGAAGCATCGCCGGCGCGCTCGTCCGCAAACAGCAAGCGTTGGAAGGCTCGGTCGAAGTGGCGGCAGAGCGTGTGGACGAAGGGCTGTGCAAAGTCTCCGTCCGCATACTGAACCGGACGGCGCTGGAAGACGCGAAGGCGAAAAGCCGCGACGAGGCGTTGATGCGTTCGCTCGTCTCGACCCACACCATCATGGGCGTGCGCGGCGGCGAATTCGTATCGCTGCTTGAACCGCCCGAAGAGTTTAAGGAGGTCGCCGCCTCGTGCCGCAACACGGGAACGTGGCCCGTCCTCGTGGGCGAAGAAGGCACGCGCGACCTTCTGCTCTCATCGCCGATCATTCTTTACGACTACCCGCAGATCGCGCCGGAGAGCGCGGGCGACCTCTTCGACGGGACGGAGATAGACGAGATTCTAACGCTCCGCATCATGACGCTGACCGACGAAGAGAAGCGTGAGATGCGCGGCGTGGACGAGCGCGCGCGTCAGCTTCTTGAGCGGACTGAACGGATGCCCGCCGAGCAGTTGATGAAACTCCACGGCGCGATGCGGAACGTTCGCACGCGCAGGGACGACGAGCGATGAACGAATGGGAGTGGCAGCTACTCGAAGAGAAGACGCCGTTGAGGGAGGTGACGGTCGGCGGCGTGCGAGTCGAGGTAGGCGACCGCGTTCGCCTGCGCCCGCGCGCGGGCGGCGACATCTTCGACCTCGCGCTCGCAGGACAAGTGGCCGTCGTCGAGTCAATCGAGCAGACCTACGAGGACAAGGTTCATCTCGCGGTCGTTCTGGAAGACGATCCGGGTCGGGATCTGGGGATGATGCGCCAGCCCGGCCACCGCTTCTTCTTCTCCCCCGAAGAGGTCGAGCCGCTGGCGCTCGCGGACGAAGGTTGAAAATCGGCATGACGCAACCGCGCATTCTGATCGCAGGCATCGGCAACATCTTCCTCGGCGACGACGCCTTCGGCTCCGAGGTGGCGCGGGCGCTCGAACGGCGCGCGTTGCCGGACGGGGTGCGCGTCGTTGACTTCGGCATACGCGGCTTCGATCTCGTCTATGCGCTGCTCGACGACTACGAAGCGACCATCTTCGTTGACGCGACTCCGCGCGGCGGAGAACCGGGCACGCTCTACACAATCGAGCCTGACCTGAGCGAGTTGGACGGCCTCGACGCCGAAGGCATGATGGTCGAGCCGCACGGCATGAATCCGTTGAAGGTGCTGGCGATGGTCAAGTCGATGGGCGGGCAGTTCGGGCGCATACTGCTGCTTGGATGCGAGCCGTCGCCGCTTCTGTCGGAGGAAGGATACATGGGTTTGAGCGAGCCGGTGCGGGCAGCCGTTGACGAAGCAATCAACGTGGTCGAGTCGCTGGTCGCGAAGATTCTGGCGGAGGAGCGTCGCGGGGCGACCGCGTAAGTAAGATTCAGGAAGAGGGGAGTTTGTCAGTCATGAAGCAGAATCAATCGTTGGAGAGAAGAAGCAGGAGATCGCCGGGCGTGAGTATGTGGTCAATCGTCGGGAGCGCGGCGTTATTACTCGCCGCCGCGGCCGTCGTCGTGAGCCTGCCCGACATCAAACGCTACATCAAAATCAGCAGGATGTGATGGACGCAGTCCGCTACCGAATAGACGCCGGCCAAAGCCGGTTCATCGTGCGCGGGTCGGCTGACGGGCTGTTATCCATGTTCGGGCACGATCCCGTCATAGCGATTCGCGGCTTCGGCGGCGACGCGCGATTCGTCCCCGGCACGCTCGACGGGGCATCGCTGCTGATGCTCGTGCAGGCGGACTCGCTCGCCGTGGTTGGCAACGTGAGCGACAAGGATCGGCGCGAGATGGAGCGAGCCATGCGAGAGGACTTGCTCGAAACCGCTCGCCATCCCGAAATCGTTTTCATGAGCACGAGCGTCTCGACGAGCCGCACGGGCGAAGGGCAGTACCGCGCCAGAATCACGGGGAAGTTGTCGCTTCACGGCGTCACGCGCGAGCATTCGATAGACGCGAGGCTGACGCTCGGCGACAGTAGCCTTCGCGCGCAGGGCGAGTTCACGCTCCGGCAGACCGACTACGACATCAAGCCCGTCTCCATCGCCGGGGGCACGCTCAAGTTGAAAGACGAGCTACATTTCTCTTTCGACATCGTCGCGGGTCAGGCGTGAATCGCCGTTTGTGAATCGAGTAGAACAGTTTTCCACGATTGACTGTTGGCGATCGGCGATTGACGAATCGTGCACGAGCTATCCATCGCGATGAGTATGATCGACGTAGCGGCGGAAGAGGCGGCGCGGCGCGGCGGCGCGCAGGTTCACGCGATACATCTAAGGCTCGGTCAACTGTCGGGCGTAGTCAAAGACGCACTCCTGTTCTCCTACGAAGTGGCTTGCGCGGGCACGACCCTTGAAGGCTCGCAACTGGTCATCGAGGAAGTGCCGGTCGTGGTCTATTGCGAGAACTGCCGGACGGAAACGACGCTCGCTTCTCTGCAAAGGTTCTGCTGCGGGACTTGCGGCGCGCTCACGCCCCAAGTCGTGCGCGGTAAAGAACTCGAAGTCGTCGCGCTGGAGATAACGGGATGAGCACACAGCCCCGCCTCGTCGAAGTCAGGCAGAACGTTTTGAAGCAGAATGATCTGCTCGCACGCGAGTTGCGCCGTAGCTTCCGCGAGGCGGGAGTTCGCGTTGTGAGTCTTGTCTCAAGCCCCGGCTCAGGCAAGACCGCGCTGCTCGAAAAGATGCTCACGCTGCTCCGGCCTGAGTACCGTGTAGCGGCGCTGGTCGGCGACCTCGCCACGGAGAACGACGCCGCGCGTCTGGCGCGCAGCGGCGCTCCCGTAAGACAGATCAGCACCGGCACGATCTGCCATCTCGACGCGCAGATGGTCGAGCGCGCCCTCGACGGATGGAAACTCGACGCTCTGGATATGCTGTTCATCGAAAACGTAGGCAATCTCGTCTGCCCTTCGAGCTATGACCTCGGCGAAGACCTCCGCCTCGTCCTGCTCTCCGTGACCGAGGGCGAGGACAAGCCGCTCAAGTACCCGACGATCTTCAACACGGCGGACGCGTGCGTCGTCACCAAAGCGGATTTGGCCGCCGCCGTCGAGTTCGACGGGGCAGCGGCGCGCGCGCATATTCAGTTGGTGCGTCCCGGAATGCGTGTCTTCGAGGTTTCGGCGAAGACGGGCGCCGGCGTGGACGAGTTGTTGCGATTCGTCTCCGCGGGCGCGGGCGAAGTCTGAAACGATTACGATTAACTGAAAGTCTGCGTCGCCGGCGCGCGTCGCGTCAGGGAGGATTTGAGTCGATGTGTTTAGCCATACCGGGAAAGATCGTCGAGATCGTCGATGCGGAGAATCAAATCGCCAAAGTTGATGTCGGCGGAGTCCGCCGCAACGTCAACATTGGGATGCTCGATGAGACGAAGGTGGGCGACTACGTTCTCATCCACGTCGGCTTCGCGATGAGCAAAATTGACGAACATGAAGCCGAAGAGACGCTCCGCGTGTTGAATGAGATCGGTGAATATCAGGCGGAGTTGGAGCAGTTCAGCACCTCTTTTGAATAAGATTTCGGGGGCAAGTGAGATGAGCAATGCGGCGGGGGATGAGTTTTCGCGCACGTTCTATCCGTTCCTGCACGAAGGCGACAGGAAGTCGCCGGAGTTGACGGAGGAACTGTGCTTCTCGCTGCTGGAAAAGGTGCGCGAGAGCGACGAGGTGCGCGCAAGATTTTTTGCGGATAACAGCGACGCGATCCTCGCGGCGTCGCTTCGGATGGCGAAGGCGTTTCACCGCGGCGGCAAACTCTTGGTCTGCGGCAACGGCGGCTCTGCGACCGACGCTCAGCACATCGCCGTCGAGTTTATGCACCCGATCACTGTGGGCCGGAAGGCGCTGCCCGCCGTCTGTCTGGCGAACGACATGGCGATGGTGACGGCGGTTGCGAACGACGTGAGCTTCGCGGACATTTTCTCGCGTCAGGTCATCGCGCTCGGCAAAGAAGGCGACATCCTTCTGGGACTATCGACGAGCGGCAACTCCGAAAACGTCGTTCGCGCATTCGAGACTGCGCGGCGGATGAAACTCACGACGGTCGGCTACGCGGGCGGCGACGGCGGCAGGATGGCCGCGCTGCACGCGTCGGGCACGCTCGACTTCTGCCTCACGGTTCCGACTTCGAGCATCCACCGGATACAGGAATCGCACGTCGCGCTTTATCACACGACGTGGGACATGGTTCATACTTTTTTAGAACATCGCCCGGTCGTCGAAGAGCAAGGTTGATGGAGGCATTAAAATGAAATTCATAGACGAGTACAGGCAAGGCGACATCGCGAAGAGACTGGCGGGGCAGATCGCGGGGCTGACCGAGCGCCCGCTCAAAATCATGGAGGTCTGCGGCGGGCACACGCACACAATCTTCAAGTACGGGATAGAGGATTTGCTCCCCGAAAACATCACGATGATTCACGGCCCCGGCTGTCCGGTCTGCGTGATTCCTCTGGGACGCGTTGACGACGCGATCTCCATCGCGCGGCGGCCCGGCGTGATCTTCACGACCTTCGGCGACGCGATGCGCGTGCCCGGCTCGCGAACGAGCCTGCTCGACGAGAAGGCTTCGGGCGCAGACGTTCGCATGGTCTATTCGCCGCTCGACGCGCTGAAGATTGCGAAGAAGAATCCCGACAGGCAGGTGGTCTGGCTCGCACTCGGCTTCGAGACGACCTCGCCTTCGACCGCCATGACGATCCTTCAGGCGGCAAAGGAGGGGGTCGAGAATTTCAGCGTCTTCTGCAACCACATCATGATCGTGCCCGCGCTGAAAGCCCTGCTCGATTCGCCCGACCTGCAACTCGACGGCTTCCTCGGGCCCGGCCACGTCAGCACCGTGATCGGCACGAGGCCGTATGAGTTCGTGCCGCGCGAGTACGGCAAGCCGGTCGCCGTCTCAGGCTTCGAGCCGCTCGACATACTGCAATCGGTTTACATGATCGTCAGGCAAGCCGTCGAAGGTCGCGCCGAAGTCGAGAACCAGTACGCACGCTGCATCAAGCGCGAAGGAAATCATAAAGCGCTCGAAGTTCTCTTCGAGGTCTTCGAGCCGCGCGACTATTTCGAGTGGCGGGGCTTAGGCTCGATAGCGCACAGCGGCATGAAGCTTCGGAGCAAGTACGCAGCGTTCGACGCGGAACTGAGATTCAACGTGCCCGGACTTCGCATCGCCGATCCGAAGGCGTGCCAGTGCGGCGAGATTCTGAAAGGCGTGAAGCGCCCTTGGGAGTGCAAAGTCTTCGGCACGGCCTGCACGCCGGAGACGCCAATCGGTTCGTGCATGGTTTCGTCGGAAGGCGCGTGCGCCGCTTATTACAACTTCGGTCGGCTCTCGAAAATCGCCGGGCGTTCGGCGTCGAGCGGCGAAAGTGGAAGGGTGCCGGAACTTGCGAAAGCGGTGTGAGCGCGGATGACCAGCGAGTTTAGCCCTTCGCCACTCTTCGAGCGCGTTGAGCGCGCGCGGCGCAGAAAGCATAAATTCAAGGACGGGCAGATCACGCTCGCGCACGGCAGCGGCGGGCGCGCCATGCACGAACTGATCGAAGGGCTGTTTCTCGAATACCTGCGCAACCCTCTGCTCGAAGCGCTCGAAGATCAGGCGGTCTTCGAGGTCGGCGACGCGTCGGGCGCAACTCGCCTCGCCTTCACGACGGACTCTTACGTCGTCACGCCCGTCTTTTTCCCCGGCGGCGACATCGGGCGGCTCGCCGTCTGCGGCACGGTCAACGACCTCGCCATGAGCGGCGCGCGCCCGCTCTATCTATCCGTCGCATTTATCCTCGAAGAAGGTTTCCCCATCGTCGACTTGCGGCGCATACTCGAATCAATGCGCGCGGCGGCGGATGAAGCGGGCGTCTCGGTCGTCACAGGCGACACGAAGGTCGTGCAGAAGGGAAGCGCCGACGGGATTTTCATCAACACTTCGGGCGTCGGCTTAATCGAATCGGACATACGAATCTCCGCCTCGCGCGCACGAGTGGGCGACAAAGTCATCGTCAGCGGGCACGTCGGGGATCACGGCACGACCATAATGATCGCGCGCGGCGAGCTTGAGCTTGAGACGGAGGTCGAGAGCGACACAGCGCCGCTCGGCGCTCTCGTCCGTGAGATGATCGAAGAGGTTCGGCTCGCCGGAGCGTTGGACGCCATTCACTGTCTGCGCGATCCGACGCGCGGCGGCGTGGCGACGACGCTCAACGAAATCGCTTCCGACTCCGAGGTGTGTATCGAGATTCGGGAAGACCTCGTTCCCGTGCGCGAAGAGGTGAAGGGCGCGTGCGAGATCTTGGGTCTCGACCCGCTCTACGTCGCCAACGAGGGGAAGCTCGTCGCGGTAGTCTCAGCCGGCATCGCCGACACGCTCGTCGCCCGCATGAAACAGAACGTTTACGGTCGGGACGCACGCATCATCGGCGAGGTGAAGGCCGAGCCGAAGGGGATTGTGGCGATGCGGACTGGCTTCGGCGGCACGCGCATCGTGGACATGCTCGTCGGCGAGCAGTTGCCCAGAATATGTTGACGGGTCTGTTAAAGCTGCTCATCCGTTGTCAAGCCACTCACTCTCTGACAAGTTAATTTCACTTCATCGCCCGTCGCTCATCACGAATGCGCGGCCACGCGCGGCATCTCTTTGCCGTCGCCGCCCTTGTGCTTCATGCGGCCTCGTCTTTGCGGAAGTAGAGCTTTATCAATTTTTCGGCGGGCACTGCGGCGAAAGCGTAAGCCTCACCTGTTTTATCATCGCTGAATTCGACTTCAAATACTCCATCCTTCCATTGGTCAACGACCGTGCCAACCTCGCCGCGGCGCAATCCTTCTGATTCTAAATTCTCTGTCAATGCCACCATGTCAAGTAACTTGATCTCATTCATCTGTCAAAGCCTCCTTCGCAGGATGAAGCAACTGGTCAATCGCGGGAAATCTTCACCATTCCTAATTATCCATGCGGTGCGTATCGGCGTGGACATAACCACAAATTTCTCCTCCCGCGTAACCTGAAAATCTACAATAAATCTTCTCCCATAAGATGTTGGTTGTTGTTCCGTTGCCTCTCCTGTCAAGATCGCTTCCATAATCAGCTTTAGCAAGCGCTCCGCGTCATTTGCATCGAATTCTAACTTCTCCAAAAACACGCGCGCTTTATGTTTCCCCTTTGGATGGTTAGGATTCAAACTGTAATCGCGCAGTTTCTTAATATCAATAAATGCACGATCAGCATCAGGCAACTTCATGTCTGAGCTTCACCTCACGAATGCGCGGCCACGCGCGGCATCTCTTTGCCGTCGCCGCCCTCTTCGGGCGTGAGCACCTTGAGCGGTTCGGGCCAATTGATTTCGGGCACTGAAACGGGGCCAAAGCGCGCTGGCTTGCCTTGCGCTTTGGCGCGGAGCGCGGCGAGAACTTTTTCGGGCGTAATGGGAACTTCGTCTATGCGACAGCCTATCGCGTCATAGACGGCGTTGGCGATTGCAGGCATGACGGGCAGGAGCGGCCCTTGCCCGACCTCCTTCGCACCGAAGGGGCCGTTCGGGTCTGGGTCTTCGACGAGGTAGGTTACAACGTCGCACATCTCAAGCGTCGTGGGGCTTTTGTATTCGAGGAGCGAGGGGAATTTGTGCACGACGTTTCGATTGGCGCGGTAGGACATCTCTTCCATGAGCGCTTCGCCCAACCCCATGTAGATCGAGCCTTCGACCTGTCCCATAACGAGCAGCGGATTGATGCTGCGCCCGATGTCGTGCGCGACCCAGATGCGCGGGACTGTGACGAAGCCCGTCTCTGTGTCGACGTCAACTTCAGCGACCGCCGCCGAGTAGCTGTAAGCGGGCGAGGGGCCGACGCCCGCGCCCTTGTAGCGACCGGGCGAGCGCGGCGGCGTGTAGGAGCCGACCGTGCCGATGGTGCCGAACTTCGACTCGGCGAGCACGACCGCTTCGGCGAATGCGACGCCCACTTCGGGGTTCTCAACGTCGAAGACGCGGCGCTCCGCGAAAGAAAGGTTCTCGACCAGCACGCTCAACTTTTCCGCGACGGCCAACGTCAGCAGTTCGCGCGCGCGCTCAGCCGCCTGAATCGCGGCGTTGCCGGTCATAAGCGTAACGCGGCTCGAATAACTGCCGAGGTCAACCGGAGTCAAATCGGTGTCGGCCGTGATGACGCGTATGTCGAAGGGGTCAATGCCGAGGACTTCTGCGACGACGTATGCGAGCACGGAGTCAGAGCCTTGCCCGATGTCGGTCGAGCCGCATTGGACGCAGACGCCGCCCTGTCGGTCGAGACGCAACTGCACGCCGGAGTGCGGCATGTTGTTCCAGTAGATCGGAAGTCCCGCGCCGCAGATGTATGAACTGCACGCGATGCCGACTCCGCGACCGAAGGGAAGTTTTCTGCTCTCTTTGTCCCAACCGGAAAACTTGTTCTTCCAGTCGGAACCCGCGACGACCTTTTCGATGCAGGCTCCGAGTCCCATCGAGCCGATGCGAAGATAGTTGGCCGTCACGCTGTAAGGCTTGACGAGGTGTTTGAGTCGCATCTCGGCGGGGTCGAGGCACAGTTCTTCGGCGATCTTGTCGAGTTGGATTTCTAATCCGAAGCGAGGCTGCGGCGTGCCGTGTCCGCGCTTGGGGCCGCACGGCGGCTTGTTCGTAAACGCCCGAAGACCGCGAAAGCGATAGCGCGGCACTTCGTAGGTCACGGTCTGAAGCGCGCCCGTGTAGAAGGTCGAGGCCACGCCGTATGAACCGTAAGCGCCGCCGTCGAGGAACGATTGAAAGTCGAGCGCGGTTATCGAGCCGTCTTTTTTGACTCCGATTTTACTCTTCATCAAAACAGGATGGCGTCCGCGGTGGCAGTAGAAAACCTCTTCGCGCGTGAGCGTGACCTTGACGGGCCGGCGCGTCCTGCGCGAAAGCTCCGAGACGACTATCTCGTGGTTGAACGGGTCGCTCTTGCCGCCGAATCCGCCGCCGTTGGGCGTGGCGATGACGCGTATGTGCGCCGCCGGCATCTCAAGAGTTTTCGCGAGCGCGCGATGGACGTAGTGCGGCGTCTGCGTCGAAGACCAGAGAGTGAGCTTGTCGTCGGCGTCGAAGTGCGCGACCGCCGCGTGCTGTTCCATCGGCAGATGCGTGTTGCCTTCGTAGAAGAAAACGTCTTCGCGGATAACGTCGGCTTCGCTGAAGCCTTCGTCCATGTCGCCGAATTCGAGGTTGACGAGCTTGTGTATGTTGCCCCGGTCGCCGTAGTCGTGTATGCGCGGCTCGTCCACCATCACAGCTTCTTCGATGCTCGTGATTGATTGGAGCGGCTCGTACTCGACCTCGATGAGATTCATCGCGTCAAACGCCGTGTCTTCGTCCACGGCAGCGACCGCAGCGACGGGATCGCCGATGAATCGAACGCGGTCTGTGCAGAGCGCGTGCTCGTCCTGACTGACGGGCAGGATGCCGTAAGGTATCGGCAAATCCTTGCCCGTGATGACGGCAAGCACGCCTTCGAGCGCCTCGGCCTTCGACGTGTCGATTGATTTAATCAGCGCGTGCGGCAGGTGCGAGCGAAGGATTTTGCAGTAGAGCATCCGCGGCAGCGCGATGTCGTCGGCGAACTTCGTCGCGCCAACGCACTTCGAGCGCGCGTCCACCTTTCGGAAGGGCTTGCCGACGACTTTCAAGTCCTTCCCGGCTTGAACGTCCGCGCCGCCCACTTCGCCACTGGCCTTTGTGTCGTTGCCGTCTCTGTTCTTGCTCATCGCGTGTTCGTTGCGAGCCGCGCCCTCCGAGCGGACGGAAGTTTATTCGTAGCCGAAGACGCTCTCCGCCGGAAGCTCAGCCTCTTCGCCCCGCATCCGCGCGGCGGCGAGTTCGACGGCCTCGTAGATTTTTATATAGCCGGTGCAGCGGCATAAGTTTCCGCTCAAGGCTTCCTTGATCTCGTCGCGCGAAGGCTTCGCGTTCTGCGCGAGCAGTTCTTTGGCGACGAGTAGGAAGCCGGGCGTGCAGTAGCCGCACTGAGCCGCGCCGGTGTCTGCGAATGTCACTTGCAGCGGATGCAATCCCGATTCGGTCGCAAGTCCTTCGACCGTCTCGACGCGGCGGTCTTCCGCTTCGAGGCCGAGCATGAGGCAGGAGAGAACCGAGCGACCGTCAACGAGCACGGCGCACGTGCCGCACTCGCCGAGTTCGCAGCCGTGCTTCGTGCCCGTAAGTCCGAGGTCTTCGCGAAGGACTTCGAGCAGAGTCTTGTGCGGCGCGAAGGCCACCTCGGCGGACTCGCCGTTGAGCGTGAATCGGATGTGCGCTTTTTGTCTTGGTGTTTCAGTCATCAGGCGAACAGTGAACTAACGGATTGAAGTCGCGCCGCGCCGCCGCGCACGCGATTCGAGTAAGTCTGGCGCGCGATTACCGGCTTTCGTTCAAAGCGAGTCTCGCACGGCGCGACGAGACAAAACGTGCGTGCGACGAAAGGAAATAATAACAGCTTGGACGCGCGGAATTAAGCGGGGCGAACGCGGGGCAAAAGGCATGGGAAGAATTAAAGGCTCGCGCAGGCAAGTCGCGGGTCGCCGCAGTCTGCGGCCACTCCGGCCCGCGACTTTATCTTCTCTCTCAAGACGCGAACCCTTACTTCCTGATGACTGAGAGAAGTTTTGCGGCGCGCGCAGGGTCGAGCCGCTTGAGTTCGTTGTACTCGGCCATCGCGGCGGTGCGGTTGCCGGCGGCGAAGAAGGCGACGCCGAGATTGTAGTGCGCCTGTGCAAACGTGGGCCGGACTTTGATGGCTTGGCGGAAAGCGGCGATGGCCTGCGCGTCCTGCTCAAGATTCAGGTAGGCGTTGCCCATAAGATAAAGCTCGTCGGGGTCGAGCGTGCGTCCAGCGTTCTGATAGGCGGCGAGCGCGCGCCGGTAGGCTTCGAGCGCGGCATCGTGCTGCCCGAGTTTGTCGCTCGCGGTCGCGATGTTGTAGTTGGCCCAGCCCTCGTCCGAGGGTTCGCGCTTGAGTCTCAGAGCCTCCTGCGCGGCGGCGAGCGCGTCGCGATTCTGCCCCGTCTGGTTGAGGACGTATGCGAGAAGGTTCTGCGTGTCGGCGAGGTCGGAGCGGATGCGCGCGGCGTCGCGCGCCTCTGCGAGCGCGTCCTGCGGCTTGTCTTCGCGTATGAGTATGAAGCCGAGGACGTAGTGCGGCCCGTAGATACCGGCGTCGAGGCGAAGCGCCTCGCTCGCCTCCGCCGTGCCGTCGCGCATGTCGCCGGTGATGGCGTAGGCGGCTGCGAGCGTCAGGTGCGCGTCCACGTTCTGCGGCGCGAGCCGCGCGGCCTGCTGTGCCGTCGAGAGCATGAGAGGGTAATTGCCCTGCGAGTAATAGACGACGCACATGCCGATCAACGCTTCGGGCATCTCCGGCTTGAGTTGAAGCGCCTGTTGGAAACTCTGCTCGGCCTCGCGGTAACGATTCATGCGCGCGTAGGCGTTGCCGAGGCCGACGATAGCGTCGGGCGACTGCGGCTGAAGCCTGAGCGCCGCGGTGAAGGCGGCGACCGATTCCTCGTTGTGCCCGAGCGCGAGGTGCGCGTAGCCGAGTCCGAAATACGTGTAGAACTGGTTCGGGTCAATCGCCTGCGCGGCCCGCAGTGCCGTTAGCGCCTCCTGATTCCTGTCAACCGTGATGTAGGCAACGCCTAGAAGCATCTGCGCGGAAGCGTTGCGCGGGTTGATGCGCACGGCCCCTTCGAGCGGCTGAACGGCCTGCCGCCCCTGATTCTGCTTCATGCGTATGACGCCGATTGAGAGCAGAGAGTCCTCTGCGTACTGCGGGTCGGAAGAGGCGCGCTCAAGCGGTGCGAGCGCCAGCGCGTCGTGATCCGTCTGCATGTATGATTTGCCGAGAAGATATGCGGCGAACGTCGAGAGGGGCCCGAGTTGCTGGGCAAGCTCGAAGGAGTCTCTCGCCTCCTTGTAGTGGCCGAGGTTGTAGTGTATGAGCGCCGTGCCGACGTATGCGTCCTGAACGCGCGGGTTCGGCTTGACCTCGATGACGTTCGAGAAGGCGGCGAGCGCGTCCATCGTCTGCTTCAGGTTCATCGAGGCGACGCCGAGGCCGTAGTTGGCCTCGTAGTTTTTTGGATCTGCGCGCACGGCCTTGCGGTAGCTGTCCGCCGCGCCCTTCCAGTCGTTGCGGCGCAGGGAATCCGCGCCGCGCTGAATCAGCTTCTCGACTTCCTGCTGCCTCTGCGCGGCGGCGCGGGGCACGCCTGAGAAAATGGCGGCCAAGACGAGAAGACTGGCCGCCGCGAACGTTATCTGTTTTTTCATCGCTTCAAACTCTCGGCGCACGTCGAGGTTCGGCGCGGTTCGTCGTCCCACAAGCCTTCAGTAAGCCTTGATGAGCCGGATGATGAGATCGGCCTCGGCCTTGCTGCGCGTGTTGGGCGCGAAGTTGAAGTTGTTCCTGCCGTTGATGGGCTGGATGGGTTTGATGTGGAACGCGCCGTACTGCGCGCCCATCAGCGTGTTTATCTTTAACTCTTTGATGTTCGAGTCCTCGGTCTCGAAAGTATCACGCCCGTCGTTCGCCTTGAAGCTCACGCCGGTCTTGGTGATGAAGAAAGAGCCTTCGCAGTATTGAGTGAAACCGCCGTCGTGGTCGTGATAGACGTGGAATGCCGCCGCGCCACCGCGCTCGATGGCGGCGCGCATGGCCTGCTCAGCGGTGTTGACGTTCTGGCCGTAGTAGAGCGCGATTGTGCCGATTATCGAGTAGGCCGTCGGCTGCTGCGGGTCGAGTTGCGCGGCCTGCTGCGCGTAGCGTAGCGCGCCCGCGAAGTCGTTCGCCGTGGCCGAAGCGTTTGCGCGGTCGATCAGGTCGTCGTAGTCGGGGCCGTTGTTGCGGTTGTCGGCGGCGGGGCCGAAGGGCGAGTTGCCCGCGTTGTTGTTCGACGCAGTCTCGGCGGTTGACTTCTCGGTTATCGCGCCGACGAGCGAGCGCGTGCCGCCCGCCGAAGTGATCTCGCGCGCGATCTCCGGCGTCACCTGAAAACTGACGCCGCGCTTCTCGACGAACTGCTCGACGCGCGCCGCTGCGATGCCGCCCTGAAGCATCGTCACGATCTCACTCTTCGAGAGCGGCGGGCCGTCGGGGACGCTCGCGTTCGAGGGCGTCGTGTTCGTAGGCCGTACCGGCGTGTCGTTGTTGTGCGCGACTGCGGGCGTCGAGGCCGGGCGGTAGTTCGAGCGCGCGGCCTCGATGATCTCGGGGCGCGCGCCGACCGACTGAAGCTCGCTCGCGGCGTCGGGGGTCATCTCGAAGTCAACGCCGCGCCGCTCGATCTGCGCGACGAGTTCCTGAGTCGTCAGGCCGTTAATCTTGACGGCGTTGATGAGTCCCTGCCGCGTGATCGGCTTCTTGGCGGTCTGCACACGCGCCGCCGCGGAGAAGGCGAGCGCCGCGCAAGACGCGACCGCGACGAGGACGACTCTTCTGATTTTAAAGCTGCCTTGCCTTAACACGACGATACCTCCTTGCCGGGAGCGCGGGCATGACGGCCCGCCAATGCGTGCTTTGCACGCTTAAAACTTTTCATTTTCAATCAAGGTTTGTGCAGCAAGCCCAAACCTTATTCACGCCAACTTTGCTAAAGGCGAGCAGTATGCAGAGCGCTCACCCGCTTAAATCTTAGCCCTTGATCCCGCCGTAGCCCGTCACAAGATTGACGATGAGCCTCGACTCCTCGCCCTTCTTCGTCAGCGGCGCGAAGTTGTAATTCTTGCTGTCGCCGCCGCGCTTGACCTTTATGTGGAACGCGCCGATGTCGCCGGAGCCGCCGAGCAGCACGCCGAAGGTCGAGCCGACGAGCTTGTTGACCTTGATCTCGTGGATGTCGGCGTCGCCTGTCTCGAACGTGTGCTGGCCGTTGTCGGCCTTGAAGGTGACGTTCGTTCGCGTGACGAAGAGCGTGCCCTCGCAGGTGTCGCGGAAGCTTCCGTTGGCGTGGTCGTGGAAGACGCGGAAAGACGCCGAGCCGCCGAGGTCTATCGCGCGCCGCATGTTCTTCTCGGCCTCGGTGATGTTGCCCTGAAGGTATAGCTGCGTGAAGCCGAGCAACTGATAAGCGCGCGGCTGGTTCGGCTCAAGCCGTATGGCCTGTTGAAGAATCTGCGTGGCGCGCGCCGCGTCCCTCGCGGCGTAGGCCGCAGTGGCCTGATCGGTCAACTCGTCGTAGTCGGGGGCGCGGCGCGAGGGAGGCGTGTTGACGACGGGCTGCGAGCGATGCGCGCCCGACGCGACGTAGTTGGCCGTGATCGCGCCGACGAGCGAATTCGTCCCGCCCGCGCGCTTGATCTCCTGCGCCACCTGAGAGTTCGACTGGAAGTTGACGCCGCGCGCGTCAACGAACTGCTCGACGCGCGCCGAGGGCGACCCGGCCTGAAGCATCGTCACGATCTCGTTCTTCGAGAGCGGCGGGCCCGCGGGGACGTTCGGCCTGTTCCTGTTGCCGCCGCTCGCGGGCGTGACCGTTTCGGGTCTGTAGTTAGAGCGCGCGGCCTCTATGACTTCGGGGCGCGCGCCCGCCGAGCGTAGTTGCGCCTCGGCGTCGGGCGTCATCTGGAACGAGACGCCGCGTGACTGTATCTGCTGAACCAACTCGGCGGTCGAGAGGCCGTTGATCCTGACGGCGCTGACGAGTCCGTCGCGGCTTATGGGCTTCTTCGCCTGCGCCGAAGAGCCTCTGGGGAAGAGAAGCAGGGCGGACGCCGCCAGCGCAAGCGCCGTGAGCGCCGCCAATCGCACTCCCTTTACCCGGAATGTATTTCGATAAACCTTCATACACTTTACTCGTCGTGAACTTGAAAGCCTCGCGCTGCGCTGCCTACTGGTCGAGCGCTTCGAGCGCGCGCTGGTGAGCGCTCTTCTGATTGTTGCTCTTCGCCGGCTGCTGCTGCGGTTGCTGTCTGGGCTGTGCCGAAGTCCTCGTTGCCTGACGGCTGCCGCTTTGCGCCGGGGCTTCGGCAGCGATAGCGGGCGCGGTTACGGTCGGCTGCTGCTGTACGGGGATGACGTTCGTGTCGGGCGGCTGCTGCGTGCCGATGGTCGTCTGATCCGGCGCGGACTGCGCCGGAGGAGCGGACTGCTGCGTCCCGTCCGTCGTCGGCTGCGTGGGCTTCGGCTGCTGGTCTGTGAGCGCCGCGGGCTTGACGGGCTGGGTCGTCTTCTTCGAGCCTGAGAAGATCGCGAAGGCCGCGACGGCTATGATCACTCCGACGACGAGTACGGCGGCGACGCCCGCGCCTGCGAAGTAAATCCACTTCGGCTTGCCCTTGGCGGACTGCTTCGACGGCTGCTGCTGCGCGTATCCCAAAGGCTGCGCGAAGCCCTGCGGCTGCGCGGCTGCGCCCGCCAAGGGGCCGGCGCCGATGCGTGTCTCCTTCATCGCGTCGCGCCCGCCCTGCTGCTGCAAGGAAGCGAAACTTCCGGGCGCGCCCATGCGTGTCTCTTTCGCCGCGGACGAGACGTGCGGCGGGTCAATGATCGTCGCGTTCATGTCGAGTCCGGGGTTTGACACGCCGGGATTTGAAGCGGGCGTCGGCGGCAGACCCGGATGCGAAGGCGTCGAGAGGCCGGGCTGCGACGCTTGCGTGTTCGGATGCGAAGGCGGCTGTGTGCCGGGCTGCGACGCCTGCGCGCCCGTCTGCGGTGGGGGCGCGACGCCCGGCTGCGAAGCAGGCGTGTAGCTCTGCATCGGCACGGTCGCGTAGGGCGAGGGCGGGCTGCCCGAAGGCGTCTGCGTGACGGGGCGCGTGCCGAAGGCGTTCGGGTCGCCGACGGCGAGCGGCTCGATCCTTCCGGTCGCGGCGAAGCCCGCGTTGAGAAGGAACGAGCGGAACTCGCTCGCGCTCTGGAAGCGTTGCGCGGGGTCTTTCTGAATCGAACGCCAGATCGCCTGCTCGACCGATTCGGGAATCGCGGGGTTGAGTTGTCGCGGCGGTACAGGATACTGCTCGATCTGCGCCTTCATCAACTCGAACTCGTTCTCGATCTGGAAGGGACACTTGCTCGTCAGCATCTCGTAGAGGAGCATGCCGAGCGAGTAGATGTCGGAGCGCGCGTCGGTTTCAAAGCCGCGCACCTGTTCGGGCGACATGTACTCGATGGTGCCGATGATGTTGCCCTGCCGGGTCATGCGTGCGGTTCCGAGTATGCGCGCGATGCCGAAGTCGAGAACCTTGAGCGTGCCCTTCTCGGTGAGCATCATGTTGGCGGGCTTGATGTCGCGGTGGATGATGCCGAAGTCGTGCGCGTGCTGTATGCCGTCCAAGACCTGACAGAAGAGCGGGATGGCGTGCTCGGATGGAATCGCGCCGCGCTGTTGAATGACCGTGTCGAGCGTCGAGCCGCGGACGAACTCAAGCACCATGAAGAAGCTGTCGCCCTGCCGCATGAAGTTGTAGAGGGTCGCGATGTTCGGGTGGTTGAGCTTCGCGAGCGTGACGGCCTCACTTCGGAAGCGCTCGACGACCTGCGGCTGGCTCGAAAGCTCGGGGCGCAAAAATTTAATCGCCACCTCGCGCTCAAGCATCATGTCAACGCCGCGGAAGACCGCGCCCATGCCGCCCTCGCCGAGCTTCTGTTCGATCTTATAATTCCCGACCACTTGTCCGATCATCCCTCTGCCCTCCACTCGCGCGTCGCGCGCAAATCAACCGCCTTCGCCCCGTTCGCGGGTACGACGGCGACCATGCCGACGGTTATGTTGTCGTGCCCGCCGCGCTCCTTTGCGAGCGCGATCAGCTTCTGCCCGGCGGTGTCGATGTCGTTGCCCGACAACTCGCGCTCGATCTCTTCGTCGGGGACGAGGTCGTAGAGTCCGTCCGAGCAGAGAAGGTACTTGTCGCCGACGCGCACCGAAAAGGGTTCGAGCGCGGAGACTTCGACTTCCGGCGAGGTGCCGAGCGCGCGCAGGATAACGTTCTTGTCCTCGTGATGGCGTGCCTCCTCCTTCGTGATGAGACCCATCTTGACCATCTCCATAACCGCCGAGTGGTCTTCGGTCAGTTGATAGACCTTGCCCTCGCGCAGCATGTAGAGCCGGCTGTCGCCGACGTGCGCGGCGAACGCCTGCCCGTCGAGCACGCAGAGCGCCGTGCAGGTCGTCCCCATGCCATGCTTCGACTGGTCTTCGGCGGCGGCGGCGTGTATGCGCCGGTTCGCCTCCTCGACCGCCTCCTTCAAGGCGCGCGGCGGCTCGCCCTTCGACCCGTAATATATTTCGGGTATGAGTTCGACGGCCATCTTGCTTGCCACCTCGCCCGCCGAGTGCCCGCCCATGCCGTCGGCGACGATCAGGAGCGCGCCCCGCGTCTTCAGCCGCGCCTCGTCGTCGGGGCGTATGAAGCGGCCCGAGTCTTCGTTGATCTCGCGCACGCAGCCCACGTCAGTCTGGACGCTGGCGACGATCTCGTGCGGCGGAGTTGTCCGCCGCTCCTCGGTCTTACCGCCCGACCTTTTTCTGCCGAACATTCATTGTCCCCTTCTGTTTGGAATCTTCGCCGGGATCAGGCCGCGCGCCGCCGCCCGGTCACTTCTTCATCTCGTACATATACTCTTTCTTCTCGCCGACGACGAAGTCAACAGGCTCGTCCTTGTAGCCCTCGCGCTTGAGCATGAGTGCGACGTGCTCGCCGAGCTTGCCTCGATACGGATACGGCGTCGTCCCGATCTTCTCGTCGCCGCGATACACGTCCGCCTTCCCGTCGTTAATGCTTATCCTGACGACGCGCTCCTGTGCGTCGAGCGACGGCGCGGGGTGCGCGGCGTTCGACGTAAGCCCCTTCGCGGTGTTTGCGACGTTGGCCGCGTTGTCGGACGCGACCGGCGCGTCCGACGAGCCGGCGAAGGCGTAGAGCGCGACGGCGACGGCGACGAGCACGACGACGCCCACGACCGCGCCGACGGCGAGCGGCAACTTTGAAGAGCCGCCCGACTTCGCCTCGACGTACTCGGTCGCGGCGTCGCTCACGGTCGAACTGAGTCCCGGCTTAGAGACGACGGATTCGAGTCGGCGCACGTCGGCGAGTATCTCGCCCGCAGAGTGGTAGCGCTCGGCGGGATTCTTCTTCAGGCAGCGCGAGATTATCTGCGCGACCTCGCGCGGCAGCGTCGGGTTCAGTTGCGCGGGCGGCGCGTAGGAGACGCGGTCTATCTTGTCACAGAGATCGCCGACGGTCGCCGCCTCGAACGGCACGCGCCCCGTGACCATCTCGTAGAGCAGGACGCCTAACGCCCAGATATCGCCGCGCTCGTCGGCCGTTCCGCCGCGTATGAGTTCGGGCGCGAGGTATTGGAGCGTGCCGATGACCGAGCCGACCTGCGTTAGCTGCTGCGAGGTCTGCGCCTTCGCGATGCCGAAGTCGAGGAGCTTGACCTGTCCCTGCGAGCTTATCTTGATGTTGTTCGACTTGATGTCGCGATGTATGACGCCGTGGCGATGTATGTACTCGATGGCCTCGCAGACGCGCTCGAAGACGTAGACCGTCTCGGTCAGAGGCAGCGCGCCGTAGCCGGCGATGCGCTCGGAGATGGCCTGCCCGTCTATGTACTCCATGATGATGCAGGGCTGGCCGGCGACCTCGCAGAAGTCGTAGAGCGTCGCGATGTTCGGGTGCTGTAGGCTCGCCTGTATCCGCGCCTCGTTGAAGAAGCGCTCGACGAAGCCGCTTGATTGCGTGGCCTGTGTCAAGACTTTCACCGCGGCGACGCGCCCGATCTTCGAGTGCATCGCGCGATAGACCTCTCCCATCCCGCCCGCGCCGAGGAAGTCAACGATGCGGTACTCGCCGATGGACTGGTTGGCGTCTAAGGCCCTGCTCATGTGGAAGCAGAGTCCGGAGTCCGGATTCCGGAGTCAAGACGAGACGGCGCTTTGCCTTTTGCCTTGACTCCGGAATCCAGACTCCAGACCCTCCGCATTTACTTGGTTCCCATCAACTCCTTGCCGTAACGGATGGGTACGGCGAAGGTGACGGAGGTCGAGCCTTCGCTCAGTCCCGCGTAGAAGATGCCGATGACGCGACCGTGGTCGTCGAAGACGGGGCCGCCGGAGTTGCCGGGCCCCGTCGTGTTTATCTGCAACTGGTACGAGTCGCCGATGACGCTGACGGTCTGCTTCTCGACGCCGTTGTTGCTGTTGTCCTGACTGCGATAGACGCGACCGACGTTCCCGACCGTGACAGTCGGGTCGGGTATCTCGACGGCCTTCGTGTCGAACGGATCCATGGCGTTCTGCGAGTGGACGATGCCGTAAACGGCCTTCGAGATGGCGGGGTAGCCGAGGACGACCGCCTCTTCGCCGGCCTGTATGGTGTCGTAGTTGTCGTTGATCTCGACGGCGGGGACGGTGCCGGGGCTGTCAACCTTGATGAGTGCAACGTCGTGGCGCGGCGAGGTCGAAGAGAGCTTCGCCGTCAGGCGTCGCTCGGAGTTCGGGAAGAGCACGTCGAGGTGATCGTTCCTGCCGTCGTAGGACATATTGTCCTGCTTGCTGTGCGCGGGAACCCACGTCGTCGGTGCCTGCTGGACGACGGCGACGATTGCCGCCTTGCCGTCGGGACCCGTGCCGATGAGCACGCCGTTGTTGGCCGATGGCGGAAACTCGTAGTTCGACTCCCAAGCCGCGGCGACGTGCGCGTTCGTCAGGATGAAGCCGTCGCTCGATACGGCGAAGCCCGACCCTGTGTGGCGGCCTCCGATGCCGACGTTGAGCGGGTTCGAGTTGTAAGTCAGGTACGGTTCAATCGAGCCGTCGGAGACTCTAACGTAGCAGGCGCGCGGCTGGCCGTTGACCATCATGTACTGGTGATAGACCAGACCGTTGCCCTGCTGCGAGACGAGCTTCCACGCCACGTCGATCTTGACGACCGCGCCGCCGTACTGCTTGACGATATCGGGGGCCTTCATCGAGGCGGTTGACGCCTCGGTGGCCTTCTCCGTCGCCTTCTCGTCTTCGAGTCCCTTCTTAAGCGTGCTTATCTCGCTCGACGCAGCGGTCTTCGTTCGCCAGATCAGGAAGCCGCCTACGCCGCCGAGAACGATGACAACGAGGACGATGACGACCGCGCCGATGGCGAGGAACGTGCGCCCCTGACTCTTCTTCGCCTGCTGGACGTTCGCCGAGACGATGCGCTCGACCGTCGCCTTGCCGACGCCGCCCGAAGGGGCCGTCCCCATCGATGCCTGACCCGTGGGCGGGAAGGTTGGCGGCGGCGCTCCCGCTCCGCCCGTCGGCCCTATGCGGGTCGCGGGAGCACCGCCGACGGTCGGAGCCATCGGGCCGGTCTGCGCGATGCGCGTCGCCTTGGTCGAGGTCGCGGGGCGCGGCTCAACGTCGAAGATGAACTCCGGCCCGCTCGGGCCGAGTTGCACAACGTCGCCGGGGTTGACGCGCGTCGTGCCCGTGATTCTCTGCCGGTTGACGAACGTGCCGTTGCGGCTGTTCAGGTCTGTGACGATGAACTGCGAAGGGTCGTTCGGGTCTTGCGTTATCCGCGCGTGCTGGCGACCGACGAGGTCGTCGCGGTCGGGGTCGTACTTCACCGTTGACGAAGGGTCGCGCCCGAGGATCAGTTCCTTAACGTGGCTGAGCGGGAACTCCTCCACCTGATTGGCCTTCGAGCCGCTAAGGTGCTTAAGAACGATGCGTTCCATTGGCTGTCTCCTCTAAATCTTACAGAAAGGTCTTGACGGTTGAGAACGTGTGAACTGACTCCCCGACGGGACTTCGGCGAGCCGTTGAAGTTTCCGCGCGCGGGCGAACGCCTCGGCGGCGGCGGCGGGCGACGACTGCATACTGTTTCAAGGTTTTTACCGCGGGCGGGTAAATCGCGTGCTTGAAAAGCAAACGTGAATCTGCGCGCTCTCAAACAGCGAGGATTAGAAACGGCGTCGGGGGTCGTCACGTCCTGCCTCGGGCTTACGGCGGGGAATTATACATCAAAGCCCCCCGACCGCAAGCCCGCGCGCGCGCCAATCTCTTTCAAAATCATACGCGGCTTAACGCTCTCGAAAGGATCAGATTTCGCTTACGCTTTGCGACGAGGTTCCGTTAAAGGCATCGAGAGAGATTGCTCCTTCTATGACTCCGACGTGGTGCGAGTCTTTTGCCGGGCGGGCTGGATGACGATGTTGTCGATGAGGCGGGTCGCGCCGACTTGCGCGGCGAGCGCGATCAGCACGGCGCGGTCTTCGGGTATGCGGTCGTACTTCTCCATCGTCTCGGCGTCAACGACGCCGACGTATTCGAGGCGCGCACGCGGCTCCGTGTCGAACTGCGCGCGAACGGTCTCGGCCAGCTTCTTCGTGCTGCGCTCGCCCTCGTTGTAAACCTCTCGCGCCTGCGAAAGCGCGCGGTAAAGAATCGTCGCGGCCTTGCGCTGCCCGTCGTCGAGGTATGAGTTGCGCGAAGAGAGTGCGAGTCCCGTCTGCTCGCGCACGGTGGGCAGCACGACCACCTCGATGTCGAAGGCGAGGTCGCGCACGAGGCGGCGGACGACGAGAGCCTGCTGCGCGTCCTTCTGCCCGAAGAATGCGAAGTCGGGGCGGACGGTGTTGAAGAGCACGGTGACGACGGTCGCGACGCCGCGGAAGTGTCCGGGGCGGGCCGCGCCCTCCATCGTCTCGGACAATCCCTCGACGTTGACGTAGGTAGCGAAGTTCTTCGGGTAAATCTCCTCGGCGGGCGGGGCGAAGATGTAGTCAACGCTGTAGTCGGTGAGCTTCGTCGTGTCGCCGGTCAGGTCGCGCGGGTAACGTTTGAAGTCTTCGGTGGGGCCGAACTGCGTCGGGTTGACGAAGACCGAGACGACTACAACGTCGCACATCCTTCGCGCCTCGCGCACAAGGCTCAGGTGGCCTTCGTGCAGTGCGCCCATCGTCGGCACGAGTCCGATTGTCTTGTCCTCGCGCCTTAACTTGCGCGCGACACTCGCCATGCGCTGGCGGCGGTTGATGATTTCCATTTTGATAAATGGTAAATGGTAAATGGTGAATGGTGATTGCGCGTTAGCCGGATTGAGCGTCGTCGTTCGAGACGCGTCGGGGCAACGTCCACTCACCATTTACCATTTACCGTTCACGGCTTCTTCATTTCCTTGTCGGCGGCGCGCGCGATGCCAAGCTCGGCGGCTGCGTCGGCGGGGAGCGGGTACGATTCCTCGTCCGAGGGGAAAGCGCCCGTGCGCACGTCGTCGGCGTAGCGCGTAACGGCGTCGTTCATCGCCTCGCGGATGTTCGCGTACTGACGGACGAAGCGAGGACTCGTGCGGCTAAAGGAGAGTCCGAGCAGGTCGTGCGTGACAAGAATCTGTGCGTCGCAGTCTGCGCCCGCGCCGATGCCGATTGTCGGGACGTGCAGTGCTTCGGTGACCATGCGCGCGATCTCGCGCGGCACGACTTCGAGGACGACGGCGAAGACGCCCGCGTCCTCAAGCATCCGCGCGTCCTCGACGAGCGCGAGCGCCGCTTCCGCCGTCTTCGCTTGCAGGCGATAGCTGCCGAGCTTGTTCAGAGATTGCGGGGTGAGTCCGATGTGGCCCATCACGGGAATCTCTTCGCCGACGAGCCGTCGGATTATCTCGACGCGGTTGCGACCGCCTTCGAGCTTGACCGCCTCCGCGCCGCCCTCTTTGACGAGCCGGAGCGCCGAGCGCACGGCCTCGGTCGCGCCCGTGTGGTAAGTGCCGTATGGCATGTCTGCGACTAAGAGCGCGCGCTCGACTCCGCGGCGCACGGCGCGCGTGTGGTGCAGCATCTCTTCGAGCGTGACGGGGACGGTCGAGTCGTAGCCGAGCACGACGTTGCCGAGCGAGTCGCCGACGAGAACGATGTCCGTCCCTGCCTCGTCAACGATGCGCGCGGTCGGGTAGTCGTATGCGGTCAGGCATACGAGGCGTTCGCCGCGCTCCTTGCTGGCGCGGACGGCGGGCACGGTCACTTTTTCGGGTCGCTGCTGTTTGAGATAGACCATTTGAAGGTTATTCCTTTTGGCTTAGGCGCGGGTTCAGTCGATCCAACGAGCCGTGCGGAGCGAGTCGAGAATCTCGACCGGATGATTTAGGGAAATCAGCGTGTGGTCGGCGACGAAGACTAAACGGCACTTTGCGCTCGTGCAAAAGCAGTCGGGAATAGCGCCCGGCCTTCGGAGTTGATAATCGAGCGATGCTCCGATAACGAAAGCTAAGACCGCGGCTGCCAGAAAGATTGTTCGGCGGCGCATGATTGGCGACATTCTACGCCCGCTTGATTGAAGACGGCAAATTTGAGAGCGACGAATTATAGGCACACGCCCGCGCAGCGGCAAGAAGAAAAGGATGAAGGCGGAAGGATGAAGGATGAAGCGAAGACAACTCTTCATCTTTCATCCTTCCGCCTTCCGTCTTCATCTTTCATCCTTCATCCTTCCGCCTTGCCTTTCCTCCCGGCTTCCAGAGTTTCACCTCCGAATCGTCGGCAAGGTCGGCGAGAAGTTCGGCGCAGGCGCGTCCGAGCAAGGGATGGCGCGCGCCCGGCGCGAGTTCCGCGAGCGGGACGAGCACGAAGCGACGCAGATGAAAGCGCGCGTGTGGCAGCCGTAGAAACTCCGACTCGCGCCGTTCGTCGCCGTAGAGCAAAAGGTCGAGGTCGACCGTGCGAGCCGCGCGAGATCGCACGCGCCGTCGTCCGAGCGCGTACTCGATTTTTAGAAGGCGCGCGAGAAGTTCTTCGGGCGTGGGAAGCGGCGCGCAAAGCTCCGCGATCATGTTGAGGTACGCGGGCTGAGAGTCTTCGACGCCGACCGGCTCGGTCTCGTAAACAGACGACAGGCGCGCGACGCGCAAGTTCGCAGACATCATACCGCGCACGCCGAGCAGTAGATTGCCCGCGCGGTCGCCGAGGTTCGACCCCATCCCGACATACGCGCACACGTCCGCGTCGCCCTCAAGCATAAAAGAATCTCACGCCGGCTCAGGCATGGATCAGTCTCAAGCCTTCTCTTCGCCGATTCGCTCGTGATAAGACTCCGACTGCGGCCTCTCGTCCTGTTTCTTGTTGAAAGCTTCGGACTGGCCGCGCGGGATGCTCAGAGTCTTCCATTCGGAAGACCGGAGGTGCTTCGCGAGAAAGATTATCTGCCCCGTGTGCTCGCCGTAGTGCGTGAGTTGACGGTTGACTGCCTCGACGACCGTGTGCGGCTCTCGGCGGATGAGAACCTTTCGCATCAGGTCTTCGCCCTTCAGAGGCTTGAGCGCGTCGAAGACCAACTGCCAGCCCCGCTCCCATTTCTCTTCAATCGCGCGGCGGTCTTCGCCTTCGACCATGAATTCCGAGTCGCGCCGGCGGTCGGGCTTTTCGCCGTCGCTCGTCAGAAAATCAGTCCAGCGCGAGCGCATGTTGCCCGCCAGATGTTTCATGATGAGAGCTACGCTGTTCGACTCCGCGTCAATCGCGCGGAAGAACTCCTCGTCGCTCAACTGCGCGATTGCCTTGTCCGCGAGCCGCTTCAAGCCGCGAAACTCCGCGACGACGTTTTCGAGATAATGTTCTGCTAATGAGTCAGCCATGTTTAATCTTCTCCGTGGAAATCAATCGGTATTAGTTGCGGCGGCGCGCTTGCGACGTGCTTTCGGAGTGCTCGCGTCCTCGCTCAGCTTCTCCGTGTAATGCGCCCACGCTCACTCCGCGTACTCGTCCGAGCCTTGCACCCACATGAACGACTGCGCGTCTATCATGTCGCGCGGTCGCAAACTCCGCTGGTCGCGGCGAATGGTCTCGGCGAACTCAAGCAGGCTCGCGTAAGTCTCCCACGACGGCTTTGATTTGTATTGAAAGTCGAACCCGTACTCGCGCGCCGCGATGCGCGTGACGGTCGGCTTGAGGAAGACGTGCGTGTCGGGCTGTGCGATGAAGCCGAAGACGGTCACGAGCGGCCACGTCAGCACGCGCGTCTGCCTGCGCGGAAGCCGTGCGACCGCCTCGACCCATCGCACGAACTTTCGCTCGATGTTGCCAGCGCCGTGCAGGAACTCGTAAAGCCCTTCGGCGAACGTGCGCGCGCCCTCGTCCGACTTCACCGCATCGCGCAGCGCCATCTTCTCGAACGAGAAGATCATGCTGTAACGCGAACGCTGTTCGACGCGCACCGCACGCGCCGCGACCTCCTTGAACTCGTGCGCGCGCAGAAGCCGCCTGAACTCCCCGCGCCCCAGAGCCTCCTCCCAACGCTCGTGCGTCTCCCACTTGTACCCGCGCTCCCACTCCACGTAAGTCTCATCCCCGAACCCGCCGGGAAAGAAGCGCAGAAACTTCCTTCGGCATCGCAACGCACTCGGAGACTCTTTACTGCCGCCCGCCGCTCGCTCGCTAAAAAAACTCTGCCTTTGATTTTCTGCTTCGTTCTTCATAATTTGAGTTCCGATTCCCACAGCATAGACGAGTTTCTTACCGCAGGTTTGCGGCAGAAGTACGCAAGAAGCATATAATACCGCCGCGGGCTGTGATGCAAGGAAAAGTAGAGAGCATTTGGTGCGGGTGATTTATGTCTCAACTCTTCGCGCTGGTGTGGTTGAAGTGGCGGCTGTTTAGGAACTCGATGCGTTCGCGCAGGGCCGTAGTGGGACGCGTGGCGGCGACGTTGGGCGTGTTGGCGGGGCTTGCGTTGGCGCTGCTCATCTCGGTGGGTTTGGGGACAGCGGCGTACTTCCTGACGCTGCCCGGTGGCGCGAGCGGAGTGAGCGCGCGTGCGTCGCTCGACGGGTTTCTGTTTCTGTTCTTCATCTTCACGGTGATGTTTTTGATGTGGGCTTTGATGCCTCTGGCTCTGGGCGGGGGCGGGAGGTTCGAGCCGGGGCGGATGCTTCTGTACCCGATCTCGCTAGGCAAGCTTTTCGTGTTCGATTTTTTGAGCGACCTGACGGGACTCGCGGCGATCTTCGCAGTGCCTGTGTCGCTGGCGATGGGCTTGGGCGCGGGGATAGCGAACGGTAGCGTCGCGGCGGGGATTGTCGTTTCGTTGTGTGCGGTCGCGTTCGGGCTTTCGCTCTCGAAGCTTCTGGCGGTGGGCGTCGGCGCTTTGATGAGGACGAAGCGGACGCGTGGCGAGATGTTGTTGGCTTTGCTCGGCGCGGCGCTCGGCATGACGGGCGCGGCGATGGGACAGTTAATGCCGCTCGTCGAGCGTTACGGCGCGTACTTCGAGCGCGCGCGCTGGACGCCTTCGGGCGCGGCTGCTTACGCGCTTTCGTTCGGGCTGCGTGCGAACGGCGCGGGCGCGCTCGCTTCGTCGCTCGTCGTGCTCGCGGCTTACGCTGCGGCGTGTGTGGCGCTCTCTTACCTTGTCGCGCGACGGACGGCTCTGGGGAAGGGAGGCGCATCGAGACGCGCGCCGGTCGCGACGACAGTAGAGATTGCGAAGGAGAAGGAGAAGGACAAGAGCAAGGAGAAGAGCGAGGTTGAGAGCTACGCGGGCTGGCGTCTTCCTTTGGTGTCGCCGGAGTTCTCGGCGGTCGTCGAGAAGGAGTTGCGCTACGCCGTGAGGAACGCTCAGTTGCGGGTTATTGCTTTGATGGCCGTCGGGCTGACGATAGTTCTGAGGATGGCCCCGTTCGGCGGCGGTGCGCGGCGCAGTTGGGCGATGATTTCGCCTTACGCCGAGGGCGCGGGCGCGGTCTTCAGCGTGCTCTACATCTTCACGCTCGTCTCGCCGCTCTCGACAAACCTGTTCGGCTACGACGGAGCAGGTATGCGCGCGCTTGTGCTGTCGCCCGTGAGCCGTCGGATGATACTCGTCGCGAAGAACGCGGCGGTCACGTTCATCTCGCTCGTTTTGGTCACGGCGGGCGTTTTCGTCGGCGGCCTCGTCTTCGGCGACCTGACTCCGCGGACGCTACTGTTCGCGGCGCTCGCGTTTGTCAACACGGCGGCGCTGTTCGCGCTCTTCGGCAACTGGCTCTCGTTGCAGTTTCCCGTGCGCGTCAAATTCGGCAAGCGCATGAACCGTTCGGGCGTCGGAGGTATTCTGCTCATACCTTTCTTCATCGTGCTGCTTATTCCGCCCGCAGTGTCGGTCTTCGCGGCGCAACTCGCGCAGAGCTTCGTCGTCAAGTATGTTATACTCACAGCGTTCGCCGCCGCTTCCATCGTGCTCTACGCGCTGGTTGTTCCGCTTCAGGGGCGTCGGTTTGAGAGGCGCGAACTGACGATTCTCGAAGCCGTCACAGGCCGGGGCGGCGAAGAGGACAGTCAAATCATAGGTTGAGGGGATGTCAGTTTTCAGTTTTGAGTTTTCAGCATCCTGCTTCGGATGATGCTTCCGGCGATGGCGGACTGCTTTGTTAAGACAGCTTACTGAAAACTGAAAACCGAAAACTCAAAACTGCCCCTCTTTATTCCAGAGACGCTGTACGGTTGAGGCGTCCGGGCGACTTAAAGAGCGTCGCCTATACAGAAATGGCTCGCAGAAAATTCAAACGCCAGCGTCACGATCCCCTCTCGGAACGCTCTTTTCAGGAGTACCTGACGACGCCCGCGCCGCAGACATCGCGCATGGAGCTTATGACGCTCGTGCGCGGCGGCGAGGACACCTTCCTCGAACTCAAAGTCAAACTCTCGAACCCCGAACGCATCGCGCAAGGGATAGCCGCGCTCGCAAACACAGGCGGAGGCGTCATCGTCTTCGGCGTCAACGACAACCTCAGAGTCGAGGGCCTCGACGACCCGGAATCGGTGCGCGACGAACTCGTAAAAATCTGCCGCGAGGACGTTGTGCCCGCGGTCTTCCCCTTCGTTGACATCGTCTCGTTCGACAACGGCACGCGCATCGTCGCGCTCGACGTTGCCGCCGGAAAGCGCAGACCCTATCACACGACCGACGGGCGCTACTTCGTGCGCGTCGGAGCCGAAAAGCGCGAGGCCACGCGCGAAGAACTCTCCGCGCTCATGGACGAGTCGCGCCCCTTGACTTACGAGAACGTCGCGGCGCTCGGCGCTGAAGTCGAGGACGTTGACGAGGCGCATCTTTGGAGCTTCGTGCGCGAGTTCGAGGGCGATGCCTACACCGCGGCGCGCGCGGGCGCGGCCTACCCGACCGCCGAAGTCTTGGAGCGCGACCTCCTGCTCGCCGTGCCCGCAGCGACGGGCGCGCGGGGCGACCGCGTCGCGCCGACGGTGGCGGGACTTCTGCTCTTTGGTCGCGACGAGCGCGTCGCGGAACTGCTGCCGCGCGCATCGTTGACGGCCACGCGGTTCGCGGGCGACACGACGCAGTCGCCGAAGGTCGAGAGCCTCCAACTCGCGGGCAACCTGCACACGCTCTTCGAGTCCGCGTTGCGTTTCGTCGAACGCTACTGCGACCTTCTCGACAGGCGTCCACGCGCGAACCAAAGCAACGCCGAAACGGAGTCGCCCGTCGCGCCGCGCGCGAACTACCATCGCGGCGCGCTGACCGAGGCGCTCTCAAACGCGCTCGCGCATCGCGACCTCGCGCTCGCAGGAGTCCAGACGCGCGTTCACATCTTCGACAACTCAATCGAGATAACGAATCCGCGTCGCACCGCCGGGTTCACGCCCGCGATGCAGCGCGCGATTCGGTACGGAGTGCCGCAACGCCTGAACCCGCAACTCGCGGCAATCTTCAAGAGTCCGGCCTACGGCCTTCGACTGCCGACGGGCGGACTCCCGATGCTGCTTCGTGAGTCGCGTCTATTCTCAGGACGCAAGTCGGAGATTCACGCCTTCAACGACGAATTCCGCGTCCGGCTGTACGGAGTGTGAGTTGTATGGGTTTAGGTATCTCTGTTCAAGATGATCCTGAGAGTCTTCATAGCTATGGAGAAAACCTTAGCACCTATCCGGAGTTAGAAATTAATGAGTGGGAAGAATTATTTATAAACGTTCTCGGCGCGCCGGTGGAGATAGAGCGGATTGCAGATGAAGACCGTCAGAGTTTTCTTGCCCGCCGTGAACGATTATTCAAGGAAGATTTGACCGGCAAGGGCTACGAAATGCTCGGGCGCATCTGGTATGTTTTCAGGGATGTGTTTTATGCCCCGTGTGAGGTAGATAAACTCCTTGAAGAATGCTTGGAACTCCAACATAAGACCGAAAACAAGATCGCCTTCTCCGGTCTGGAGAAGCGGATCTTCGCTTGCCATGAAGCGCTGAAATTTAAGAGCGGAATTTTCCTAGCCTGTGATTGAATGAATCACCGCACGCTTCTATTCATGGGGCGCGCGAGCAGTTCACTCTATCCGAACAAGGTGAGAGTAAAAAGAAAGGCAGCCACGTTTCGCACGACGGCTGCCTTCTTTGTTTGACCTCTTTATTACCGCTTACTGGCTCTTGGGCGAGTTGTAGAACTCGCGCGCCTTGACTACGAAATCCTTGTCGTCGTACTTGCCGTCTCCGTCAACGTCAACCTTGACGACGATCTTGTGTTGCTTGCCGTCGCGGCGCTCGCCGACGCTGTAGGCGAGGCTGTACTGGCTGCGCATCAGCGCGTTGATTGATTGGAGGACTTTTGGAAGCTCGCCCTCGAAGGTTACAGGGTAGTACGCGCCGCCCGACTCGTCTGCGAAGGTCTTGAGCGCGTTGCGCGCCTGAAGCATCGTCATGCGTCCGGGCTGTGTAGCGCCGAGCAGCCCGTCCTGCGCGCCCATCTGGCTGTCGTAAAGTTTGAAATATTTTTCGCCCGTGCCGATGATGTAGATGGGGATGCCCGCGTTCTGCACGATCTTGCGCGCCTGGTCGTAGTTGATCTTGCTGAAGGTGTCAATGCCGGTCGTGATAAGGAAGATGGCCTTGCGGCGCGAGTCTTTGAGGCTCGTCATGCCGGAGTATTCGCTCGTCGAAGACTTCGAGTTTTCGAGCACGACCGAATCGGCCTTTCCTCCGACGAGCGTCAGCTTGAGCGCGTCGTAGAGGTTCGCCTCGTTGTAAACGGGCTGGTTTCGGAGCAGGAGGCTTATGACCTGACTGATGCGCGCCGGGTCGTTCGTAAAGTCTGTGAGCGGCGTGACTCTCATGTCGTATGCGATGACGGAGACGTAGTCGTTGGGCGGCTTGATGAACTGCTGGAGGAACGCCACCGTCGGCCCCATCATCTCCTCCATGCCGTAGGGGTCTTGACCCATGCTGCCCGCGTATGACTGCCACTGGCCGAGCTTGCTGTATTCGAGCACGAGCGAGACGGTGACGGGCGCGTCCGGCGTCGCGAAGTTCGTGATGTCCTTCTGCACGCCGTCCTCGAATATTGCGAAGTTCTCTTTCTTCAGGCCGTTGATGATCTGCCCGGACTTCTTGTTATAGACGACCGCCTCGATCTGCACGATGTTGGTCGCGACGCGGACGACCTCCTGCTCTTTGAGCGTGTCGGGCGGCGCGGGTTCCTGCGGCTCGGTCTGCTGCTGCTGGTCGGTCGTCTGCTTCTCGTCGGGCCGCGTGTTCTTCTTCTGCGGGGCCTCGGGCGGAGTGCGGCGCGATTGCGCGAGCGCGGCCGTGCTTCGGGGCGCGAAAGCCGAGGCGAGAAGGAGTGCCGACGCAAGGGCCGCGGCTGCGAGACGGCGCGCTGAGTTGATGCTCATGATAAAAACCTCAAAATCGTAAAGGCAGGCGAGGCGTCTTTCTCGACGATTCAGAATATAAGGCCCGCCCGCGTTAACGGTCAAACAAAGAAAGGGTCAGAGTTTTAGATGCCGCGAGCCGTCAAATGGTTGAACGGCTCGTCCGCTGCATCGGAAAACTCCGGCCCTTTGAAGCTTCGCGGCCTCCGATTCTTTTTCAGTTGCCGCCGCTCGTGACGGGTTCGACCTCGATAAGCGCGTCGTAGCTGCCGGTGTTGTCGGCGAGGTTGCCTTCGTTGACGCCGAGGAAGAGCCGCCCGTCGCGCGGCGCGTAGAACTCGCGTCCCGCGCCGACGGGTATGAACTCGTCGTTGTCGTCGCCGATGACCGCGATCAACTCGCCCGTAGGCTCGTTGCGCATAAGCTTCTCGGTATCGACGAGCCGCGGCAGGCCGGTCGGCGTCGAGAAGTTGCCGTTGCCGAGCGAGACGCGCCCCGTGGCAGAGACGCGTAGCCGCTGACCCTTCCGAACCATCAGCCCCGAATCCGTCCAGCCGTTCGCAGTGTTGTCGGCGCGCACGCGCACGCGCACGGGAAAGAAGGGCGAGTTGCCCGCGCCGGTCTGTGATGTGGTCGTCGTGCCGCCGCTCGGGCGGCCCGTGTTCGACGGCGCGGACGAGGGGCCCGTGTCGCCGTTGTTCAGGACGGGCGGGCGGGCGGTCTGGCGCGAGTCGGACTGCCGCGGCTCGGACTGTCGAGGCGCGGGCTGCTGCGTGCGGCTCGTATCGTTCGTCGCGCCGGAGTTGTCGTCGCCCGCGTTCGAGGCCGTGTCCGTGCCGCCCGCCGAGTCGAACTCGATTGAGTCAACGTCCTCCATGTAGACGGTGACGCGGCTGCGCCGCCCGCGCGAGCCTGCGCCGATAAGCACCGTGAACTGCTGGTCGCGGAACGAGACGATCTGGCCGCGTATGACCTGTCCGTCCTTCATGTGAATGGTGTCGGCGAGCGCGCCGGCGGACACGAGCGCGGCGAGCGCGAGGGCCGCGAACGGGCGCGCGAGATTGCGAATCTTCATAACTCCTCCAAGCGGGCGGACAACTCTGATTTCAAGGGCACAATGTAAACAGAGAGAGACGCGATTTGGCAAGCGGGAGAGAGTCGGGCTTCAGCAGCGATTGATGGCAGAGACGCGGCGGCAGGTTGCCCGTCAAAAAATAAGGAGGCGAACGGCAGAAACGGGAAGCGGATGGCAGCGGGCGCGAGGCAGCGACAGGTAGCAGGGCGGACGGCGTGAAGCAGTCGCTTCGCGCTTCAAATTCCAGATTTGAGATTCGAGATTTCAAATCTCAAAACTTGTCTCGACTCCGCCCTGCCTATCGCCCCGTTTCTTCAGTAGTCTTCGAGTCTTTCGCCGAGTTCGGCGATCTGCCTGCGAAGTTCTGCGCGTCGCGCCTCGTAGGTCTTTTGGTCTTCGCGGGCGGCACGGAGTTCGGCCTCCGACTCCGCTTCGGTCGTCTGACCGGCGGCGCGTTCACGCTCGATGCGCTCGATCTTGGCGGTTGCCGTGTGCATCTCGCCATCTATGTCGTGCAACTCGGCCTTCAAACTCTGAAGGTCTTGAGTGGTCATGTCGCTTCCTCCCGGCTCGTGTTTGAATGCTTCGGCGCTGAAGTTTTGCAGACGCGCCCACCGAACGTCAAAGAGCGGCAGACCGTGAAGTCCTGCCGCTCGACTCGAAAACCGTGGCCGTCGAAAATTTTTGGTGGAGCAGAGGGGGATCGAACCCCTGACCTCGGCGTTGCGAACGCCGCGCTCTGCCAAACTGAGCTACTGCCCCACGCAGGTTGTGATAATAGCGGGCGGTTTTGAGCGGAGTCAAGTTTGTCAGTCCCTTTCGTCAATCAAAGTACCTCTCTTTCCGGCTTCAAAGAGACCCACCAAAGAGACCCCAACCAAAGGGGCTAAACATGAGGCAAAGAAAGGGATACGTTCTTTACGACCCTGAGCGAAAGGAATGGATTGCCAGAACTTCAGTCACGGACGACAACGGGAAGCGCCGGTATGTCAAACGGCGTGCGAAAAGCAAGACCGACGCGGAGGCGAAGCTAAAGTCACTCCTACGGCAGATAGACGACGAGGGGAGTAAGGTCGTTGACTTCAACCGACTCACTTTCAACGACCTCGCAGACCACTACGAAAAGCATTACCTCAAGCCCGCCGAGTACGTCGAGGGAAGGAAGATAGCGGGGCTGCGCGACACGGTTCATCCGCAAGGATACCTTATTCACTTCCGGGCGTTTTTCGGGAAGCGGAAACTCAGGGAGATTAGTTACGGTCACATCTGCGCTTACCGTTCGCTCCGCCTTCAGACGCCGACAATCTACAAACGTGCGCGGTCAATCGGCGCTTGGAACAGGGAAGCGTGCGTCCTGCGGCGAATGCTCAACATCGCCGTGCGCGAGGGATGGATTCACAAGAACCCGTTCACGTCCGGCGAGCCGCTAATAGTCGTCAGCTTCGAGAGGCGGCGCGAGAGAATCCTGACTCTCGATGAGGA